>JBGVGD010000019.1:0-5905 GCA_045121515.1 Phocaeicola sp. | reverse complement strand
GCTCAGCTGGTTAGAGCGCATGATTCATAATCATGAGGTCCCCGGTTCAATCCCGGGTCCCGCTACAGAGAAAGACTCTTGAACAATGGTTCGAGAGTCTTTTTTTTATATCTTTACTTTCTTTAACGAATAAAATTAGTTGAATAACGAATAAAATTAGTTTCTTTGCGGAAAAGAAAGGAAAATTATGAAGACACTAAGTGCTAGAGAAGAAGAAATTATGGACATCTTATGGGAAAAGGGCCCATTGTTCGTGAAAGAAATGGTGGAGTTGTATGAAGAACCTCGTCCGCATTTCAATACGTTGTCCACTTTTGTCCGTGGTTTGGAAGAGAAAGGGTATGTCGGACATCGTGCGTTTGGTAATTCCTATCAGTATTATGCGAAAGTTTCTCGTGATGATTTCAAAAAGAAAACATTAAAGGGGGTAATCAGCAAATACTTCAATAATTCGTATTTGGGTGTGGTTTCTTCTTTGGTGCGTGAGGAGGAAATTTCATTGGATGAACTGAAGGAGTTGATCCGCGAGGTGGAGAATGCTAATAAATAAGTAAGGTTATGGGAACTTTCTTAGTCTACATATTGAAATCATCTGTTTGCTTGGCATTGTTCTACTTGTTTTATCGACTTTTGTTGAGCAAGGAGACCTTTCATCGGTTCAACCGATTGGCTTTGTTGGGTGTATTGGTTCTTTCGTGTGCGGTTCCTTTCGTGGAGGTAACGGTACAGGAACCGTCCGAAATGGCTCAGCCTTTTCTTTCATTGGAGGAGATGGTGGTAATGGAACCGATTGTAGCTCTTGATGAAACGCCGATGTATTTCCCATGGAAGGAACTGATGTTATTGGCCTATGTAGGAGGTATCCTTTTCTTCTTGGCTCGACATTTGTGGTCGTTGGGACGGATGGTTCGTTTGCTTCGTACCTCCCGTAGAGAGAAATTAGAGGGAGGCATCGTCTTGTTTGTCCACAAGGAAAAGGTGGCTCCGTTCAGTTGGATGAAGATGATTGCGGTTTCCGAGGAAGATTTGAAGGAGAATGGTAAGGCTATCCTGACGCACGAACGTGCTCATATCCATCATCGTCATTCGTGGGATTTGCTATTGGCTGAGGTATGCATCTTCTTTCAGTGGTTCAATCCGGCGGCATGGCTCTTGAAGCAGGAGTTGCAGACTATCCACGAGTATGAGGCAGATGAGTGGGTAATAGAAAATGGCATCGATGCAAAGACATATCAATTATTAATCATTAAAAAAGCCGTTGGCGCAAGGCTCTACTCTATTGCCAACAGCTTTAATCACAGTTCACTTAAAAAGCGTATCACTATGATGATCAAGAAAAAATCAAATCCATGGGCACGTTTGAAGTACTTGTATGTACTTCCGTTGGCTGCTGTAGCAGTAGCCGCATTTGCCCGTCCTGAAGTCTCTAACAAACTCGATGAGATTTCAAGTGTCAAAGTTAATGATTTAACTTCAATCGTGAAAGCAGAAGAGGTTAAAAGTATGGAAAATTCTTCAGATGAGAAGTTTAAGGTATCTGGAACGGTGCTGGCTGCTGATACCAAAATTCCAGTTATGGGTGCTAGTGTAATTATTCGTGGAACTACTAATGGTACCTTGACCGATTTGGACGGAAAGTTCACATTGACGGGACTGAAGAAGGACGATGTCATTCAGGTTTCGTTCGTTGGTTTCCAAACTCGTTCAGTGATTGTGAAGGATGAATTTCCTTTGACTATCATGTTGGATGATGACGTACAGAATTTGGATGAAATGGTGGTGGTAGGCTACGCCTCTAATGGAGTCGGTGCTCCTTCTAGTGATTCTGACAAGAAGGTGGTAGCGGTTGTGGATATTCCTAAAGTAAAGGAGACTACTCAGGAAAAAGTCATCTTCCAAGTGGTAGAAGAAATGCCTGAATTCCCTGGTGGTATGGCTGAAGCCATGAAGTTCTTGGCCAAGAATATCAAATATCCGGTTGCTGCACAGGAAGCCAAGATTGAAGGCCGTGTAATCGTTCAGTTTGTGATAGAAAGAGACGGTAGCGTATCGGACGTGAAGGTGATGCGTGGTGTGAATTCGGAACTCGATGCTGAGGCTATCCGTGTAGTAAGCATGATGCCGAAGTGGATTCCAGGTAAGCAACGTGGCAAGGCTGTAGCCGTGAAGTATACTATGCCTATTATGTTCCGTTTGCAGACTCTGGAACCGAAGAAGGAAGAAATGCCTCATACTCTTCAGGTAAATTTAAAAGTTGATAAGGATGCTTCCCAAAAAGATGTGGAGGCGGTAAAGAGCTATCTTAGGGATGGCTATGAAGAACTTCAAATGAATTTGAATGATGAGAGTGTGGAACAATTGCCTTCTGGGGGAGTTCGCTATAAAAATAAGTCATCGGTAACGATGCATGTGGAAGATGGTAAATATCCATTAATCATTATAGATGGTAAGGAAGTCGGTCGTGGAACCGATTTGTTGAAGAATGTGCCGGTTGACCAGATTGAATCCATTTCGGTCATGAAGAATGAGGCTGCTATCGCTCAATATGGCGGCAAGGCGAACGACGGAGTAATCTCTATTGCCACAAAGAAAAACAAGAAATAATTTATGAAAAAACTGATAACACTCTTGCTAGTTCTCCTCCCGTTATGGGTGAATGCCCAAACGGAAGGAGAGATCCGTAAGGCAATGGATGCCTACGATTATGAAACACCCATAGCCCGAATCACTCCCGTGGCAGGGGATTCCGTTCTGACTCCCCTCAGAGCCCAAGCCTTGAAAGCCATGAACCGTCATGCCGAGGCGTTGAAGGAATGGAACTCGCTATTGAAGGAGGACAGCACAGACACAAAAGCCTTGATAGAACTGGCAGAGTGTTATCGGTCGACCGGAAGAAGTGATCAGGCCGCTATCTGTTATGGTAAGGCGGTTTCCCTTCAGCCGGAGAACAAGTTCTTCCGTCAGCAACATATCCGTACACTCCTGGCTACGGAGAATTATGAAGCAGCCCGCGATGCTTCCCATGCTTGGCTGGAGAAGGATACGGTTTCGGCTACGGGTTATAAGTTCCTGGGCATGGCCTACGAAGGCATGGGCATGAATGACCCCGAATCCATTCAATTGGCTTTCATGGCTTATAATGCGGCCTATCGTCGGGATTCGCTAGACGGACAGACCGTGGCGCACATTGCGGCTATCTTCAACAACAATAACCAGTTTGCCGATGCTGTAGACGTAACGGAAACCTATCGTTTGACGGATACGCTCAACATCGACGTGAACCGTCAGAATGCCAAGGCGTATTGTATGCTTAAGGAGTATAAGATCTCGGTTAATCGTTATGAAGCCTTGAAGGCGATGGGCGACCGTAGTTTCACTACCTTATATTATTTAGGTGTCAGCCAGTATGCGGACAATTGGCCGTATGGGGCAAGGGATAATCTGTTGGAGGCTCACAAGAAGAATCCGATGGACGTGAATGTGCTTTACTACTTGGCCAAGGCATGTGCCCGTTCTTCGTGGAAAGAAGAGGGGATAGCCTATATGAACAAGGCTTTCGATATGGTAGTACCGACGGATAGCATGATGATTCGCTTGTACGATGGCTTGTTGGAATGCTATAAGTTCCACACGAAAGCCGACCCATACGAAAAGATTGAGGTCATGAAGGAGGCTTACTCCTATACCAAGAGATACACGTTGTTCTATCAGATAGCCGAGATTTACGACTATCAGAAGGATTATGTCAATGCCGTCCATTATTACGAGAAGTACATGGCTCTCGTGCCGAAGAACAAGCAGACGGCCTTGGATAGTGAAGGCAATCCGCTCCCCAATGCCGATACGATGTATCAGAAAGCCCGTCGGAGGGTAGAGAAAATCAAGGTGGAAGATTTCTTTCGCAATGGGGCGCATGATGATTACTTTGAATGGTGATAATTTTTTTTAACTGTAATCTGAAATACTATAATATAGATGAGAAAACACATTTGGATGGGCGCTCTTTGTGCAAGCATGTTGATGGCTTGTTCATCGGGCACAGAGAACATGCAAGGGCAGATTGATGTTTTGCCTGCATTCGAGAATTTGACTGAGTTGAAAGTATCCCAATTGGGTAAGAATATCCGTTACGTGCCGTTGGAAACTACCGATTCTTCGTTGATAGGAGGCTCGTGCAAGGTTTTCTTGCTGGAAGACAAAATCATGGTGACGTATGGGGCACGTAGTGAATCTCATTGCTTCTTGTTTGATAGGGAAACGGGCAAGTTTATCCGTGAGATAGGACATAAGGGGGAAGACCCGCGTGGATATAGCGAAGCGAAAGCCTATGTGCATCCAGTGACAGGGCATCTCTATTTTCATCGGATGCCGAATAAGTTGATAAAGTACAATCAGGAAGGGGAATTCTTGGGAGAAGTGGAAATGCCGAACGGCTTGCCTAGTGGTTTCTATCCTTTGTTGACAAAAGAAGGCATGTTGGTGTATGAAGGTCCTGCTTTCAATGCCAATCATCAGAGCCAATTGTACTGGTTGGATGAAGCAAAGGGAAAGACGGGCGATGTTGCTTTGCCTATGGTGAGCAATAGCGAAGAAATCAAGCCGGAAGGGATTCAAGGTATATCTGTTTTTGGTTCGGGTTCCACTCATATGGGTTTGTTGGGCTATACTGGAGCCATTCAAATGACTTTTAAGGACGATGTATGCGCTATTTATCCGTTCAATTATCCGGCCGTATGGGAAATGGAGGATGGCTTCCGTTTGCATGAAACATTCAGTGATACCGTTTATCAGGTGAAGGGATTGGTACTGGAGCCTTATCATGTTTTCAACTTGGGCGAAAGACGTCTTGCGTTGGAAGATAGAGGAAAGAAAGAGGGCTATGAGGATAAGTTGTCTATTACGTATGTACTCGAAACCAACCACTTGATTTATTTCCAATGTGCCAAGAACCTGTATGGTGATTTCAGTTTCTATAATGGAGTATATCAGAAATCGAATGGAGAAGTGGTGATGAACAAGGTGGAAGAGGCTTTCACGGACGACTTGACTGGTTTCCTTCCTTTCACTCCGATAGCGCATACGGGCAAGGATGAGTTTGCTGGTATATTGAAGATTGAACAAATCCAGGAATGGCAAGAAGAACATCCGGATGCGAAGTTGGAAGGTGCTTTGGCACCGTTGAAGGATTTGGATTATGATGCCAATCCGGTGGTGGTGATCGTGGAACCTTGATGTAATGGTAATTATGAAAGGAAACTGGTTTTGCCTAGTTGTTCTGTTGATGCTCACCTCTTGCCAAGGTATCAAGACCGTAAATTCGGATATGGAAGAGGAGCAATTGGGGTGCGAGAACGAAATCTCTTCGGCTATCTTGTGGGTAGATAGAAAAGATGGGGAGAGTTTGCAGAAGTATGGCTTCATCCGAACAGCCAAGGTGCATGCTAATGTCTATTCGGACGGAACTTTCCGTATCATTTCCTTCTGCAAGACACAAGAGCCGGAGGTGGTGACCTATCTGAAGAAACGTGTCGCTGCATTCACCATTCCCAAGTTCTTTTTCGATGAAGGGTATATTGAACCGGGTGAACAGTATTTGCAACTGCGGTATATACCGGCCAAGGTAAATCGGTGATGAATTTAAATATCCTGAAAAATAGCGTACAGAACCTGTTTTTGGCTGATGTTGCATACATATCCTACATCGGGGTGTTAAACTCTTGGCTTACAAGGTTATAGTAGTGTAGAAAAATCCTACATAGCACCTTTTGTCCTACACAATACTTAGAATGCAAGTTTATACGTTTTATTGAATAAACTTGCGTTTGTTGAAAGGCCATGGTCTTTTTTAAAAACGTCAAGGCGTTTGAGTCAAAACGCGGTCATGTTTTTAAAAAACGCGGTGGTC
>JBGVGD010000018.1:0-7401 GCA_045121515.1 Phocaeicola sp. | reverse complement strand
CGGCTCAGAAATACATAATCCTTCTGTACCAATTGATACATTAGATCTGTTTTGTCTACATAAATTGCACCTTTTTGGCGAAGTTTCTCAAAATCTTGTATCCCTACCGGGTAAATCCGTTGCTGTTTCATATTTCTCGTTTTTTGATTCGATTTTACAAAAGTACAATAAAAAAGGAAGAAAACAAGTCTGATAATAAAAAAGAGGGCATTTATTAAAAATGCCCTCTTCCAATCAATATACTTTTAAGTATTAAAGATCATTTACGTCCCACCAAATACGGCCTTCAGTACGGTCTGTTGCTGTACCATAATACTGGTCGCTAATCAATTGCTTAACAACAGTATTGTAGTTTTCGATGTTCAATGTGTTCGGTGTACCCAAACCGTTACGACGAGGGATAATCAAAGTTTCTTCAGAGTCACGGATTTCTTCCAAGAATGCTACACCATTTTCAGGTTCTGGAGTTGCCTTGAATGCAGGCAAACCTGTACGCTTCCATGTAGCCCACATTTCTTGTGGCTGACGGAAGAGGTTGATCCATTGCTGAGAAATAATCTTTTCCAATGTTGCTTCCTGGAATTCCGGCTGTGCCAAGTATGCAGCAATCTTTTCTGCTGTCAATGGATTGTAAGTGTCAGTAGCAGGTTCTTCTGCCGATACCTTACAAGTAATTGCCCAACTCTTATATTGCTCCATAGATGCCTTGATACCTTCCTTCATCCAAGCAGTTGCATCCTTACCGGCTACAGCCTGACCCTTCTTCACGGCGATTTCAGCAATCATGAAGCAAGTTTCCGGATAAGTAATAATCGGATTGAATGTCTTCAATTCATCTTGATTATATTCATACTTAGCATCTTCGATGTCACGGGCTGGCATATTGCTGTTACCGTTATCACCACCGTTCTTCACGAAGAAACGGCCTTCTACCTGTGAGTGCATACGGATATCCATCATTGCCTTACCACCTTCTTCAGTAGTATATTCTACTGTCAAATTTTCACTTCTATGGAATTTGGATTCTACACTGTCTGGATTTGCTGACATACCGCTATAACGGTCAAGGAACTGTGGATAAGTCGATTCATAGTCAGGATATTCCTTCTTGAAAGTTTCAAACCACTTGTCGTTAGATTCATTGTTATTGTTCAGACCGAAACCGTTTGGACGAACCAACAAAGGAAGACGTGGGTCATTGTATGTTTTCAAGAAGTTAACAAATGCAGCTGATGCTACATAACGGCCTGTAATGTCTTGTATATCGTCCAAGTTGTTGTTATAGTCATTTGGATGCCAATACAAGCAAGATGCTTCATTGCTGTCAATAACGTTGCTAGCTGAAGTAAGCACTTCGCTGATAACCGATTCGTAGAAAGCAGCATCTCTCTTTTCTACGCGTTGAGCCATCTTTACGCGCAATGTGTTACCGAACTTAATCCATTTTTGAACGTCTCCATTATAGAAGAAGTCAGCATTACCCAAAGAAACTTGATCAGAACCAGATTGTTTCAAAAGTGCAACAGCTGCTTTCACTTCTTCATCAATCACCTTATACATCGGTTTCTTGTCTTCACGAACAGATTCCTGATAAAGGTCATAACGAGGAGTTTTGATACCTTCATTGTTCTTGAACGCTTCTGTGATAGGAGCTGCACCCAAGCAGTCCAATACAGACCATTGTTGGTGATTCAAAAGAATCTGAGCAATAGCTTTGATATCATTGTACTTTTCTGGAGTCTCATGATTGGCAATTGTAGTATTAATCAAATTATCCAAATAAAGACCAAAAGTACTATAATAGTAGCTATAAGCCAAGTTGCTCGGAGAAGTACGGCTAGCATCATCACTCATTTTGATGTAAATGTTGCTTGGACCTCCATCGCTGACGATGTACTGCATATATCTCATGGTACCGCTATACAATCCGGTCAAGTGGCCACGACTACAGTTGTTATAATTTTTAGTGGCTCCTGCGAATACATTCACTGGATCGGCAGTACCCATCACTTCCGGGTTTGTATTCAAGTCCACATACTCATCCAGACAGCTGGAGAACATGAACATGGAGCAAAGCCCCGCTGCTAAATATTTATATGTTTTCATAATTTTTGTCTGTTATAATGTTTTAGAATTTTACATTTACATTAAATGCGTATGTACGAGAGAATGGTACACCTGCGATATCAGCTGGAGTCAACGGGTTGTTGCTTGAAATAGAAGCAGGGTTCAAACCGTCAGTCAACTTGTTGATAAGGTAGCAGACGTTACGTACTGTAAATCCTAAGCGGAGTGAGTTGGCACCAAACTTCTTGCAAATGTTTTCAGGCAAACGATAGCCCAAAGAGATTTCGCGAAGTGCAAACCAAGTGTTGTCCTGCAATTTGTCTGGATGACCGATGCTGTAGTTATATGAATGGTGAATACCAGTCATCATCGGACGAATACCCATTGCCAATGCTTCTTCGTATGTCTTACCACCTACATCAATCATTTCACCCTTTGTTCCGTCAGGATTTTGTAATGGAGCTTGTGCGCCTTCTTTAAATACAGCATCAAGCATGATAGCATCGTAAACTGTTTCACCAGCCCAGTTGATACGTGCAATACCGCCAAGATCCTTGTCACGGCCATACAATGAAGACTTCAATGCACCAGTACCGTTAGCATACTTCCACATGTTAGAGAAGTACTTACCACCGAAGCGGCCGTCCCCCTGGATGTACAAATCCCAGTTCTTATAAGAAAGAGAAGTATTCAAACTCAACATGAAGTCTGCTTCTACTTTACCCAATACATGACGCTTAGTGCGGTCATCACCTTGGTTACGGTCGTACAATGACTGGATGTAATATACAGTCATGCCTGAAGATTCACCAGCATAGTCGAGGACCATTTTTCCGTTACGTGGGTCGCCCGCTTCGCCTTCCCAATACCATACTGGAGAGTTTTGGCGAGAATTGATACCAGATGTCAACACACCGAATTCACCACCTTCGAAAGCATAGATTTCAGGACCGCCGTCCATGCTATAAAGCAACTGCCATTCTTTTACTTCAGGGTCCAATTCCTTTACCTTACCACGGTTGAGTGTAAAGTTACCGCCGATAGTCCAGTTCCAATCTGCTGTACGGATAGGATTACCTTCGATTGACAATTCGATACCTTGGTTCTGAATGTTACCGGCATTGATCAACTTAGATGATGCACCCGATTCTGCAACAGAACCTACAGTCATAATCTGGTTGTAAGTGTTTGCCTTATAGTAAGCGAAGTCCAAAGTCAAACGTTCGTCAAGGAAACGTACATCAAAACCGAATTCCATTTGTTGTTGGATTTCAGGCTTCACATTGTTATTGTAGGCAGTACCCAAGTTTGGAGTAGAAGCCACTACGGAACCCTTACGGTCTGGAGTATAGATACTTCCTTGATTGTATACACCATAACCCTTCACTGTTTCGTAAGCGGAAGTACCCATACCTACACGTGCAATAGATGCACGGAGTTTACCGAATGAGAACCATTCCGGCATTTTGTCACGGAAAGTATCACTGAATACCCATGAAGCATTGGCTGATGGATAGAATACAGACCAGTTATTTGCGCCGTCTACTACATAAGTAGGATAAGTCAAAGTAGACAACCAGTCGTTACGGCCTGTCAATTCCAAGAACAATTGGTCTCTCCAACCCAAGTTCACGATAGCAGATGCACCGAATACTTGTTCGTTACGTGGGGTATAGTCGAATACTGGTTCAATCTTGTTCAATGAGTTAGAGAATGAGAAAATACCTGGGATAATCAAACCACCGTTGGTTTCTTTTCTCCATGAGTGCTTTTCTGTGTTGCCATACATTTCTGCAGCAACGATAGCAGAAACGGTAAAGTCCTCATCAGCAATCTTGAATGGCAATTCAGAAGTCTGCAACATACCTTGTACGTTATAACTACCGCTACGTTCACCGCCACGACGATAACCACCTCCACCGGCACCGTTAGGGCCAGTACCTTGCCAATGGTCCATTGAACTAATATTATAAAGGTTGTAGTTACCCTTCACTTGAGCAGTCAACCAATCTGTCAACTTCGCACGAAGAGTGAGGTCGGCCAATACGGATGCTTCATTACGTTGCTTCACTTCTGTATCACGAGAGTGGAAGTAAGAACGTGGAGTGCTCCAACGGCTAGTTGATTCTACTTCATCAGTTTCTCTGTTACGGTAAGATGCCTTATAAGCAGCCACGTCAAAGTTACGAGGCAAATAATAAGTCATCATCATGGCAGTATTACCACTCCATGCCCAAAGACCTTGGTTCATTGGGTTCAAAGCCTTTGAAAAACCAAGCTTCAAACCTGTTTCTACCGAGAATACCTTGTTCAATTCAGTGGCTCCACGGAAACTAAGATTATGACGGCTGAAGTTGTTGCCTTCAAACACACCCTTATTGTCGGTATAACCGTATGACAAACGGAAAGATGACTTTTCGCCACCACCGCTGATAGCCACATTGGTTGTAGAGTTGATACCTGTCTGGAAGAATTCTTTCCAGTTGTCTGGGTGAGCTACGTAAGGAACTTTTTGACCGTCAGGCATGTACATGTTAACCATACGACCGTCAAATCTTGGCCCCCAGCTAGAACCTGTACCGAGCAAGTCACCGTCAGGAGTGAAGCCACCTTGGTAACCGTTACCCAAAGAACCCATACCGAATTCATTCTGCAAGTCAACCGGTGCATCGTAAACGTCGGTAAATTCTACATTTTGGCTTACTTCGATACCAAGACCTTGTCTACCAGTCTTACCACCCTTTGTTTTGATTACAATCGCACCGTTGGCACCACGAGAACCGAAAAGTGCAGTTGCGGCAGCACCCTTCAATACTTGTACACTTTCGTAGTCGGCAGCATTCAAGTTCTTCAACTGAGAACCCCAGTCACCATTATTGTCTGCCTTAACCACATCTTCCTGAATAATCATACCATCGATAACCCAAATAGGAGAGTTGTTCTTGGTTACAGACTTGGCACCACGAATAGTAATGGAAGAAGATGAAGTAACACCAGACGCACCAGATGTATTGATAGATACACCGGCTACCTTACCTTGAAGTGCATTTACCGGGTTAATGGAATTGGTACGTTCAATTTCGGTTGTAGATACACGAGTTGTAGCATAACCTACAGATTTTGCTTGCTTCGGCAAACCGATAGCGGTAATAACCACTTCCTGCAATTGTTGGCTGTCTTCTTTCATTGTGATGTTAAGAGGCTTGCCTTCCCAAACTACTTCTATGGTTTCATAACCCACAAAAGAGATTTCAAGGATATCACCTTTCTTCACACCACCCAAAGAGAAGTTACCATCAAAGTCGGTAATCATACCGTTGGTAGTACCCTTTACTACAACAGAAGCACCGATTACAGGACCCATAGCATCCACTACAGTACCAGTAGCTGTTTCACTCTGCTGTGTAATCTTCACGTCGTCAGCTCCTGGAGCGGAGTTGGCGAAAGCTGCTCCTGTAGAAGTTCCCATCAAGAACAGCATCATACTGACTGTTTTAAGTCGTTTTAACATAGCTGTGATTTTTAAGTGTTTATAGAAAATCAAAAAGTTAATTCAGAACCTGTTTTGGGATAAGTTCCCCCGAAACTTGATGGTTCTATAAACCTTTAATAAACAGCATATTAATAAAACACGTTTTGGACAAGGAATAAGAGATGACAATGGTTAGGAGGCGTTGTAAAGCTGATTGTCCTGAAAGTTTTCTACCCGATTTATACTAAAATTCCCCGAATGGAAGCATGTCCATTCGGGGAATTTTACTGAAAAATATTCTTCTTAATTATTGTTCCTTGATCATCCATTCTTCAATGGTTCTTGTCTTTGTAGAGAAACTGATACCGCATTTCACTAACTTCCGTCCATCAGCCGTAAAGGGAACCATATACCCTTTCCCGTCAATTTGGTCCAAGGCTTCTTGTGCCGGTTTGTTCATCTTCAGTTCAAAGACGTAAATGGCCTTGGCTGTGTACATGACCATATCTGCCCGTCCACGACAAGTCTTTACCTGAGTTTGGATATGGCGGTTCATGAATGAGAAGATCAAATAGAAGATAGTTTCGTAATAGTATTCGCACTTCTCCATATCTTCTAGAATTTCTTTTCCACCCTCCGGGTAAGGAATTCCGGCCAAATAAGCACGTAAGGCTACCATTGCTTTTTCCAAGTTCTCATAATAGATTGCTTCGTGAAATTGCATGGCAAAACTACTGCTTCGGTAAGTGTTAGGATAAGTATATAGCGGCAATAGATTGGCAGTTAACCCTACGCGTACTTCGTTATTTGGAATGCCTAGTGTATATTGGCCTAATGCTCTATTATAATTCTTTATAGTCAAATAGCCACTTTGGTAAAGTAATGGTAATGCATTTGTCATGCCTTCTGTTGGTTGGTCAAAATCAGCGGCAGTAGCCGACACATTATCCAATGACAAGATGTCCATATGGAAATGTCTCATCTGATTTATTAAATAAGTAGGAGTACCAGACTCAAACCAATAGTCCTTAATCTCCTTTTGTGCAAATGCTTTCAACACGCTGAACGGATTATAAATGTCAGCCGATTTCCCGCTGAAATGATAACCGTCATATTGCTCCTTTAATCGTCTTCGCATATCTTCCGGACTGCATTCATATTCTTCCGCTAGCATGGCAATGTCTTCTTTAAACACCGTATGCAGTTCGTTCTCCGTTATACCACAGATAGCGGAATACTCCGGCTGCATGCTTACATTGGTCAGATTGTTGATGATACTGAAGATACTGAGTTGTGAGAACTTGGTAATGCCCGTAATAAAGACAAAACGTAAGTCGGCATCGCATGCCTTCAACGGAGCATAGAATTCCTGCATTATTTTTCGGACTTCTGCTATACGTTCATTATCATGGAGGACGTCCAACATCGGGGCGTCATATTCATCGATGATAACGACAGTTTTAAAGCCTGTTTGTTCGTGAAGTTTTCTGATAAGTACGGCTAAACGTTGTCCTGCATCTTTTCCCGTATCTGCTTTTATACCCCATTGCGCTTCATAGGGACGCAACTGACTATCCAATTCACTCCGGATTCCTGCTAGATTCCGGTTTTTTGCTGTACTTAAATCAAAATGTAGTACCGGATACTGTACCCATTCCTTTTCCAACTGTTCAATAGCCAATCCTTGAAACAGATCCTTTCTTCCTTGGAAATAATATTTTAAGGTACTGGAAAGTAGGGATTTACCGAACCGTCTGGGACGGCTCAGAAATACATAATCCTTCTGTACCAATTGATACATTAGATCTGTTTTGTCTACATAAATTGCACCTTTTTGGCGAAGTTTCTCAAAATCTTGTATC
>JBGVGD010000017.1:0-49394 GCA_045121515.1 Phocaeicola sp. | reverse complement strand
ATTCCATGACTCCGAAGGAACGAAAAGCATACGACGAACATCTCAATGCTGTCATGATTCAGAACGATGTACTGGATACCGCAAAACTAGAAGGTAGAATAGAAGGAAGGGCAGAAGGGATAGCGGAAGGAAGAGCAGAAGGGATAGCGGAAGGAAGAGCGGAAGGAAGAGCGGAAGAAAAACAGGAGAATGCCCGAAAAATGAAAGCTATGGGATTGACCAACGAAATGATTCATCAGATAACAGGGCTTTCTGTAGAAGAAATAGAAAAACTATTGTAAATACTCGCTGACAGTTGTAGTAATGGGTAATTCTCATCACTACAACTGTTCTATTTTATGCTATCCCCCAATGGAAGGTATGGATTCCACCGCCTCCCGTTTCTTCTCATTGATGATATTCGCATAAATCGTAAGCCTCCGAAGAAATGCATATTGTAGCGTGTAACAAAGCTTACTACCTTTGCCTAAAAACGTAATTTTATGATGACACGTGAAGAAATCCTTTCAATAGAGGAGTATTGTATAGAGCATAAGGTCTCTCACAAGAAGCGGTTGGAAGAACTGGAAATACCATTTTGGCACTTCTACAAGGCAAAGAAAAAGTATAGAAAAGATGATGAACAGGATGCCAATTTCGGAGAGTTCATCCAATTATCATCCGGCAAAGCATGCAAGCCAACAGAGGAAAAGAGCGAGAGCTATCTTACTATAGAGCTTCAAACCCGCACGGGTACGGCCATACGCATCCAAGGTGTAATAACTCCCGCACATTTGCGGGAACTAATTGCAGCTGGCAATGTTTAGTTTGGATAACACCATGCGCTATTGGCTATACAACAAGCCGGTGAATATGCGTATGGGGTTCAATGGTCTGAGTGGTATAGTGAACAACAATATGGGGATGAATATACGCAGCGGAGATGTATTCGTGTTTGTCAATGCCGCGAGGAACCGGAGAAGCAAACCTTCGTCATTGCTCCAATGCCAGAGATGATAATCCATAAAGGAATGGCCTCAGAGAGCCTTCTTGCAGACATCCTGAAGCATACGAAGGCGCTCCCGGAAAAAGACTTCTCGGTTGCTGGGCACACGCAAGACGTAAGTTCGTTGAAGCACATGACGAAGACAGGAAGCATGCAAGCGAAGCCCTTGTATATATAGGAAAGTTATATGGTATCGAAAAGGGATACCATATTGACAACAATGGTGTGGAGAATGCAATCCGTCGCCGGGTAACTGGAAGGAACTACCCGCTAATAGCAGGTGATAGCCGCTACTACCAACTACTAGCCGTCACTACTAGGTACTACCTCGGTAATGGCGGCTAACTGTATTAAAAAAATGTACTTTATCGGATACTTACAATTATGGTTGGGTGACACGAGTGAAGGGTAAGCATCCGATAAAAATACCTCCTTGGTCTTGGTGTCCATCAGTTTTACTTCGTGGTGGAAGTATTCCGGATCGCCTTCGCTGAAATCGAAGTTGAGGATTCTTCATTACAACAGTTTCTTTCTGTATTGCTGGTCAGGATGTTTAGGCTCGTTCGGATATTTTCTTTCGAGCAATCCCTCGTCTACCATGGAAGGAATGAATTTATTGTTAAGATAACGAACATCCTTACCTACAACCTCGGCTATCTTCTTCAGGGATTGAAAGTCTTGACAAGCTTCCATAATCATTTGGCGTAAAAGAGTTTTGCATATTCTAGTGTGTTTGCTTGCAACCTTGCTTGCAACCTTACTTGCAACCTTACTTGCAACATAGTCCTCATTAAGCTGATATTTCATACCTCTACCAATTCCATAAGAATTAAGGTAATTATCGTTGCATAGTTCTTTGAGGAGTTTGGTTATATCTGCACTATGCTTGTTAAGTATCAACTGAAGCCTATCATTAGTCACTTCGCCTTCGCTACAACATGTAGCCAATGTCATCAGCTTATGGTGGTCCATGGTATCAATACCATTCCCGAACAGAGATTTCAGATGTGCCTTGACATCATCCGATAGTAAACTTACAAGAGGCAAGGTAAGTACGACCTTGTTGGGCTGGCTTGTTTCTGCTACACGTGGATTGCGGTAATTGGCTTTCTTCCATCCTTGCATAATCTTGTCTACACCACTTCCGGCTTTCTCTGCCGTTCCCAGTAGCATGAACATTTGTTGCAAAGCCTTATTGCGGCATACACTATCCCCACCTTGATAAAATTTGGCAATGGAAATCAAAAGAGAACCAGGATTGGAAAATATATAAGCATCTTTGTGTAACTCAATCGTAATATTTGAATCGACAGAATAGTCACAATGTATCAGACAATTGACAAATGCCTCACGAAGCGCTATGTGCGTGGACGTCTCTTCTTCCCTGATTCCATTTTTAAGGGAAAAAGGCTTTGGCAATACGGCTGACAATTTAGGATATACTTTATTATAGAACTGAAACAGATTGGCTTCCCACGTTCTGTCTGCATAGATACGGTCGGTCCATCTGTCTTCGGGATTGTTACTGAAATACTCACGGTAGTCAGGAAAATAATGGGGGCAACAATAAGCATCTGTTATACTATCTACCTTACCAAACATCAGCATTCCGGCCAATGTAAGACCCTCTATCTTCTCGCGTCTGTCCACTCTATATCCATTGAGTTTCTGAAGAAGTTCCTTGTCATCCAGAAGTAACCAAGGATGGTTGGGATTCTTTGTTGATACTAAACGACGATACTGCTCCAAAGACAACTTGTCGATGTCCTTTTCTATCGTGAACTCAGGTAATATCTTATAGTCACGCGGATGTTCAATGTCCGCATCTGCAAACATTCTTCTGATTTCATCTTCAGGACAACGGTAATCCCCTTCATGATTTCTCTTATATGTATTTTCCGGGTTGTTGTGTAAATAGACAGGTATCTTGCTACGTGGAGCACGTGGAATACTAAACACCAAGATGTAACTACCATTGTATTCTCCTTCTTGCACGTCTTCATCTTGCAATATATTGGCGCTACAATGTGCCTTGTTGTTTACATTATCCCAAAATTCCTTCTTATATTTACGTACTTGCTCCAATGTGATTCCGTCCAGAAAGAACATACCTTTCTTTTCTTTGACACCTAATACAATGACGCCTCCATGGGTATTGGCAAAAGCAGAGTATGTTTCCCAGAAACTTCCGGGGAAACCACCTTTGGCTGATTTGAATTCTGTTTCTGTAGATTCACAGTGATTCATCAAAAGTTCAATTTGTTCTATGAAGTCAATGTTGTTGGAAGTCATCAATTCTTGCATTTTCTTTGAATCTATTTATTTCTAGATAACAAAGTTAGATAAATTATTTCTAATTAGAATAAAAAAGAAAAAAAGATTTTAGTAATTAAAAGTAGAATCTTACGGGTAACAAATGAGCAACAAATCTCCTTATTTTAGGGCAATAATTGAGGTTTCCCGAATCGCTTTCCAATATCCTCTGGACAGGATCTCGTTTAATGCCTGTTAAATTACGATTTGTTGGATTATACGGTTTTTGGTTGAGAAACTAATGCAGAAGTATGGAAGTAGTTATGATTAGTCCTTGGAGCTAGTTCTCAACAGTCATCTGTATGCTCGTCTATTAGAGGATTCGCATTTATTGGAAGAGGGTGACATCTATCTTTTTAACTTGTTGGATAAAGAAATGTAGTAAGCATCCAATAAAGTACCCATTGTAACAGTTGTAGTGATGAGTAACCTTTGCATCAGCAAGATTGCCCATCACTACAACTGTTTTTCTATGACGAAAGAAATCTTATAGTTGCTCGATTTCTGCGAGGGATAGGCCGGTTATTTCTGCAATGAAATCCAATGCACATCCCTTATCTTTCATTCGTTTGGCATTTTCAAGCTTTTCTGCTGCACGACCTTCCGCATGGCCTTCTACACGTCCTTCCGCACGTCCTTCCGCACGTCCTTCCGCACGTCCTTCTGCACGTCCTTCCATTCTTCCTTCTATTCGTCCTTCCAGTTTAGCCGTATCCAATACATCATTCTGAATCATAACCGCACTGAGGTGTTCATCGTATGCTTTTCGCTCCTTAGGAGTCATGGAGTAGTATTTTAGTTTCTCGCGGGCCTCGTTCAGGCCGGGAGCGGTAGTGTCCGGACGGATTTTTCCTTCCTTCAGGTATTCCATCCATTCATCCAAAGGAGTTTTGGCTACCTTGTTGAATTCATTTACACGGATGAGTATATATTCCGGGAAAATTTCGGAAGGCAGACGCTGCATGATGGCACCCCGTTCCTTGACGTTCACCTGCAACTGGTCGCCGGTATGAACACCGATGAACGTGTTCTGACCATGATAGAGATAGTCAGAACCTTTGCCTATGTCAAAATAGAGCACACTGATGGAATAGATTTTCTTGACCTGATAGTATTTTTCGCCGAGCGAGATATGCTCGGTGATGGCTTTGGCCACACCATAGAGGATACGCTCCAGATAGTACAACTCACGCGTGTTCTGAATCTCGATGATGATGATCTCATCCTTGCTGTTGCGTGCCTTGATGTCTACACGGTTGAACTTATCCGTAGCCGATTGCTGGTTGCTCTCGCTTTCGAGAATCTCGATGATGCTGATTTTCTCTCCAAGGAAAACCGTGAGAAAGCCTTCCAGCACACCGAAGTTCGCTTTCTGTCTCAAGAGCCGCTTGATGGCCCAATCGAAACGGATGTATTTGTCTTGCAATTCTTCGTTCATTTTTTTATTCAATTGGTTACAATGCAAAGATAGGTGTTTTTCTACAAGGAACAAGATGCTGACAGATTTTTTTATACATGATGATGAAAGAATATATCTCCGGCACTCCAATCTCTTGATGAAGAGATGGTATGCCGGAGGTGATAAAGTGAAAGAGCTATTTTTTTATTGTCAATCAGGCTTTGGGCAACGTGAACTTAAAGGTAGTTCCAGCACCGAATGTAGAGTTTACGCTGATTTTACCGTTCATTTTCTCGACTAGCATCTTGCAGATGGATAGTCCTAAGCCTGTGCCGTGGATATTTTCGTTGGCTTTGACAAAACGGTCGAATACCGAGTCGATTTTATCTTTTGGGATACCAATGCCAGTGTCGGATACATAGACTTCAATCTGTTCTCCTTTAGGACGGCAGCCGAAACGTATGGTTCCCCTTTCGGTGAATTTCAAGGCATTGTCTATCAGGTTGGAAATGACCTGAACGGTGCGGTTCTTGTCGGCAAATGCGCATAAGCCCATGTCCTGGGTTTCGTTGATCAGCTGGGTTTCTGATGTGCTTGGCAGGTTAAACCGATTGTACACTTCCGTACAGAGTGTGTGCATGTTGATAGACTCTAATTTCAGTATAACCATGTTGGCCTCAATCTTTGACAGGTCGAGCAATTCGTTTACCAGGTGCAATAGGCGTTCGTTGTTTTCTTCGATAATGTGGCAGAACTCAGCCTTGTCTTCCGGATTTTCCACCTCGGATATGAGTCTGGAAAAACCTACAATGGCATTTAGGGGAGTCCGGATCTCGTGGCTCATGTTGGCAAGGAAGGCCGATTTCAGCCGTTCGGAATTTTCTGCTTTCTCCTTGGCTGTCTTCAATTTTCTTGCAGCTTCCACATTGTCGGTAATGTCTCGTCCGAAAAACCAGATGGTTTCTATTCCGCTATCATCGGTCACCCAAAAGGCATTGGTCTCGATGGCCAGCACTTCGGGGAAGAGGGTCAATGGCTTGAGCATGATAAACCCTTGTTCCATATTTCCTTCTTTGACCATCTGGGTGATGCGTTTCCACATTTCCTGATTGTCTACAATGGAGTAGATATCCCATATCTTTATGTGGGTGATGTCTTCTTCGGATGGTATGTTCATGGATTTTCGGAACATACGATTGCCAAATATCAAATCTCCTTCTAGATTGACCGCTACGATGTATTCTACTGCATTGTCCACTGCATGGGTCAAGAGGCTGATGTCATTGCGACTCTGTTGGATTTCCGTTACATTGTGAGCATACCCTTCTGCTATAAAACTACCGTTCGGTAGTTCTTCGTAATTCAATGTACGGGCTTTCATGTAGAAAATCTTGTCGTTGAAGCGGATGCGGAAATTTACCGGTTCTCCGATGTTTCCCTGCATGTTGTTGATACACCATTCATTGAAGTCTTTACGGTCGTCGGGAAGTACATAGCTGCTATAGGTAGCTAGGTCCAAATCGATGATACCGTTGTGTTCCATTACACCACCATGTCCAGTGTATCGGAGGTATTTCAGTTCGGAATTATATACCCAGCGTCCAATCATGGCGATTTCCTGGATTTCCGTCATTTCCTTGTTTCGCTTGGCCAATTCCTTTTGTTCAAGGCTTTTCTGAGTGGTATCCCTATATTGACATAACACCATGTCTTTATAAGGTTGCATGGTGCAGTTGAAATAATAGGTTTGTCCTCTCAGCATCATTTCATAGTTTTGTGATGAAATGATGCCCTTCTCAAGAACGTTCTTAAAATTGGGCGCAATTTCTTTATAGGTAGATGGGGGAATTAGCTTGAACAAGTTTTTCCCTTTTAAAGTATCTTCTTGAAGAAACCAAGCGGAGCCATTGGGCGACATAATATCTACACATACCGCATTCTTGTCGAACAGCAATAATGTGCCGGCGGTCATGTCCAATAATTGTTGGGCGTTTTGGGGATTGTTTAAGATACTTTCCATTTCTTGAAACAGTAAAAACGTGACAAATTCATTTAAAATAATACTACAACATGTGCAAAAATAAATAAAACATTCTATATGTGTGTGTTTTAGATACATGTTTTAAAGCATGAAGGGTGTCTTGTGTCTTAAAATTCGTTACTTTTGATGGTGTCTCATTTAGTTTTTATAATTTTGGCAGATAAAATGAAAGAATCGATGAAAGGACGAATTTGGATAGCCATAATCATTGCTGGTATAGGAATGGTGGCTTGTGGAAATGCGGCTGTCAAGAAGCAGGAAGTAAATGAACAGGTGGTACAACAGGAACAGAAGAAGAGAGGCTTCCAATTGCCTGAGGTACCAGTGATGCTGAACACACCTGAGTTGAGGTTGAGCTATGTGGTGCAGCACTATTGGGATCACTTTGATTTCCGCGATACGGTATATATCCATTTACCGGACATTACGGAGCAGGCTACTGTGGATTTCATGGACTTGCTGCAGCGGGTGCCGCAAGACGAAGCAATGTCGGCTTTGGTAAACTTGGCTGGAAAGGCTACTGTGGAACCCAAGATAATGAACTATTTCTGGGATACGTTGTCCAGATATTGGCATGATCCGAATTCGCCGATGAAGAATGAAGATATGTTTATCTTGCTTTGCAAAGGGATGGAACAAACACCGCAAGTACAAGGATACTTGAGGGAAAAGGCAGCTTACTTGCGTGAACTGGCAGAAAAGAACCGGGTGGGTATGAAAGCGGCCGATTTCACTTATACGTTGGCATCTGGTAAGCAAGGACGTTTGTCGGGAGTGAAAGCACCTTATACCTTGGTGTTCTTTTATAATCCGGATTGTCATACTTGTGCAGACATCAAGCAGGCCATGCATCGTTCGATTCGGTTGAAGGATTTGGTTGCCAGCGGACAGATGAAGGTGCTGACTATTTATCCTGATGAGGATGTGGCTTTGTGGCGCAACCATTTGGGTGAAATGTCCGATGAGTGGATAAATGGATATGACAAAGGACAGGTACTGACTGTGGAAAAACGCTATGATTTGTCGTCTATTCCATCATTCTATTTGCTGGATAAAGACAAGAAAGTTCTGTTGAAAGATGCCGACTGGAGAGAGATTACACAATTTTTTGAAAAATAAATGACTAAGAATCATTGCGGTATGAAAAAGAATCTCTATCTTTGCACCCGCAAATTTAAGTTATATATCAAAAAATCTAAGTAATTATGTATTTAGACGCAGCAAAAAAACAAGAAATCTTTGAAAAGTACGGAAAGTCTAACACTGATACTGGCTCAGCTGAAGCGCAGATTGCATTGTTTTCATACCGTATTTCTCACCTGACTGAGCACCTTAAGCTCAACAGAAAAGATTATAGCACTGAAAGAGCATTGACAACATTGGTAGGTAAGCGTCGTGCTTTGTTGGATTACCTCAAGGATCGCGATATCAATCGCTATCGTGCTATCGTTAAGGCTCTCGGCTTGCGTAAGTAATTTCTTGCTTACGGCGAAGACATTAAAAAACTCGGTTTCTTTCGGAACCGAGTTTTTTTTATGATTAAGAATCTGTTATTATCTTATTAAATCCCCTCTTGAGAGGGGTAGGGGTGTGTGATATTCATTTACAAAATGTTTTTCTAACATGCTATGCAGATGTATTCTAACACACCCCTTCCCCTTCTCAAGAGGGGAGATTGGATCCTATGTTGGATAGATCAAATTCTCTTCCTTGATATTTTCCAATACTTCATGCAGATACTTGGCGGCTTCCCACTTGGCCATCGGAAGGTCCTGCAAGAGGTAGTTGCCGCAGTCCTTCGGGGCAGCACCTGGGATTTCGCCTTCGTATTCGGCAATGAAACGGAAGGTTTCTTTCATCAATTCTACAATGTCCTTTGATTCCAAATCGCCTTTCATCAGGAGGTAGTTGCCGGTGAGGCAACCCATAGGTCCCCAATAGACAATCTGATCGGCCCAAACTGGGTGGTTGCGGAGGAAAGTGGCTGCCAAGTGCTCGATGGTGTGCAAGGCGCCTTGTCCGAAGGCCGGTTCGCGGTTGGGCTCTTTCATGCGGATATCGAAAGTCGTTACGACTTCGTTGCCAATCTGGTCTTTGCGGGATACGTAAATGCCGCGCAACAGACGGATGTGGTCAATGGTAAAACTAGGAATGGTCTTCATGAGTTATGAGTTATAAGTTATGAGTTATGAGTTGTGGGTGATTTTGTTGGGGAGGGATTCCAAGAACGCTTTGGTGACGCCAAATGAACGGTCGGCCATTTCGCCCCAGAAGTTGGTGTACTGCTCCCAATGGTTTTCGGCTCCCGGTGTATCGCTGATGATGCGGAAACTGATGAACGGTACCTTATATATATGGCATACTTGGGCGATAGCGCCTGATTCCATATCGACTGCCAACCCTTCCGGGAAGTTGCCCTTGATGACGTTCAATTCCTCACGGTCGGTGATGAACTTGTCGCCACTGCAGATCAATCCGCCGTGGATAGGGGTTTCGGTATCCAAGGCCATGGCGCAATCCAGCAGGGTCTTGTTTCCTTCGAAGATGGCCGGCATTCCTTGAATCTGGCCGTAGGCATTGCCTTCACCACACCATACGTCGTGGTACACGATGTGCGAACTGGCCACGACTTCCATGACCTTCAGGCATCGGTCGATGCCACCTGCTACACCGGTACTGATGATGCAGTCCGGCTGGAAGGTACGGATCAGTTCTACAGCCCCTGCGGCTGCGTTGACTTTACCGATGCCGCATTGGGTCAGGATAAGCGTGTTTCCCTTGCTCTTGCCTTCGGTATACGAGTAGATACCTTCGGTGTATTCTTTCTTTTCTTCCAAAAGTTGTGCCACTTGTTTGAATTCAGAACTCATGGCAACGATGATTCCTATTTTCATAAAAAAAGTTTGATTTCAAATGCAAATGTACGGAATTTCTAGGAGTTATCGTATCTTTGCGATTCAAATATAAAAAAAGATGAAGGTTATGAACGTAATCAAGAAACTGATTCCCGATATGGTGGCCATTCTGGTGTTTGCCGTGATTTCATTTGCTTACTTCTGTCCGGCGGTGACCGAAGGACGCATTCTTTCGCAACATGACTCGGTGGCAGGTATCGGTGCCGGCCAGGAGGGAAAGGAATACCTGGAACGTACCGGTGAGCGTACCCGTTGGACCAATTCGATTTTTGGTGGGATGCCTACTTACCAGATGGCACCGAGTTACGACTCTACGGACTTGCTCAAGGGGATAGAGAATTTGTATCATCTGTATTTGCCTACTTATGTATGGTATGTGTTTGTGATGCTCTTGGGCTTCTACATCTTGCTCCGTGCCTTTAACTTCAAGGTGTGGATGGCGGGTCTGGGGGCTATCATCTGGGCGTTCTCTTCCTATTTCTTTATCATCATTGCGGCCGGACATATCTGGAAGTTCATTACCCTGGCTTATATTCCGCCTACCATTGCCGGTATGGTGCTTTGTTATCGGGGTAAATATTGGTTGGGTGGATTGGTCACTGCGCTGTTCGTAGCATTGCAGATTTCTTCCAACCATGTGCAGATGAGTTATTATTTCCTCTTTGTCATGCTGTTCATGGCTATTGCGTATGGGGTGCAGGCTTATCAGCAAAAGTCATTGGCTCGTTTTGGAAAGTCAACGGGTGTGCTGGTGGTAGCTGGCTTGATTGGTGTATGCATCAACTTGTCGAATCTGTATCATACGTACGAATATAGTAAGGAGTCCATGCGTGGCAAGAGTGAATTGGTCAAGGAAAACTCGGCCAATCAGACTAGCAGCGGCTTGGAACGTGATTATATCACCCAATGGAGTTATGGTATCGGCGAAACATTCTCGCTTCTGGTGCCGAATGTGAAGGGGGGGGCTTCTGTGCCTTTGGCTGCCAATGAGAAGGCGATGGAGAAAGCCAATCCGATGTATGGCAGCATTTACAGTCAGTTGGGTCAGTATTGGGGTGAACAGCCGGGTACTTCGGGTCCGGTTTATGTGGGTGCCTTTGTGGTGTTCCTCTTCGTTTTAGGCCTTTTCATCGTGAAAGGTCCGATGAAATGGGCGCTTTTGGCGGCTACCGTTCTTTCTATCCTGCTTTCATGGGGAAAGAATTTCATGGGCTTCACCGATTTCTTTATCGACTATGTGCCGATGTACAATAAGTTCCGTGCGGTATCTTCCATTCTGGTGATAGCGGAATTTACCATTCCTTTGTTGGCAATGCTGGCCTTGAAGGAAGTGGTTGCTACTCCTTCTATTATAAAGGAACGTAAGAAGGATTTCTTGATTAGTTTCGGGTTGACCGGTGGTTTGGCATTGTTGTTTGCCGTGCTTCCGAAGGTATTCTTCCCGTCGTATGTATCGACCATGGAGATGAATGCGTTGCAGGGTATTCCTGCCGACCAGTTGGTGCCGTTGTTGGCCAATCTGGAGGAGGTGCGTATGAGTTTGTTTACTTCGGATGCTTGGCGTAGTTTCTTTATAGTTTTGCTCGGTGCTGGTTTGGTATGGGCGTATGGCATGGGTAAACTGAAGCAACATGTTTTGATAGGTGCCTTGGCGGTGCTCTGTCTGGTAGATATGTGGAGTGTGAACAAGCGCTATCTGTACGATGAACAGTTTGTGGAAGAACAGGTGCAGACGCAAGGTTTCCGTCAGACAGAGACTGATAAGATGATTCTGGAGGATGAGGCGCTGGATTATCGTGTCTTGAACTTGGCCTCGAATACGTTCAATGAAAACAATACGGCTTACTGGCACAAGAGTGTGGGCGGTTATCATGCTGCCAAACTCCGCCGTTATCAGGAGATGATTGAGGAGCATATTTCCGGAGAAATGCAGGGACTATATCAGGCGGTGGCCGATGCCGGTGGCGATATGGAACAACTGGATCCGTCGGCTTTCCCCGTACTGAATATGCTGAATACCCGTTACTTCATCTTCCCGTTGCAGGGCGGACAGACGGTTCCTTTGGCGAATCCGTTTGCGTTGGGCAATGCCTGGTTTGTGGATGAAGTGGATTATGTGAACAATGCGAATGAGGAAATAGAGGCGATTCATGGCTTGAATCCTACAGAGAAGGCTATTGTAGACAAGAAGTTTGAGTCGGTTGTTAAGTCCTTGCCTTCGGATTCTACCGCTACGATTGAATTGGTGGCTTATGAACCGAACTATTTGAAGTATGAGGTAAGTTCGGATAAGGGAGGTACGGTAGTCTTCTCCGAAATCTATTATCCGGGTTGGAAATCAACCGTTGACGGACAGGAAGTGGCGCATGGTCGTGCCAACTACATTCTCCGTGCCATGAATGTGCCGGCCGGCCAGCATGTGGTGGAATTCCGTTTCGACCCGACTTCCTTTCATGTGACCGAGAACATCGCGTTTGTAGCGTTGGGATTGTTGGCCTTGTTGGCGATAGTGGTGGTGGTCTTGAAAATCAAGGCTTATAGAAAAGCCGGATAACGAACCAACCGTGATGTAATAGGGTACTGATCCAGCCATAATGTTTCGCCATGATGCGGAAACGTTCCTTCAGCGAGGCTTTATGGTTGCGGGTAGTCATCCCTTCGTTCAGATAATCAATGAGAGTAAGCCGGGTGTTGTGCAAGCACTTGGCTTCTTTCATAATACGGATGCACCAGTCAAAGTCGGCCGAGAAGCGGTATTGCAAGTCGTAGGGATGCTTTACAGCCAGTTCCCGACGGGGAAGGAAGGCCTGATGACAGACCAGCATGCCTTGCTTGAAACTCTTCCAATCCAATTTTTCGGGAGCAGAAAGTCGGCGCATGTGAAGGAAATGGCCTTCTTCATCGACGATGGCTGTCTCTCCATAAATCACATCCGGAAGTTCCGTATGCTTGAGTGTATGCACGATTCGTTGCAAAGTCTCGTTGTCGTGGAACTCATCGCCGGCATTCAGGAAGCAGAGATAGTCGCCGGTGACCAGACGGATACCTTTGTTCATGGCATCGTACAAACCTTTGTCGGGTTCGCTGATTACTTGACTGATCCGGTCGCGGTATTTCTCCACGATTTCCAGCGTATTGTCTTTCGAATTTCCGTCTACGATGATATACTCCACATTCCGGTAGGTCTGGAGAACCACGCTCTGGATGGTATCTTCCAATACCTTGCCTGCATTGTAGGTGACGGTAATGATGGAAAACTTGGGATGTGGATATAGGGTATTACTCATTGCTTCCTGTAACCTTATTATATACTTCGATGTATCTTTTCGCAATGGCACTTTCGGAATAGGACGATGAAACTTTGCGGCAAGCCTCTTCGCTCAACGTCTTGTATTCGCCTTCATTCAATATCCAATGGATGCCGTTGGCAAAATCTTCCACGGATTTATATTCGGCTACATAGCCATTGTGCAAATGGTCGATCATTTCAGGGATACCACCGACCTGGAATCCTACACAAGGAATGCCACAGGCCATTGCTTCCATGATGGTGTTCGGAAGGTTCTCTTCCAACGACGGAGTGACGAACAAATCGACCGAATTATATACATCAATCAGTTCCTTTTCGTTGCTGATGTAGTTGAGCGGGTAAACCTGGAACGGAACCAGCGGTTTCAGTTGTTCGGAATCCTTTCCATACACCACAATGCCCAGTTCGTCCTTCAGTTCCGGATATTTTTCAGCCAGTACTCTGCAGGATTCGATAAAGTAGTCTATCCCTTTCCGCTTGTCCGTAATTTTGGCGGAACCGAACAGAATCAGTCGTTTGTCCGTAGGAAGGTTGCACTTGATACGGGCTTCCTGCTTGTTTCTAGGTCTGAACAGATTGGTGTTGATCGGGTTCGGAATGTTGATGATTTCCTGATTGGCTATCAACGCGCTTTGTCTGGCTCTCTCTTTCAACCATTGGCTACAAGTGACGAAGGTAATGGGAGCCAACTGGTATAAATCCCGTTTCTTCTTGAATATCCGGTTGGAAAGGTCTTTCTTTCCTCCTTTATACAGATAAGGACAATGGTGACATTCCTGGTGGTAGTTGTTACATTCACGGGCATGGTGGCAGATACCGGTACATGGCCACATGTCGTGCATGGTCCATACCACCGGCTTGCCGGACTGGAGTATTTTCCGGAGGTCTTTCAAAGAGAGCATTCCTTGGTTGATCCAATGCAAGTGGATGACATCCGCTTGTTCGAATTCGGGTAAGGTGGTGATATCGGTACCTGTATTGGCGATATCGACCATGAACAAGTTGTGCTTCTTGAAATGATTGGCTTTCCAGATGACGATGCGTTCCCAGATGAACTGCCAGATTTTCCACAGTGACTTGTTCAAGCCAATGACGGTAATCTGGGAGGTTTGCTTGTCGCGTACCAACATTTTGGCTTGGATGCCGTTGTTGCGAAGGGCGTCCATCAGACGGTTGGCTGCAATGGCTGCACCACCCATTCTTTCGGATGTATTTATGATCAGTACTCTCATGCCTGGTAAAAGTTTATGCAAAGTTACTGTTTTTATCGGAATGAGTGTTTCTCCTGCCTGTATTTTTAGGCTCCGAAATCTCCTTTTAATGTACGTTTGATGCGTCGGATGGCCTTTGCCCAAAATGAATTGGTCCGGCTATAGTATTTACTAAACACCTTACGGGCTTCCTGGTTCTCTTCGATAGGGGAGATTTTTGTCACTGACAGAGGAGTCAAATGAAGATTGGACGCATAGAGTCCGCCTCCGCCACAATTGGTACCGCTACCGTCGAATCCTTCGTTCTGTACCAAGGAACGTCCTACATTCAGGGAAAGGATGTCTTTCAGGAAAAGGCTGGCATTCCAGCGAATAGCCCAGGAGTTGTTCTTGCCTTCGATTTGTCGACGAAGCATACGGGTAAATCCATATTTCCCGTTGAAGTCGAAGGTGCGGGTGAGATTCCGCTCTTCCAGTTCCTGAAGCAGTTCCTTGCCATTGGGGTTGAAATGTTCCCATGCTCTGTCCCAAGTGGCCCATCCCCAACTACCAGTCCATTTGATAAGGAAAGTGTCAGGTAGGCTAGGGTCTTGTGTGAAATCGCAGGCTTGGATGTGTCCCACTTGTGGCTCATCCTTATAAGTCTCTAAGGCATCGTTCATGAAACGGAGGAAATAAGGGGCGACAATGAGGTCGTCTTCCAAGACAATGACCTTGCCGTATCGGTTTACTTGTGTTGTTACTCCATCGATGATATTACGTGCCAATCCCCAATTTTCATTTCTTTCAATGAGGGTGATGTTCTTGAACCCTTTGACAGAATAAATGTATTCACGCACTT
Source organism: Phocaeicola sp. (assembly GCA_045121515.1). Lineage (GTDB taxonomy): Bacteria > Bacteroidota > Bacteroidia > Bacteroidales > Bacteroidaceae > Phocaeicola. Next base: position 34,379 of record JBGVGD010000017.1, on the reverse strand, counting down.
CATTTACCATTTCTTTTTGGGTGGCATCCTTGGCTCCATCTGCATAGATGAATAGTTCGCTTTCAGATGCAAGGCTGTTTTTCAACAAGGCTTCCACACATCTGCGTGTGTGTGAAAGACGGTTATATACGAACAGGAGGATAGGGCTAAGTGTCATGGTCTTTCTGTTTTTAATAAATGGATGAATGATTGGGCAAAGGATTCCCAATTGTTTTCCGCAAGGAAACGTTTGTAATTCTCGTTGGAAATGGGAGAATCTTTGTGCTGATTCACGATTTGGATAATATCGCAGAAACTTTCAAACGTATGTACGTTTAGAGAGGGCTCGTGAGCGTAATCTTTAAAAGAACCGGTGTTTGGCCCAATTACTTTGGCGCCGAACGATAAAGAGTCCATTAAGACACCTGAACTGAGAATGGTTTTGCTGAAATAGGGCATCAAGACGAAGTGAGATTGATGGATATATTCACCTAGTTTTTCAAAAGATGCTTTCTCGTGAATAAATGTAATATTTTCCGTTAGCTCTCTCGTTAGATTATGATAAAGTTCTGTCGATGAACACTTTCCTAGGATGCATACCTTCAGACTTGTTAATGAATTCTTTCTTAAATAGCTAACAAAATCTGTCACTCCTTTGTATGGAGTGATGGCTCCCCAAATCAATAGATCATATTTTTTACTCAGAGGGACAAGGTCCGTCATTCTGTCTTTGGTCGGATGGTGTAGAAAATGTACCTTATGTATGGCATAAGGGTGCTTTTCTCGGATGATTGTAATACCATCTTGGGCATGAGTTATAATAAGGTCGGCTTGTTTTGCAATGAGTTTAGCCAGAAATTCTTTCAGCCAACCATAACGTTGTTCATGAGGCTGTTTGTTATGAAGAATCCACACAATTTTTCTTCTGCTCAATTTGAGCGTGATGAGGAAGAAAAAGGCTATGATTGATTGGAGCAAGCCATACTTGAAATCTGGGATACTTTCAAACCAATTGAAAATAAAGACGTCTCCCCAATGCTTTGGAGGCAGGATGCTTAATAATGGATTTTTATGCGCAGGATTAACCACTTGAAAACCCTCTTGCCGATTGAGGGCATTGATGAAATCCTGTATGTAAGGATTGCTTTTTTCTTTTAGATTGGGAAAAACCGTGAAGGTTTGCATATTTTATTTCAATTTAAAGGGTTAATGTATGAAGTTTGCACCCGCCAAGTTCAGCAGCTATTTCAGAAAAAGAGCTGTAATATGACCCCAATATAGTATGTGTTCTTGACAATGCATATAAATCGACTACAGCATTTTTCATGCCCTCTATTGAATTTCTTTCGGCAGGGTATGGCGAAGTTATGATTCGATTTCCGAATTTTTCAGTCAGGAGCTTCTTGTCTGCTTCAGAATCAGTCGCCAGATAGAAATTTGTTTCATCGTCCCATTTAATGGCTTTTTCCATAGCTTCTATAAACAAACAGATAGGGCTTTTCTGAATAGCAATTTTATGGTCTCCTCTGCGGATATGGATGCCTATGGTGTGAGTTGAATGAGATGCACAGGCGATTTCTATCCTTTGTTGAATCTCATTGTTTGGGATGAATATGTCGGATAACTTGTATGAAGGTTGATAGAATTGATTAAAGCTAGCCATATATATGGAGTTATGTGATAGCTTCCATTGCTTAAAATCAATATGGTTTGCATAAGTCTGATGCTCATAAAGGCAAGCATCAAACCATATAGTTTGATAGAGTTTAGGAAAATGAAAATTCTTTCTTCTAGGTCTGTCTAACAGTATCTTGTCCCAAATGTTTGCTTCTTTGAGTTTGACATTGGAAAGAGAAATCGGTTGGAATAATTGATGAAAACAACTGTTTAACCCTTTGTCTTTGAACCAGCATATCCGCACTTCATCGTTCTCTGCTAATGAAATGGCTGAATGGATGGCTCTCATTCGATTGGCTAATCCTCCTACGGGTACAAATGTTATCATTCTTTTTTTCTTTTTAGTAAGTAGTATAAACTTTCTTTGAATGTTTGGGAACCGGTTGCCCACATGGTAGATAGATAAAGAATAGCGACTATCCCTATTTCCCCTGCGAATTTCAAATAAATATTATCACAATCTTCCATACAAAAGTAGCTTATGGCAATGGCTCCTGAGGTGATTAAAAGGAAAGGTGTAATATCTTTGATTAAGCAATTCAAGGAATAACTTATTTCCTTTCGTACGAAATGATGCCAGATAAGTAACCAGCTGATATTGATGGCTACATAAATAATGATTATGGTATGAATGCCATACGGATGGCATAAGAGCATAACGAATAATTGGAAGATAACCAAACTAATGGTATTCCACATGTAAATATTCGACTTGCCTTTGCTGATAAGCAGATTGCTGCATAAGTTGATGACAGGGATGAATGCACCGCTGATGCAGAGCAATTGTAAGATTTTGGCACTTTCAGCCCATTTGTCTGTGATAGTAATCGTTATAAGTTCAGGAGCAACGAAGGATAGTCCGAACATGGCCGGGAATGAAATAAAGCAAGTAAAACGCATCATTTTGCGGAATACCCTTAATTGTCGTTCCTTATCATTTGAGACTTGTGCCAATACGGGTTGTGCTACACTACTGACCATACCATTTATAAAGGAATGTCCCATATAGTTCCATTTATTGGCTTGATTGTAATTGCCTACATCTGGTATGGTGTAGAATTTCCCAAGAATAATGGAGAAAACGTTGTTGTGTATATGTGTAAATATGTTTGTTATGAGTAATTTACTGCTGAAAGTAAACATGGATTTCAAAGGAGAGAAATCGAAATGGAAAGTGGGGCGCCATGGGGAGAAGTACCAATAGCAACAAGTTGTAGTAGCTATATAGACCAAGCTTTGAGTGGCGATGCCCCAATACGAAAAACCGAGATAGGCAAGGGTGATGCCGGTTGTTCCGGAGAGAAGTAAGCCAATAACAGAAGCCATAGCTCTCTGTTTGACCATAAGTGTACGGAATAAGTAAGCGCTGTGTGCTATACCTGTACTTGATATGAGGAAGCCAAGAAAAGTGAACCGGGCTAAAGAGGTCAGTTCGGGCGTTTCGAAGAACCAGGCTATGAGAGGAGCACAAAAGAAAAGAATCAGATACATACTTAACCCAGCCAAGGAACTGAACCAAAATACGGCATTGTAATCACTGTTCTTGATTTCCTTTTGATTGGCAAGTGCGGAAATGAATCCGCTTTCTTGTAAAGCCGTGGCAATTAATGAAAAGATGCTTAATACACCTACCATACCATAATCTTCTTGAGTAAGTAGGCGTGCTAAAAAAATACCGAAAAAGAGGTTTAGCAACTGTTGTATACCGTTGCTCAAACCTCCCCAAAAGAGTCCTTTAGCTGTTTTATCTTTTAAAGATTGCTCTGTCATTTCACTTCGCTACCCGGAGCTACTTCCTTCAACAAAGAAGTTACTGCCAATGTACCGTCATAATTTTCAGCACTCAGAATCATACCTTCGCTCACCAAACCGTTCTTGAATTGGCGAGGAGCCAAGTTGGCAATGAACAAGACTTGCTTGCCTACCAATTCTTCCGGTTGGTAGTGTTGGGCGATACCACTAATGATAGTACGGTTTTCCAAACCGTCGGCAATCTTGAACTTCAAGAGTTTCTTCATCTTAGGTACCATTTCACATTCCAATACTTTACCTACACGGATATCAAGTTTTTCGAAGTCTTCGAAAGCGATAGTCGGCTTGATTGGGTTAGCCTTGTAAGCAGCGGCTTCGTTCAACTTCTTGATGTCTTCCAAACGTTGCATCTGGGCATCGATAGCGCTGTCTTCAATCTTGTCGAACAATAAGGCTGGTTCGCCCAACTGATGTCCGGCCTTCAACAAGTCGGTGTTACCCAATTGAGTCCATTCGAAAGTTTCCATGTTCAACATCTTGCGGAGCTTTTCACTGCTGAACGGCAAGAACGGTTCGAAAGCGATAGCCAAGTTGGCAACCAACTGAAGGGAGATATGAAGGATAGTCTTCACACGTTCAGGGTCTGTCTTGATCACCTTCCAAGGTTCGCAATCGGCCAAATACTTGTTACCGATACGGGCCAAGTTCATGGCTTCCTTCTGTGCATCACGGAACTTGAATACGTCGAGCAATTTTTCTACTTCTGCTTTTACTCCGATAAATTCTGCAATAGTTTCCTTATCGTAGTCAGTTAATTCGCCACATGCAGGAACGACTCCGTCGTAATACTTCTTGGTGAGTTGCAAGGCACGGTTTACGAAGTTGCCATAAACGGCTACCAATTCGTTGTTATTGCGTGCCTGGAAATCCTTCCAAGTGAAGTTGTTGTCCTTAGTTTCAGGAGCATTGGCAGTCAATACATAGCGGAGTACGTCCTGCTTGCCCGGGAAGTCCACCAAATATTCGTGCAACCATACAGCCCAGTTACGGGAGGTTGAAATCTTGTCGTCTTCGAGGTTCAAGAATTCGTTGCTCGGTACGTTGTCCGGAAGGATATAGCTGCCTTCTGCCTTCAACATGGCCGGGAATACGATACAGTGGAACACGATATTGTCCTTACCAATGAAGTGAACAAGGCGTGTTTCTGGGTCTTTCCACCAAGTTTCCCAAGTGTCAGGAAGCAATTCCTTGGTGTTTGAGATATAACCGATAGGAGCATCGAACCAAACATAAAGTACCTTGCCTTCAGCACCTTCTACCGGTACAGGGATACCCCAATCAAGGTCACGGCTCACGGCACGAGGTTGCAAGCCCATATCGAGCCAGCTCTTGCATTGGCCATATACGTTCGGACGCCATTCCTTGTGGTCTTCCAGAATCCATTGGCGCAACCATTCTTCGTGCTTGTCGAGTGGGAGGTACCAGTGCTTGGTTTCCTTCATGATAGGTTGGCTACCGCTGATGGCACTCTTCGGATTTATCAAATCAGTCGGAGAGAGAGATGTACCACACTTTTCGCATTGGTCGCCATAAGCACCTTCTGCGTGGCAGTGCGGACATTCGCCGGTAATGTAACGGTCGGCCAAGAACTGCTTGGCTTCTTCGTCATAATATTGCATGGATGTCTTTTCCACGAATTCGTTCTTGTCGTAAAGCTTACGGAAGAAATCCGAAGCCACTTCGCGGTGAGTGGCAGAAGTGGTACGTGAATAAACATCGAATGAGATACCGAATTCCTTGAATGAATCCTTAATCAATGTATGATAGCGGTCTACTACGTCTTGTGGGGTAATGCCTTCCTTCTTGGCACGGATAGTGATAGGTACTCCGTGTTCGTCGGAGCCACCAATGAAAAGTACATCTTCCTTCTTCAAGCGGAGGTAGCGTACATAAATGTCGGCAGGAACATAAACACCTGCCAAGTGACCGATGTGCACCGGACCATTGGCATACGGAAGTGCCGAGGTAACGGTGGTTCTTTTGAAGTTCTTTTCCATTGTATGATGTTTTTTTATTGTTTTCTTTAGTTATGGTTGCAAATTTAATGAATTGTTTCCGTTCTATCTATAAATGTCCCGATGTTTTTGGTCAAACGTTCAGGCGTTTTGATTTAACCGCCCCAATTTTCTCTGTCCAAATTCCGATAACCGATGGCTTCTGCCAGGTGATGTGGCTTGATGGATGAGGCTCCTTCCAAATCGGCGATGGTGCGGGCTACTTTCAAGATGCGGTCGTAGGCCCGAGCCGAAAGGTTGAGCCGTGACATGGCGTTGCGGAGCAATTGGAGCCCCTGTGTATCGGGAGTTGCATATTCTTGTAACAACTTGCTCTCCATTTGTGCGTTGCAATATATGCCCGGATGATTGGCGAAGCGTTCTTCCTGTATCTTCCGTGCCTTGATCACCCGTTCGCGGATGACGGCACTGCTTTCACCGGGTTTCTGCTCTGCCATTTTCTCGAAAGGAACCGGGACAATCTCTATCTGAATGTCGATACGGTCCAATAAGGGGCCGGATATCCGGTTCAGGTATCGGTGTACTTGGCCTGGATTACAGACGCAGGGTTTAGTGGGGTGCGTATAGTATCCGCATGGGCAAGGATTCATAGACGCAACTAGCATGAAACTGGCCGGATAGTCCAGGCTATATCTGGCACGGGAGATGGATATGTGCCTGTCTTCCAAAGGTTGACGAAGGACTTCCAGGACACTACGATTGAATTCAGGAAGTTCGTCAAGGAAAAGCAGACCATTATGGGCCAGACTGATTTCTCCCGGCTGGGGGTTGCTTCCGCCACCTACCATAGCGACCTGGGAAATGGTATGATGAGGGCTCCGGAAAGGACGGGTAGCGATGAGCGAATCGTTCTTGTTCAATTTCCCGGCAACGGAATGTATCTTGGTCGTTTCCAGACTTTCGGCGAGCGAAAGAGGTGGCAGAATGCTGGGAAGCCGTTTGGCCATCATGGATTTTCCGCTACCGGGAGAACCGATCATAATCAGGTTGTGTCCGCCGGCAGCGGCTACTTCGAGGGCGCGTTTGACGCTTTCCTGTCCTTTGACGTCGGCAAAATCGTATGGATAATTGTCTTGATGCTGGAAGAATTCTTCGCGTGTATGGACGATGGTAGGTTCCAATTCCCGTTCGCCATTGAAGAATTCAATGACTTCCTTGATGTTCTCCACTCCGTAAACATGCAGATTGTTCACGACGGCGGCTTCTTTGGCATTTTGTTTGGGAAGGATGAAACCTTTGAATCCTTGGGCGCGGGCACTGATAGCAATGGGGAGAGCACCTTTGATGGGTTGCAGGCTTCCGTCCAGACTCAATTCTCCGATAATCAGGTAATCTGATAATTTTTCAGAACGGACTTCTTCAGCTGATGCCAAGATGCCAATGGCTAAAGGAAGATCGTATGATGAACCTTCCTTGCGGATATCGGCAGGAGCCATGTTGACAACAATCTGTCTGGTTGGGAACTTGTATCCATTTACCTGCAACGCAGAAATGATACGTTCGTGACTCTCTTTTACAGCCGAATCGGGCAAGCCGACCAAAAAGAATTTAATTCCTCTTGAACTGTTTACTTCAATGGTTACGATGGTGGCGTCAATACCTTGTACGGCGGCACCGAATACTTTTACTAGCATACTTGTTTAGTTGTATGGGTTAATTCTTATTTTTTATTTGTTTTCTTACGCTTTCTCTCCAGCTCTCTCTCCTTGTCTTTTTGGATAAGTTCTTTGACCTTATCAATTAGTTCCTTGCCTCGGATATCGCGTGCGATGATACGTTTGTTCTTGTCCAAAAGGATGTTGCTGGGTAATTCATGGATGTCTTGTCCTTTGATGATGGTATTGTTCCAACCTCTGAAGTCGCATATTTGCTTCCATTGGGTCGTGTCTCTGTCCGACGCTTTTAGCCAGGCTTCTTTATCCAAGTCCAATGAGACACTGCAAATAAGGAACTTCTCTTTTTTCAGCGCCTTGATGACGCTTTGGAGTGAATCCTGTGCTGCCATGCTTTGTGGATGCCAACTGGCCCAAAAGTCGATGAGTATGTATCGGTCACGTATGTTTCCCCATTTGAAATTTTCTCCTTTTCTATCCTTCCCATTGAGTGTATGGACGCTTTGTGTCCGGTTGCTGTTCAATTTCTCAATTTTGGGAAGAAGAGTCATCAAAAAAGGTGTATCCTTGATAAGACCACTTTGGGCATCAATGAGTTTCTCCAAATCCTTATAGTTAGGTTGGCTGTCTTTCACATAATACTTGTCTATCAGATAGAGATTGGTGAAAGAGTAATTGTTTGTTTGGATAAGTGAATCCACAACATGTTTGACTTTCTGTTCTGGGGTTTTCTTCAACAGAGACAGGATATCGTTCATCAGTTGGTTGTCACCTTTTCCTTGAATCTCCAGGTTGGATGTAGAACCTTTGACTTGTACAGACTGTCCCTTTTCTGCAAAAATAGGGAGTTCCTCTTCTGCATTGAAAATCAATGAGAAGACGGTGGTGGTATCAGGGTTGATGACATATTCGAATATGCCTTTCTTGGTGAAGATGGTATCTAATTTGAATTCTGGGACTTGATAGTATACTAACAAAGTATCAGAGGTAAGTCCGCTGATTTCTCCTTTTAATATGAACTCGTTATTCTCCTTGCTACAACTTGTCATGAGGCATAGGAAAGAGAGCAAGAGGTAGATTGTTTTTCTCATTGTTGCAAATTTTGCGCTAAATTACATATTTTGTATGGATGATTCCTCATTTATAGTCATTTTTTTGCATAAAAAACAGGATACCCTAAAAGAGTATCCTGTTATATGTAAGTTTGATTGATTACTTCAAGATGCTTGCAAACTTAGCGAATTCGCGGTCGTTAGCAGCCTTAGCAGCCAAAGATGCATCCTTAGCGATAGCGCTCTTGATGCTGTTCTTAACCAATGATTCATTGTTAGTGCGAGCACCTACGATAGCCATCAAATAGTCAGTCATAGCGTCCTTATCCTTGATTGCTTCCAAAGTAGCCTTAGCCTTGTTGTAGTCCTTAGCCAAGATCTGAGCCTGAGCAGCGCTGTTAGTCTTAGCATCACCGAATGCGTTGACAGCTCTTTGGTATTGACCTTGCTTGATGTACAAGTTACCCAAAGCTTCGTTAGCAGCGTTAGCGCCTGTAGCCTTACCCAAGTAAGTTTCAGCAGCAGCTACGTTGTTCTTAACCAATTCTACCAAACCGAGGTTAGCGTTTACTTCAGGAGCGTTAGCGTTCTTTACAGCAGCTTGCTTGAAGAATGATTCAGCCTTAGCAGCATCACCTGCAGCGAATGCCATTTCACCCAAGTTGTTGTATGCGCGGAAATCGTTCGGGAACAATTGAGTAGTCTTAGTGAAGATAGCTTCTTGACGTGCCTTGTCGTTTGTCAAAGTAGCAGCGTAAAGCAATTCTTCTACGCTCAATACCTTAGCGTCAGTGTCAAATGCTTCGTTGATTTCTTCGTCGCTACGGCCGATGATGTCGTAGTTAGCTGTCAAACGAGCACGACGCAATTGAGGAAGGATTTCGTCTGCCAAAGTCTTGTATACAGAAGAAATGTTCTTGATTTCGTTTTCTCTTTGTTCTGGATCTTGGTACATAGAAAGAACACGGAGAATCAAGTCCTTGTCCTGCAAGTTAGACTTAGCAACCAATTCTTGGAAGCCTTCCCAGTCCTGAGCAGTGTACTTAGCATCAACGTTAGTTTCAATCTTAGCCTTCTTCAATTGACGGTTCAAGTACTTTTCAGCATTCTTTTCACGGTTTTCAGCCAAACCAGTGTTCAACTTAACACCACCATCAGGAGAAGCGTAAGCAGAAACTTCGATGTTGTTCAACTTGAAGTTCTTAGTGTCAGCGTTTACTTCAGCAACCTTTTTGTGGAATTCTTTCATTTCTGCAGAATTCAATTGGTTGTTACGCAAGTTAGCTTGTTGGATCAAGAACATGATGTTAGCTTCTTGAGCTTGCTTGATGATACGTTGGTAAGCATCTTCTGCATATGAAGCGTTTGCGCTAGCAACTGTAGGCAATTCAGAAGTAGCGATTACACCGTCAGCAACCTTTACAGAAGGGATAGTGTAAGTCTTGCTACCCTTTGTGATCTTGAAATCAAGATACAATTCAGAGTTAGCCATTTCAGGAACATAGTCAAAGTTAGCCTTCATAGTGTAGTTGCCACCAGCCTTGTAAGAAATAGTTTGGCCGTTGCCTTCTACCTTTTCGCCTTGGAACATAGCTGGCTGACCCTTAGCTTCACCACCGTTCCATCTGATAACAGGAGTTACTTCTACTGTTGCATTCTTCTTCATGTACTTTTCAGGGAACTTACCGTTGATAGTTACAGGAACCTTACCAGCTACAGCTTCAAGAACTTCAGGGTTAGTTGTGAAGTAGTCTGAAGACAATTCACCCATCTTGCCGCATGATGACAAAGCAAGAACCATTAATGCCACTAATGGCAAATACAGTTTTTTGATCATAGTTACTTTTTATTATTAAACGTTTATAATATGTTTTTTTCTTTTTGTGTATAGATTCTATAAATTTGGGACAAAGATAAGTATTTGTGGCTGATTTATAGGTCTGTTCAGCGTGTTTTTTTAGAAAAAAAGTCAAAAAAGCCTTAATTTTAGATGTTCTGGTGAACTTTCTTCCGAAAAATCTTGTTGCGTGGATGGTGTTCGATGATTTCACTCCGCAATCTGCTCTTGTCTATATGTGTATAAATTTCGGTTGTTCCGATGCTCTCATGACCTAACATGCACTGGATAGCACGGAGGTTGGCACCTCCCTCCAATAAGTGGGTGGCGAATGAATGTCTGAAAGTGTGTGGACTGATTGTTTTCTTTAAGCCAATAGCTTCGGCCAATGTCTTTATGATATGAAAAACCATGATGCGGGAAATGTTTGTTCCCCGTTTACTGATGAAAACATAGTCTTCATAGTCTTTTTTTATAGAAAATTGATTCCGGTCAATAAAATACAATTGTAGTTCACGAATCGCTCTGGGAGAGATAGGAATCAAGCGTTGTTTGTTGCCTTTTCCCTCTACCTTAATGAAGCCTTCTTCCAGGTAAAGATCCGAAATTTTCAGGTTACATAGTTCGGAAACTCGCAGACCGCAACTATATAAAGTTTCAAGAATAGTACGGTTTCTTTGTCCTTCTTTTGTACTGAGGTCGATGCTTTCGATTAAGTTGTCAATCTCTTCAATAGTCAACACTTCGGGCAGATGTAAGCCGACCTGTGGGGATTCCAACAATTCACTGGGATCGGCTTCTAAGTAATCATCCAGGATTAAATAATGGTAGAAAGAACGGATGCCGGATAAAATGCGTGCTTGCGAGCGGGGCTGGATACCTAAATCCCGGAGGGTAGCAGAAAACGTTTCCAGATTTTCTAAAGTCACATCCAAAGGATGTATTTGTTCATCTGCAAGAAATTGGTAAAGTTTATGAATGTCTGCCAGATAGGCGTTGACAGTGTTGTCTGACAATGATTTTTCTAACTTCAAATAAACCTTGTATTTCCTTAATATATCGTCTGGATTCTCCTTACTTTTCATTTCTTTTTTCTATCTTTGTACCCTAATGTTTTACAAAGGTATTCATTTTAGAGATATTCTGAGTATGAAAATACAAATTATCAATGGCCCGAACATCAATTTGTTGGGGAAGCGTGAACCTTCTATTTATGGCTCACAATCTTTTGAGGATTATTTGGAAGAGTTGAAGGGACGTTATCCTCAAGTGGATTTTGATTATTATCAGTCGAATGTGGAAGGAGAAATGATTAATAAGATCCATGAAGTGGGTTTTGATTATGACGGCATCGTGCTGAATGCAGGAGCCTATACACATACATCGATTGCTTTGCAGGATGCTATCCGTGCAGTGAAGACTCCTGTGATAGAGGTGCATATCTCGAATGTACATCAGCGGGAGGAATTCCGTCATAAATCCATGATTTCTTGTGCGTGTGTAGGAGTGATCTGTGGATTTGGATTGGATTCTTATCGGTTGGGTGTCGAAGCGTTTTTAGGGAAACAATAGAAAGGTGATTAGGATAAATATAAAATAGGTAAAAAGATATGATGTTGAAACAAACAAAGATTGTAGCGTCCATTTCGGATTTGCGTTGTGATGTTGATTTTATCCGTGCTTTGTTCGAAGCCGGAATGAATGTAGTACGTATGAATACGGCTCATGCTTCACGGGAAGGGTTTGAAAAATTAATTTCGAATGTCCGTGAAGTTTCCAATCGTATCGCGATTTTGATGGATACCAAGGGACCGGAGATTCGTACGACGTCTTTGGTCAATAAAGAGCCGATTCCTTTTCATATCGGTGATATGGTAAAGGTGGTTGGAAATCCGGAATTGGAAACGTGTCGTGACTGCATTGCCGTTTCGTATCCAGATTTCGTGAAGGACTTGAAGGTCGGAGGTACTATTTTGATAGACGATGGTGATTTGGAACTTCGAGTAATAGAAAAAACGGAGGATTATCTGTTGTGTGAAGTACAGAATGAGGCAACATTGGGTAATCGGAAAAGTGTGAATGTACCGGGAGTGAGAATCAATCTACCGTCATTGACAGAAAAGGACCGTAACAATATTCTTTTTGCCATTGAAAGCGATATCGACTATATAGCCCATTCATTTGTGCGTTCCAAGCAGGATGTGTTGGATATCCGTGAAATATTGGATAATTATGGAAGTGATATCCGCATCATTGCCAAAATTGAGAACCAGGAAGGGGTAGACAATATTGACGAAATCCTGGAAGTGGCTGATGGAGTGATGATCGCTCGTGGAGATTTGGGTATCGAAGTACCGCAAGAAAAAATTCCGGGTATTCAGCGGATGCTTATCAAGAAATGTACTTTGGCCAAGAAGCCGGTGATTGTGGCTACTCAGATGCTTCATACGATGATTAACAATCCTCGTCCGACACGTGCGGAAGTGACTGATATCGCCAATGCAATCTATTATCGTACGGATGCATTGATGTTGAGTGGGGAAACGGCTTATGGAAAGTATCCGGTGGAAGCGGTAAGAACCATGACTAAGATTGCGGCTCAAGCGGAAAAGGACAAGTCGCAGGAGAACAATATCAAGATTCCTTTGATTCCTGGTTCGAATGATGTGACTGCATTTTTGGCTAAACAGGCTGTAAAGGCAACAGATAAATTGAATATAAAGGCAATCATTACCGATAGTTTCAGTGGACGGACAGCCCGTAACTTGGCTGCTTTCCGTGGAAAATATCCGGTGCTTGCTATTTGTTATAAAGAGAAGACCATGCGTCATTTGGCTTTGTCGTATGGTGTGGAGGCAATCTATATGCCGGAAAAGGCGAATGGACAAGCCTACTATTTTGCTGCTTTGCGTAAACTGATGGACGATGGGGTGCTTTCAGAAAATGACATGGTGGCTTATTTGAGTAGTGGAAAGCAGGGTTCACGTACTTCCTTCCTTGAAATTAATGTGGTAGGAGACGTGTTGGGCTATGGATTGGATTATGTATTGCCTAATCGTAACCGTTATTTGTAAGAAGAAAGATGAAAGAAACTGATGCACTCGACGAATATATCCTTCAGCATATCGATGAGGAGACAGACTATTTGAAGGCGCTTTATCGGGATACCCATGTCAAGTTGTTGCGTCCTCGCATGGCATCGGGCCATTTACAGGGGCGTATGCTAAAGATGTTTGTACGGATGATCCGACCTAAGCAAATCTTGGAGATCGGAACCTATAGCGGGTATTCTGCTCTTTGTCTGGCCGAGGGATTGGAAGAAGGAGCCATGCTTCATACGTTCGAAATCAATGATGAACAAGAGGATTTTACCCGTCCATGGTTGGAGAATTCTCCTTATGCGGATAAGATCAAATTCTATATCGGGGATGCATTGGATTTGTTGCCGACCATGGACATCACATTTGATTTGGCATTTGTGGATGGCGACAAACGTAAATACATCGAGTATTATGAGCAAGTGATGAAGATGCTTTCACCGGGCGGATATATCATTGCTGATAATACGTTGTGGGATGGACATGTATTGGAGGAACCTCATCACACGGATATGCAGACCATTGGTATCAAGAAGTTTAATGACTTGATTGCTGCCGATGATAGAGTAGAAAAAGTCATATTGCCGTTGAGAGACGGATTAACTATCATAAGAAAAAAGTAATTAAAATAACTATATGGAAACAACCAGACAGAATAAGGTATGTCGTCTGATTCAGAAGGAGTTGAGTGAAATCTTCCTTCTTCAGACAAAGTCAATGAATGGAGTATTGGTATCTGTAAGCACTGTTCGTATCAGTCCGGATATGAGTATTGTACGTGCGTATTTGAGTGTATTCCCTTCAGCAAAGGCAGAGGAGATTGTGAAGAATATCAATGAGAATACGAAGGCCATTCGTTTTGAATTGGGAAACCGTGTACGTCATCAATTACGTATCATTCCAGAACTGAAGTTCTTTGTGGATGATTCGTTGGATTATGTGGAACGCATCGATGAATTGTTGAAAAAATAATCATCTTGAACTTTCCTTTTTACATAGCCAGGCGTTATCTGTTTTCAAAGAAGTCGCATCATGCGATTAATGTGATATCGGGGGTGTCAGTGTGCGGAGTTGCTCTTGCTACACTGGCCATGGTGTGTACCTTGTCCGTTTTCAATGGATTCCAGGATTTGGTGGCTACCATGTTTACGGCTTTTGATCCGGAAATTAAGATAACGGCGGCTAATGGAAAGGTGTTTGACTCTCAGGACGAACGAATACAATTATTGAGAGATTTACCTGAAATAGAAGTCTTTTCCGAATCCCTGGAGGATAATGCCATGGTGCAATATAAAGGTAGGCAAGCCATGGTTGTCATTAAAGGGATTGAAGATAATTTCAATCAGTTGACGGCCATTGATAGTATCTTGTATGGGAGAGGAGAGTGGATCTTGCGGGATGAGGTCGTGGATTATGCCGTTCCTGGTATCGAATTGGTGTCAGTGTTGGGTACTGGTATCCGTTTTTTGGACCCGTTGGAAGTTTATGCCCCAAAGCGTGGGGCTAAAATCAATGTTGCCAATCCTTCTACTAGTTTCGAGTCTTCTTATTTGCACTCTTCCGGCTTGGTCTTTGCTGTGAACCAGCAGAAATATGATGCATCCTATATTTTGACTTCCTTATCTTTTGCTCGTGATTTGTTTCAATACGATACAGAGGTTAGTTCCATTGAATTGCGAATTGCTGCTGATGCTGATGTCAAGGAGGTAAAAAAGGATATCAAACGAATGTTGGGAAACGACTTTTTGGTTCAAGACCGTTATGAACAACAGGCAGATACTTATCGTATCATGGAAGTGGAGAAATTGATTTCTTATGTTTTTTTGAGTTTTATCCTTCTGATTGCATGTTTTAATGTGATTGGCTCTTTGTCCATGTTGATTATCGACAAGCGGAATGATGTAGCTACCTTACGAAATCTTGGGGCAGATGATCAGTTGATTTCCCGTGTTTTCTTATTTGAAGGCTATATGATTACTTTCTTTGGTGCCTTGATAGGTGTAGGCTTAGGTTTGGTCTTGTGTTTTATTCAGCAAGAATTTGGAATCATTCCTTTGGGTAGCGGAGATTCGGCCGGTGCTTTTGTGGTTGATGCATATCCAGTCAGCGTTTATGCTATTGATGTAATCCTTGTCCTTATAACCGTATTAGTTACAGGTTTTTTGTCTGTCTTTTTCCCGGTACGTTATCTGACCCGACGTTTGTTGATTAAGTAATGACTATTCCAAAATGATTCTTTCTACCTGAATGTCTTCTTGTTGTAGGAAGATAGATGCCGATTCTTCGAATTTGGTTTCACTCTCTGTAGTCAAAAAGCGACAAGTTCCCTCTTTGGTACAACGATTGTCCATTTCTGGATGTCTTTTGAAGTAATCCTGAAGACTTTGGGCTACATATTCACCTTGGGCAACAATACGGATATGTGGAGGAGTAAATTCCTTGATTTTATCAATCAACAAAGGATAATGGGTACAACCTAATATGATTGTATCAATCTTTGGGTCTTTATCCAAAAGTTGTTGGATATGTTTTTGTACAAAGTAATCAGCCCCTTGGGAATGGTATTCATTATTCTCTACCAAGGGTACCCACATAGGGCATGCTTCTCCTACTACAGATATGTCGGGGAATAATTTTTGAATTTCCAATAGATAGGATTCAGATTTGATTGTTCCAGTGGTTGCCAAGAGTCCGATGTGACGGCTTTGTGTCAGTTCGCCGATACATTCTACTGTAGGGCGGATTACACCCAGCACTCTTCTGGTAGGATCAATCGTAGGTAGATTGGTCTGCTGGATAGTACGTAAGGCTTTCGCCGATGCTGTATTGCAGGCAAGAATGACTAAAGGACACCCCAATTCGAAGAGTTTCTTTACCGCTTGTAGGGTAAATTCATAGACGACTTCGAATGAACGCGGACCATATGGTGTGCGGGCATTGTCCCCTAAATAAATGTAATCATATTCAGGCATTTGTTTCCGTATTTTATCTAATATAGTTAATCCGCCGTATCCGGAATCGAATACGCCGATAGCGCCTTTATATGAAAGATTGTTTTTAGGATGTGCCATTGGGATTTTTTTTAGTCTGTAAAAATGACAAGAGTACCCTCGTTTTTGTATGAGGGTACTCTTGTTATACATGTTCTATACCTTACGTATAGATTGAAGGCTTTTTTAGAGACCCAACTTTGCTTTTACAGCACCTGTTACGTCTGTAGAAAGTGTTTCGCTTACAAAAGGAATCTGTGTTGCGTTCAAGTCAAAGATGTATACATAGCCACCTTCTTGACCTACAGTCTTGATAGCGTCATCGATTTTCTTTGCAATCGGTTCCAACATTTGCATCCAGCTTTGTTGCAATTGTTGCTGAGCATCTTGCTGCATTTGCATGCCTCTTTCGCTCAATTCCTGCAATTCCTTCTGACGTCTTTCCTGGATGTTCTTTGGCAAATTAGCCTGTTCTTGTTGGTATGCAGCGAACTTCTTTTGGAATTCGTCTTCAACACGCTTCATTTCATCTTGGTATTGTTTCTGCATTGTATTAATGTCTGTTTGAGCCTTAGTATATTCAGGCATAACAGTCAAAATTTCTTGAGTCTTAATGTGACCAAACTTTTGTGCAAATACGCTCATCGGAAGGATAAGCATAAGGAGTAAAGCAATTTTCTTCAACATAGTTTTATATTTTTATTAGTTATTATTTCTGTTATCGGTTGCAAATGTAGGAAATTAATTTGAATATCCTAATTTTGCGAGAACTTCATTGCTGATGTCGATACGTGGAGATGCATAGATAACACTTGTTGCAGAAGCACGATCAATAACGGCATCATATCCTTTCTGTTGTGAAATCAGTTTCACTGCTTCATAGATTTGGTTCTGTATCGGTGCAATCAATGCTTCTTCTTTCTTGGCCATTTCACCTTCAGGGCCAAAATATTTTTGTCTTAATTCAGCTGCTTCCTTTTCTTTAGCTATAATGGCTTCTTCTTTTTGTGTACGTTGTGTCGCACTCAATGTTGCCGATGCTTTCTGATATGCAGTATACAATGTTTCGGCTTCTTTCATTTTAGCTTCTATAGCCTTTTGATATTGTTGTGAGGCTAGTTCCAATTCATTGTTAGCACGTTGGTAAGCAGGGATGTTTTCCATGATGTATTCCATGTCAATCAAGGCGAACTTTTGAGCGTTTGCCATGATTATGCCTGCTAAACAAAACAATGTCAATAAAAATGTTCTTTTCATAATTACCTCCTTTTTATCTAGTTTAGAATTCTTGACCGATGATAAAGTGGAATTGGCTTCCGCTATATTGAGAAGAACCATTAACCTTGTCGAAACCATATGCCCAGTCAATACCCATCATACCAATCATTGGGAGGAAAATGCGGACACCAAGACCGGCAGAACGTTTCAAGTTGAATGGATTGAACTTGCTGACTTCTGTCCAAGCGTTACCACCTTCTACAAAGCCCAATGCATAAATACTAGTAGAGTTTTCGAGCATTAACGGATAACGGAGTTCTGCACCCAAACGAACGTATGCATAACCTTCACTACCATACGGAGTCAATGAACCGTTTTCATAACCACGCAATGCAATTGTTTCTGAAGCATAACTTGTGCTGTAACCAGTCATACCATCACCGCCCATATAGAATGTTTCGAATGGTGATTTCTTATATTTGTTGTAATGGCCTAACAAACCAAATTCAGCACGTGTCATGATAACCGGACACTTTTGGGCACTTGAGAGTGCGGTAAATGTTTTGGCTTTAAATTTCCACTTGTGGTATTCAATCCAGTTGTATACGCTGGCTGCTTCATCATAGTTGTCCTTTCCATAAGTTTCGTAATTCTTGTCGCTGAACAACGAGTATGGCGGTGTAAAGTGGACAGATGCAGAGAAATCTGAACCGCGACGTGGGAAGATTGGGTTGTCTGTTGAGTTACGAGCCAACGTAAAACCTAAACTTAAATTGTTACAGCTACCTGTTGTCATGTATTCACCGTTGTTCAAACGGATGTAAAGGTAGCTCCAGTCTTTCAAGACAAAACGTTGGAATGACAATTCAGCAGATAAAGTGAAATAGTCATCAGGCCATCTCAAACGCTTACCCCAACCTAAAGACAAACCATACATCTGGATAGATTTATCAGGGTCGTAATATGATTCGTAATTATTATAATAGTTGTTATAATAACTGCCATAACCACTATAAAAATTATAGTAATTATTCATGTAAGCCGAATTGTAGTAGTTACTACTGATATCTGTCTGTACCGAATAGAATGCTGATGCAGAGAAGGAATTCGGTCGTTTGCCTCCAAACCATGGATCGAAGAATGATAGGCTATACGACTGATAGTAACTACCATTGGTTTGGCCACTGACAGTCAATGTTTGGCCATCACCTTGTGGCAGGATCCCACGATAGTTGTCATTCTTTCTAAACAAGTTAGCCATAGAAAAGTTAGTAAACTTCAAACTAAGCTTACCAATGATACCAGTCTGCCCCCAACCTGCAGAAAATTCCACTTGGTCATTGGCTTTGGATTCCAAGTTCCAGTTGATATCTACCGTACCATTGGCTGCATCAGGTTGTACATCTGGCTGGATATTTTCAGGGTTAAAGTGTCCCATTTGTGCAATTTCACGATAAGAACGTTCCAATGCATCCTTATTGAACAAGTCACCTGGCTTTGTACGCAATTCACGACGGACAACATTTTCATACAATCGGTCATTGCCATTGATACGTACTCTATTGATAGTGGCTTGCGGGCCTTCAACAATACGCATTTCCAAGTCGATAGAGTCGCCTACGATGTTAACTTCTACCGGATCCAGGTTATAGAATACGTAACCTTGATTGTAATACTTGTTACCAATAGCGTCTTCATCGGTACTGGTACGTTCGCCAAGTAGTTTTTGGTTATAAACATCACCTTTCTTCATTTGCAATAATGCAGCGAGGTAATCTGATGGATAAACGGTATTACCCACCCAAGTGACATTACGCAAATAATATTTTTGACCTTCCTCGATGTGCATATAAATGTCTACTGTGCGATCATCGAAAGGTGTGATGCTGTCCACTACAATCTGTGCATCACGATAACCTAATTCGTTATACTTATCAATGATGAGTTGCTTATCTTCTTCGTATTTCTCTTCGATGAATTTTTTAGTGCGGAAAAGATTGACCAACTTGTTCTTTTCGTTGGTTTTTTTCATGACACGTTTCAATTTCTTGTCCGACAAGATCGTATTTCCATCAATCGTAATTTGATTGACTTTAACCTTTTCCTTCTTGTCAATGACAACATCTACGTTTACTTGGTCCTTATTCCCATCGATCGCTTTTTCTACGATTTCGACTTCTGCATTCTTGAACCCTTTATCGTCAAAATGTCTCTTAATCAATAACTTCGCACGGTTGATCAAGTTTGGAGTGATTTGGCTACCTTTGGCCAATCCCAACTTTGCTTCCAAATCTTCGCGTTCACTCTTTTTGACACCAATATATTGGATATCAGCGATACGAGGACGTTGCGCCAAGATGATTTTCAAATAAATCTTGTTGCCTACAATCTTTTCTGCTTCGATTCTTACATCAGAGAACAAACCATGTCTCCAGTAACGCTTAACGGCAGTTGTAATATCGTCGCCAGGAACAGTGATAGTCTGACCGACAGAAAGACCAGAAAGACCAATGAGTACATAGTCCTCATAGTTCTTGACACCTTCTACCTTGATTCCACCGATTTCATATTTTTTAGGTGTAGCTGAATAGAGGATAACAGGATTGTTATTCTCTTCTGCGGTTATTTCTTGTGCATAGCCGTTTGTACTTAAACAGAATAGGCATGCTAAAACAGACAATATGAATGAAAAACGAGCTTGCATTTTCTTTATATTATATTTGTTCACTGGTTTTACCAAAACGACGTTCTCTTCTTTGATAGTCATAAATAGCTTTGCAAAGTTCCTCTTCCTTGAAATCTGGCCAAAATGTATCGCAAAAATACAATTCAGAGTAAGCGCATTGCCATAATAGATAATTGCTCAAACGAACCTCTCCTCCGGTACGGATTAAAAGTTCCGGGTCTGGCATGAAATGAGTAGCCAAATGTGCATCGATAGTTTTATCGGTAATATCTGATGGACTCAGCAAACCTTCTTTAACTTTGGATGCTATTTGCTTGACTGCATCAGTTATTTCCCATTTAGAGGAATAGCTGAGTGCAAGAATCAATGTCATTCCTGTATTGGAAGATGTATGTTCAATGCATTGGTTGAGTCGGTTCAGAACTTCGGCTGGCATTTTACTCATGTCGCCAATGATTCGGAATCGGATATTGTTTTTCATGAAAGTTTCCTCTTCAATAGAATCCATCAATAAAGCCATCAATGCGCTGACTTCATCGACCGGTCGATTCCAGTTTTCAGTTGAAAAGGTATATAATGTCAGAAATTGGACACCTAGACGTGCTGCTTCTTCTGCAATGATATGAACCGTCTCAGCACCAGCCTGATGGCCTATACTGCGCACATGGCCTCTTTGTTTGGCCCATCTGCCGTTACCGTCCATGATGATAGCCACATGAGACGGGATTCGCGTCATATCTATTTGTTCTCTATATGTCATACCTTGAATAATTATTGTCTTTCGAATCCGAACTTGTTGATTCTTCCTCGCCATACTTCTCCTGTCTGGCTCCACATAATCCATATGAACTGTTGGTCATCTACCACACAAGAGTAGTTACCTTCTGCAGTTTCATACAATGTGTTGAATTCTTGTGGGAACATTACCTTTTTTGTAATGGCTTCCCAACTGATACCATTGTCTTTCGATGCATAGATGTATTCGAATGCTTGGAGTGCCCCATTATGTTGTCCTGGACCTCCAAATAGATACAATTGGTCATTGTATTGAATTAATTGGCTGTTCTCTAATTTAGGACAAGCATAGTCCGGATTATTAATTGTAAAGTCGGTCCACGAGGTTTCTGTATTCAGTGTAGTCCAAACATTTGTTATTGTGTCTGTTGCTATACCATTATCACCAATCAGAACAATTCTTTCCAATTTTTCGTTAGTGTCCAAAGCATAACTTACAAAAGAAGTTTGGCTAGTCGGGAATTCTGCAGGCATCGTTTCATGACGACTCCAAACAATTCCGTCTTCACTTTCGATATAATAGTTCTCTGAATCAACACCGATAAACTTATGGTTGTGCTCGGTATGGATATTGGCAAGCAATCTAGCAATCTTTTGTGTAGATTCTACTTTGGTCCATTGGAGACCATTAGTTGAAGTATACAATTCGTTGTCTGCCAAAATATAGAATTGGTTGCCCCATGCCATGACTGATGAGTAGTCTGCTTGGGTTGGGATATCGATAGATGTTGGTTCAGACCAATTCTTTCCATCTGCAGTTTCTGTCATGATTACTTGGCCTTCACCTTCTGCAAAAACATAGATACCATTGCTTGCATATACGGCTTTTTGTCTTTGGATGGTCTTAGGGAAATTGGCATCCATCTTGGTCCAATTCAAAGAGTCCGGTTCTTGTTGATGAACATTGATCCTAGCTGTATAGGTACGTCCAAATGAACCGATTTCAGCCAAAACTTTGAATTGAATAGGCTTTTCGAAATTCAAGGAATCAGTTTCTTCCCAAATAGAGTCTGTTTCAGCTACAATATAAATGCCTTGAGTATCGGCTGTAATGTCTACAACTACCTTGCTGATGTCAGTGCCGACTGGGAGTGAGTCCGGATTGTAAATAAGTCCTTCACTTTGATTGATAATGAAAGGATAGTTTGAACCGACAACGGATTTGCTTAAAGTTGTATCCTTGCCATTGACTACAGCTGGATAGCGAGTAACGATACTATCGGTAATAGAAAATGCAGTGATGCTGGCATTTGAACTATACTCATATTCTACAACGTCAGAATCCAAGCATGAAGAGATGGTACATGCTGTGATAAATAAACTGACAATGATATTTAAGACTCTTAATTTCATGTTCGTTGATGATTCTTTTATTTCAAGGTGCAAAAGTAGAAAGTTTTTTCTCTCTACAGAAGTTTTGAAACAAGTTTTATATTAATTTATAGATAAAATAAGTCTTTTTATCTGTTATTCAGTTGGATTTTTGTGTTCGGAACCTTTATTTGTGACATGTTTGATGTCTTTCCCAAACATTTTTTTGCAAAAACAAGTGTGTTCGGAAGAAAAAACAGGAGATTTGACTCCTTCATGAAGACGGTCGTGGGAACATTCAATGTAAGCTTCATCCCAACATCCAGAATCGATGAATGATTGCAGAAGGATACTTCCTCCCTCTACCATGAGGGATTGCACTTTCTTCTGGTAAAGTACCTCCATGATTTGTGGAAGGATGTCTTTGTCGAAATCCAATGGGATGTATTCGATTTGTGTTTTTGTCGGTACATCCGTTCTTCGGGTAAATACAATGGTTGGGGTACTTCCATCGAATAAAGCCAGATGTTCTGGAAGTGTCAAATCCTTGTCGATAACCATGCGTAGGGGATTCTTCCCGTACCAACTTCGTGTGGTCAGGGAAGGATTGTCCAATAAAGCCGTTTTTCTTCCCACCAAAATTCCGGTGTGTTCTGCTCTCCGTTTATGGACAAGCATGGAAGAGAGTGGAGATGAAAAGATATAAGGATGGCCACCTGTGCGGTTCAAATCGATAAATCCGTCGGCAGACTCTGCCCATTTCAGGGTGATAAAAGGACGTTGTAGGGTGTGGAACGTGATAAAACGATGGATGAGTTGTCTGCATTCCTGCTCAAGCACGCCGACAGTCACATCGATGCCTGCATCCCGCATCTTTTGGATGCCTCGTCCGGCTACAAGGGAAAAAGGGTCCATGCATCCTACCACAACTTTAGGAATACCTTTGTTGATGATAAGGTCGGCGCAAGGAGGAGTCTTCCCATAGTGGGAACAAGGTTCCAAACTTACATAAATGGTGGATTCTTTCAGCAATTCTTCGTTCTTGACCGAACGGATAGCGTTGACTTCGGCATGAGCCTCTCCGCATCGGATATGATAGCCTTCCCCAATAATGGTGTCGTTATGTACAATCACTGCTCCGACCATTGGGTTGGGGGCTGCATTACATTTTCCATTACGGGCCAATTGGATACACCGTGCAATATATTTTTCGTCTTTTGTCATCATCGTTTTTATTTAATTCCTATTTTTGCATTCAAGAATTGATTGTTATGCATCCTATCCTAAATGAAATAAGAGACGCTTTGAAGGGACATTATCCCGATTCTGAAGCCTTGGCACTGGCAAAGATGTTGTTGGTGGAAGTCTTTGGCTTCTCAACACTCGAACTCTATGGCGGCAAAGATAAGGAGTTTTCTGAAAAACATCGAAGCGTTTTAACTGAAATGATTCGACGTTTGCAGAAAAACGAGCCGATACAATATATAATAGGTATAGAGAGTTTCTTCGGATTGACTTTTGAAGTGAATCCGAATGTGCTGATTCCTCGTCCGGAAACTCAGGAATTGGTGTCATGGATTATAGGGGATTATCAGTCGGATGAATCTATCCGAATTTTGGATATTGGTACGGGAAGCGGTTGTATCCCTATCTCTTTGGCCAAACAATTGTCTAAGGCCGAAGTCGAGTCATGGGATATATCCGAAGGTGCCTTGGAGGTGGCCTCTCGGAATTGTGAACGGAATGGAGTCAAGGTGCTTCTTCGTCAGAAAGATGTTTTAAAAGCAGCACCAGAAGGTGATCTTTATGAAGTTATTGTAAGTAACCCTCCTTATATAACAAACAAGGAGAAGACAGATATGGAAGCCAATGTGTTGGATTGGGAACCTTCCTTGGCCTTGTTTGTACCCGATGAAGATCCGTTGCTTTTCTATCGGAAGATAGCTCAGTTAGGATGCGATATGTTGAAGGAGGGAGGCTCGCTTTATTTTGAAATTAATCGCGCTTATGGCGAAGAAACAGTGTTGATGTTGAAGGAGTTAGGATATGCTCAGATAGAATTGAAGAAAGATTCATGGGGTAATGACCGCATGATTAAAGCTAAACGATAATGAAAAAAGAATGTACGGAAGAAGAGGCTCGGCTGAAAGCTGAGGCTTATTGCGCTATGTCTGAGCATTGTTCGGACGATGTGTGTCGGAAATTGGAGCAGTGGGGAGCGCCATTGGCTGCTTATGATTCCATTTTGGAATATTTGAGGAAGGAAAAGTTTGTGGACGACCAGCGGTATGCCATTGCTTTTGTGCGGGATAAATATCGCTTCAATCAATGGGGACGAATCAAGATTGCTCAATCACTTAGGTTGAAACACATTGATACTGAATCGATAAACTTGGCTATGGAGGAAATAGACGAGGGGGAGTATCAAGAAGTTCTTCTTTCTTTGTTACGAAAGAAATTACCTGCTATTAAGGCGAAGAATGACTATGAGCGTAACGGAAAGTTGATTCGATTTGCTGCAAGTCATGGCTATAGTATGGATGAAATTCTTCAATGTCTCAAACGAATAGGATGTGAAGATGACTATTTTGACTGATTTGTGGCAACTTTTTTTCCCTCGTTGTTGCGTATTGTGTGGCGAACGCCTTCAGAAAGGTGAGGAACACGTTTGTTTCCATTGTTTGGTTACTTTGCCTCGAACGCATTTACATTTACAACGAGGAAATGAAATAGAGAAAAGCTTGTGGGGAAAATTGCCGGTTGAACGTGCAAGTGCTTTCTTATTCTATGCCAAAGGAGGGGACGTTCGTAAACTTCTGTTTGAATTAAAGTATTATGGGAACTCGGATTTAGGACACTTTCTAGGACGATGGATGGCTTCGGAATTATTGCCTTCCGGCTTTTTCAATGAGATTGATTGTATAGTTCCTGTACCTTTGCATGCCCGGAAGCAAAAGAAACGTGGTTATAATCAGAGTGCAATGTTGGCCGATGGTATTGCCTCTGTAACTAATATCCCTGTGGCTAATCATTTGTTAGTCAGGAGTAAAGATATCGAAACGCAGACTCATAAAGGGAATTATGAAAGGTGGGAAAATGTGAGGGATGTGTTTGAGTGTCTTTCATCGGAAGAGTTAAGAGATAAGCACATCCTGTTGGTCGACGATGTATTGACGACAGGGGCTACAATCGTAGCTTGTTCAGATGCATTGGGGAAGATTCCGGATTTGCGGATAAGTGTATTGGCTTTGGCCTGGGCTGGCAATACCTAAAGCCTTTGATTTCTTTTAAGAAAATCTCTTTTCTGTTTCGTTATCTCAAATCCTTTCCCTATTTTTGCAAAAAATAATCAGTAAATAGACTATGGGAACTTTAGAAAAATTATTCGCAGAGAAGTTGTTGAAAGTTAAGGCTATCAAATTGCAGCCTTCTAATCCTTTTACATGGGCATCTGGATGGAAATCTCCATTCTATTGTGATAACCGTAAGACTCTTTCTTACCCTTCTCTACGTAACTTTGTGAAGGTTGAAATCAGCCGCCTTATCCTTGAAAAGTTTGGTCAAGTAGATGCTATCGCAGGTGTTGCGACTGGTGCTATTGCTCAAGGTGCTTTGGTTGCTGAAGAATTGAACTTGCCGTTCGTGTATGTTCGTTCATCTCCAAAGGATCATGGTTTGGAAAACTTGATTGAAGGTGAACTTCGTCCGGGTATGAAGGTCGTTGTTATCGAAGACTTGATTTCTACAGGTGGTAGCAGTTTGAAGGCTGTTGAAGCTATCCGTCGTGATGGTTGCGAAGTGATTGGTATGATTGCTTCTTATACATACGGTTTCCCTGTCGCTATCGAAGCATTCAAGAATGCTAAGGTGGAATTGGCAACATTGACTAACTATGAAGCTGTTCTCGAAGTGGCTGTTCAAACTGGTTATATCAAGGAAGACGATGTAGAAGTTTTGAACGCTTGGAGAAAAGATCCAGCTCATTGGACAGGAGAATAAACATTTTGGGTTTGAATAAATTGAAAGGGAGCAGTTCAGGAACCTTCAAAAGTTTCTGAACAGTTCTCTTTTTCTATTATCATAAAGAATATGGCACAATTTGAAAGTAATGTGAAGTTTGTTCCTTATAGTCAGGAGCGTGTATATAATAAGTTGGAGGATTTGAACAATCTTTCTGGTATCAAGGAACGATTGGAGCAAGTACGTGAGAAAGTGGGCGATAAGATTCAGGATATTACCTTTGATCGTGACTCATTGACATTGACTGTACAAGGCATGAATGTTACATTGAGAATCATCGAACGTGAACCATGTAAGTGCATCAAGTTCGAAGGCGACCATTCTCCTATTCCATTGAATCTTTGGATTCAGATGCTTCCGGTAACAAGCGAACAGGCAAAGTTGAAGGTAACTATTCGTGCGGAAGTGAATATGTTTATGAAAGCCATGGTTTCCAAGCCTTTGCAGGAAGGGGTGGAAAAATTGGCTGAGATGTTGGCAATGATCCCTTATTAATATAAAAGGTAGAAGATATGGCTCAGAAACTTTGGGAAAAGAGTGTGCAGGTCAATGAGGAGATAGACCGCTTTACGGTAGGTCGTGACCGTGAAATGGACTTGTATTTGGCTAAGCACGATGTGATAGGTTCCATGGCTCACATTACCATGTTGGAAAGCATCGGTTTGTTGGAAGCTGATGAATTGTCGGCTTTGTTGGAGGAGTTGAAGAACATCTATGCTTCGGCCGAAGCTGGCGATTTTGTGATTGAGGATGGCATTGAGGATGTACATTCGCAAGTGGAATTGATGTTGACTCGTAAGTTGGGAGATGTAGGTAAGAAAATCCATAGCGGTCGTTCGCGCAATGACCAGGTTTTGGTGGACTTGAAACTGTTTACTCGTGCCCAATTGAAGGAGATTGCAGAAGGAGTAGAAGATTTGTTCAAGGTTTTGGTTGCTCAGAGCAATAAATACAAGGACGTATTAATGCCGGGTTACACCCATTTGCAGATAGCGATGCCTTCTTCATTCGGTTTGTGGTTCGGAGCGTATGCCGAAAGTTTGGTGGATGACATGATGTTCCTTCAGGCGGCCTTCAAGATGTGTAACCGCAATCCATTGGGCTCGGCAGCCGGTTATGGCTCGTCTTTCCCTTTGAACCGCGAAATGACTACCCGTTTGTTGGGTTTCGAGTCAATGAACTACAATGTGGTATATGCTCAGATGGGGCGTGGTAAGATGGAACGTAATGTTGCTTTTGCTATGGCTTCCATTGCGGGTACAGTGGCAAAGTTGGCATTTGATGCTTGTATGTTCAGCAGTCAGAACTTCGGTTTCGTGAAGTTGCCGGATGAATGTACTACAGGTTCTAGTATCATGCCGCACAAGAAGAATCCGGATGTGTTCGAGTTGACTCGTGCGAAATGTAATAAGATTCAAGCGCTTCCTCAACAGATTATGTTGATTATGAATAATTTGCCTTCAGGCTATTTCCGTGACTTGCAGATTATCAAGGAAGTGTTCTTGCCGGCATTCGAGGAATTGAAGGACTGCTTGCAGATGGCCACTTACATCATGGACAAGATTAAGATAAACGATCATATATTGGATGATGACCGTTACTTGTATATCTTCAGTGTGGAAGAAGTGAACCGTTTGGCAAGTGAGGGCATGCCGTTCCGTGATGCTTATAAGAAGGTAGGCTTGGATATCGAGGCTGGTAACTTTACCCATAACAAGCAAGTGCATCATACCCACGAAGGCAGTATTGGCAACCTTTGCAACGACCGTATTACAGCTTTGATGGATCAGGTAGTAGAAGGTTTTAACTTCGCTACAATGGAAGAAGCAGAAAAGTCATTGTTAGGAAGATAAAAAGAAAACGGGTGCAAAATTTGGCTGATAAATGAAAAGTCTTTATCTTTGCACCCGTTAAAACCAAATGCGGAAATAGCTCAGTTGGTAGAGCATAACCTTGCCAAGGTTAGGGTCGCGAGTTCGAGCCTCGTTTTCCGCTCTCTCATTGAGGATGCTCGAATGGTGGAATGGTAGACACGAAGGACTTAAAATCCTTTGGCCAGTAATGGCTGTGCGGGTTCAAGTCCCGCTTCGAGTACTCGGTTAAGCTCTTGTAAGTGAATAACTTATGAGAGCTTTTTTCTTTCTCTTTTGTTTACTTTTATTTCTTCGGGAATACAGCAAAATCTTCGTTTTTTAAGGGTTTTATACCACTTTGTGTAAACCAATGTGTAAACCGAAAAATGTTATGAAAGCAACGGTTAATGTGCTGTGTTACAAATCTAAAACTTTGAAAAATGGCGAACATCCTTTGGTTATTTGTATGTGTAAAGAGCGAAAACGCAAATATATCGGTCTTGGAATGTCGATAAATCCTATTTATTGGGACTTCAAAAAGAACAAACCAAAGCGAAATTGTCCTAATAAAGATCAAATAAATAATTTGATTAGGGAGCAGGAGCAGAAATATTCAGAACAAGTGTTTGACTTTTCAGCAAAGGGCAAGGAATTTACGTTGACAGCATTGGTGGAAACGATAGAAACATCATCGAAGCAGAAAACGGTTGGAGCTTTGTTCTTGGACTATATAGAGCAGTTGAAGCGTGAAAATAGAATGGGATATGCTCTATTTGTTCGCCAAGTCTAGACTTCTCTCTTGAAATGTAAGGGGGCTTTTGGACGAAAGGAAAGACTAAAAAAATAGGGGATGCACCACGAAGTACATCCCCTTATTTGGGTAGTTCTTTATATTTTTATTTGCTCATTACCAAGCTTACATTGATTGTCTCAACAGCATTGTTGATATTATCGTAGATAGCATTTACAGCTTCTGCATTAGTGATGTCGAACTGCTCATTAGTAGCCGCCATCAACATTGCTTGCATATTGGTGTAAAAGCTTACAAATGCGGTCTTGTGCATATAGAAATGCATCTGACTGCAATCTGCATCTTGGAAAGCATAGAGTACAACATCCTTCAATGTAGGTACTTTCGCACTCATTTTGATAGTCATCTTGTTACCCTCTACAACGATAGGAGAATTATAGGTCTCCTTGTTGCCATTCATCTGATAAGAGTAGCCGAGGGTGTTTGCATCTGGGAACTCTACTGCAAAGAGGAGAGACTTCAACATCTTATCCAAGCCAGAGCCGTCCATCTTTGCAAAGTTGAAAGTGTAGCCCATAAAGTCAATATCCTTGTCTTCGCCCTTTACATTGCTCACATAAGTCTTGATGTAGTTGTAGTTCTGACCAGCGAGGTTGAGAGACTGCTTTACACGAAGCCAAGTAGCGGTAGAGTTGATACCTGCGTTTTTCATTGCCAATGTAAGTGTCATAACATCACCCAAAGTAGTTGCATCAGGTGAGTATGTTATGCGGAATGGTACATAGGAAACGCTCTCTTTATTCATTTGAAGGAGGAGAAGATCACCAATTACCTTGTAGGTGGTAGATTCGTCATTAACAAGGAGTTCATCTGCGTCACCTGTCATAACTGAAGTACCATCCTCATTGAAGATTTGAATAAGCATATCATTCTCTTTATTTGCTGGACCATCTGCGCATACCCACATACCTACAATTTCATCAGAAAGGTCTTCTTTGCAGTAGCGGTAAGTACGGCGCGTATTTGTTTTGGTATCGATCAGAGCAAGGAGTTCACCGGATACAACTTCGTAGGTACCAAAATAGTAATTGCTATTGAGCTCGATTCCGTAAGTACCCCCTTCTTCCATGAAGGTACCTTTTATGCCTTCCCAATAGTTGCCACCCTCCAAACGGGTACTTACCAACGAACCATCCTCATTGATGGTCAAGGCTTCGGCAAAATTACCTTCTAGGCAGGTCCATGTACCCACCAAAGATTTCGGGAACGGACTATCTACAAAATAATGATATACGTGGGTATCCTTGCTGCCTTCGCTGGTCATCAGCATCACATCTTCGGCATAGACTTCGATGGTACCGCTGAAGTGCATCTTGCCCTCGTTGGTGGTCAACACCAAGCGGTTTTGCTGCAGTGCCCATGTACCATCCACAAAATAATCTCCTTCGCCTTTATTACCAAAGGCACTGAATTTACCGTCTTCATAGAATCTAATGCCTTCTTCGTATCTTTCGCTTTCAGAGCTCCAAACACCTATTATGGACTTGCTGTAGTCCACGTCTATAACATCGTGGTCGCAATCGTTACAGCTATTCAAGCCACATATTGCCACGAGAGCAATCATACAAAATATGAAAATTTTCTTCATTCTTACTTGATTTTATAGTTATTTGTTTCGTTTTATCCGATTACTTGCTTGCTGTCATCACGAAGCTCACTTTGATGCTCTCAACCGCATTGTCGATGTGGTTGTAGATAGCGTTTACGGCCTCTGCATCGGCGATGTCGAACTGCTCATCCGTAGCCTCCATCAGCATGGCCTGCATGTTGGCGTGGAAGTTTACAAAGGCTACCTTGTCCATACAGAGATGCATCCGGTTGCCATCCACGTTCTGGAAAGCATAGAATGTCACATCTTTCAAGGTAGGCGCCTTCGCGCTCATCTTAACAGTTATCTTGTTATCCTCCACCTCGATAGGTGCATCAAACGTCTCCTTGCCATTGTTTTGATGATAGGTGTAACGAAGCGTCTCTGCATCCGGGAACTCGATATTGAAAAGAAGGGTTCTCAACAACTTGTCGAGCTCTGAGCCATCCATCTGGGCAAAGTTGATGGTGAAGCCCATGAAGCTGACCTCCTGATCCTCTCCCTTCACATTGGTCACCTGAGTTTCCTTGTAGTCATACTTCATGCCTGCCAAATCGAGCGAGGGATTTACACGAACAACACTCTCCACAGACTCTATCAGCTCATCTCCTTCCATTGTGAATGTCTCACTCTTCAATACATCGCCAAACGGAGAGCCACCAGGTACATAGGATATGCGCGAGCCAAAGGACAACTCCATACCTTCTCCATACGTCACCGTCTCGAAAAGAATATTCCCTATCACCTGATAGGTTCCGGTTACCAAAGTCTCAAACTGCTCGTCCAAATGATAGTAATAGGCACGGCAATCACTGGTACCATCCGCATAATAGCTATGGATTTCGCTGGTCTCGTCCGTTTGATACAACCACGAACCGACCATCTTGTCCGAGAGGTTTTCGGGGCAACGCGCATAATAGTATCCCTCACCGGTCTCATCGTCGAAAATTACCGAAAAGCTGGCGCCACGCACTACGTCCAAACGACCTTCTTCGATGGTGCCATCGTCCCAAACCAACTTCATGCGGTTGTTTGCCACCTCGTAACGCGCTGTATATTCATAAAGCTCCGTTCCGTCCACACAGGTACAGTGCATCGTTCCATCGTCCTTGATGACCAAAGCCTCCACATAATCCGGTCCAATAACACTCCACGTGCCTACCAGGTCTTTGCTGTAGTCGTACTCAATGTAGTCGTGATTGCAATCGTCCGAACAGCTGTTAAAGCCAATCATTGCCACTAGGGCAACGAACCAAATTTTAAAGATCTTCATGCTTATAAAAAATAATTAAAAATTATCATATATCAACTTAACAATTTGAGGGTACAAAGGTACGTCTATATTCTTACTTCCACAAAGAGTACTTGTTTACATTTCGTCCTACATTGAGCTTTTTAAGCACTATAATCATTGAATATAAGCCTATTTATATAGTGATAAAGTGATGCAAACGTTGATAAGCCAAGCTGTTGCAGTTTATAATTTAGTTAAATCAACAGCTTTGTAAACCCATAAATAAAAGGAATACATTAACACTCTGTAATCATAAAAAGCCCATCTGCACAATAATTGCAGACAGGCTTTTGAGTTCTATAACATTAAAAAATATGAGTGAAACCTCATTCTGTTACCATTACACTTGGTAAGTAATATTTCAGAACACTAAGAGGAATCGGTTGGTAGAAATTCTCTGTAACTACCGTTTCTTTTACATCAGTAAGAGCATATACAACTTCGTCCTACTCCTTTTTCTTTCTAGGTTTGAGCTTGGCATTATCCTTAGAAGCTCCATTTTTTCTTTTTACTAATTTGTTGTTTGCCATAATTCATGAATTTTTAATTGTTACTAAAATTGATCTGATACATTATACTCAACAAAGCAGACATAACCAAGTGAAACATGGCGAAGATTGAATGCTGAATAGGGTTGGTTGCTTTTTGTTTGTTCTTGAGGAATTGGAACGCTACAATATTCCGGATTTATGGTAAGTTGAAACGTAGGAAAAAGATGCCGCTCGGTGGTGAATTATACATTGAAATGGTTGGCCTCATCGATCGAAATTGTTAATTTTGTGGTGTGGGAAACTCCTACAAAGAGATTATTATTTTATTGAATAACGAATGTTGATTTACAGAAGTTGTGTAAACCAATGTGTAAACTGTGAAGAACATTCTGGTAATAAATATTATTATGAGGTTTATATTACCCATAAATGTTTTCCTACAAAACCTGGTGTAGAAGAGCAAGAAAGCATAAGAAAATATGAAGAGAAGATGAAACAAGCAAAACAAAATTATTTTTAAAACAAAGGAAAGGAGGGCAATATTGTCCTCCTTTTCAGTGTGGACTGTGCCTTTAATTAAGCATTCCAGACCTCTATCTATATGGATACATCCGGAGGGCGTATCAAGTTTTTTTGTACCTTTGCACCACTAGAACCCGCCAAGCCTCTCAACGATGCTCAAATGTGCGGGTCGTTCTTTTTTATATAGCTACTTCATTTTGCATCCTTTCAAACGACTAATGAATTTAATGAAATTTCTAACCTTTTCCTATTATTTTTTACAACCGTCATTTTGAAGTAATAAAATTATTACCTATTTTTGTATCGAAACAAAAAGAAGAAACATATGCCAACAATTTTAATTTTATTTGGTTTAAAGTTTAGAATCTATGTCCGTGATCATGAACCTATCCATGTCCATGTAATCAGTCAAGATGGTGAAGCAAAATTCAAGGTAGGCGATGAAGTCACTCTTATGGACAATAAAGGTATGAAGCCAAAAGATTTGAAGCTTGCTGAAAGTATCATCGAAGAAAACAAGGAATTAGTTATTACTGAATGGATTAAGATTTACGGCAAATAACATATTCCCATAATATAAAAGGAGGTAGCTATGAAGGCAAAAAGAGTATGGTTTGAAGGAGAACGTATCTACATCGAAACAGACGATGGGCGTACCTTGTGGCAATCTATCCTTTATTACCAAAGATTGATGAATGCCACAGAAGATCAACGTAATGATTATGAACTGGAACATTTCGGAATTCATTGGGAAGAAATTGATGAAGATGTTTCTTATGAAAGCTTCGAATATGACATGCCAGAACCGGTTGGCATTTCTCGAATTTTTCTGACTCATCCCGAATTAAACGCTTCCGCTGTTGCTCGCAGATTGGGTATTCAACAAAGCTTGTTGGCACAATATATTAGAGGGCTGAAAAAACCTTCTGCAGAACGTGAGCAGATGATTTTGGATGCTATCCGAGAAATTGGTAGTGAATTGAGTGCGGTTTAGTAACTAAAAAAAAGAAAAGAGCCATTACAGCCCTTCCAATACAGATACCGGTTGCAGAAAGCAGTTGATGCTAATAGAGAGACCACTTATTACTGAGACCACTTCCTGCAATTTCTCATATTGTGGGTGTGTCAAAATACAAAATCGCTATCATTATGTAGTGTCATTCTGAACGAAGTGAAGAATCTGAAGACGTCAACTAGCGCTTTTCAGATCCTTCGCTTTGCTCAGGGTGACAATTTGATAGAAGAAATTTATTTCGACACACCCACTTTTAAATATTTACTCAAGTCTTCATCCATAAGCTTGATAATATCACTTTCACGATAGAAACTTTTCCCACCTAACTTTACTAGGGATGAGAATGGTATTAAGCATATTTCGTTGAGGGAGTTCTTGGGCAAGGGATTGTAGCTTCTATACAAGAACATACCCTCTTCAACCCTTCACCCCCTTCACTATAAATTTTTCGCATCAAGAAAAAGACCATCGTCTTTTTTAAAAACGCGGTGGTGTTTGAAGCAAAACGCCGACACGTTTTTTTAAAACGCCGTGGCGTTTCAAAATATCATCCGGATTTCCTGTCTTTTCCTGATTTCAGTAGACGCTTTTTTTCTTCATTAGCTAGAAAGGTTGACACCTTTCTTTTTTTCATACTGGATAGGTTTACGCTTTCCCATTTCCATGCTGTTTTCATTGACATCATCATGATATGGAACAGCA
>JBGVGD010000016.1:0-43560 GCA_045121515.1 Phocaeicola sp. | reverse complement strand
GTATTAGGGGAAGTTACTCGCGAAAAAATCCATATTTTGCAAGAGGCCGATGAGATATTTATCAATGCATTACATCGATGGCATTGTTCTGACGGTCATTCTCTTTATGACGAAGTATGGCAAGCAGGCGTCATACTCCTGTCCGTGCAAAGTGTAGGCGTTATGGGTGACGAACGGACTTATGAACAAGCTGTGGCATTGCGTGCTGTAACAAGTACGGATGCAATGACGGCAGATTGGGCACAGTTGCCATACGAGTTTTTGGCTCAAGTGAGCAATGAGATAATAAATAAAGTAAAGGGAATAAACCGTGTATGTTATGACATATCTTCCAAACCACCAGCAACGATAGAATGGGAGTAACCGGAATTGGATTATAAACATAAATTGACAATAAATATGAATCAACCCAAATATATATTCGTGACTGGTGGCGTAGTGAGTTCACTTGGCAAGGGAATCATTGCAGCTTCCATCGGCAGATTGCTGCTGGCACGTGGTTATAAAATCACTATTCAAAAATTCGACCCGTACATCAACATCGATCCGGGTACGCTCAATCCATACGAACACGGAGAATGTTATGTAACAACCGATGGATGTGAGACAGACTTGGATTTAGGACATTACGAACGGTTTACCGATATTCGGACGACTTCGGCAAATAATGTCACGACAGGCAAGATTTATCAAACCGTCATCGAACGTGAACGCAAAGGTGAATATCTGGGTCGAACCGTACAAGTGGTTCCTCATATTACGGACGAGATAAAAAGAAGGATGCTTCAATTGGGAACAGTGGGTGACTATGATTTCATCATCACAGAAATCGGAGGTACGGTTGGAGACATCGAAGGTCTTCCATTCTTGGAAACTATCCGACAGCTTAAATGGGAACTTGGACGTAATGCCGTTTGTGTTCACCTGACATTCGTGCCTTATATAGCTGCAGCGGGCGAATTGAAAACCAAACCGTCACAACATTCTGTAAAAGAGTTGCAGGGACTTGGGCTCCAACCGGATGTGCTTGTGCTGAGAACTGACCGTGAGCTTGGACGGGAAGTGCTTGATAAAGTCGGACATTTCTGTAATGTGGAAAAGGATTGTGTGGTGCAAAGCGTTGACCTGCCGACTATTTATGAAGTGCCGGTCAAGATGGCGGAGCAGCATCTAGATGCAGTGATACTTCGTAAGTTCGGTATAAAGTGTGATACGGCACTTCAATTGGGCGACTGGCAGGAATTTATCAACCGTAGATTGCAGGCAAGCAGAGAAATCAACATTGCCCTTGTCGGGAAATATGATTTACAGGATGCCTATAAGTCGATACTGGAATGTTTGTCACAAGCTGCGACTTACAATGACTGCAAGGTAAAGACACACTTTATCCAGAGCGAAAATCTGACGCGTGACAATATTGCGGATAACCTTTCTTTGATGGACGGTATAGTGATATGTCCGGGATTCGGACAAAGGGGGACGGAAGGTAAAATTGTGGCCGCTGAATATTGTCGTACACATGATGTACCGACATTGGGAATCTGTCTGGGTATGCAGATGATGGTCATTGAATTTGCCCGTAATGTATTAGGTTTGGAAAATGCCAATTCTCGTGAAATGGATTCTTTTACTCCCTACAATGTGATAGATTTGATGGAGGAGCAAAAGAGTATCACTCAAATGGGTGGGACAATGAGATTGGGGGCTTATACATGTGAGTTAATCGAAGGGTCAAAAGCCTATGAAGCTTATAAAAAATCGTATATAGAAGAGCGGCATCGTCACCGTTATGAGTTCAGCAGTCCCTATCGCAGGCTATTCGAGCAAGCGGGAATGTTATGTACAGGTATAAATCCCGATAGTGGTTTGGTTGAGATAGTTGAAATACCGGCTTGTCGTTGGTATGTCGGTGTTCAGTTCCATCCGGAATATTCGGGAACCGTCCTTCACCCCAATCCGCTGTTTATGGCTTTCATAAAGAATATAAATTCAAAACAGTAAGAATTATGTGTGGAATTGTTGGCTATATAGGTAATAGAAATGCTACACCGATTTTATTGAACGGACTTTATCGTTTGGTGTATAGGAAGAGGATGATAGTGCCGGCATGCTTGGTTCAATGTGGTGGAAATATGAATGTGTGTAATGTGATTTTTTTATGGCGATTACTCAAAAAGTAGTCGCCATAATAGGATTAGAACATACTATATAATTAGATGAAGCCAATTTATATACATAAAAAATTGAGAAGTCTCATTGCGATCGGGTATTGTATGGAAAATAGTGCGGAAAAACAATAAATAAGAATGGAATGAAAAGTACAAGCCATAAGTTTTCATATACAGAACAGGAGGATATAACATATCCTCCTGTGTCACTATCGGCATCGAAAAGAATGGATAGTGAAATTTAAAAGCATTCTCTCTTCCTTCTTATTAATATTGAGAGGATGCCGATTGCATCCTCTTTTTCATGGACAAATAAATTGAAAATCTGTGATAGATATAATGTGATAATTGTTAGCCTTTTAAACTTTTAAATTTAAATCTTTTTACCTTTTAAAACTTACCTATTTGCTTGGAAGAAATGCTTTACGAATTTATTATATTTCTGATATATTTCGTATATATGTATTTAAGTCTTTATTTTAATTGCAAATACTTTTTATATTGGCTCTGACTTAATGTACTTCTCATCAATTTCAAGTTTCCAAATATCGCTTCATTCAAGTTTTTGATTTGTCGTCTTCCCTTTGAATATTTGGCGCTTTGCATCTTGTCAGAAAAGAAATCAATGGCATTTTCCACATTGTCATATTGAGTAGAATTCAGATTCAAATATCTAGCCAATTTAGGCAAAGGTATTTCAATATTCAAGTCATTAATTTCTTGCTTGTTCTGTGAAAAACAAACTGTTGACAAACCTAAAACCATAATTACGGATAAAAACAATCTTTTCATAATGAGTAGATATTAAAAATAAAACATTAAAGTTTTTTATGGAGGGGGGTAATTAAAATTACCCCCTCTAGTTTTGAATAGTTTTTGTTAAATCTTTCAAATATTAGGTACTATTTGAGGCTCAACTTTTTTAAGACATTATGGGATTCATACCTGTTGGACACCAATAATTAATGTCTCTTTTATTCGTTTTATAAGACTTTGGGAGTCTGTTGAAAAACGCAGGGCTCATAAAATCTACAACCTTTTTCATACTTCTACTTTTTAGTTCTTCCGTGAGGAAGATTTTGTTAATACTTTTATCTTTTTAAGGAATAGCATTTTGTTGTGATGTGTTTGGCTAATATTTTTTTTATAATGGTAAATTCATATTTTTCTGTCGTTTTAATGCCATTCCTGTTGTTTTATTATACCTATGGTTTTGTTTTACGCTGTAAAGATATGTCAAAAGAAAATAGCGAAGGTAAAATAAATGATAGAAAAAAGGAAAATCCCCCGATTATTTGATAAAAGTCAAATAATCGGGGGATTGAATAGAATTTGATAGAGTAAAAAGTAGGAATGATAATGATTTCTATGCTACTTTTTTGTTTATAGCCTTTAAGAATGCTGACTTCCCTGACGAGTCTGTATTATCCTTTTGTTTTCTTTACTTTTAGTTTATCGAAACCTTCACCATAGACTCCAACAACATTGCTTTGTGAGACAAAAGCATTTTCATCTATATCTCTTACTAATCTAAAAATATCTGTTGATTGGTTTTTCTTGGCTAGTACTACGACTACTTTGATGTTTTGCTTGCTATACCAGCCAGTGCCATCTAATAAAGTAACCCCACGATGAAGTTCTTTTGTAATGGTTTCAGTTATTTCTTCATGCTTTCTTGAGAAAATTAAGAATTGTACTGACTGTCGGTTACTATTTACTACATAGTCAATGACCACACTCATCACAAACAATACGCAGAAGCCGAACATAACACGTTTCCAATCATGGAAAACAAAGTAGCAGGAAGAGATTATGATAATATCACCATACATTATTAATCTTCCTAAAGAAACATCTTTATATTTGTTGACTATCCATGCAAGAATATCAGTCCCTCCCGTACTTCCATTATGAATGAACACAAAACCTATACCGAATCCGAGCAAACCACCTCCTACAACACATGCCATAAATTCTTGTCCTTGCCCTAATAGTAAAGGTAAGTTACCTGCTTCATCTTTTAGCAATACTTGAAAGGACCACAAGAAAAAAGTAAAAACGGGAATGGCATAAAGCGTTTTTATGCAAAATTTAGGTCCTAGAATTTTCAAGGCAAATGCCAAAAATATAGCATTAATGATGAGGTAGGAAAGTTGGATTTCTATACCCGTAACGTAATAGATAAGTGAGGAAATACCTGCTACCCCTCCCGTAGTGATTTGATAAGGAAGCATAAAGGTTACCCAACCGAATGCATAGCATGCCAGACCAAGTGTAATTGCTAAATAATCTCTAAAAACTTGACTTCTTTTTGATGTTAATACTGTGTACATGATTATAGGTAAGATTGAATTTATTCGAACTGTTTATACAAACTTTTTTCATTCATATTTAAGTGTCTAACTATTGCTGTCCTAGTATAATTTCTAATGTGCACTAATTGTTTTTGTGCAAAAGTACACTCAATGAAAAAATGCATGCCGAATAATGTTGAAGAAAAAAGAAAGCGATGCAATTATTTGATATATGTCAAATACTCCGATGTTTTGAATCTATAATATGGATATTCAGCAAACATTATATTGTGAAATGTTACATTTCTATGAAATTTCACTTTCAAGTGTTTTCTATTCCACTTTTCTCTATAAATTTGCCCCATAATATAATTATAAAGGTATATGGCAACAGAACGTATATTGATAGTAGATGATGAGGAAACTTTGTGCGAAGTTTTGCAACTCAACCTTGAAAACGAAGGGTATGATGTGGATATTGCTTTCAGTGCCGAGCAAGCACTGACTTACGACTTGAAGAATTATTCACTTATCCTCCTCGATATTATGATGGGAAAAATCAGTGGAATCAAAATGGCAAAGACGCTGAAAGAAGACGTGGCAACCGCAGAGATTCCTATCATCTTCTGTACGGCACGTGATTCGGAAGATGATATGGTGATGGGACTGAACTTGGGCGCTGATGACTATATCACCAAGCCTTATACGGTCCGCAATGTCATAGCCCGAGTGAAAAGCGTGTTAAGACGGACTGCTCATAAAAAGAGTCAGACATCACCTGATAAACCGAATGTGTTGAAAGCCGAAGGTTTGCGTCTGGATTTGGAATTCAAGCGATGCACGGTAGACGGTGAAGAAGTGAAACTGACCCGTAAGGAATACGAACTATTGGCTTATCTGATTTCACATAGAGGACAGATTTGTTCGCGTGAGCAGATATTGAGTAGGGTCTGGAGTGATGAAGTGGTGGTGCTCGACCGTACCATCGATGTGAATATAACCCGTTTACGCTCTAAGATTGGGCCATATGGATCGTATATAGTAACTCGTTCAGGTTTTGGCTATGGTTTCCGCGATTAAGCTTTCGTTCCATCGTCAGCTTTTTGTGATGCTGATTTCCTTCTCATGGAGTATC
The DNA here is from genome assembly GCA_045121515.1 of Phocaeicola sp. Taxonomy (GTDB): domain Bacteria; phylum Bacteroidota; class Bacteroidia; order Bacteroidales; family Bacteroidaceae; genus Phocaeicola. The sequence continues at coordinate 37,963 of JBGVGD010000016.1, read as the reverse complement.
ATCTTGTGCTTCATCGGATTCCAGTATCTGCGCGAGAAGCAATATAAGTCGGACTATCTGAGTCTCCAACTCCAACTCTACAACCGACATTTGCTGGAAGCTGTAGAGGAGGATGGAGAACAACATGAGGAATATATTGCCACTCACCAGAAACCTTTCGATAATTTGCGTATATCCATTATCGCTTTATCAGGAAAGGTAGTGTATGACAATATGCTTCCGGTTGACTCACTTGACAATCACCGGATGCGTCCTGAAGTGGCTGCTGCTTTGAAGAAAGGATCAGGTTATCATATCGGTCGACAATCAACGAGTGATGGTTTGGAATATTTTTATTCGGCTACACGAGGGAAAGAATTTATTGCACGAACAGCCATTCCTTATTCGGCTTCACTTCGTGAATTGTTGCAAGCGGACTGGACTTTTTTAGGGGTGATGATTTCTATCAGTTTGGCCATGAGTGTTTTGGCTTACTTTGTTACCCGACGATTAGGAAAGAACATGGAACGTCTCAATCGATTTGCTGCTAAGGCCGAGAAAGGGGAGGCATTTGATGAAGACGAGCCATTCCCGAATGATGAACTTGGTTCCATTTCCAATCATATAGTACAACTTTATGGACAATGGCAACAGACAATCAAGGATAGAGACTTGGCTCATGAGGCGGCCTTGCGTGAAGAGAAGGAAAAGATACGTATCAAGAGACAACTATCTAATAACATTAATCATGAATTGAAGACTCCGGTGGCTTCTATTGGAGTATGCTTGGAGACTTTACTTTCGGGCATTACATTGACGGAAGAGAAACGGCAGGAACTGATTGAGCGATGCTACACCCACAACGAACGTCTCCGTCGATTATTGAATGAAGTTTCACTCATCACCCGAATGGAGGACGGAAGTGCATTGATAGGCAAGGAGAAGATTGTAATCAATGACATGTTGGAAGAAATAGCGGATGAACTGGAAATTATGTCGGAAGAAGAAGGGATGCGCTTGCATACAGACTTTCATGAAGAAGTGGTGATATATGGTAATCTTTCACTGATAGGATCCATTTTCCGGAATCTGACAGAAAATGCGATTGCTTATTCCGAGGGGAAGAATATCTTTATATCATTGATCAAGAACGACGAAACAGAGTGTTGTATCCGTTTCGAAGATGATGGCAGGGGAGTAGAACAGGAACAATTACCGCGTCTTTTCGAACGCTTCTATCGGGTAGATAAAGGACGTTCCCGCCAAATGGGAGGTACTGGTCTAGGACTTTCTATCGTGAAGCATGCCGTGCAGTTTCATGGAGGAAGTATTAGTGTTACCAATCGTCCCGGTGGAGGTCTTCGTTTTGATTTTTCTTTGAAGAAGCGAGTGGGGTAAAAATAAAATGTCATCCAGAGCATTTGCAATGGATGACATTTTTATTTTTAAGGATAATCTTCCTTATTTCGAATAATTCATGTGGAATTCAACTACTGCTTCGATACCCTTACGGAACATATCGAGTGAGAAACTTTCATTCGGTGAGTGGATAGCATCTGCTTCCAAACCGAAGCCCATGAGTACAGTCTTGATACCGAGGATGCGTTCGAAGTCGCTGATGATAGGAATACTACCGCCACGACGGACTGCCAACGGCTTCTTTCCGAATGCCTTGGTAAAGCCCTTTTCTGCTGCTTGGTAAGCAGGGAGCGAAATAGGACAAACATAACCTTCGCCACCATGCATTGGAGTCACCTTTACCTGTACATATTCAGGAGCGATACTGTTGATGTAGTCGATGAACAATTGCGAGATAGTTTCGTGGTCTTGGTGAGGAACCAAACGGCATGATACTTTAGCGTATGCCTTTGACGGAAGAACGGTCTTTGAACCTTCACCGGTATAACCGCCCCAAATACCACATACATCGAATGACGGACGGCAACTGTTGCGTTCGAGAGTAGAGTAGCCCTTTTCGCCCTTCAATTGCTTTACGCCGATAGCGTCCATATATTTTTGTTCGTCGAATGGAATTTGGGCAATCATTTCACGTTCGGCAGCCGGAACTTCTTCTACCTTGTCGTAGAAGTGAGGAATAGTGATGCGGCCGTCTTCGTCGACTACCTTTGAAATCAAGTCGCAAAGAGTATTGATTGGGTTGGCAACAGCACCACCAAAATGTCCGGAATGCAAGTCGCGGTTCGGACCAGTTACTTCGATTTCCCAATAAGCCAAGCCACGCAAGCCTGTTGTCAATGACGGGAGTTCAGCACCTAGCATAGAAGTATCAGATACCAAAATAACATCGGCTTTCAACAATTCTTTATGTTCCTTGATGAAGGCGTTCAAACTTGGTGAACCGATTTCTTCTTCGCCTTCGAAAATGAATTTCACATTGTGCTTCAAGAGGTTGTTTTTCACTACGTATTCGAAAGCCTTGGCTTGAATCATACCTTGACCCTTGTCGTCATCAGCACCACGTGCCCAGATACGTCCGTCACGGATTTCCGGTTCGAATGGTTCGCTCTTCCAGAGTTCCAACGGTTCGGCTGGCATTACGTCGTAGTGAGCGTAGATAAGTACAGTTGAAGCATCATCACTTACATGCTTTTCTGCATATACGAGTGGATTACCTGCAGACGGCATCACTTCTGCCTTGTCGGCACCTGCTTCGAGAAGAAGTTCTTTCCAACGTTCGGCACAAGCCAACATATCGTTCTTGTGCTGAGGTAACGCACTGATACTTGGGATGCGGATGAGGCTGAACAATTCTTCCATGAATCGTGCCTCGTTTTCTTGAATGTATTTCTTTACTTCCATAGAATTAGATTATAGTTGAGTTGTTTTATCAATTAAATAATAGTCAAGGATAGTCATGGCCGCCATGGCTTCTACAATAGGTACAGCACGAGGAAGCACACAAGGATCGTGACGACCTTTGGCTTTCATAGTCGTGTCAATACCGTCGATGTTTACGGTATGTTGCTCCATAAGCAAAGTAGCAACCGGCTTGAACGCTACTCGGAAGTAGATATCCTGACCATTGCTGATACCCCCTTGGATACCACCCGAATGGTTGCTAATCGTTTCGATATGTCCCTGATTGTTGTAGAATACGTCGTTTTGCTGACTTCCACGCAAGGACATGTTGTCGAATCCTTCGCCATAAGCAAATCCTTTCACGGCATTGATGCTGAGCATAGCATTGCCAAGGGCTGCATGTAACTTACCGAATACAGGTTGGCCCAAACCAATCGGGCATCCCTTGATGATGCAACTGATTACACCGCCAATGGTATCGCCGTCTGCTTTCACTTGCTTGATGAGGGTTGCCATTTCTTCGGCTTTCTCCGTGTCAGGGCAACGTACATCATTGGTCTCAATCAAGTCGAGATCGTATTCCTTATAGTCCTTTTCCAACTTGATATCGCCCACTTGCGACGTATAGGCGGTGATACTAATGCCCAGTTGCTTCAAGGCTTGTTTGGCCAAAGCACCGGCTACCACGCGCGAAATGGTTTCGCGAGCAGAGGAACGTCCACCTCCCCGGTGGTCACGAATGCCATACTTTTGCAGATAAGTATAATCTGCATGCGACGGACGGAACAAGTTACGGATGTTCTCGTAGTCATTGGAATGTTGGTTCTTGTTCCAAACAATGAATCCAATGGGACATCCGGTTGACTTCCCCTCGAAAATACCAGAGAGGAATTCCACCTTATCCGGTTCTTGTCGGCTAGTCGTAAGTAAGGATTGACCAGGACGACGACGGTTCAGTTCTTGCTGAATGAAATCCATGTCGATAGTGATGCCGGCTGGGAAGCCGTCAATCACACCACCTACACCGGGACCGTGTGATTCGCCGAAACTCGTCAGGCGGAAGATATTTCCGAATGAGTTGAACATAGTCCTTTATTTAAAATTTCACTTCCGGAGCCTTGTTCGCACCTTCTTCTGCTTCGAAGTACGGACGCTTGTCAAAACCGCACATGCCAGCGATGATAGTTTTCGGGAATGTACGGATAGAAGTATTGTATTCACGTGCCACTTCGTTGAAGTTGCGACGTTCTACGCTGATACGGTTTTCTGTTCCTTCCAACTGCGCTTGAAGTTCCATGAAGTTTTGGTTAGCCTTCAAGTCTGGATAGGCTTCAGTAATGGCCAACAAACGTCCGAGTGCAGCACCGATTTCGCCTTGTGCCTTTTGGTATTCCTGCAACTTTTCCGGAGTCAAGTTCTCAGGGTCGATTGTCATTTGAGTCGCTTTTGAACGAGCCGACATTACGGCTTCAAGGGTTTCCTTTTCGTGTGCAGCATATCCCTTCACGGTGTTAACCAAGTTCGGAATCAAATCTGCACGACGTTGATATTGATTTTCTACATTGCTCCATGCTGTGTTTACACCTTCGTCCATTTTTACCAAGCCATTGTAAGCACTTACGCCCCAAATGGCTGCGATTGCAACTAGAGCAATCACGATAATTGTTGATTTCTTCATATATATTCTTTGTTTTTATTGTTTATTCTTTAATTTAAAACCTGCTTCCTGCGCCACCGCCTCCGAAACTTCCTCCACCGAAACTACCTCCGCTGAATCCGCCTCCACGGCCTCCGAAACCTCCACCTCCCATGAAGATAGTTGGGCCACTACCACCTCTCGGCCCACGGAAATTTGGGTCGGAAGACTTAGACTTACGAGTAAATGTATGGCCACAATTTTTACAAATATAAGTGGTTTCTTCTGTGATGAAACCATTGGCACGTGACAGAATATTCGAGGAAATACGTTGGATTTGATGCTTCTTGCATTTGGGACAATGGTTCTGGCTCCATGCAGCCCAACCGAAAAGCCCGAGACCGCCTAACATGAATGCACCGAAGATATAGAGAGGTGTCATGTCTTCCTCTTCGTTCGAGCCTATATTTTCCATGGAACCATCCAAGTAACCATTTACGGCGCGGATACCTTCTACCATACCGGTATCCCAATCTTCCTTGCCAAGGTGTTCCACCATGTATCGGCTTTGGATGCGCTTACAGATTGCGTCAGGCAATACACCTTCCAAACCATAGCCGGTCGCGAACTGTATACATCGTTCATCGGTAGAAAGAAGAATGACCAACCCGTTGTCACGTTCCTTTTGACCGACTCCCATTTCTTTACCTAGACGGTAGGCGAAATCAAAGCAGTCACCTCCTTCAATACCGGTAACGACAACCACTAAAGTCTGTATGCCTGTCTTTTGTTCCAACGCAAAGAGAATACTGTCCATTGTTGCTACGGCAGAAGCAGAAAGGATGTTGTCCGGATTGCTGACGTAACGGGTGCGGTCTTGCAAATGCACCATGGGGATTTCCTTTATAGTGTATTCTTTGGCTTGGATAGATAAACATCCTAATAGGAAAAGTATGAATAAAATTTTTCTCATTGAATGTACTTTTCTGTAAATTGTTTCACTTTTTGAGTATATTCTTCCTTGTTCAATTTGTAGGAAGTGGCATGGTCGGCTCCAGGTACTACCCAAATTTCTTTAGGTTGAGGCTTGGCCTTGTATAGTTCATGTACCATCCAAGTTTGTACATAGTCGTCCTTTTCTCCATGGATAAAGAGCATTGGCAGTGAACACTTCTTCACTTGTTCCAAAGAAGATGCTTCGGTAAAGTTCCACCCTTTTGTCCAATCACAAAGCCAACTGGAAGTATAAAGCAAAGGGAAAGCAGGTATACCGAAATCTTCTTTCAATTCCTTACTGAATTGATCCCATACAGAAGTATATCCACAATCATCGACAAAGCATTTTACGTAATCGGGTTGTGTTTCACCGGATATCATCATGGTGGTAGCGCCTCCCATGGAGATACCATGTACAACCATTTGGGTACTGTCGCCATAAATTTGGTTGGCTACGTCCATCCATAGCATGACATCCTTGCGGTCGAGCCATCCCATTTGGAAAGCATCGCCGTCACTCAATCCGCTATATCGCAAATCAGGTAAAAGGATGTTGTATCCTAAATTTTTATTGTACAGATAACCAATCATCATCATGCGGATAGCATTGTCGGTATATCCGTGAACAATAACGGCGGTTTTGGATGTTGGGGTAGGGGCCGCTACATAGTATGCATGTAGACGGGCTTGGTCAGGAGCATAAATGAAAGTGTCTTTTAAAGCATTGGCTTGTTGGAGACTATCTTTCCATGTTTTAAGTTCAGGATAGTTCTTGAACATATATTCCCAAGAACTTTCCAAGTTCTTTCCCTCATTGAGAGGGCTAAGGGCAAATTTCAGCATGAAAGAACTGGCCGCTCCTAAAAGGGCAACCAAAACTGCAACTGTTATGCCAATACCTATAAATACTTTCTTCACTAAGGTCTTTTTTTTATTCGTTCCAAATATCCCATGATGCAAATGCTTGCAACAACAACATTTCCAAACCGTTCTTGACAACAGCGCCTTTATCGGCTCCTTTCTTCATGAAAAGTGTTGTGTCTGGGTTGTACAACAAATCGTACAACAAATGGTTGGGTGTCAAGTATTCGTAAGGGATGTTCGGATACTCATTGGCACGAGGATACATTCCTACAGGAGTGCAGTTCACGATGACCTTGTATTCATCCATGACTTCTTTAGTCAGGTCTTCGTAAGTGAACATGCCTTCTTTGGCCGTTCTTGATACAAATTTGGCTTCCACACCAAGTTTCTTCAACCCATGGAAGATAGCCTTCGATGAACCACCTGTGCCTAATATCAGGGCTTTTTTATGTTGAGCCTCCAACAATGGCTCGATAGAATCCATAAATCCGATAATGTCCGAATTGTAGCCTATCAGTTTCAACTTCCCCTTTTGTCTGCGAATCTTGATGACATTGACAGCACCAATAGCCTTGGCATCGGCGTCTAGTTCATCCAAATAAGGAATGATTTGTTCCTTATAAGGAATGGTTACGTTCAATCCTGATAAATTAGGATTGCTCAAAAGGATGTTGCTTAACTCACCGATAGTCGGGATTTCGAAATTTACATATTCGGCGTCAATGTTTTCTGATTGGAATTTCTGATTGAAGAAGTTCTTGGAAAACGAATGTCCTAAAGGATAGCCTATCAAACCAAATTTATTCATAAAGATAATTTCTTTTCGTTATTTAGTTGCGGTGTAAAGCGTACAGATGCCCAAGGTCAATCGCTTGAAATTGGCTTCGCTGAAGCCTGCCTTCAAGATGATTTCTCTCATGACTTCGCCTTGTGGGAAAGCCTTGATAGATTGGGGCAAATAGGTATAGGCACTGCGGTCTTTCGACAGAAGTTTGCCTAAGGTAGGGATAACGACTTTGGAATAAAGCGCATAGAGTTGTTTCATCGGAAACCAGTCTGGCTCTGATAGTTCAAGAATAACTAGTTTTCCATTGTCGTCAAGAACTCGATGCATTTCCCGTAGTCCTTTGTCGAGGTCTTCGAAGTTGCGTACACCGAAAGCGACGGTAATAGCATCGAAGCGTTTGTCAGGAAAGGTAAGGGCGGTACAGTCCTCCTTGGCGAAGGATATACGGCCCTCCAATCCTGCATCTTTTACTTTCTGACGTCCCACATTCATCATACCTTCGCTAATGTCAGTACCTATCAACTCTTTCGGGGTTAACACACGGCAGGCTTGGATAGCGAAGTCACCGGTACCGGTGGCCACATCCATCATTCGTTGAGGTTGGAAAGGTTTGAGCCAATTGATAGCACGTTTCCGCCAACTCTTGTCGATACCCCAGGAAAGGGTATGATTCAATTGGTCATAAGCAGGCGCAATGTTATCGAACATGCGTTCTACTTGTACACTTTTCTTTTCATCCTCGTTGTAAGGCTTGATGCTTTCTTGTGGGTACTTGGTCATCTTATTTCAAGTATTCAGTTACGTTCTTTTCAATGCGTTCAGCGATGCTGTCTACATCTGCCTTTTCGAATTGTTCACCAGTAATGCTTTCGAACAACTCCATGTAACGTTCGCTGATAGAGTTTACGATTTCGTCTGTCATTTCAGGTACTTGCTGACCTTCTTTGCCTTGGAAACCATTGTCCATCAACCATTCACGAACGAATTCCTTAGAGAGCTGCTTCTGAGCTTCACCCTTTTCGAAACGTTCTTGGTAACCTTCTGCATAGAAGTAACGGCTAGAGTCTGGAGTGTGGATTTCGTCCATCAAGTAGATAGTACCGTTGTGCTTACCGAATTCATACTTAGTGTCTACGAGGATCAAACCACGTTCTGCTGCAATCTGAGTACCTCTTTCGAACAAAGCCAAAGTGTACTTTTCGAGAGTTTCGTATTCTTCCGGTGTTGCCAAGCCTTGCTTCAAGATTTCTTCCTTAGAGATGTCTTCATCGTGCAAGCCCATTTCAGCCTTGGTAGTCGGAGTGATGATTGGAGTCGGGAACTTTTCGTTTTCACGCATTCCTTCCGGCAACTTTACACCACAAATTTCACGAACACCGCTCTTGTAAGCACGCCATGCGCTACCGCAAAGGTAACCACGTACAATCATTTCTACAGGGAAACCTTGGCACATCACACCGACAGTAACCATTGGGTCAGGAGTAGCCAACTTCCAGTTCGGACAGATGTCTGTAGTAGCATCCAAGAACTTGGCAGCAATTTGGTTCAACATTTGGCCCTTGAAAGGAATACCCTTCGGGAGCACTACGTCGAATGCCGAGATACGGTCGGTTGCGACCATCACTAACTTTTCATCATTGATGTTGTACACATCACGTACTTTACCGTGGTACACGCTCTTCTGTCCAGGAAAGTTAAATTCAGTAGCTGTTAATGCTTTGCTCATAACTTTATTTGTTAGATTGTATATTCTTTTCCTCTTTTTGTTTCTCTTCAAACTTTTCGTAAGCCTCTACAATTCGAGTGACAAGTTTATGGCGGACGATGTCCTTCTTGTTCAGTTCGATGAAGCTGATGCCTTTCACGTTCTTCAAGATGTGCATGGCTTGCACAAGACCCGACTTTTGTGACGACGGAAGGTCAATCTGTGTCATGTCGCCCGTTACAATCATCTTGGTGTTCATCCCCATACGGGTGAGGAACATCTTGATTTGCTGGGTGGTAGTGTTCTGCGCTTCATCGAGAATCACCACGGCATCATTCAAGGTGCGGCCACGCATGAAGGCGAGGGGAGCAATCTGAATGATGTTCAGCTCCATAAACTCTTTTAGTTTAGCGGCAGGAATCATATCCTGTAATGCATCGTATAACGGTTGCAAATACGGATCAATCTTATCCTTCATGTCACCGGGTAAGAAACCAAGTTTTTCTCCCGCTTCCACAGCAGGACGGCTCAGGATAATCTTTTTGATTTCCTTGTTTTTCAACGAACGTACCGCCAAGGCTATAGCCGTATACGTCTTACCCGAACCGGCAGGGCCGATAGCGAATATCATGTCGTTCTTTTCGTATTCCTTCACCAACTTCAATTGGTTCTCGCTACGGGGAACAATTGGTTTCCCGGTCACGCTGAATACAATGGTGTCGCCTGTTTTCTCAATTTGCGGTGTCTTGCCTTTGATGATGTCGATAATGACTTCTTCTTTCAACGAGTTGTACTTCACGCAATGCTTTTCGAGAGCGATAATACTTTCCTCGAAAGCACACATTTCTTCCTCGTCGCCCATTACCTTAATGACGTTGCCCCGTGCTACAATTCGAAGCTTTGGGTATAACGCTTTAATCATTTGTATGTTGGCGTTGTTCACACCGTAAAAAATCACCGGATCAATGTCCTCTAAAACTATATGTTTTTCTATCATTCAATTTAATTAGATACTCACGTATGGTTATATTAGAGTGCAAATTTAATGAAAGGTTTTTATTGTTTATGCTTTTCTTGGCAATTTATTTGCATCATATTTTCAGAGAAAGTGGATTTTCTTCTTATCTTTGCCACATTATTAATAAAAGATAACTACACATGAAGAAAATAATCTATACACTTTCTATGGTTTTCTGCCTAATGAACACCTTCATTGCTTGTAAGGAAAAAGATATGTCGATGAAGATGAACGAGCCTCGTAACATTAAGGGGGTTATCAGTTACAAACGCAGTTTCGGTGACTTGAACGATACACACATGGCTGCAGCCAAGAAGATTGGTATCAAGCCGTTGAAGGATCGCGAAGCGGCAGAAAAACTAGGCGGTAAGGTTATGGAAATCAAGAATGGCGATTTCTATCAGGTGGATTCATTGACACACTCTATTCCTTTTCTAGTGCCGAAGGCTAGTGCTTTGCTTGATAGTATCGGTGCCAATTTCCTTGATTCATTGGAAAACAAAGGCTTGAATCCGAATCAAGTGATTGTGACTTCCGTACTCCGTACACAGGACGATGTGAAAAAACTCCGTAGAGTGAACGGTAATGCATCGGCTAATTCGGTGCATATGTTCGGTACGACTTTCGATATTAGTTACAAGCGTTTCTTCAAGGTGGAGGACCCGGACGGTCGCCCTATGCAAGATGTGCGTGCCGATACGTTGAAACTTGTTCTTTCAGAAGTGCTTCGTGACTTGAAGAAGAAGGATATGTGTTATGTGAAATATGAATTGAAACAAGGTTGTTTCCATATTACTGCCCGATGAGATATTTTATTTATTTAGCATACGACGGTACCAATTATCACGGTTGGCAGATTCAGCCGAATGGTGCCAGTGTACAGGAAACGCTGATGAAGGCGCTTGCTACCTTCTTGCGTAAGGATATCGAAGTGGTAGGTGCCGGACGTACCGATGCCGGTGTACATGCCAAATTGATGATTGCTCATTTTGACTTCGATGCAGAATTGGACGGAAAGACCGTAACAGACAAACTAAACCGTTTGCTCCCGCATGACATTGCAGTGTACGATGTGAAGAAGGTGAAGCCTGATGCTCATGCCCGCTTCGATGCAACCTATCGTACCTATAAATATTATGTTACCACTCGCAAGGAGCCGTTCAATCGTCACTATGCATGGCGGTTGTTCAATACCCTCGATTTTGCGAAGATGAATGAGGCTGCCAAGATTCTCTTCGAATACATCGACTTTACTAGTTTTAGTAAACTTCATACCGATGTGAAGACCAACAATTGCAAAATCATGCATGCCGAGTGGACACAAGTAAATGAGTACGAATGGGTATTCACCATTCAAGCCGACCGTTTCCTTCGTAATATGGTTCGTGCGGTGGTGGGTACGCTTGTAGAAGTAGGTCGTGGCAAGATGACCCTCGAAGGTTTCCGTCAGGTCATTGAAAAGAAGGATCGTTGCTCGGCAGGTAGTTCCGTGCCGGGACATGCACTCTTCTTGGTGGATGTGGGTTATCCAGAGGAAATTTTTGAATAAATAAAAAGGCTCATGTCAATCATGAGCCTTTATTTATCTATTACAAACTGTCACCGAAATCTTCGCGGAACTTTTCCATCAAACGGTTAGGCCAGTTGCTTGTTGGCTCGAGACCACCCATGAAGAAGCGGAGCACCTTCGGTTCGTAAACGAATTTCAAACCACCGATGAGGTGACGGTTGTCGTACAACCAGTGCATACGGTCGATGACATAGTTGATTTGTGATAAAGTGAATACACGGCGAGGTACAGCCAAACGGAGCAATTCAACGTCTGCTGGGATTTCGTTGCCGTTTTCGTCACGAGTACTAGATACTGTACCACGCTCCATACCACGAACACCTGAAATGAGGTAGAAGGCGGCTGCCAACGCACCTGCAGGGTATTGGTCTTGTGGAATATGGCTACAGAATTCCATGGCATTGACGTGAGCACCAAGCACACCCGGAGGAGTTACACAAGGAATTCCACGCTTTTCCATTTCAGTTACCAAGTACTTGATGAATTCCGGGCTCTGGCTGATAGCAGTTTCGTCCAATGTTTCGTACATACCTACAGTCATCGCTTCGATTTCACGTACAGAGATACCACCGTAAGTCAAGAAACCTTCGAACAAAGGAATGAGGGCTTCCATCTTTTGGTAAAGTTCGCGTTGGTTAGTACAGATACCGCCACCACGAGAAGAAGTCAATTTGCGGGCAGAGAAGTAAACGATATCTGCCAAACCGGTCATCATCTTCAAGATTTCGCCCAAAGAGTTTTCCTTCCACTTGTCTTCGCGCTGCTTGATGAGGTAAGCGTTTTCGCCCAACAAAGATGCATCGAGAACGAGCATAATACCATACTTGTCTGCAATGCGGCGAACGTCCATCAAGTTAGACATGGAGAATGGCTGGCCACCAATCAAGTTAGTAGATGCTTCCATACGGATGTAAGGGATGTTTTCCTTACCTTCAGCCAAGATCAATTCTTCCAACTTTTCGATGTTCATGTTACCCTTGAACGGATAGTCGCTCTTGAGTTCCATGGCACGGTCGTAATACAACTCGGCAACACGAGCACCCATTTCCTGAACGTGTGCCAAAGTAGTTGTAAAGTGGTAGTTCATTGGTACTACATTACCCTTCTTGATGAATGCCTTAGCCAAGATGTTTTCGCAAGCACGACCCTGGTGAGCCGGCAACAAATACTTCTTGCCCATAACATCTTCTACGGCCTTCTGCAAGCGGATGAATGATTGTGAACCTGCGTAAGCGTCATCGGCATGCATCATCGCTGCTACTTGGTTGTCGCTCATGGCATTCACACCACTGTCTGTCAACATATCGAGGTAAACGTCGAGAGTACTCAAACGGAATGTGTTGAAACCGCCTTCCTTCAAGGCTTCCATACGACGTTCAATAGGTACGAGGTGAAGTTTTTGCACGACTCTTACTTTGTGCAATTCAAGGGGCATATCGCCACCTTTGTAGAATTTTACATTACTCATAAGTACAATCTTTTTATTCTTAATATTTTTTAAATTGCGCCAAAAGTAAGACTTATATTCCAAAATAAGGGCAAAAAGGAGTCAATTTTTTGCTAAAAGTAGTTAATTGTGTCTATTCTTGTTTTTCTGTCAATAGTTTCCAATAACGGATAGGCATGTCTTGTTTATGCTTCCGTGGGTTTAGACGCTCTTGTATACAGATAGCCTTGAAATAGGTTTTCCAAAGGTCTTGGAAGAACTTCTCGTCTTTGGCTGTTTGGTTGTCTTGCAAGATGCCGGTGATGAGATGTGCTTGGGCATCATCCTCAAAAGTAACTTCTTCTACTGATTTCAAGTCGTAGTAGAAGCCATATTTGCGCTTGATGTCGTAGATAAGCCAAGGTTGGTCGGCAAATCGGTCACGGAAATGTCGGATAGTGAGTGGCAATACATTGTAGAGCGGTTCTACAGGTGCGAAGAACGTTCCGTCGCTAGCCTTTTGGAAGCGGACGAATTGCAGAAGTCGATGTCGCTCGTTGTTTACCTTCTTCCAAACCTTGGAGAGTTCGAGTACATCCGTATCCGCAAAGTTTGTTTCGATAGAACAAGGTGAGTCGAATACCTTTTTCATATAGCGGAGAAGCAGCATGTCAATACCGGGAAGTTCGGATAGCCAACCATATGTAAGGTTTGACAATGCACTTGAAGAAAGACGCTTTCGTAATCCTTGCCAAACGCGCTGATGCCTTTCCTCGAATGTCTCGACGTTTATCACCTCGTCAACAAACAAGGGAAGTGGTTCTCCGTTTTTCAATAGGATGTCGGGAAACTTCTTTCGGTTGTAGACTTCGAAAAGGCAAGTCAACAGACCGTCGAAGGTATGATCGTAGGTGAAAATTATCATGGTGTTTCTTCAAAATTTAGCATTAATTGTCGGTCGTCTGTCTTTCGTCTCTTTGGTGAGGGGAGAAGAAGTTTCCGTACACCTAACGGAGTCAATTCATTCACGGTTCGACTAGGCAACTCACTACAGGTAATGAAGTATTGCGCTTTCTTCATCACCACTCCAATCTTCTTCAATTCATAGAAACCAAGTTTGGAAAAGCGACGGGAAGCTACGATAAGTTTAGCCGATTTTACTCCAATACCTGGTACTCGGAGAATCATCTCGTAATCTGCTTTATTGATGTCCACAGGGAAATGCTCCGGATGACGGAGTGCCCAACTCAATTTCGGATCGACTTCAAGGTCGAGATTCGGATAGGCATCATCTACAATCTCGTCCACCTTGAACTGATAGAAACGCAAAAGCCAGTCGGCTTGGTATAAGCGGTTCTCACGTACCAATGGCGGTTGCTTCAAGACGGGCAAACGCTTATCGTAGGTGTTTACTGCTACATATCCCGAATAATACACACGTCGCATGGTAGGGTGCTGATAGAGGGCATTCGATAGAAAAAGAATATCTTTATCCGATTCCGAGGTGGCACCTACAATCATTTGCGTACTTTGTCCGGCAGGGACAAAACGAGGGGCATAGCGGAACTTCTTCCGGTCTTCCTTATTCGTAAGTACGCCTTGCTGGATATAGCGCATCGGTTGGTAGACACTCTGATGATCCTTTTCGGGAGCCAAAAGTTTCAAGTTCTCTTCTTTCGGGATTTCAATGTTCACGCTCATACGGTCAGCATAAAGTCCCGCTTCGTTCACCAATTCCCGACTCGCTCCCGGGATGCTCTTCAAATGAATGTACCCATTGAACTTATGGATTGTGCGAAGGTCTTTGGTCACACGTACCAATCGTTCCATAGTATAGTCGGGATTACGCACTACTCCCGAACTCAGGAACAGACCTTCGATGTAATTCCGACGATAGAATTCAATTGTCAAATCGACCAATTCACTTACGGAAAGAGTGGCACGAGGAATGTCATTGCTCCGTCGGTTGATGCAATAGGCGCAATCATAGATACATACATTCGTGAGCATCACTTTGAGGAGGGAAATACACCGTCCGTCTTCTGCAAAACTATGGCAGATGCCCATACCTCCTACGGTATTTCCCAATGTATCTGCTTGGTTACGACGAACCGTCCCGCTGCTGGAGCAAGATACATCGTATTTGGCCGATTCGGTCAAGATTTTTAGTTTAGCAAGTACGTTTTCGTTCATGGGCAATCAACAGTTTCGTCAAAAATACATATACCATTTGAATCCCGCAAGAAAAAAGCGTACCTTTGCATCCGTTAATAAATAAAGGTAAAAAGATATGTGGTTAGCCCTTGCTTTTCTTTCGGCTGCTTTGTTGGGATTCTACGATGTTTTCAAGAAACAATCCCTCAAGAACAATGCCGTCATTCCGGTACTTTTTCTCAATACATTGTTTTGTAGTTTGATATTCTTGCCCTTCATTGTACTTTCGGCTTGTGGAAATCCGATAGTGGAAGGTTCTATCTTCCAGGTACCTATGGTGGGTTGGGAATCGCATAAGTATATCATCCTGAAATCTTGCATTGTATTATCTTCTTGGTTATTGGGCTATTTTGGTATTAAACATCTACCCATTACCTTGGTGGGTCCAATTAATGCCACCCGTCCGGTCATGGTATTGATTGGTGCGATGCTCGTTTTTGGAGAACGGTTGAATCTGTATCAATGGATTGGGGTGCTCCTTGCGATATTCTCTTTCTTCTTGTTAAGCCGAAGCGGAAAGAAGGAAGGCATTGACTTCAAGCATAACCGTTGGGTGTTTGCCATTGTAGGGGCGGCCGTTTTAGGTGCAGTCAGTGGATTGTACGACAAGTATCTCATGGCTCCGATAGCGGAAGGAGGTATCGGTCTGGATAGAATGGCGGTGCAGTCGTGGTATAATATTTATCAATGTGTGATGATGGGAGCGATGTTGCTCTTGTTGTGGTATCCCAAGCGTCATCAGACAACACCTTTCCATTGGCATTGGGCGATTATTTTCATTTCCCTTTTCCTTTCGGCTGCCGATTTCGTGTATTTCTATGCTTTGAGTCTCGATGATGCTATGATTTCCATTGTTTCGATGGTGCGACGAGGAAGTGTGATTGTTTCCTTCCTTTTCGGAGCCATGGTGTTTAGGGAAAAGAATTTGAAGAGTAAAGCAATAGATTTGTTGCTGATCCTAATCGGTATGATATTCTTGTATTTAGGAAGTTCATAAGTTCCGGCATTTAGTGGAGGAGCGTGAAGAAAATTGGGGTTATTTCCGTGAAGAAGAAAAAGCTGTTTGAGCGCAGCGAGTTCTTTTTCTTTAGGAAATAGCCCCAATTTTTAGCTCCGGAACGGGAGCCGGCGAATTTTCTTTTTGTTTCGTTTTTCTTTTGTTCGGGCAAAAGAAAAATGAAAATTACTCTTCAATAATAATATCATAAGAAACATCAAACGCCTCACGCGAACCAAGTTTCTGTATCCATTCACGGTCTTGCAAGTCACCTTCATAACCTACCTTGTCGCAACGACCATACCACGGCTCGATACAAACAAACGGACAGTCAGGTTTCGGCTTAGTAGGAGCCCAAAGAGCTACCAACGGAGCATCGAACTTCAAAGTAACATAAGGCTTTTTGTCCTTAGTAAGCAACGACACTTTTTTCAGTTGTTCATTCTCAAAGATATAAGTGTCGCAATCAAACGTATGCACATTCACTGGCATCAAACCTTCTTCGTTCAATTCAAGCGAATGAAGTTCTGGAGAAACGCAACCCTTTTCGGCTGGACTGATATATTTCAAATCCTTGTTGTTGTCGAAAGCAAAGAAACAACGTTCATCGGTCGACGGGTCGAAGTCAGGGAAGTAGAAAGCCGGGTGAGCACCGATTTGGAAATACATATCCATAGCACCCATGTTTTCCACACGCCACTTCACGGTAATCTTGTTGCCGTCGAGCAAGTAACCAATCATCAGACGGAATGGGAAAGGGAACTTACCCAATGTGTCCGGTGTGCTTTCCAACCAATACACGATGCCGTCATCATCCTTGTAAGTCACTTGGAAGTCCATATCGCGGGCAAAGCCATGCTGGCCGATTTCGTAAGTGTTACCCATGTGAGTGTATTTGTCGTTCCATACACGTCCCACATTCGGGAACAATACCGGCGAGCGGCGTCCCCAGAACTTGGCATCACCTTGCCACAAATATTCCTTGCCATTTTTCTTGATGCTCTGAAGTTCTGCACCATGTTCAGAGATTTCCACGGTAAGGATGGAGTTTGAAATTTTTTCCATAGTTTCTTGATTTTTGATAGTTTTTTCAAAGGTAGGAATGTTTAGGGAAACGGACAAAAAAAGCGGCAACCAAAATGATTGCCGCTTTAATTTTATATGTAATCAAACGAAATTATTCGTTAGACCAATCCATCTTTGACATACGGATGTAGCTTTGGTAGCGACGCTTAGCCATTTCTTCGCAAGCGTTGAACAAACCTTCAGCTTCAGCCGGGAATTGCTTCATGACTGATGCGAAACGAACTTCACCCTTCAAGAAGTCTTGGAAGCCTTCCCACTTCGGTTCTTTAGAGTCGAGTGTGAATGGGTTCTTGCCTTCTTCTTCGAGAGCCGGGTTGTAACGCCACAAGTGCCAGTAACCGCATTCTACTGCAGCTGCTTCTTCAGCCTGTGCCTTACCCATACCCTTCTTCAAACCGTGGTTGATACATGGAGCATAAGCGATGATGATTGATGGGCCTGGATAAGCTTCTGCTTCGCGGATAGCCTTCAAACATTGGCTCTGGTCAGCACCCATCGCAATCTGAGCTACGTAAACATAACCGTAAGTAGTGGCAATCATACCGAGGTCTTTCTTGCGAACGCGCTTACCTGCAGCAGCAAACTTAGCGATAGCACCGAGTGGAGTAGCCTTAGAAGACTGACCACCTGTGTTAGAGTAAACTTCTGTATCGAGTACGAGGATGTTTACATCTTCGCCAGAAGCGATAACGTGGTCGAGACCACCGTAACCGATGTCGTAAGAAGCACCGTCACCACCGATGATCCATTGTGAACGCTTCACCAAGTAGTGGCTCAGTTCAACCAACTTAGCGCAAGAAGGACAACCTGCAGCAGCACCGGCTTCAATCATTGGCTTCAATGTAGCGGCAGCAGCCTTAGAAGCTTCAGCATCGTTCATGCCGTCCAACCAAGCTTGAGCAGCTTCCTTGAATTCAGCAGGAGTTTCTTCGTTAGCCATGCACTGACCGAGCAATTCAACGATACGGGCACGCATCTTCTTGTTTGCCAAAGTCATACCAAGACCAAATTCGCAGAAGTCTTCGAACAATGAGTTAGCCCATGCAGGACCTTGACCCTTTTCGTTGGTAGTATAAGGAGTTGACGGGATAGAGCCAGAGTAGATGGAAGAACAACCTGTAGCGTTAGCCACCATCTGACGGTCACCGAACAACTGAGAAATCAACTTCACGTATGGAGTTTCACCACAACCTGAACAAGCACCAGAGAATTCGAAGAGTGGAGTAGCGAACTGTGAGTTCTTCGGGCTCTGCTTGATGTCAACCAAAGCTTGCTTAGTCTTCACGTTCTTCACGCAGTATTCCCAGTTAGCAGCTTCGCCCAACTGGCCTTCCAATGGAACCATCTTGAGGGCAGGACCACCAGCCTTCGGATTGCCCGGACATACATCGGCACAGTTACCACAGCTCAAGCAGTCCATAACGCCTACCTGGATGCGGAACTTCATGCCCTTCATGGCAGCCGGAGCCTTCATGTCGATCATCGGAGCGTTCAAGCCAGCAGCTTCAGCTTCGTCGAGAACGAACGGACGGATACAAGCGTGAGGACAAACGAATGCACACTTGTTACACTGGATACAGTTTTCAGCAGTCCAAACCGGAACGAATGCACCTACACCGCGCTTTTCGTAAGCAGCAGTACCTTGTGGCCATGTACCGTCTTCGTAACCCTTGAATGCAGATACTGGCAACAAGTCACCGTTCTGAGCATTGATAGGACGAACCACTTCGTTGATGAATGCCGGGTCGTTGTTTTCAGCCTTAGCATCAGCTTCGAGGTTAGACCAAGCCGGGTCAACAGCCAATTGCTTGTATTCACCACCGCGGTCAACAGCAGCGTAGTTCTTGTTCACCACGTCTTCACCCTTCTTGCCGTATGACTTCACGATGAACTTCTTCATCTGTTCGATAGCCAAGTCAACTGGGATAACTTCAGTGATGCGGAAGAATGCTGACTGGAGGATCGTGTTGGTACGGTTGCCCAAACCAATTTCCTGAGCAATCTTAGTTGCGTTGATATAGTAAACAGAGATATTGTTGTCTGCGAAATACTTTTTCACGTTGTTTGGCAAGTTAGCAGCCAATTCTTCGCCTTCCCAGATAGTGTTCAACAAGAATGTACCGTTCTTCTGCAAACCGCGAGTTACGTCGTACATCTTCAAGTAAGCCTGAACGTGGCAAGCTACGAAGTTAGGAGTATTTACCAAGTAAGTAGAGCGGATTTCAGAGTCACCGAAACGGAGGTGAGAGCAAGTGAAACCACCTGACTTCTTAGAGTCGTAAGAGAAGTATGCCTGGCAGTGCTTGTCAGTGTTGTCACCGATAATCTTTACAGAGTTCTTGTTAGCACCTACTGTACCGTCTGCACCGAGACCGTAGAACTTAGCCTGGAACATACCTTCGCCACCCATAGCGATTTCTTCCTTCTGTGGGAGAGAAGTGAAAGTGATGTCATCTACGATACCGATAGTGAAACCGTTCTTTGGTTCAGCCAAAGCCAAGTTTTCATATACAGAAAGGATTTGAGCAGGAGTAGTATCGTTAGAACCCAAACCATAACGACCACCTACGATAACCGGAGCATTTTCCTTGCCATAGAAGCAGTCCTTAACATCCAAGTACAAAGGTTCACCATTAGCACCCGGTTCCTTAGTTCTGTCGAGAACAGCGATGCGCTTAGCAGTCTTAGGAACAGCTGCCAAGAAGTGCTTAGCCGAGAACGGACGATACAAGTGAACAGCCACCAAACCTACCTTTTCGCCTTGAGCTGTGAGGTGGTCGATCACTTCGCGGATAGCTTCTGTTACAGAACCCATAGCGATGATGACACGGTCAGCGTCTTCAGCACCATAGTAATCGAACAAGCCATACTTGCGGCCAGTGATTTCAGAAATCTTTTCCATGTATTCTTCTACGATAGCCGGAACTGCTTCATAGTAAGTGTTGCAAGATTCACGGTGAGCGAAGAATGTATCTGGGTTTTCAGCCATACCACGAGCAACTGGCTTTTCAGGAGTCAATGCACGGCTACGGAATTCAGCCAAAGCTTGTTGGTCAACCAACGGAGCGAGGTCTTCGTTTTCCAACATTTCGATCTTCTGGATTTCGTGAGATGTACGGAAACCGTCGAAGAAGTTAACGAAAGGAACGCGAGCCTTGATAGTAGCCAAGTGAGCTACACCAGCCAAGTCCATAACTTCCTGAACAGAACCTTCAGCCAACATAGCGAAACCAGTCTGACGGCAAGACATAACGTCTTGGTGGTCGCCGAAGATACACAATGCGTGAGAAGCCAAAGTACGTGCAGATACGTGGAATACGCAAGGCAAGAATTCACCTGCGATTTTGTACATATTTGGGATCATCAACAACAGACCTTGAGAAGCTGTGTAAGTAGAAGTCAAGGCACCTGCTTGCAAAGAACCGTGAACAGCACCTGCTGCACCACCTTCTGATTGCATTTCCTGTACCAAAACTGTTTCTCCGAAGATGTTCTTGCGGCCCTGAGCTGCCCATTCGTCTACGTATTCAGCCATAGTAGACGACGGAGTGATAGGATAGATAGCTGCTACTTCAGAGAACATATACGAGATATGTGCAGCTGCCTGGTTACCATCACATGTGATGAATTTTTTTTGCTTAGTCATAACAATTCAATTATGTTAGTTAATACTATTGTTTCTTAATATAAAAAGCCAAAAAGCCATAAAGGAATGACGTTTCCTTCTCCTTCTTTCAACCGGTGCATAGCATAATATACTTCCGGATTGTTTTTGAACTTGCATTTCTCTGTGCAGATACGGAATAGTATTCCGTTGTCTACAGAAAAAGAAGTCCCTTTGTCGCCCTTGTATAATTTATGGTTCTTGTACATGGTATTCATGAAGAACGTGTCAAGGACATCTTGTTCGTTTATCTTGACTGGATAAACGGCGTACATCAAGTTTGAATTATGCATCATCAGCTTGGTCGGTTTTTTGGGGAATTCTTCGCCCTTCGGATAAACCATATTGATGAGTCGTGCATCCGTCAAATATTTGATGTAATTCATGACCGTTGCTCTCGATGTTTGTATCTCTGTTGCCAGTTGGCTGACATTCGGAGCACCTGGTCCGTCAACAGCCAACAAATATAGTAATTTTTTTATTTTCGACAAGTACTTTTGCTCAATTTGTTTGATGAGAAGAATGTCAACTTCTATCATCATGTTCATGGTCTTCAATAAGTTTTCTGAAAAATTACGTTTTTCCAGAAAAAACGGATAGAAACCATGGTGCAGATATTCTTGAAAGAAATCGGTCGGGTTAATCTTTTTCAGGATTGTCGCGGCTATCTTTTGATGATCTTTCAAGATTTCATGCAAGGTATAGGCGGGAAAACTGTTTTCACTTCGTAAATTCAAGAATTCCCGGAATGAAAGTCCTCTGAGGTAATATACTTTGGCAATACCACTTAACTCAGGGTTCTCTTCTTTTAGTCGCATGACGGACGAACCGGTAAATACAATCTTTAATTCAGGATGACGATCGTAACATTCACGCAATTCATGACTCCATTCCGGATATTTGAAAACTTGGTCGATTAACAATACTCGTCCGCCGTCTTTTACGAATCCTTCGGCAAAGTCTACCAAACGATGTTTAGCAAAATAAAGGTTGTTCATGTTCAGGTAGAGGCATGAACGGTCTGTACCGAACTTTTCCTTGGCATATTGTAACAAGAAGGTGGTCTTACCGACACCGCGTGTGCCCTTGATGCCGATGAGACGGTCTTGCCAATCAATCTCGTCCATTAACCCACGACGAATGGGAGCATCTGTGTGCTCTACCAAATAGCGGTGTGTGCGATAAAATGCTTCCATGTCGTTACCTCATTTGTTGGGGCAAAGATAGTAATAGTTGGCTAAATTGCAAACTCGAGTTGGCAAAATATGCTATTTTTCTTCTTGATTAGGAAGAAAAGACTACCTTTGTCTTTGTATGAAGAAACTTTATTTATTCAATCCGGAAAATGATATGGCTTTGGCATCGGGAAGCCCTTATTATATGGCTCCAGCCAGTGCCAAGAAGATGGCGAATGACTTGGCTGTGCTTCCGGCATGGTATGCCGATGCGGGAAGTGAAATACTTGTCGGTGATTCCCGTCAGGTGGATTGGTTGAGGGAAGGATGCCGTTTGTCTTTGCCGGTGAATGGAGTCTTGTCTGTATCCGATGGGTATGAAGAGATTATTCCTTGGGGCTGGAGCCCGGCCTTGAAACATCGGTTGGGAATGGATACGGTGCGGGAAGTGGATGTGGATCATCTTCGCTCTTTGTCCAGTCGGATGACAGCTGTCGGTTTACTTCCCAAACTTCGGATAGAAGGTACAATCGGAGAATCGTTTTGGTTGACTTCTTTGGAAAACGTCAGCGCGTTTTCACTTAAACATGACCGTGTTTTGCTGAAAGCGCCATGGAGTGGAAGTGGGAAAGGTATCCAACCTTTATGTGGTCTTCCCGATGATAATTTGCAAGGTTGGATTCGGCGGATCATAGCTACGCAAGGTGGTGTGGTGGGTGAGCCGTTTTATGAGAAAGTCAAGGACTTTGCGATGGAGTTTAAGGCGGAAGGTCACGAAGTGGCCTTTGCCGGTTATTCACTTTTCGAAACGGATGCAAGAGGAATCTATAAGGAGAATTTCTTGGCTTCGGATGCAACGATCGAAGAGATGCTTTCTGAATACGTATCTCGGGATGTGCTGCATGCTGTACGTAAAAGTCTTTTACAGGAATTGTCATTGCTTCTTGGAGGTAGTTATCAAGGCTATTTAGGAGTAGATATGATGATTGTCCGAAGTGAAGAGGGTAAGTATTTGGTTCATCCTTGTGTGGAAGTGAACTTGCGGATGAATATGGGAGTTGTTTCCCGTCTTTTGTTTGACCGTTTTATGGTTCCTGAAGCCGTTGGCCATTATGTCATTGAATTCTTCCCGCAAAGGGGAGAGGCATTGAAGGCACATGAAAGATTAATGTCACAACATACGTTGGTTATGGAGGGAGAACGCGTTCGTGTTGGTTATTTGCCACTTGTGCCGGTTTTTGAAGACACGAATTACCTTATATATGTGATTATATAATTAAAAAATAGTATCTTTGCCCGTCATAAATGATTATTGAAAAACTATGAAAATAAAATCCTTATTAGCAATCGCTGCTTGTGCGTTGTCATTGTCGATGAATGCCCAGTCGGTTGCCCCAAAGCGTGAATTTCGTGGCGCTTGGATCCAGTGTGTGAACGGCCAGTTTCAAGGTATGACTGCCCAGAAAATGCAGAGTGTGTTGACAGCCCAGCTCGATGCTTTGCAGAAGGCAGGTATCAATGCCATTATCTTTCAGATTCGTGCCGAAGCGGATGCGCTTTATCAATCCTGTTATGAACCATGGAGCCGTTATTTGACTGGTGTACAGGGTAAGTCTCCTCAATGGGATCCGTTGCAGTGGATGATTGATGAATGTCATAAGCGCAATATGGAGCTTCATGCATGGATTAATCCGTATCGTGCCCGTACCAAGGGTACTACTTCGCTTTCTCCACTTCATCCTTACAACAAGCATCCGGAATTGTTCTTGGAATATGGGGGGCAGTTGTACTTCAATCCGGGCTTGCCTGAAAACCGTGAATATATTTGTAAGATTATTCGCGATATCGTCACTCGTTATGATGTGGATGCTCTTCACATGGATGATTATTTCTATCCATATCCGACTCCGGGAGTTGATTTCCCGGATGATGTGGCTTTTGCTGCATACGGTCGTGGCTTTGCTGATAAAGGCGACTGGCGTCGTGACAATGTCAATGTGTTGATTAAGGAAATTCATGAAACCGTACGTGAATGCAAACCTTGGGTGAAGTTCGGTGTCTCTCCGTTTGGAATCTATCGTAACCAGAAGAGTGATCCGAATGGTAGTGCAACCAATGGCTTGCAGAACTACGATGACTTGTATGCCGATGTGTTGATGTGGGTGAACAATGGTTGGGTGGATTACAACATCCCACAACTTTATTGGGAAATCGGACATAAGGCGGCCGATTATGATACCTTGATCCGTTGGTGGGCTAAGCACTCATCGGCACGTCCGCTTTTCATCGGTCAGGACATTCATCGTACGGTCAAGTTTGCTGATCCTAAGAATCAACTCCAACATCAACTTCCGGCCAAGATGAAGTTGCAGCGTTCGCTTCCGACCGTACAGGGTAGTTGCCAATGGTATTCGGCTGCTATTTTGGAGAACCCGGGTAATTACAGTACTTTATTGGAAAAGGACTATCATCGCTATCCTGCGTTGATTCCTACTTCACCTTTCATCGATGATAAGGCTCCGGGTAAGGTGAAAAAACTGAAGATGTATTGGACGGTAGACGGACCGGTTCTTTTTTGGACAGCACCGAAGGCAAAGACCGAATTGGATAAGGCAGTTCAGTATGTAGTTTACCGTTTCGAAAAGAATGAAAAGGTAAATTTGAACGATGCTTCGAAGATTGTGGCTATAACCCGTGATACATTCATCAGACTTCCTTATGAGAACGGAAAAGTAAAATATCAGTATGTGGTTACTGCTCTTGACCGTTTGCATAATGAATCAAAAGCAGTAAAGACAAAGGTTAAACTTTAACTTTTAATACAAAATCCAACCAGCCAATCCGCATAGTGCAATCATTAATATGGGACTGACTTTAAACTTCCTCGTACCGATAAAGGCTACGAGGAAGATTATTATACTAACGATGAATTGATACTTGTCCGTATTGAAACTTCCGAAATTTTCAGCGGTCATCAGGACAAGCGCAGCGGCTGCCAATAAACCTACAACAGCAGGACGCAATCCTTTGAATACAGCCTCTACCATGGGATGCTTTTGATATTTCAAGAAGAATTTACTGATAGCAATCATGAGGATAAAGGAAGGAAGTACTACGGCAAAGGTGGCTGTAATGGAGCCTAATATTCCCCAAACATGACTATAACCTGCATTGATAGCGGCTGTATAGCCCACATAAGTAGCCGAGTTGATGCCGATTGGCCCTGGAGTCATTTGGCTGATTGCTACAATGTCCGTAAACTCTGCTGATGATAGCCAACCATGAGAGGTTACTACTTCGCCTTGAATCATGGACAGCATGGCATAACCTCCACCGAATCCGAAGAGGCCTATTTGAAAGAAAGTAAGGAAGAGTTCTAAGTATAGCATGAGTTATGAGTTCTAAGTTATGAGTTATGAGTGATTCTTCCGTAAATGAAACCGCCGATACCGGCTATAGCAATAATATAAACGGGTGATACTCCCATGAGCCAAATGAGTAGGGCAGAAACTATCGGGATCCAAATGTTATATTTGCTGATTTTAGCCGATTTGGCCATGCTGAAGGTTGGGGCAGCAATTAAGGCTACTACCGCCGGACGAATACCTTTGAAAATGTTTTCTACTGCCTCGTATTCCTTAAATTGGTGGAAGAACAAGGCTATGGCCAATATAATAAGGAACGAAGGGAGAATGGCTCCCAATGCTAGAGCCAAGGCTCCGGGAAATCGTCTTAACTTATAACCAATGAAGATAGAAAAGTTCACAGCGAATACTCCCGGGACGGATTGGGATACCGCCAACAAGTCAATGAAGTCTTCTTGGCTGATCCATTTCTTCTTGTTGACCACTTCTTCTTCAATGAGTGGCACCATGGCATAACCTCCGCCAATGGTAAATAGTCCGATTTTGAAAAAGGTCGCAAATGCGTTTAAATAAAAATTCATTTCTAGGGTTGTTTCATGTAGGCACTTGGTGTCATGCCATAGTGCTTCTTAAATATATCAGTAAAATATTTAGGATCACTGAATCCCAGCATGTCCGAAACTTCGGCTACAGTGTATTTCTTGCTTCGTAATAGTGATGCGCCTTCTTTTAAGCGTGTCTGGCGAATGAAATCACTAGGCGAATGGTCTGTCAAAGCCTTTACCTTATTATATAGGCTACTGCGGCTCATGCCCATTTCCAGACAGAGGTCGTCTACATTGAAATCCTTACCTAAATTCTTGATGACTAGTTTGGTGATCTTTTCCAAAAACTCTTGGTCAAGGCTCAATCCAGGTGTTTCCTGAACTTCTTTGGGTAGGTTTTCAGTCTGGTAATCCAATTGGGAGAATCGTTTGCGAAGAATTTCCTTGTTTGTCAGTACGCTGGCAATGTTGGCTTTCAATATATCAACATCGAAAGGTTTTACCACATAACTGTCCGCTTTAACATTGAGTCCGTGGAGGATACTTTCCCGGTCTCCCAATGCTGTAAGTAAGATGATTGGAATATGGCTCGTTTCCATATTGTCCTTCAATGTTTGGCAAAGGTCATCGCCACGCATTACGGGCATCATAATATCCGAAATAATCAAGTCCGGTTGTTCTTGAGCAATTGTTTCCAAGGCTTCCTGGCCATTTTGTGCTTCAGTGATACGATAACTTTCGGCTAAACTCTGGCGTAAGAAATTGCGCAAGTCGGGGTTGTCTTCCACGATGAGGAGGGAAGGGGCGGTTTGTGGACTTGGCTTGTATGAAGAATTGTCGGTCGGTTCGGGTATAAAGTAGGGTACACTTTCGTTTGAAACTGTATCTTTGTGGTGGATGTATTTCTTGTGATCTGTTGGAAAACGAAGGTGGAAAGTTGTACCTTTATTCTCTTCGCTAATAACTGTGATGTTGCCAAGGTGGCGTTTGACCAAACGATAGGTTTGGAGCATGCCGATGCCTGATCCGGTAATGCGCTGGTTGATGGCATTCTGTCCGCGGAACAGTTGCTTGAACATCTTCTTTTGGTCGGAGGTGGAGATACCGATACCGGTGTCGCTGATGTCCACTGTCCAATAGGCGTTGTTCTCTTGTAGAGTTACCTTCACTTGGCCACCTTCAGGGGTGTATTTCATGGCATTGCTCAATAGATTATGCAAAATGGAGTCCATCTTGTTCACGTCTATCCAACCTTCCAGTGGACTTTCGGTACCTTCAAATGTAAGGAGAATGCCTTTTTTCCGACTATAAGGTCTGAACATCTCTGTGAAGTTGGCGATATATTGGTTCAGATCACACAGGGATACATTGATGGCAGACGTATATCTTTCCTCTTTTTGGAAGTCGATGAGTTTGTTGGCCAGTTCTGCCAGACTATCTGTGCTGCGGATAGCATACTGAAGGTTTTCTTTTCCCTTTTCAGAAAGTTGCTCCGTACGGCTAATTTCACTGAGCGGACCCTTGATAAGTGTCAGCGGCGTACGAATGTCATGTGCCGTATTGGTGAAGAACTGAATTTTCTCATGTGAAAGCATACTTTCCTTACGCATCCAGAGGTAGCGCATGATGATGAAGATGGTTAGCACACCGATAAGTATATAGATGGTGTATGCTCCCATGGTTTGGCTGAATGGTGGGTCTACGTGGATACGAAGGCTTCGTTCTTCGAGAGTACGTCCGTCGTCCAAGAGGATAGCGCGAACCTTCAACGTATAGTCACCCGGTGCCAGGTTCATGTATCGGATGAGGTTTCTTTGACTAGGCTTGGTCCATTCGTTGTAGAATCCTTCCAACTTCCACGAGTAAAGGATGCGTGAAGGACGGTCATAGTTAATGGATGAAACTTCAATTGAGAAGATGTCCTGATCATGTGCTAGCGTAATTTTTTCTGTTTGGTCGATGGGTACGGTCAATGGAGATCCTTCCATTCCTGGAAGCATCTGCTGGTAATGAATGTTCAGATTGCTGAATACCAACTTCGACTTGAATTCGCGCGGCAGTTTGATGGAGTCTTCGATGTATATCAATCCATCTTCGCAACCGAAAAGAATTTTTCCCTTGTGGGTTTTCACTCCGGCAGAGGTGCTGAAGTTTTCACTGAGCATCCCTTGTTCCTTAGTCCAGTTCTGGAAGCGCTCCTCTTGGGTGTTGAAGCACACGAGGGCATTTTCAGTACTGATGATGAGTTCACCTTCACTAGTGCTGGGTAGGATGCAGAAGATGTTGTTGGACAACAAGGCAGAGTTGTTGGTGTCATAGGTTTTCAGTTCTCCGGTGTGGTTGTTGTACACGCAAAGCCCCGAACCGTGTGTGCCGATGTAGGTCAGTTGGTTGTCCGCTTGGTAGATAGTGTTTACGGCGCCCATGTCTGTTAATAGAGGCTCCTGTTCGAACTCCTTCTTCTGTTTGTTGAATTTGTAGATGCCGTTTACGGTTCCTACCCAAAGTTCCTTGTCGCTCTTCGATGTGATGACAGAAATCGGATATTCGGTTTGGTAGTGGTCAATCTGTCCGGTAGCGAAGTTCATACTCTTGAAGTTGTAATATCCGCCTGCCCATACGGTCCCTTGCTCATCGCGGTAGATGCTGCGGATGTATTTGTCGGGACGTATGTCTGTATAACCTTCTTGCTGAGGGGAGAAGTATTGCGGACGCATGTCCTTTTTGTTGATGCGATACATACCGCTCATGTATCCACCCACGAGGATAGTGCCCGGTGTGGATTCACACAAGGATATGTACACGTAGTTCTGGTCCTGACGGTTTTGGTCATGACTGGATAGTAAGGTGGTCCATTGCTTGGTGCGTGTATGGTAGCAGCCTATCCCGTTGTTGGTGGTTACCCAAATGTCTCCGTCGGAGTCTTCGATGACTTGTGTTACCCGGCTATTGGCCAATGACTGGGAGTCGTTGTTCGTCTGGTGCAACCATTCATACTTCGGATATTTGTCCGAATAAATGGTTACGCTGAATGGGAAGACGGTCATCCATACGCGTCCTTCTTCGTCCAGATAGATATCCTTGATGATGTCGCCGTTCATCTTATCGGATTCTTGGGTGGTCGAAAGGAAAGAATGTAACTGTAGGGTGTTCATGTTCAGTTTGTACACTCCGTTGCCGTCGGTGGCAATCAGTACTTCTTCGGACGACGGCTGTGCGGTGACGGCATCGTTCATGGTTACGTCCTTCAGGTTGCCGATGTTGTGAGTCATCTTCGTCTGGGGGTCGTATACAAAGAACCCGTCTGCCATGGTACCGATGAGCAGGCGGTCGGTAGGTACATGGTAGTGGATATGTTGTACGCGATGAATGTTGCTAATGGTGTGTTCTGGTTCCAATACCAGACGGTTCCCTTTTAGTGATGCTACATAGACATTCTCGCGGGTTCCAAAAAAGTAACGGTTTCCCTTGGCTTGTTCAATGTAGAAAACTTCTTCCTTAATAGGTGTTTCTAGTTTGATTACATGCTTGGTGTCTGTTCGGTAGATGTATTGTGCATTGCGGGTACAGATCCAGAGGTTGTTCTGTCTGTCAATGGATGTATGTGTGAGTGGCAGTCTGCGCTTGGTCTTCAGGCTGTCTGCAAAGTTCATGACCAAGTCGTACTTGTCCAACATTTGATTGTATTTGAAGATGAATCCGTTCTTACCAGTTACCCAAATATCGTCTTGGTTGTCGATGTGCAGTTGACTCAAGTTGGGGAAGTGCAAGACTGGACGGTTCCCATCTGAAAGTATGTAGTTGGTGAATTGCTTGCCGTTGTATCTGTCGACTCCTTCTTGAGTCAGGAACCACATATAGCCTTTCTGGTCTTTCTCAACAGCGATCACTCTTCGGCTGCTGAGGCCTTGTTGCGTGTCCAAATATCGATAGAGTTGTGCAGAAACTGAAAAAGTCCCTAAAAATAGAATGATTATAGTAAGAAGAGTTTTTTTCACAACTTATATAAGTTTAAGTTAAAAGTTAAAATACAAAAATCGTAAAAAAAAGGATAATCCCCAAATCTATAACGCATAAAAAAGCGACATTCCCGAAAGAATGCCGCTTTTTAAGGATATGTAATAGTGAATTATTACTTCTTGTTTGCTTCTACCCACTTGCGAGCGTTAACGAATGCTTCCAACCATGGAGTGTTTTGATCATTCCATCTTTCTGTTGGATAGTAACCGCACTGCCATGGGAAGATAGTACGTTCAGGGTGTGGCATGATAGCCAAGTGACGACCGTCCTTGCTGGCTACGGCAGCTACACTGTATGATGAACCGTTCGGGTTACCTGGATATTCATCGTAAGAGAACTTAGCCACTACGTTGTATTCATCTTCCGGCAATGGCAAGTGGAACTTACCTTCACCGTGAGCTACCCATGTACCAATCTTGAATCCGCTCAATGAGCCGAACATGACGCTACGGTTGGTAGGGATAGTCAAGGATACGAAACTGCTTTCGAACTTGTGAGAGTCGTTGTGCAACATCTTGGCCTTCTTGTCTGCTGGGTGTTCCGGATTGATCAAACCGAGTTCAATCATCAACTGGCAACCGTTACATACACCGAGTGACAAAGTATCTTCACGAGCATAGAAGTTGTCAAGAGCAGCCTTAGCTTTCGGGTTGAAGAGGAAGGCGCCAGCCCAACCCTTAGCAGAACCGAGAACGTCAGAGTTAGAGAAACCACCGCAGAATGCGATTACGTTCACGTCTTCCAATGTTTCGCGTCCGCTGATCAAGTCGGTCATGGTAACGTCCTTCACATCGAAGCCTGCCAACCAGAATGCATATGCCATTTCGCGTTCAGAGTTAGTACCCTTTTCACGGATAACGGCAGCCTTGATGCCGCTTGCTTCACGACGGTCTGGGTTTGCACCGTATTGAGCCAATGTACCAGTAAATTCAGGACCGAAGGCCAATTCAATTGGTTGTTGCTTGTAGTTCTGGAAACGCTTTTCAGCACAGCCGTGGAAACTCTGCTTGCGGTCAAGCAAGTAAGAAGTAGTGTACCATACGTCACGCAAGTGGTCGATACCGAACTGGTAAGTCACGCTATCCTTGCTAACGAGGATGTGACGTTCTTCGGTTGGAGTACCGACCTTCAAGTAACCTACGCCTGCATCGTCCAAAATCTTCTTCACGGCAGGAGCATTTTTGTCTGATACCTGGATGATGACACCTGGGTTTTCAGCGAACAATGCCTTCACTACGTCTGTATTCTGGAACTTGTCGAGGTTGATTTCCATACCGCCTTCAGTGTTAGCGAAACACATTTCAAGCAAAGTAGTAATCATACCACCGGCAGAAATGTCGTGACCGGCCATGATGAGGCCTTCGTTCACCAACTGCTGTACAGCAAGGAATGCATCGCGGAAATATTCCGGATTCTTCACGGTAGGAACATCGCTACCTACCTTATTTAATGATTGGGCGAATGCAGAACCACCCAATTGGAGTGTATCGAATGAGAAGTCGATGTGATAGAAGCGGCTCTTCAAGTCGTTCTTCATCACTGGAGAAACGATCTTCTTGATGTCTGAAACTTCACCACCAGCCGATACGATGACAGTACCCGGGCTCACGATCTTTTCACCGTCAGGATACTTCTGAGTCATAGACAAAGAGTCCTTACCTGTCGGTACGTTGATTTGGAGTGAGCAACAGAAATCAGACAAAGCCTTCACAGCCTTGTAGAGACGAGCGTCTTCACCTTCCTGAGCACGGCATGGCCACATCCAGTTGGCTGACAACGATACGCTGTCCAAACCGTCTGCCAATGGAGCCCATACCAAGTTGGTCAACGATTCGCTGACTGCCAATACAGAACCCGCTTCCGGATTAGCCAAAGCAGCCTGAGGAGCATGACCGATAGCAGTTGCGATACCCTTGTCGCCACGGTAGTCCAAAGTTACAGCACCACAGTCGCTCAAAGGCAATTGCAATTCACCCTGACATTGCTGACGGGCTACACGACCAGTCACACAACGGTCTACCTTATTAGTCAACCAGTCCTTACATGCAACGGCTTCCAACTGAAGAACACGTTCTACGTATTCATCCAACAGAGCAGCATCGTAAGTTACTACATCATATTTACGTTCTACAGTCTTGTCAATCATGTAAGTCTTCGGAGAAGAACCGAACATTTGGTCTACAGCCAAGTCGAACGGACGAACACCGTCTGCTTGTTCGAATGCGAAGCGGTGGTCACCGGTTGTTTCACCTACGGTGTACATCGGAGCGCGTTCGCGTTCTGCAATCTTGCGTACATGTTCGATAGCCTTTTCGTCGATGAGCAAGCCCATACG
This sequence comes from Phocaeicola sp., assembly GCA_045121515.1. Classification (GTDB taxonomy): domain Bacteria; phylum Bacteroidota; class Bacteroidia; order Bacteroidales; family Bacteroidaceae; genus Phocaeicola. The sequence continues at coordinate 5,761 of JBGVGD010000016.1, read as the reverse complement.
TTCCTGGCTTTCGTTGGCGATGATTTCCTTTGCAGACAAAGTTTCGTCACCGATAGGCAACTTGTCCATGTGAATCAAACCACCACATTCTTCCACCAATTCCGACAAGCAGTTTACGTGACCTGCTGAACCGTGGTCGTGGATAGAAACGATAGGATTTTCATCTTCTTCACAAAGAGCGCGAACCACGTTATAAGCACGCTTCTGCATTTCGGCGTTAGCACGCTGAACAGCGTTCAATTCGATACCCGATGAGTAACGGCCTGTTTCTACAGAAGAAACTGAACCACCACCCAAACCGATGCGGTAGTTGTCACCACCTACTACGACTACCTTATTACCCGGTTCTGGAGCACCCTTCAAACAGTCGCGTTGAGTACCGTAACCCACACCACCGGCAAGCATGATCACCTTGTCGTAAGCGTACTTTTCGTTATTTTCCTGATGTTCGAATGTCAATACAGAACCACAGATCAATGGCTGGCCGAACTTGTTACCGAAGTCAGAAGCACCGTTTGATGCCTTGATGAGGATTTGTTCCGGAGTCTGGTACAACCATTTGCGAACCGGGAGGATATCTTCCCATTCACGGCCTTCTTCACTGCGTGGGTAAGAAGTCATGTACACAGCAGTACCGGCGATAGGCCAAGAACCCTTACCACCACCCATACGGTCGCGGATTTCACCACCTGTACCAGTTGATGCACCGTTGAACGGTTCTACGGTAGTTGGGAAGTTGTGAGTTTCTGCCTTCAATGAAATAACCGACTTCACGTCCTTGATGACGAAGTAGTCAGCAGTCGAGTGGTCGCGTGGAGCGAACTGCTCAATCATCGGACCTTCAGCGAAAGCCACATTGTCCTTGTATGCAGAGATAATCTTGTTCGGGTTTTCCTGAGTAGTCTTCTTGATCATCTGGAACAAAGAAGATTCCATTTCTACGCCGTCAATCACGAAAGTACCACCGAAGATTTTGTGGCGGCAGTGTTCCGAGTTGATTTGTGCGAAACCGAATACTTCCGAGTCGGTAAGCTTGCGTCCCAAGTCATTTTCCACCTTCTTGAGGTAGTCCATTTCTTCGCGTGAGAGAGCCAAACCTTCCTGTTCGTTGTACTCTTCCAGGTTCTCAATGTAAACAATCGGTTGCGGCTTGATGTTAGTAGTGAAGATGTCCTGGTTCAAACCCTTGTACATACGTTGCAACATCGGGTCATATTCAGCGTTTTCATCCTTTACCGGGAAATACTCTTCGATACGGAGAATGCCTTCCAAACCCATGTTCTGAGTAATTTCTACGGCATTGGTACTCCACGGAGTAATCATTTCACGGCGTGGACCTACGAAGCAACCTTGTAGGTCTTCTTCGTTTTCAACAGTGGCTTCACCATACAGCCAGCACAATTTCTGAATGTCTTCCGCGTTCAGTTCCTTTTGGGTGTCTGTTGCGATAACATTCTGATTAGGTGTTCTGAAAAATAGAATCATAGCACTATTTCGTTGTTATGTTAATTGAAATCTTCTTTAATAAGGTGCAAAGTTATATAAAAGACGCGTTCCGTGAAAGAATTTCGAGGTCAAATATAGGTTCTTTCGTAAAAAAGTAGCATCTTTGCAGTCATGAATTGGATTGAACAAGTAACCATACTCGATTTATTGGTGAAAGGGCTCGTTATAGGTGTGGTAGTTTCTGCACCCTTGGGTCCTGTGGGCGTGCTTTGTATACAGCGTACGCTCAACAAAGGCCGTTGGTATGGCTTTGTCACCGGGCTGGGTGCTTGTTTGAGCGACATTATCTATGCGTTGATTACCGGTTATGGTATGAGTTTCATGGATGAGTTCCTGATTAAACATCAGGTGTTGCTTCAGATTGTAGGTAGTGTCATGCTGTTTGGATTCGGTATTTTCACTTTCCGTAGCAATCCAGTTCGTGCCATTCGTCCGATTTCTGCCAGCAAAGGCACCTATCTGCATAATTTCGTGACCGCCTTTTTCGTTACGCTTTCCAATCCGCTGATTATCTTCCTGTTTATCGGTCTTTTTGCCCGTTTCTCGTTTGTGATGCCGGGTAGCCCGATTGGATTCCAATTGGTAGGATATTTGGCGATTGTGTTAGGAGCCTTGTTGTGGTGGTTCGGTATTACCTATTTGGTGAACAAAGTGCGTACCCGTTTCAATGTACGTGGTATTTGGATACTCAACCGCGCCATCGGCAGTGTCGTGATGTTGGCATCCGTCATTAGTTTGGTGTATACTATTTTAGGAAAAACAATCTACTAATCTCTATAATCATCCATGTTTATTTCTAAACAACTCAAGCAACAGAACATTGCTGAATACCTGATTTACATGTGGCAGGTAGAGGATTTGATTCGTGCCTACGGATGTGATTTGGAACGTATCCGTGAACAGTTGGTGCCTCGTTTTCCGGCAGAACAGCAAGGGGAATTGGCTCAATGGTACGAAGATTTGATTGAAATGATGCGTCGCGAAGAAGTGATGCAGCAAGGACATCTACAGATTAACAAGAATGTGATTACTTGGCTCACCGACTTGCATTTGCAGTTGTTGGCTTCTTCCAAGTTCCCTTATTATCATGCAGCCTATTACAAGGCATTGCCTTTCATCGTGGAACTCCGTGCCAAAGGAGCAAACAAGGAAGAACCGGAATTGGAAACTTGCTTTGAGGCATTGTATGGCATCTTGTTGCTGAAACTTCAGAAGAAGGAGGTAGGAGAGGAAACCAAGAAGGCACAGGAAACAATCACTACGATGCTTTCCATGCTTTCCACTTATTATATAGAAGATAAGAAGGGAAAACTTGAATTTTAAATAAATGATAGTTGAGAAATGATAAATGATAGTTTTTGTGTTGTCGGATTATCTATCATTTCTCAACTATCATCTATTATTTTAAGGATATGAAGAATATACTTATTACCGGCGCTAACGGACAATTGGGAAATGAAATGCGAATACTTTCGGCTGAGAATTCGGAGTATGCTTATTTCTTTACCGATGTAGCCGAACTCGACATCTGCGACGAGCAGGCAGTGTCGGATTTTGTGAAGGCGAATAACATCCACGTCATCGTGAATTGTGCGGCTTATACAGCCGTAGATAATGCCGAGGATAACGTAGAACTTTGTACCAAACTGAATGCCGATGCGGTAGGTTATTTGGCCAAGGCTGCCGAAGCCAACGGAGCCGAGTTCATCCAAATCTCTACCGATTATGTGTTCGACGGTACAGCGCATATTCCTTATCAAGAAACCGAACTGACTTGTCCGAATTCGGTTTATGGCAAGACCAAGTTGGCTGGTGAACAGAATGCCTTGTCGCTTTGTAGCCGTTCCATGGTTATCCGTACCGCTTGGTTGTATTCCACTTTCGGTAATAACTTTGTGAAAACCATGATTCGCCTCGGTAAGGAACGTGATTCCTTCGGTGTTATCTTCGATCAGATAGGTACGCCGACATACGCTCGTGACTTGGCTCGTGCTATCTTTGCAGCCATTCGTCAAGGAGTGGTTCCGGGTGTATACCATTTCAGCAACGAAGGTGTTTGCTCGTGGTACGATTTTACCAAGGCCATTCATCGTTTGGCGGGTATCGCTACTTGTAGTGTGAAGCCTCTTCATACTTTGGAATACCCTACCAAGGCAAAGCGTCCGCATTATTCGGTGCTTGATAAAACGAAAATAAAGAACATGTATGGGATTGAAATTCCGTATTGGGAAGATAGTTTGAAAGAATGTATAAATGCTTTGTCATTCTAAATTGTCATTCAGAGCGAAGCGAAGAATCTCGTGTACATAAACGTGGATGCTTTCGAGATTCTTCCTCCCTTCGGTCGTCTGAATGACAAACGGAAGGAATGATATAAACAAAAGAAAATAATGAACCAGGAAATTGAAAGAAGACGAACGTTTGCGATTATCGCGCATCCGGATGCCGGTAAGACATCCTTGACCGAAAAACTCTTGTTGTTCGGTGGTCAGATTCAAGTGGCAGGTGCCGTAAAGAGCAACAAGATCAAGAAGACAGCGACATCCGACTGGATGGACATCGAAAAGCAACGTGGTATCTCGGTAACAACCTCCGTGATGGAGTTCGATTACCACGACTATAAAATCAATATCCTCGATACTCCGGGTCACCAGGACTTTGCGGAAGATACCTACCGTACCTTGACCGCAGTAGACTCGGTAATCATCGTAGTCGATGGTGCGAAGGGGGTGGAAACCCAGACACGCAAACTCATGGAAGTGTGCCGTATGCGTAATACGCCGGTAATCATCTTCGTGAACAAGATGGACCGTGAAGCCAAGGATCCGTTCGACTTGCTCGACGAACTTGAAGAAGAACTCGTGATTGGTGTACGCCCGTTGACATGGCCGATTGAAAGCGGTCCGCGTTTCAAGGGGGTATATAATATTTATGAACAGAACCTCAACCTCTTCCAGCCTTCCAAGCAGGTCGTAGCCGAAAAGGTGGAAGTGGATATCCATACTGAAGAACTCGACAAGCAGATTGGTGCGGACTTGGCAGACAAACTTCGTAGCGAGTTGGAACTCATCGAAGGTGTTTATCCGGAATTCGATGTGCAGGAATACTTGCAAGGTTCGTTGGCTCCGGTATTCTTCGGCTCAGCCTTGAATAACTTCGGGGTAGAAGAATTGTTGAATACTTTCGTGGAAATCGCTCCAAGCCCACGTCCCGTGAAAGCCGAAGAACGCGATGTGCAACCGGACGAACAGAAGTTCACTGGTTTCGTGTTCAAGATTACTGCGAATATCGACCCGAACCACCGTTCTTGTATCGCTTTCTGTAAGGTATGTTCGGGTAAGTTCTCACGTAACACACCTTACTACCATGTACGTCACGACAAGACCATGCGTTTCTCATCGCCAACTCAATTCATGGCGCAACGAAAGACTACCGTGGATGAGGCTTGGGCGGGCGACATCATTGGTTTGCCGGACAACGGAACCTTCAAGATTGGTGACACTTTGACCGAAGGTGAAAAACTTCACTTCAAGGGCTTGCCAAGTTTCTCGCCGGAAATGTTCAAGTACATCGAAAATGCCGATCCGATGAAGCAGAAGCAGTTGGCCAAGGGTATCGACCAATTGATGGACGAAGGGGTAGCCCAGTTGTTCGTCAACCAGTTCAACGGTCGTAAGATTATCGGTACGGTAGGTCAGTTGCAGTTCGAAGTGATCCAGTACCGTTTGGAAAACGAATACAATGCCAAGTGTCGTTGGGAACCTATCAGCCTCTACAAGGCTTGCTGGATAGAGAGCGATGATGCCGAAGAACTCGAAGCCTTCAAGAAGCGCAAGTACCAGTACATGGCGAAGGATCGCGAAGGCCGCGATGTCTTCCTGGCGGATAGTGGTTATGTGCTCCAGATGGCCCAGATGGACTTCAAGCATATTAAATTCCACTTTACTTCAGAATTCTAATCAGATAAATAACAACCAAAGACGGAAAGTAGGTAAATCGCTTTCCGTCTTTTTTGTTTATGGGCATTTCTCTAGCATTTTCCCGAAACCACATACACAACCAGCACCAAGGACGTAACTCGTAGATTCTCAGCAAACGGTGGTGAATCTTGATCGTGTCTTATACTGCTATAGGTAGACACATTTATAAACGATTAAAAATGTGTAAGCAGTATGCGAAAGAAATGGCAACATTACAGTGAAGAAGAATGTCTTCGGATTCTTCGTGATTATTACAGTTCTGGATTAAGCCAAGG
>JBGVGD010000015.1:0-58464 GCA_045121515.1 Phocaeicola sp. | reverse complement strand
GACCGACTATTTGGTGGCTTCGCAAACTCTCATCACAAGCAACCCTGTTAACATTTGCATGTCACACGCCCTTGCAAAGCTGGTGCTTAATCCTACTTTAGGTACTGAACTTGAAGGAGAAACCATTACTGAGGTGAAAGTGGTGAACATGTACGCATCGGGCACACTGAATGTGTCAGATAACTCTTGGAGTAACCTTAGCGAAGCAGGGGCTAGCCTCGTGATGAGCAACAATGAGATACTTGTCATCCCGATGGCTTCGTGCGAGTCATTCCCTATCGTAATCACTACAAGTGATGGTAAAATGTTTCAGACTGATATTAGCCTTGCAAGCGTAGATAACAAGCTAGAGGCAGGCACCCAATACACCGTCAATCTCAAGGTGGGTCCGGACAAGGTAGGTCTTGGCGGCATTACTACTGCTTCTTGGGGAACTCCTACAGAGGGCGGACAGCTTGAGACTTTCTAATTCAGTGTTCCAACCTATAAACGATTTATAAGAATATGAAGACATTACGATATATAGTCTTTGCAGCGATAGCTCTTGGCTTTGCTGCTTGCGAGCAAGAAGATTTCAATTCTGTGATGCAAGACGGCGCTGATGCAGTAAAGATAAACGCCACCATAGGCAATATGCAGACCCGTGTGACATACGGTGATAATGGTGCTACAAACTTCACCAATGGAGATGCTATTAAAGTTGTGAACACATTGCGTACCTCGAAACACGAGGCTACCTATACCACTACTGACGGCACCAATTGGACTACCAGCAATGCCTTTGTGTGGAATGGAGGTGCGGATAAAAACAACCAGTTCAATGCATGGTATCCTGTTGCAGATTACTCTTCGTATGAGAATTTTAGAATCCCTACAAACCAAAGTGATGTTACCAAGCTGGCTTCTGCCGACTGGATGACTGCCTCTACTGAAGCAATGGCCAAGCCCGCTGATCAAGTGCTAAATCTCAACTTCGAGCATAGATTAACCAAGGTTACGGTGAAGATTGCTAACTGGGGAACCGAGTATGAGGGTTGGGAGTCCATTACTGATGTAAAGATTTACAGCAAGACTTCTCAGTACCCCGACGCTACCGATGACCTCGTAGCTGTGACCCCATTGCAGAATGGGGAGACCGAGTTTACTGCCATTGTAGCTCCAATGGCTTATAGGTCTACTGACCAGTTGATGACATTCACCGTTGTCGAGACTGATAACCTGACCGTATTTGCCAATAATAGCACGCTTACCAGCGGTTTGGAACCGGGCAAACACTACACCTTCTCTCTTAAGGTAGGTAAAGATGTTGTTGGTATCGAAAATGTTGTGGTTACCGATTGGACTGAAGAAGAGATCGACGGCGGTGTGGCAGAGGAAATCCCGTTCCTTACTTTCAGCGCTGAGGAGGAGCAGACATTTATGGTGGTAGATAGAACATACAGCATAGAAGTATCACTTCAATACTCTGTTAACAATGGCGCTTGGGCGGACTATGTTTTTACAACTGCTGAACCTTTTGCCATTGCTTTTGGAGGTGAAAACGGAAACTTGCGTTTGCGAGGAAAAAATATCGCTGGTACAGGTACTAGTGACTCTGATTGCATTTCATTCTCTTTTGAGAATCCTAATGTAATGGTTTCTTGCGATGGCGATATTCGCACATTAGTTGATTGGGAAGCCTATACTACAGTTTCAACAGCAGAAGCTCAGTTTGTTTGTTTGTTTAGAGATTGTACAGTACTGATCTCCGCTCCAGAATTACCTGCTACTACTTTGGCGGAGGATTGTTATTACTGGATGTTTTTAGGTTGCACTAGCTTAACTGATGCCCCTGTATTGCCAGCTACTACTTTGTCGTATGGATGTTATGCCTGCATGTTCGAAGGTTGCACAAGCTTGACCCAGGCTCCGGAATTACCAGCTACTGTTTTGGCAGAGGCATGTTATGAACTAATGTTTGAGGATTGCACAAGCTTGACCCAGGCTCCAGAATTACCTGCCACTATATTGATGCCGTATTGTTATAGTTACATGTTCTTAGGATGCTCAAGTTTGACAACATCCCCGGTATTACCAGCTCCAACTTTGGTGGAAAGATGTTATAGCGGGATGTTTAAAGAATGCACTCTCCTAAATCATATCACAATGTTAGCTACCGACATTAGTGCAAATAGATGTTTAAGTGGTTGGGTAGATGGAGTAGCTTCAACAGGAACATTTATCAAGGCTGAAGGTTTAGACCAGGGTGCGGAAGATGGTCAAATACCTACTAGCAGAAGTGGTATTCCTTCTGGATGGACCGTAAAGAATTACGGAGAATAAGGAAATTAAAATCTATCATATAGGGCAGGTGGGCTTGATTGCCCACCTGCTCACTATCGCCCTCCAGTGGTGGAGGTGCAAAGCGCACCATGACATACTGAAGACAAGACGAAGAAGATTTTGTAACTTCTTGGTACTGAGTAAAAAAAGATTTCAATCGGTTTGGTAGAGTCTTGAAAATAGCGTATCTTTGTATGTATAACAAAGAAAGATGATATTTGTATGACACAGCATAATTCGATAAAGTTGTTTGAGGAAAAGAAAGTGCGTACCGTATGGGATGACCAGCAGGAGAAATGGTATTTCTCCGTAATTGATGTGGTGGCAGTATTGACCGACAGTGTCAATCCTACCGACTATCTAAAGAAGATGCGTAAGCGTGACCCAGAACTTGCTGCATTCGTGGGGACAAATTGTCCCCAGGTAGCCATGCTCACAGAAACTGGCAAGAAACGTCAAACATTGGCAGCCGATACCGAGCAACTTTTCCGTATCATCCAGTCTATTCCTTCACCAAAGGCAGAGCCCTTCAAGTTGTGGATGGCAAAAGTTGCATCCGAGCGTCTTGACCAGATGCAGGACCCGGAACTTTCCATCAACCAGGCGCTGATGGACTATAAACGATTGGGGTATTCGGATAACTGGATTAACCAACGGTTGAAGTCTATTGAAATACGCAAGGAACTTACAGATGAGTGGAAACGACACGGTCTGCAAGAGGGAGTACAGTTTGCCACACTCACTGATATCATCTATCAGACTTGGTCGGACATGACGGCTCGCGAATATAAACGGTTCAAAGGGCTAAAAAAGGAGAACTTGCGAGATAATATGACCAATAAAGAGTTGGTGCTGAATATGCTTGCCGAACTCTCGACAAAGGAAATATCAGAAAATCGCAATCCGGAGACATTTAGTGAACACATGCATATCGCGCAAGAAGGAGGCGAAATTGCCCGCAATGCCCGCATGGAATTGGAAGAGAAAACAGGCAAGGCGGTAATATCTCCAATGAATGCCAAAGATGGATTGTTGCTTAACAAGAAAGAAGACGAGTAAAGGTAAATTCCTCACATACATTTTCTTCTTCGTCCCGATAGCCCTACGGCAGTCGGGACATTTTCGTTTGTACCAGTATGTTTTTTGAGAAGCGAAGACGTAAAACAGGGTAGGCGGGGTTGAATGTTCCTTCCTGCTCACCATCGCTCTCCCGTAGTGGAGGTGCAAAGCGAACTTTGACATACTGAAGACAAGACGAAAGAGAAAATACAGGAGTTTCTTTGGTCAATCCATCTCTTTGTTGTACATTTGCCACCAAGAATAGTGGTCAATTGACCACCTTATTAAGTGGTATATATACATAGAGAACAATGGAAGACAAGAAACTACAAGCAGCCTTGGAGGCATGGCAGCAATTGCAGCCGCTCACGGAAGATGACCGCAACCGGCTGAGCCGACGATTTACCGTGGATTTCAACTACAACAGCAACCATATAGAGGGCAATACGCTGACCTACGGGCAGACGGAGATTTTGCTGCTCTTTGGTAAGGTGATAGGTGAGGCCAACTTTCGTGATTGTGAGGAGATGAAAGCCAGCAATGTAGGCCTACAGATGATGCTGATGGAGTCGGGCGAGAAACAGCAACCCCTGTCGCAGCACTTCATCCGTACCCTGCACCGCACGCTGTTGCGCGAGGACTACACCGTCTGGCGCAACCTGCCGGGAGGCATGCAGACCAGCTACACCGTCCATGCCGGACAGTACAAGACACGTCCCAACAGTGTCATCACCCGCTATGGCGACCGATTCGACTACGCATCGCCCGAAGAGACACCGGCGCTGATGACCGACCTTGTGGACTGGTACAACCAGGCCGAGCAGGAGGGCAAGCTGTCGCCTGTGGAACTGGCCATACTCTTCCACTACCGCTACATCCGCATCCACCCCTTCGAGGACGGTAACGGACGTATAGCCCGACTGATGGTGAACTTCATCCTTGCCCGCCATGGATACCCGATGATTGTGGTACGCAGCCGCTTGAAACAACATTATCTGGAGGCATTGCACAAGGCAGACCTGATAGTAGGCGCTACGCCAGCCGATGGTGCTCATGCTTCGCTGAAGGATATACGCCCCTTCCATAAATATATGAGCAAACTGATTGCCGAAGAGGTGGCCAATGATGTGTTGTTTGTCACCGAACGCAATGAAAATGTATGGTGGTACGATGGCCAGCGCATAGCCTTCCGCACTGCGACCTATAGTAAGATTCTGCGGACAATGCAAATAGAAGACCAGGCTACACAGGCATATCTGCAAGAAGAAACGGGCATCAACCGCTCCGCATTGCAGAAGATGATTGCCACATTGCTGGACAAGGGATATATCACCCGTGACGACAACGGTCGTTGGCGAGTCTTCCTCACCCCCTCTGTGTACTGACATCCCCTCCCCACACATTCTTTTCTTCGTCCCGCCGACGCGAAAGGAGCGTCGGTTGCGACGGCAACGCGGTATGATAGCGTTGCTTGTGACGACGGGAGGTTTATCTCCCTAAAGGAACGTGCTTTAGCACTATTAACTTTAGTTTCCCCGAGGAGTTGCGATATATCGCTCGCTCATCCCTTGTTCGGGACGTTTTCGTTTTCATCGTCTTGTCTTCAGCTTGTAGAGATAAAAGAAATGGAATATTAAAAAAGAAAAAGACAATATGAAGAAAAGAAAATGGATTTTGGCTGCCTTAGCCCTTACCCTCGGCTTCACGGCTTGCACACAAGATGATACTCCGGAAGTGCTGGAGCAGGAGATACGGGTGGCATTCACTACCGATGCCATACAGACTCGTGTGAATACGCTTGGCACAGGTGACAAGTGGGAGAATGGCGACCAGATTCTTGTGTTTAATGCTGCAAATGATGTGAGTGCCACCTTTACAGCCTCGGTTGTCGATGAATCTGCGTCGTGGACACAGGACAAGAAACTCTATTGGGATGGTGATGGTAGCCATACATTGCTTGCAGTTTATCCAGCTGGAAGCGAATATGGAAGTTTTACGCTGCCGACAGACCAAAGTGATGAGACTAAACTGAAATCAGCCGACTATATGAATGCCTATTGCGTCGGTTCAAAGAGTCAGGGTGCGGTGACATTTGCGATGCAGCATCGTATGGCGATGATTACCGCTACTTATGACATAAAAAATGAGTTCGCACAGGGAACCGTTCTCTCCAAGGCTGAGGTTTATTCAACAAGTAGTGCGGCTACCTTTGATTATACTCAGGAAGGCATAATGAGTGTAGATGAGGAAAGCCAATGGGTTAGTGCTTACATCCGTGATGGCAAGTTTACCGCTATCGTGATGCCGGGTGAATACAAAACCGGTGATGAACTGATTCGTGTGACAGTCGATGGAGCAACTGAGCCGCTTATCGTCAAAGCAAAAGAAGATTTCACCCTTGGCGAAGGTGAGCATCGTGCATTTACGCTTTCGGTTGGAAAGGAGTATATCGAAGCCGATGAGAATACAACAGCTGAAACCTTGCAAAACGCTATCGCTGCGAAGTTGGCAGCAGGCGAAACCGACATCCGAATTAAACTTGCCGAAGATGCTGATGCTACGATGTTCTCTGCCATTACCGCAGCCCTTGCTACCACTGTAGACCCGTCCCTTGATCAGTATGAATTGGTAATGAATTATTCAGGAACCATCGACTTGACTATCAGCGGAGCAAAGACGGTTCCGGAATATACATTCTATGTTGATGAGTATGTAAACGAAAACTGGCGAGCCGGTGCGGCATTGCGGTCTGTCACCTTGACCGATGCCACAACGATTGGTGAATCCGCATTTTTCAGTAGTGCAATGACCAGCTTTTCTGCACCGAATGTGATTGAAATTGAAGGCTTTGCACTTGAAGGTTGCATGAAGCTTACCGACGTCTATCTCCCTTCTGTTCAAACCCTTGGTGATGCTGTATTTAGTGACTGCTACGCATTGAAAACCATTTCTTTACCGGAATGTATCGATCTGGGAAATGGTGTTTTCAACTCCTGCGAGGCTTTGGAGACTGTCTATGCACCCAAAGCAACAAATCTTGGAGCAATTGAATTCATGATGTGTACATCTTTGATGAAGGTGACATTAGGCTCTGTTCAATCCGTAAATCAGATATATGAATCAATTGACAACGGCTTGTTCTGTCTGGCTAATGATACGCAGAATATCGAACTCGTATTGTCATCGGATCAGAAAGTGATGACCTTTGACAGCGGTACGAAGTATTGGACTGCTACCGAAACGGATTATAACGGTAGTGATTACCATAATAACAAGTCATTTATCGGATATACTTTCAAGTCGGTGACTTTGCAGTAATGATTATAGGGTCAGTGAGCTTGACCGCCCTCCGATTCTATAGACCAATGACCCCATGTTGTTTTTGTGGCAGCATGGGGTTTGTGTTAGGAGATTCCCGGTCGGTGGTCGGATGTGTTGGGATGACCGATCAGGGTCGGCCATGACGGGGAATGGAGTTGGGTTGATGGCTAGAGTGACGAGAGGTATTCTGTGATGGCTTCTACGTGGGTGTCGATGATGGCTTGTTTGCCGGATCTGCTTTGCAGGTACTCTAGGTCAGAATGATTGTCCATGAAGAAGTTTTCTGTGAGGACTGCGGGGCATAGTGTTTTTCTTAGGATGTAGAAGCTTTCTTCCCAATCAGGATCTCCATCTGATTTATCTGTTCTGATGCGTTTGCCGGGGAAGTTCTTGATGGCGGCTTCGTATAGGCATTCGGCTAGTTTGTCGGATTGAGTTTGGCCTTTGGAGGTGTAGCAGCTCCAGCCGGTGGCATTCATCCATTTTGATCCGTTTCCTGCGGCGTTGACGTGAATACTGATAAGAATGACGTTGGGAGGAGATGAGAAATGAATTATAGTTATTTCTAACCAAGGTATACTGTATATTACAGATATCAATTATCATATTTATTGCGTATATTTGCAACACAATTAGGAAATACATATACTATTTTTTGTAGAATCATTCAACGCTTAGAACGATGAAAATAAACCCCAATTACAAGCTTCGTGAAATACAGGAGAAACTATTGTGGTAAATCAAGGAACAGCAGGGATGGACATGACCCGCATCATCTCCCTCAATGTTTCGGCACGTCTGCTTTACGAGTCATTGGCAGAGAAGTTAACCTTCTGACGTTGGACATAGAAAGAAACCCATACGAAGCCCGTAGTACTCTCTTTTTGGTGTTTCCGGAATATGTCTTTATCGTAATCATGGTTGGTCAAATTTCGGGTTAAAAATGAATTAAAACGCCCATTTCAGCCTGCGGTCTACACTTCGCACGAACTTTAATCACCTCAGAAGGGTGGGTGAGAAGAAGCAAAGGGTATAAAACAGAAAAAGCACCACTAGATTACTCTAGTAGTGCTATATAGCTGATTTTTATTGTCTTACAAGAAGCGGAAGCTGGGGGATTCGAACCCCCGGTACGGTTGCCCGTACGTCAGTTTAGCAAACTGGTGGTTTCAGCCACTCACCCAAACTTCCAATCCTTGAGGTTCCTGGCGGTCTTTGAATCCGCCTTATCCTCTTTGACTTAATAATGCAGCGGGATTTTTCGGGCTACATTTATTTACTCATTAATATTTGAATGGTTCTTTCTTTCTCTTCCAACAATTGTTTCAGATGTTCTATTTCCTTGTCCTTATCGCTTGATGTGCTTACTGTAGCATTCCCATAGACAGATGCTGCACTTTTGTCTCCATTTACAATAGAGCTAGGTGAATCTTTCAAATCAAACCAATAAGAAAGGGGAACATTCAACACTTTGGATATTGCTTCTAATTTAGCGGCATCAATACTCTCCTGTGATTTCCATTTAGTAACGGTCACATTAGTCACTCCCATTTTTTCAGCAAAATCCTTTTGAATTATCCGTTTTTTCTTAAATAACTCATCTAATTGATTTCCAAAGTGTTTCATAAATACAATTAAATTAAATGGAAATTATTAATTAAATTGTTTGGAAATTATATTTCCTTTTTCTTATATTTGCATCATAAATTTAATAATAAATAATCAATCATTAAATAAATATGACTGAAAAAGTTGCAAAAAAGAAAGAAGATGCTTTGGCTTTGAGGACTTATTTGCGTTCACTTCCAGTGTGTGATTCAGCAAGGGTCGCACGAGAATTGGCTGATGCTTGTAAAGTGCCGATTTATACCTTTAACAATTGGCGTAGTGGATTGGTCAGAATACCGGAATTAGCAAAAGATAAGATTGAAGAAATGGCAGGTTGCCAAATATTTAACCGTGAATGATACCTAATCCAACACATCCGGTTCAGGACGGCAGTCGCCATGGTCGGCTGTTCGGGTGTGTTGTTTCAATAATCACTTTTGCCATGATCCACGATTCTCGACCGCTCCCTACCATGGAGGGTAGCGCGTGGATTACACCTTATTTATATATGGAACGAAAATATCAGATGATTAAAGAACTTGCGGATGCTGTACAGAACCGCATACAAGAAGAGGATCTTCCGATTAAGATTCACTTTGGTGAAGAAGTTGTGGATTGTCATGGCGACAGACAAGTGGATGTTCTGCTGGAGTATGATGATCCCAATTTGGTGAATGTAGTATTGACTGATACGATTAACATGACCTATAATTTAGTATGATACAGCATTTGAAGAAAAAGTTTCCGGATGTCTGCAAACAAGTGTTTGATTTTGAATATGTATTCTCCAGACGTGAAATAGAGGATAAGGTGATTCAGTTTTCTGATACATTTGGCCAATCGGTTATCGCTTATACTCAAAGTGGAAAGAGGTTATGTATTTACACGAGTCGTATTTTTACAGACAAGTTGAAATCGATGAGGAAAGATGATACGGTTGTGGACTCTGCTATTGGTAGAGTTGGTGTCATTGTCAGCGAAAAACCCTTTTTCTGCTCATGTACTTTATGCATTCGAGTTGATTTTGGTGATACAAGTGATGTTTATGATTGTACTTATTTTATGTAGTTATGATAGAATTACATTCTATAAATATGGAGATTAAGGTTACTTTGAACAATGGTAAACAAGTCAATGCATTTCCTCCTAAAGAATTGCATTCGGCAGACAAATCAAAAGAAATTTGTTTTTTCTTTGATACAGGACAGACCTATTTTGGATTTTTGAGAGATATTGATGAATATGATAATGTTTATATAACGAGACCAGATGCTAAGTTTGATTTAGGGTTAACATTTAGTCGTCTATTGTATTGGTTTTATAAAGTATGATAATATGGCATGTGATTGTAGAACTAAATTAGAAAAAGAACTTCGAGAGAATGGTTACCATTTGGCGAGATTAAGTGGTTTGTTTGCCTTTGTCGGTAATCAAATGCAGTTTAAGCCGGCGATTGAAGTGGTTTATTATAAGAAGAAAAAGGATGGGAGTTTATGTAAGGGCGAATCTACTATTTCGTTGTCTTATCCATTCTGTCCGTTTTGTGGGAAGAAGTTTGAAGAAGATGAGGTTTAAATAAATTAAAATAATGAGAGAAGGACAAAAAGTTAGAGTAAAATCAACCAATAAGATTGGTGTGATTGCGGATACAGAATTCTTCCATTGGGGTGGGAGAAAGCATATGCGGTATGAAGTGAAGTTTGAGGGTCAGAAAAATACTTGCTGGTACCCCAAGGAGAACTTGACAACGGATATGATTGAGGAAACGGATGTGGTCTTCAGAGGGGAGAATGGCACTTTGTTATTTAAATTAACTTATGACCATTTGAAGAAAGGCGGTTTTCATGGAGAATTGACAGGTACACCGGAGAGGTTGAATGATCATAAGGGTACTCATGCTAAACTTGCTACGATATTTCTTCAGATGCTATCTAACATCTCATAGTTTATATTTTGGTTCCGCCACCCGATAAGGTGAAATTCGTCCTTTCGGGTGGTTTGGATTGTCCGTTAATTTGTGCTCTAAATCTCGTGCTATGTATTTTAATGATGATGAAATCCGAAGAATAAATGACGCTGCATCCGGGCGGTTGCTCGATGTGGTGGAAAAATTCCACACTCTGACGAAAAAGGGTACGGCACATGTATGTGACTGTCCTAAATGTGGTGCGTCCAAGAAGTTTAACATCAATCCCAATAAAGAAATCTTCAAGTGCTTTGCTTGTAATGAAATGGCCGGTAAAGGTGCTATCTCTTACTTGATGACAGTTGAAGGATATAGCTACACGGATGCATTGGAGTTCTTGGCCAAGGAATTCAATGTCATTCTCGATGATCGTCCGCAGAAGAAAGCTCCTAAACCTGCACCTATCAAGATAAAGAAGGGTAGCAAGGAAGCTAAAGGCGTTGATACGGAGTCGTATTGTGCCCGAATGTTGGCCGAATCCGGATTGACATTCGAGGACGTGACTGCCAATGTCTATAAGAGTGACGAAAAGTCCTCTATTTTCCAGGCACGTACCTTTAAACCAGGCACGATTGATGAGCGTGGCCAATTGACTACCAAGGGTGATGATGTCATCATTGAATATTATGATTTGGACGGATTGCCTGTGCGATATACTCAGAAAGATAGCAAGCGAAGAGCTGCAGGTGAATCTAAGGAGTATTATCGGGTACGATGGCAGTTCCCGGACATGCATTTGGACAAGGAAGGCAAACCATTCAAATACAAATCTCCACCGGGTAGTGGTACACCTATTTATATTCCGGAGAAGATACGTGCTGCTTTCAAGGCTGGAACGCCTATCGATCGGTTATATATCCAGGAAGGTGAAAAGAAAGCGGAGAAGGCTTGCAAGCACGGCATTCCTTCCATCGCTGTTTCGGGTATTCAGAATCTTGGCAACAAAGGGACTCTTCCCGAAGATTTTGTCCGGATTGTGACCACTTGCCAAGTGAAGGAAGTGGCTTTCATCTTCGATTCCGATTGGGATGATATCAGTACCAATATCAAGATTAATGACCAGGTAGAGAAACGTCCCCGTTGTTTCTACTATGCTGCCAAGAACTTCAAGGAGTATATGCGCACCTTGAAGAACCGCGATATCTATGTAGAGGTGTTCATCGGTCATATCCGTAAGAACGAAGCCGGGGACAAGGGGCTGGATGACTTATTGGCCAATACTCTTCGTGGTCGGGAGACGGAGTTGGCCGAAGATTTCAACTTTGCATGTAATGACAAGCGTGGTGCCGGTCAATTTGTCGAAATGTTCAAGATTACGGCATATACCGACCATAAGTTGGCCGAGTTGTGGTGTCTGCATTCTCACGAAGCCTTTGCTGAACGTCACAAGGAGATTTTGAAGAATCTGCCTGAATTCTTATTTGGAAGGTATCGTTGGAAGTTTGATGAGAACGGCAAGGTGGTATTGGCACAGCCATTTGATGCTGATGAGCAGTTCTGGAAGGTGGTGGTCAAGAATGCCGGCAAGGATTCTGAACGTACCGAATACGAGTTCTGCTATGTGAATTCACAGAACTTCCTGCAGAACCGGGGATTCGGACGTCTTCGTCGTTTGGATCGTACTTATCAGTTTGTCCACTTGGAGCCACCAGTAGTGCGCTCTATCGAGGCGAGTGACGCTCGTGACTACTTGTTTCAATTTGCTAAGCACAATTGTTGTGTCGGTGTGAACGAAATGCTCATCAAGGGAGTGAGCCAATACGTTGGTCCGGACAAGCTATCATTGCTAGATTTTGTTCATCCGAATTTCATCCGACCGACCCGCGATCAACAATATTTCTACTTTGACAAGACTTGTTGGTTGGTGACCAAGGACGAAGTGTCTGAAATGGGTTATGAGAAAATCACTCACCATATTTGGGAAGAGCAGCGCCGTAACTATCCGGCCAAACATTTGGGTAAGCCTTTAATCTCGTTTAGTTGTGCTGATGAAGACGTATATCACTATGAAATTTCTGAAGAGGGTGAAAAGTGCCATTATCTCCAGTTCTTGATTAATACGAGCAACTTTACCTGGAGAAAGCCGGACAATGAAGTGACCGATACCGAAAGGAACGAAAACCGCATCCATTTACTGAGCAAGCTTTGTGCTATCGGCTACATGCTGATGGAGGCCAAGGATAACAATGTTGCACGTGCGGTTATCGGTATGGACGGTAAACAAAGTGAGGTAGGGGATTCCAACGGACGTTCCGGAAAGTCCCTGATTGGTGAGCTGATGCGTAACGTGATGCCGATAGCCTATATTCCGGGCAAGAACTCCGACATATTTAAAGACCAGTTCGTGTGGAACGATGTCCAGGAGAACACCAAGTTGGTATTCATCGATGACGTACTTCAGAACTTTAACTTCGAATTTCTGTTTCCGAATATCACCGGTGACTGGAGTGTGAACTATAAAGGTGGACGACGTATGACATTACCTTTTACACAGTCACCCAAAATTTACATTGCCACCAATCATGCTATCCGTGGCGAAGGATCATCATTTACTGACCGCCAATGGTTACTTGCTTTTTCAGATTTCTATAATGATCAGCATAAACCGGTGGACGATTTCGGTTCTTTGTTCTTCAGTGAGTGGGATTTCGACCAATGGAATCTTTGCTGGAATCTGTTGGCCAACTGTATCCAGTTGTACCTTACCTTTGGGGTAATCCAGGCACCGGGTGAACGGTTGGAACAGCGAAAACGTCGTCAGGAGATGGGCGAAGCACTCATTTCATGGGCAGACGAGTATTTTTCCGATTCTGCGAAAATTGGTACGGCCATTCCCCGAAAAGAGTTGTACGATGCATTCTGTAATTACGACCCACAGCAGCGCAAGTACATTTCATCGACGGCCTTCAAGAAGAAGTTCAAAATGTATTGTACATGGAAAGGTTATGTATTGAATCCGCACAAGTACGACAGCGTGACAGGGTTGCCTTTCCAAACAGACAAGGATGGTCGTCCGGTTGTGGATGACAAATCAGGTGGTGTGGAATATTTTACTATTGGTGTGAATAAGGATTTGGTGCAGCCTTCATCGGCGGCCAGTGAACATTTAATCGATTTTTGATATGGCAAGGAGTTATCAGGAGATATTGGACAAGGTGACGCCGATATATGAGGCGCAACCCGAACGGTTTACGAAGTTCTATGATGCAATCACGGTGCTTTTGTTCGGATTGAAGCCAGGGACAAGCATTCTGATAGCCGAACATTGCACAGAACGTTCACGGAATCTATTTATGGATGTGGCTGAAATGGTAATTATTGAGGATTTGATGCATCGGGACGCAATGGATGGTGTATTGGAATTTAGTGATGACCGTAAAAGTATTCGTAGAACCTCATCGATGAGACCTTCAAAAAATTTGTTTTCCAATTATCGGAGATGAATGGATTACCCCAATTTATTATGATGTAAAGATACTGATTTTCTGTGATTTGACCAAATTAATAGATAAATAAATGCTTAAAAAAGAGAATAAAATCTTTGTTGTAGTTTGTCCGGATGTGCAGCAGCGGAAACAGATGATAGCCAAGTTGGCCGTTAAGCTTGGTTTTGCTATGATACCCTCGGATGCCGTGAAACTGATCAGGCAGAACGTTCATGCCTACGACCTGTCTACAGCTTATTTTGTGATGTGCTCAGAATACAATTTCAGAGGAGCCTCGATAACCAATCAAAGACTGTATGAAATGGCAGCCAGAGGTATTTGTATTATTGTAGGCGTGCGCTCTCTGCCTCGCGAATACGAACTCATATCGCAAGCATTTTATCCTGAAAACCTTTAGTACAAGCGTCCGGTTATCCGGGCGCTTTTTGTTTCGGTTTCCCCTTGTACCCCTTTCCGGCTTTCAAAGACTTTTGGACATGGGTGCGTTCGTGCCGCAGTGAGGGCACATATATTATTTTTTTATTTATTCTTTATTATAAAAAGTACCCTTTTAAAAAATGAATATTTTTTCGTGCTTTCGTGCAATACCTTGTTTTTTATACCTTAATGAATTAATATACAATATTTTGTGCCTTGCACAAAAAGCGCACAAATTCGTACGATTTGTACAAAAGTGCACAAAAATACCTTTTGTACGCACAGCGGAATTCTGTACAAAACTTGTACGGATTTTGTGCAAATTGGAATTGGTTGTATATCAAGGGGTTGCAAGGGCGTACACGCAGTTATGTGCACTTCTGCACAAAATGATAGTATTGATTCTGAAAGGGTCGGATAGATGAAAGATAGTATGGTGAAAACTTGACCATTTCAAATTAAATTCGTATCTTTATAGTTAAAAATCAATCGTTTATGAGCTACAAAGAAAAGATTAAACCATCTGTTGTGATAGAGCTGGAGCCCTATCTTCAGGATTTTCTCTTCCATGAGTTCGGACAGACCCGGAATCATGACGGGATTGTGGTGTCCGGAACTCATGATATAGGTAGAATGATACAGGCATTGGTGACGGTGAGTGACAAGCCGAGGAAGCAACCGTTGGGCGATAATCCGGTGACGCTATATCTGCCTATCCAGTCTTGGAACCATGCATTGTTTGAAGAGAATTTTATCTACATACCGGAGTGGAAACAACATCAGTTACGTCTGTATATCGAAGCGTGCTTCCGTATCAAGGTTCGCGAGTATTTCTTGGCCGGACATCAGAAAGGATATCGGCAGGATCATATTATCCGTGCTTTTCTTGAAGCATACAACATCAAGCATAATGCACTCAGTTATGACCAGTTGAAACAGTTGGACTACCGGAACCGACGGAAGATTACTAGAGAAATTGCTGAAGATATAACGAAGGCTGTACCCGAGTGATAACAATTATTAACGTATTAATTTTGAATTGATTTGTCCCTTTTTGCTCACATTTTAATTAAATCTTAACTATGAATGAGAAACGTTCGGCTATATGCGGATTGATATTTTATGAGATTTCGGCAGTATCGCTTGACTCGATAATAGGAGCACGGGATGCCAGACTTACAATCATGTCACCAGGCATTGAATTACCTGTTGTTGGTGCATCTTTAACAGAAAATCATTCTACAAGGGGTAGTTTTGTTGATGTGGAATTTTCTGCCCGAATATCGAATACTTCCGAACCTATGGAGAAGACAATATTACAATGCACGGACAGATATGGGGTCTTGCTGTTGAAGTATACCGATGGAACCAGGAGAGTGTTAGGTTCTAAGAGTTCTCCAATCTTAATGACATATGAGAAAAAGGGGATTCCGGCATCTTTTGAAGTGTCAGTGAAAGGTTCGCAACCAGAATTATCCAAAATCATACCTTGATTTATAGTCCTTTTGGACATATGATAGCCATTTTATCTTTGTGTTGGTTTAAAGACTCATAGACGAAATGGTTTTATCACATTTATATAGCGCGATTCTTCGGGGCAAATGGTTCATCCGTTTGCAGGATGTCGAAGCTAGCGGTTTGATTCTTCAACAAGTTCTTGACGGATCTAACCCAAAGACTGCTGAAGAAAAATTGTCTGACAGAAAGCCGCTCAAGTTGCAGATGGCACAGATGGCATCCTCCAAGAGCCAGTCTGAAATGCCGGACAATGCGGTTGCTGTCATTCCGCTTCATGGTACCATGCTCAAGTATGGTACTTACTGTGCGTATGGTACCGTAGAAATTGCCGACTTGATACGTGAAGCCTCAGACAATCCTAAAGTGGCTGGAATTCTTCTCGACATTGACTCTGGTGGTGGGGCGGTAGATGCTATCGCTCCACTCATCGATGCTTTGGAATATAACCGTTCCAAAGGCAAAAGCTCGGTCGCTTACTGTGATTTGGCAGCATCGGCTGCTTATTATGCAGCACTCGGTTGTGACGAAATTATAGCCAACAATGCAATATCATCCGAATTTGGCTCTATCGGTGTGATGATGTCGTTCCCGGATTATGCCAAGTATTACGAAAATGCCGGCATCAAGGTTCATACGATTTATTCCAACCTCTCTGACTATAAGAATGCTCCGTTTGAAGCAGCCAAGAAAGGGGAGTATGATAAGATCAAGGCGGAAGAACTGGACCCGTTGGCACGAAAGTTCCAGGATGCAGTGAAAAGCAAGCGTGGCAACAAGTTGAAACTCGATACGGAAGGTATTCTTTCCGGCAGAATGTTCTATCATGAAGATGCCTTGACTTATGGTTTGATTGATTCCATAGGTAACAGGGATTTTGCTGTTTCAAGAGTGCGCTCTATTCGTGTGGATACGACTATGATTGATTACGTTAACTCTAAACTTTAACTATGTTTCCAAAAATCCTCAAATTGACATTGGGTTTCCTTGGTATTTCAGCTTTTGCCAAGGATGATAAGGGCAAGTCTGTCCTCCTGTCAGAACAAAAGAAGAAGCTGACCGACAAGTGGGGTGAAAAGTTTGTCGAAGCATTCGAAAAGGATTTGCTCGATTTCGAAAAAGACGGTGCGTCTGCTGAAAGTGCCTTGACACAGGAACTGGATGCAGAAATGTTTGCTCAGTATCAGGCTGACAAGAAATTGTTGTCTGATCTCCAGGCGCAAGTGAAGCAGCTCAAGGCTGAAAATGAAAAAATGGCAAAATCTCCGGCTGGTGAGAATGTGCCAGAAGTAAGGGGTGGTGAAATGAAACAGACTGCTTATAAGCCGGACATGTCTCTGGCTATCAACAAGAATTACTATGCGGCTGCATCAACCGGTTATGAGTACAATAGTAATGATACGGTTGATACAGAAGAACTCCGTACCGAATTCGGACGCTATGTATCAAGTGACAAGATGCAGATTTTCTTGGCGTTGCTCAATCCGACCAACTCCATGCAGTACATGTCTACCATCATTACGGACAAGTTCCAGGTGAAGGCGACTCAAGCGAACATCACATCGGTACTCCAGGCATTCACTCCTCAGTGGACTCCTAAGGGTAAATCGAAGTTCACTCCGTTGACTATCGAACAATATCCGATGAAGATCAACGTGTCTATCTATCCGTCCGATATCATCAACGATGTACTCGGTTACTTGTATGATGAAAAGTTGGATCCAAAGGATATGCCGATTGTTCGCTATATCGTGGAACAACTTGTTCGTCCGAAGCTTGAAGAAGACCGTGAACAAGCCATTTCCCGTGGTCGCTATGAAGCACCTGTAGTAGGTGAAGATGGCAAGTATACTGCTGGTGATACATTATCTGTATGTAACGGTTACATGACTCAGTTGTGTGACTTGTACAAGGATGGTAAAACGCCGGTAAATTGGTTGTTCAAGGGCAAGACTTTGGGTACTGGTGCCCAATTGTTGACAGACATTGAATCGGCTGTTGACGAAGTGTCGCCGAAGTATAAGAACAAGCATCTGACAATCCATGCAGACCCTGATTTGATTCTCAATTATTCTCGTGCTTATCGTGATAAGTATCCGAACACCAAGAACGAAGACGGTCAGAAGGTGAAGGTGGATTATACCAACTTTACATTTGCAGGATTGGAAGGTATGCGTGGTTCCGGAGCATTCTTCATCACTCCGAAGGAGAACTTCAAGCATATCATGTCACGCGATCCGAAGAATCAGAAGCTTCGTATGGCTACTCAGGACTATGAA
Source organism: Phocaeicola sp. (assembly GCA_045121515.1). Taxonomy (GTDB): domain Bacteria; phylum Bacteroidota; class Bacteroidia; order Bacteroidales; family Bacteroidaceae; genus Phocaeicola. The sequence continues at coordinate 40,531 of JBGVGD010000015.1, read as the reverse complement.
GCCAAGATTTACGGCGAATGGAGAGAAGGTTGTGGTTTCTGGATTGCAGAAGCTATCTTCGCTTACTTGCCTGAAACATTCGTGAACGAAGTCTCTGCTGCTGCAGAAGAACCGGAAGAAGGACTCTAACAACTTAACAAGGAGGTGAAATATGAGTGAAGCATATTCTATGGTTTCCGTGAAAAAGAAGAGTGATCAGGCTGGTCGCTCTTCCGGAAAGAAGATGTATATCGTGTTGTTCCGTTGGGAGGATGTAGCAAAGTTCGAAAAGGACGAAAAGGGTGTGAAGGTTACAACTTTTGAATTTGCTGAAGGTAAGAAGCCGATCGGTGTGTATGCTACTCCTTCAACAATCAACATTTATGCTAATTCTGAAGGTGAAGACGATGCTCGTGGTTATATTCATCATGTAGATTTTGAACATCCGGGTACCAGCTTGGAGTTTGACGAAATGATGAATGCCAACATCAATGCGAACCTCGGTGCGATTGTGATGGGCTGTTCGGGTGACGATGCAAAAATTGCAGGTACACCTTGTACACCATTGCAAGTGGGACAGGACAATTCGCAAGATAACAAGGAAGGCAACAAGAACATCGTTCAGTTGGCAAGTTCCTTGCGAAGCGGACCACTTGGCCGTATTGCCAAGTCTCTCATTCCGTCAACAGACGACGATGAAATCAATAAGATTTTAGGTCTTGGAACCGGGCTGTGATAATTGATTTTTAAGGTTAACTCGGCTGGCAGTCTTCGGACTGTCGGCTTTTATTCTATTTTTATTATGACTCCAGAAAAATCAGAGACTCCAATGGTTGAGAATCAATCTTGTGAGAAGAAATTGTGTGTCGTTATCCCTTATGCCAAGTCGGTACATCAACCAATGGCGCTGCTCTATGCTATCCGTTCTTTATGTACCTATCTGATGGCGGAATTCAGAATCATTGTCATTGGTGATAAGGAGGACTGGTTTGGTCCGGAACTGATTCATATTCCTGCATCATTGTCTGCTGTTAATGCAGACAGTATCATGGACGATGTTTTCGCCAAAGTAACTTTGGTAGAACATCTTTCCGATGAATTTATCCTAATGATGCCGGATACATTCTTGCTGAATCCTTTGTCCGTACATCACATGATGATAACGAAAGTATCAGAATCATTTAAGCTTGATACTGGATTGCCTTTTGCTGTCAATGTCGAAAAGGTCGTAGGATATTTGACTACTATGATGGATGAGCCTTTAACCATGGAGGCATGTCAGAAGTGCAGTTCTTCGGGTTGTCCGGTAATCGTGGATTGGCGCAAGAATGAATGGTTGCTCCCTGTTGTGTCTTCACATCCCGATGCAGCCAAGTTTGCAGATTTGGTTGATAAACGATATTTCTTGCGTTTCAGCAAGGAAGGATGGAGTAAGTTCTTGCAAGATCAATTGGCAGACAGGTACTCTCAAAAATCGAAGTACGAAGTGTAATGAAACAGGATATCATCACTTGGCTGAAGTCAGGTGCGAACGCTCAAGAGGGTGTGCAGCTTATGAAAAGAGCGGGCGCACCCTCTCTTGCTTTACGTCTGGTTACTTCCAACCCAATCCGTCACAAGAAGATGATGGTGGAGTGGCTGGTTCAGAAATTTGGCGTAGACGAGTCGTTGCATGTCGTTCATCAGACTGCAGAAGTGGTTGTATTCAAGGAAAAGCCAAAACCTTTTCGTGAAGAATTCCCTTTCCTGAGTCAACCCGATTGTCCGGTTGAACTGGAGGCATTGGCTTCACGCAAGTTCTCTCGTTATCACGACTATGTGAAACTTCATTCCCAGTTACGGGAATGCCGTAGTTTGGAGGAATGCGCGCAAGTAGCATGCAACTTGTTGGCTAGTTACATGGAGAACCGGGCAATATGGAATGAGCTGAACTATTATCAGCAACATAAGTCTATATTGGGCAGACATCCGATTTTTGCATCATTCGCCCGACGTAAAAATTTGCTTTCCATGTCAGTCAAGGATTTGATGAAGCGTAAGCAGCAGCTGGAGAATAATATCTGGAGGGTACAGGCAGAAATGAAGAAGGGTGATAAACCGCATTTGGATGGACAACGTCGTGAGCGTTTGTCCGCTTATCAGATTGAATTGGCAGAAGTAAACAGATTATTGGATGAAGAATAGATTTTTCGACCTCGATGAATTATTTGCTGAAGTTAGGCAGTCGCGGATGTTCTCTCAACGGTTTGAAAACATATTGACTTTCAAGCTGAATAATCTGCGTGAGCTTTGTGGCCGTTTGCCAGAGAACGGAGAAGCCTTTTTCATCGAGACACGAAAAAGTTTCACGGCATTTACCTTCATTGTTTACTTGATCAAGAATGCCGGGCATGTCAGTCACCTCTACATAGCTACTTATTCAACCAATGAACGTATCATCAATGCCTTGTTAAGGTGGAAAGATAAAGGATTGATTGGTACCATTCATCTGCATGTATCCGAGACTTTGAAGTTTCGTATGCCGGAAATCTTCCAGCGTTTGAAGCAGTTGCATAATGAGGGCATCATTACACTGACATATGGTTGGACACATAAGAAAGTGACTTGCCTGGATACGGAGTCCGGACATTATGTAGTCGAGGGTTCCGGGAACTATGGCGAGAATGCACTCGAAGAACAATATGTTTTCCTTAAATCTAAAAAAGTCTATGAATTCAGAATCGGCAATTAATGTTTGGGCAGAACGTCCGAAATGGTTCGGCAAAATCAATATCGAAGAATATGAACGGCTGGCATCCATTGGCTATACACCACAACAGATAGCGATGTACTATGACATCGATGTGGGCGATTTCATGTTCTACTTTACCTTGCTTCATTCACCATTGAAATATCACTATGACCGTGGCAGACTGGTACAGCAGGCCAAGGAGGGTATATCTATGACGGATGCAGCTGCTACGGGTGAGAATGTCACCCAGGCGCAGCGCTTGGACAAGTTCCGGGCGCAATTGGAGTTCAAGAATAATATCAATAACGTTTTTTTCGGTGATTTAGATGTTTGATAAGAGTTACTACCATATCCTTCAGGATTATATCCAGAGCGGTTGTAAAGAACAACTCACGCCTGAAGAACAAGATTACTACAATGCCTTGTATGCCATTGTAGGCATTCATCGCAAATATGGGAAGGACCAGGCTATCAATTTATTAATGCATGAACCTTTTAACTGTTCCCGACCTCGTGCCCGTGAGATGTATAATGAGGCTGTGAATCTCTTTTTCCTCGATGATACGATTGAAAACCGGGCACATCGGAACATGATTTTTGAGGATCTGCAAAAAGCAGCTCAAGCTGTATTGCTCTCGGCCAAATCACCCAAGGATATGGAAATTTACGGTAATTTGAAGATTCAAGCCTGGAAGGTGAAGCAATTGGATAAAGAGGATCCAGTTAAGCGTGAACAACCGAAGGATAAGCCTATCAAGGTCTACACGACCGATTCTAATATGATTGGTATTCCTTCCATTGACCGTACTCTTTTGGCACAGCAGATTGACAGTATTCCGGATATCTCCGAGCGTGACCGTGAACGTCTGAAACGGGATGCTAATATTATTGAAACCTCATTTGAAGAAATGCTCGATGACACGCAAGAAAAAACTCAAGATTACGGATGATGTCGAAGTCCGCTTCGGTAACTGGGTGGCACAGCTGCTCTCTATCATCATGCCATGGTCGCTCTATTGGGTAGCCGGACGTGCTTCTGCCAAGACGGTTCAAGTGCTGGCTGAACGTGTACAGGAGGTCGCAATGGATTGTCCAGGCGCTCCTTTTGCATGGGTTGCCGATACCTATTCTGATTTGCATAAGAATGTGATTCCTTCCCTCATCGATGGGCTTGCATTATTGGGGTGGGAGTATGGTACTCATTACGTGATCAATGAAAACCCTCCTGAAGAATGGAAGCTTCGTATGTACAACATTTGCTCCGATTGGCGCAATACCATGGTGTTCTATACGGGATTCAACTTTACATTCATATCCTTGGACCGTATGGCCATTGGTGCCGGCCGTTCATATGTCGGAGTATTCGGCGATGAAGTCAAGTATTTCCCGGAGGAGAAATTTACCAATCTGCTGAAGGCTGTCCGTGGTTTCTATGTCAAGTATGGCGATTCTGTATGGTATCGTAGCCGAACGCTCACGACGGATATGCCGAATCCGAACCACTTGGGCGAATATGATTGGATACTCAAGATGGCCAAGCAGAACGACAAGCAGAAGATTATGCTGGCTCTTCGTGCCGGACTGGTTTACAATGATACCAAGAAAACTTATGTATCCCATTTGCAAGAGTATGAATCGTTGCGCAAAGCCTCCCGTACAGACAGATCTTTAGTTGCTAAGGCTGAAAAGGCGGAGAAATCCATGCAGTTGGCCAAACGTAACATGGAGCGGTGGGAACAACGGTGGGTGAAGGCACGGCAGCGTGTTTCCTTGTTCTTCATTTCATCTACTTATGTCAATGCCGATATATTGGGACTGGAGTGGTTTCAGGATGAAATTACAGAAGGGCTTGAGGGCTTGAACTGTAATGTGCTTTCTATTATTCCCAAGTTGGAAGCGAGTGTATTGTTTTATCCTAATCTCACCATTGGCCATTTCTATGCGGATGGTTATCTCAATGATATTATAGAGAAGCATCCATTTGCATGGGAGCAGGATTGTACGGTACTCCGCTATCTGGATAGAAACAGCTATCTGGAAGCAGGCATGGACTCAGGTAACATGTTGTCCATGGTAACGGGTCAACGTAAGGGCAGCACTTACTATGTACTCAAGGAGTTCTACTCGTTACCGCCACAGACAGCCCGTGAATTGGCGGATGCTTTCCTGGCATACTTCGCTCCGATGAAACGCAAGGTGCTGAAGCTGTACTATGACCGTTCCATGAACAACTACAAGCGTGTGAAGTCGGACATGGCCACACAGATAAAGAACTGCATCGAAAAGTACGCAGACGGTTCCTCTACTGGTTGGAGTGTGCAGCTGATGTCTTTGAATCAAGGGAATATTGGTAGTAACTTAGAGTATCGTTTCATGCAGGATTTGATGGCTGGCAATCTCCAGCGTAAGCTGTTCTCTCTCAAGATAGACCAATACAATTGCCGTAATCTCAAGAGTGAAATGGAGGTGACCAAGACCAAGTCCGTGACCGACCGCAATGGGTCTACCATGGTGGTAAAGGAGAAGACAGGGGATAAGCTGCCGACAGCAAGGCTGCCCAAAGAATCCACCAACTTGACCGATGCTTTCAAGTATCTGATGATGCGTAAGGAGTGGTTGCGTGTTTGGCAGTCCAAAGGCACTGCCTATATCGGTTGAAATATTAAAATGGCTTTCTGTGCCCTTCCAACGTGGTTGGAGGGGCATTTTTTATATAGGAAAAACCTTGCTTGAGGTGGGATTTCGTCACATTTCCCTTTTGAAAAACCATTTGCAATTGCAACTCCTCGGCGGTGCGGCTCGGGCATCGGAGCGATTCCGTTTCTCAATTTTGAGAAACGGGGGTGGTTTGTTTGTTGGTTTTGAGGTACTTGGATTTTCAAGTACCTTTTTTAATTTGGAAAGTCGCCCCTTTTTTTTGATGAAGTCAACCCGATTGGGATTGACCCCTCGTCGTTTCCGCTGCTTTTGCAAAGTATAAATTTGTTGTATAGCACAAAAGCGATTTCGGAAACGACGAGCTTTTTTATACCCCTTGCAGGGAGATAGGTAGCAATGTTTGGTAGGGAAGTAAACTTCCTTACCTAAACATTTTTCCCGTTCCTTGCTCTACTTCTCTGCTCTTCGCCCATTGTTCGATTCCCTCTCGCATCCGATGTTCCGCTTTTGACGGCTGCAAAGGTATATGTTCCGCTCCAGCTGTCAAGAACGGGCGATGTCCGCTTAAAAAATCTCCACCCGTTGGGTCGTATTCTGTGCCGTTGGTTTTAGGCGGATTCTTGTCGTGCTCTCTCCGAACACCTTTTGAAGCAGCGTAAAAAGGCGAAACATACCCGGACGCGATAGTGACGGAATTAAAAAAAAGCTCAGAGCAGGTAGAGCAAGATTTGAAAAGGCTCACACCCCTCGGCTCAAGTTCAAGAATCAATTAAAATTTAAGGATATGGCACAGCAAATCAATGAACAATTCAAAGCGCAGTGGGAGAAACCGATGTTCACTTTCTTCGATTATCTGCCGACTAAGTATGAGGCAAACAAGGATGAATGGAAGGTACGCAAATTGATATGGGATTTCAAAGAGGGTAAAAGAAGTAAGGCGGTAGCCAAATTGGTGGCTACACAGATGCGGAAGCAGTTCGGTAGTACTTGTGACACGCTTGTATTCGCTTGTGTTCCTGCAAGCACACCCGAATCAAACGCACTCCGATACGAAGAGTTTGCCGAAGAGGTTTGTCGGTTGACAGGTGCACGCAATGCGTACAAGGCTATCAGAGTAGAGGGTGAACGCCTTGCCATTCACGAAACAAAGTGCGGAAAGTCGATAACTACAGTGAACACCATCGACTTTGACAGAGAGTTTTTCAACGGGAAACGGGTGGTGTTGTTTGATGACGTGATAACACGAGGTTTCAGTTATGCCCGTTTTGCTTGTGAATTGGAGTATTTCGGTGCGGAAATTTTGGGAGGTTATTTCTTGGGTAGAACATTAAATCTGCAATGATATGAGAACACTTTTTGACAATGATATGAGAACTTTGAACGAATCCGAGTTAGTGTACAAGATAGCCAACCGAAAGAAAATGGAATTGGCGGAAGATTATACCTTTGAAGATGTGATAAACCAACTCACTCCAGGACGTAAGGAGGTAGCAGAGGCGGCCGTAGAACTTTACATCCGACTGAAAGCGAAGAAGGAAGTCACTCCGCAGATAGCTAGTTCTAAAGATGTATATCGCCAAATGGTGGGCTTGATGGCTAATTTGTCGGTGGAAGAGTGTTGGTGCGTCTTTTTGAACCAAGGAAGCCGAGTGATAAAGAAACAACGCATTTCAAAAGGTGGGTTGACAAGTACAATGGTAGATGTTCGGGTAGTGATGAAAGAGGCTCTTTTATGTGGTGCGGCTGCTTTGGCATTGGTTCACAACCACCCGAGCGGAAGCACCCGACCAAGCCGAGAAGATGATAATCTGACACGTCAAGTGTGCCAATCTTGCGAACTGATGAATATTCGGATGGTTGACCATGTGATAGTAACGGATAGCGATTTTTATAGTTATGCCGATGAAGGCAGAATATGATAGGGTGGGCGAGGCGGTCGCCCATTCTTTTTGCTCGCACGCTTGCAAAAAGAATGGGACCCGTTTCGGATGATTGGGAAGTGAACTTCCTTGACATTAATTTTTCCGTTCCTTGAACCACGGAGGGGAATAAAAAACCCGATGGCGGCTCTCCATCGGGTTAATGTCAAAATAAACATCTATCAGCAGATACGGACAGAATGTGAGCCTAATATATTGGCAATATCACTCAATGCTGAATTGAGTGTATTGATTTCACTCTCTGTGAAAGTAGCTTTCTTCCCATTCACTATACAGCCGTTTATGCGCTGAGAGAGCCAGGATTGTGTACGTCCGAAATATTTCTTGGCAATGTAGGAGAGGTTTACGATTTCCAAAACTTCGCCCATCTGAAGGCGGTAGGTCATTTCTTCCATTTCGGCTACATCCTCCTCAATGTCTTCTAACTGACGGGCAATAAATTCTTCAATGGCTGCTTCATCTTCAGGGGTAGTAGCCATAGCTTTGATTTGTTCGATTTGTGCCATATTTTCAGCGGTTAATCCATCTGTCATTATGGCTTCCAATTTCTTGAGTTCTTCCTGAATATTCATATGTGTGTAATTTTATGAGGTTGTGCCCCCTTTCGGGGGCTGTTCTTATTATTCTTTGTCTATCTCTTGGAGTATTTTGTCGATATCATTCATTCGCTTAAGCAGTGCGTCTATCTGACGTTCGAACTTTTTTACTCCCATTGCTCGTAACACATCGAGCTTTGCTTTTGTTTCCATCCGTTTGGATAGAAGTTGCTGTTTGATTTCTTTTTTGTCCATATCTTTATTGGTTTATTTTGACACTGCAAATATAATAATTATTTCATTATTGACAAAATATTCCGATAATAAAATCATTATTAAGATGTTTTTTTTTGATAGCCGATTCATATTTAAAAAAAAATGTGCTTATATTTGTTGTGCCGAATTAAAACCAATAAAATGAATCCCTTATCAACGTGTAACCCGTGAAATCGGGTTCCGGGTGGTTCCGGTCGGCGCACGTTGATAGAGGATTCGCCATTATGTTATGAAGAGGATTTTAATTGTCTTTCTATTATTTTGTGGAGTTTTTATGTCATGTGAAGACAATAAACCCACACTTGTTCGTGCAGGTATTATATCAGAGCATTTTGTTAAGTACAAAATGAAATTTCCCGAAGAAGTTGATTTTGAAACAGATTATCGTGGGGAGCAATTGTCTGAGTGTAAATTTAAAGTTTATCAAAAGTTTACAGCTAAAAATGCTTTTGGAGTTAAATCGTCATATGTTTATCGTGCTATTATGCTTTATTTGGGTGATGGTGATTGGACTGATAAGAATAATTGGACTTGTGATGAATTGATAATAGAAAATGTTGCTACAGGCGAACAACATAGATATTGATAGTATTTTTGCTTGACTAATAAATGTATCTTGAGGGTTTCGGCTAAGGCTGGAACCCTTTATTTTTATACTTTATGTAAAATATAAAACACAATGTGTATTTTCAAGATCTATATTTTGGTATTTCAATAAATCTCCCTATATTTGCAGTGCATTCCATTTTATACAGGCGAGTCAGTCGCCAACTTTTAGCTGTTGGCCTTTTTTGTGCCTAGCTATATCATTTTGCTGATGTCGGCAAAATGGTTCTGATATAGTTCCGACCCCCGTGTGGAGCGTTAATGCGCCCACTGCCTGTATAAGGTGGAATGCAACGGGAAAGCGGAACTTTCTTTTTTTTATTAAACTCTTAAAATTTTGGGCAGAAGTTCCGCTCCCGTAATTTAATCAACATATTGTTTAACTTCATTTTAATTGCATTCCAAAATGAAAGAACAAACTTCTCTTCAGCTGAATCAGTCAGCTCAGTCGGCCATATCTGTATGGCTCAATAGTGAAAACTCCATGTTCTCGGATATCATCGAGGACAAAGTGTCTAACCTCCAAGTGATGCTCCTTGGCCATGCTTGCCTGGCATTCTCTGTACTGATGTGTTCTGCTACCTTCTCACTGGTAGGCACATTGTTTGCGCTCCTTTGGTTCGTTGTATCCTTAGACCTTTGTAAGAAAGGAGGTATCAAATGATGTTCTTCGTTTCTAAAATCAATTCTTACTCTTGCGTCAACAATAAAGGTCGAGAAGTCCAAAAATGGTTGGAATCATTCGCTCATCATCTTATTCCGAATGAATTGTCAAAGGATGCTTGGATAGAGGACCTTCGTTTGAAATTGCAGGATTTTGATAAACAATTCCCAAGATCAATACCTCTTTTCTTGGATAAAACCTGTATTGACGCTAAAACACCGTACCATTTCACCATATATCCTAAAAACCATCCGGAAAAGTATGTGGCTACTTTCGACATTCACAAGGTGGTTGGTGAATATCGTTTTAATGAAGATGTCTATCCGGTATTGGAGAAAGGGGGTGAGCAATGAAGTTACTCTACACAATCAAAGGCATCAATGATTTGGAGTATGCCCTTGCTTTGGCTGCAGAAGTGAAGGCAGAAGTAGGCTTGACTCCAGACTATATAGAGACGGATAAGGGCGAGCGTGTGATGTATGACCGTGCGGACTTCAAGCGACTGGAGAAAGGTGATATAGGTGATTCGGATTACATTGCCAGACATAGGTTTCTTGCAGATAAATGAGTATCTTTGTAAAAAAAATTGCGTATGAAGATATTCGATAAAAAAGAATTGGAAAAGGCCATTGAGAAATTCAATGGAGTGGAATGGTTCTTGAACAAAGGAATGGTTTCTTATGGGTCAAGCAAGGATAATGTCTGTATCCATTATTTGTTATGGCATTCATTGAATGATTCGGGTAAGGTGAAATTCGTGAAAGGATTGTTATTCCACCTCCAAGCGAAAGCAGCCTTTGAGGGGCAGGTGAAGCCCGATAAACTCCGTATTATGATAGATTATGGTGAGGAATTGAATGAATATGGCCGATTGGGAATTATGCTTCATTCGGTATTTGTTCCTGATGTTGGTTTCTTGCCTTGTGATTGAAATACATTAGCTTGGTAGCACAAATATAAATTCGGTCCTGTTTGCTCGTGAGAGTAGGCAGGGCTTTTTTTGTCCTTTTATTTGGGTGAGGTGTATGGTAATTTTGTAGCATGAGTACATGGGATAGTTGGAATGGGTATGCTAGCCTATTACAGGCATCAGGTGTTTCGCCTAGATTAATTGCTGAAATGAGTAATCGCGATAATTGGAGAACAAAATCTAATGGTCGCGGTAGAAGTAATGTATGGCCTATAAAAGTGATGATAAAGGGAGATTCTGGTATTACTCAAAGATGGGAGCGTGAACAAGACAAAAAAGCAGTTTCTCAATTTAACCGAAATGTCAGGGAATGGGGTAAAATGGTTAATGCACAATTGTTGTCGAGTTTATCAAGACACATTGATAGGGATGTGCATCTTTCGAATTCTTTGAAGCAAAATTACTGGCATTTTGGGAAACCAGTCCGTGCGGGTCAAGAAATAACAAGTATAGGGTTTAGTTTTGCTCCTGAAGGAATCTATGTACATCTAGGGGTTGGCCGTGGCTATGCAATGGAAGGCGGTACCCGAATTATCACAAAGAAGACCAACCGTGAGGACTTACGACCTCCCAAAAATTGGTTTAATCCGATCATAGCCCAAAACATTAATTCTTTGGGCGAAATAGTTAAAGATTATTGTCGCGATTTATATCTCGATGCTACACATATTTACATCAACCGATAGTTATGAGTGAGACAAGAAAAATTGGAGACTTTCATTTTGTGCCTACTGAAGTGGGCACCTATGCCGTACGGATGGAGGGCGGACTGAATGATACCTTCGAGCGGTTCCTGAGCTTTGACCCTACGAGTTGGGACATGGACCCTGTGACGGTGGCGGGGGTGCGTGTGGTGCCATGGGGTGCGGACAACAACCTGCCCAAGAACATCCGCCGGATATTGGAGAAGAATAACCTGGCACCGGGCATCCTTGACCGCAAGTTGGGACTGATATACGGACAAGGGCCGATGCTCTACACGCTCGACGTGCAAGAGAACGAACGGGTGCAGAACTGGATACAGGATGAAGAGATACAGGACTGGCTGGACAGTTGGGACTACCGGGGCTTTATCCGACACATGCTCATGGAGTACAATCACCTGAAGGGTTGTTTCGTGAAATACCATTCGGGCAAGGCAGTCCGTCTGGGCAAGCCTTGGATTCACTCTTTGGAGTGTGTGCCTTCTGCCGACTGCCGGTTGGTATGGCCGAAGAATGACTCCCGTAACGTGGATGATATAAAGGACATTATGGTGGGTGACTTCGACGCTTACACGAACCCGAGTTACAAGCTCTATCCCGTATTCGACAAATGGCATCCGGCACGTCACGAAGTGGCCATGAAGTACCACTCCATGCGCAGCTTCGGACGTAACTTCTATTCCATTTCATCGTTCTATGGATCCGTACCATGGATGGCTGATGCGAATGCCCTTCCTGAAATCATCGCCTACCTGAACAATAACATGATAGCTGCAGCCTACATCGTGCATGTGCCGCAAGGCTATTGGCAGGGCAAGCGTGATGTGATTGTAGAAAAGCATCCGGACTATACGGAGGCTCAGATTTCTGCCAAACTGGATGAATTGAAAATGACATTGTCACAACAGATAGCCGAAGTAATGGCGGGCAAGAACAATGCCGGCAAGTTCTTCATGTGTGTCGATTTCATCGATCTGGACGGTCATGAGCAGAGTTGGAAGATTGAACCTATCGAAATGAACATCGACAAGTACATCGATGCGCTTGCCAAGATATCGCGTATTGCCGATTCGTCCACGACCTCAGGACTCGGACTGAATCCGGCATTGGCCAACATCATTATCGACGGCAAGGGGGACAGCGGTAGCCAGATGCTCTATGCGCTGAAACTCTTCTATGGTGCCGATACGCAGATTCCGGAAGATATCGCTTTAGAAGCTATCAATGATGCAATCCGTATCAATTTTCCGCAGAAAAAGGGCGTATTCATCGGACTTTACCGAAAAGTCATCAACAAAGAAGACAATGTAACGGCCGGAGAACGTGCCACTAACCAGGTATAACTATGGAAACAAAAGACATCATTTTCCCCGATTGTTGGGAAGAAGTGACACCTTCGGAATGGGAGTATCTGTTGAAGATACGTGCCAAACTGGAGAGTGACAACCGTATCACCTTGACGGATGTGAAACGGGCTTGGGCACATTTCGTATTGAGAAGCAGAGGATGGCGTGTAGGATTCCGTGCCGTGGAATCGCTGGTAGTGCTGAAGAATGCATCCGAATCGCTCGACTGGATGTGGAAGGTACATGACAACGGCATCATCGAACTGACCTTTGACTCGACCGAGCAGCTGCTTCCGAAATGGCGCAGGTTCCGTGGCCCGAAATCCCATGGGGCGGATATGAGCTTCGGCGAGTTCCGCCATGCGCTGACCTATTGCAATGCCTATACCAAGGAACACCAACCGCAAATGTTGACCGCCCTTTGTGGGGTTCTCTACCGCAAGACGGGTGACAGCAAACTCGGTCAGTATCGGGAGCCCTTTAATGCCAACTTGGTATCCTTGTATGCCAACCGCGTCTATGCGATGCCAGACTACTTGAAATGGGGTGTCTATGCCTGGTTCAGCTATTTCTGCCGGTTCCTGACCGAAGGCACGTTCATCATCGACGGGAATGAGGTGTGTTTTGCTCCCATTTTCGGGCGTGCGAAAGGAGAGGGCAACGCTGATCAGTCCTTAGGCTTGAACAGCATCCTCTTTTCTGTGGCCGAAAGCGGTGTGTTCGGTTCGGTGAAGGAGACGGACGATGCACCCCTCTTGCGTGTATTACTAAAATTACTGGATGACCATAACAAGGCAGAAGCCTTGAGAAAGGAGATGAAGAAATGATATTCAACCGAAACAATAACGGGGCTGAAGAGTTGCGCGACTTGACAGGTAACTACTACGCCAACAATGAGTTCAACAAAATTAAGAGTGACATCAAGGTAGCAACCTACAATCTTTGCAAGATTGTGGGTGATGCCGTGTATACTCGGGCTTTGCAAGCCTATACCAATCAAGAAGCATCCGGTACGGATGAAGGGCAGATAGCGGATGTGGCGAAGTTCGTGGAACTGGTGCAGCGTCCCATTGCTATCATGGCCACTCTGCAGATGTACCGAAAGAATGACGTCAGCCATGAGGATAGCGGGCGCAAGGTGGTGGTAGCAAGTGACGGTACCGACAAGATTCCTTGGGAATGGCAATTGGATAGGGATGATGCTATCCACATGGAGGAATACTATCAGGCCGTAGAGCAGCTGATTGACTACCTGAACAAGACCCAGCTGAAGGAATGGATGGAGAGTGAGCAGAAGCAGTTAGCCGATACGTTGCTTATCCGTAGCGGACGGGAGTTTGACAAGTATTTCCCGATCCAATCGAGCGAACGCATGTATCTGTTGCTGGTGGGCTTTATCCGTGAAGTCCAGATCCGGCATATCCGTCCAGCATACGGTGTGGACAAATGGGATGCTTTGCTGAAGGAACGGTCTACACCGGAGAGCGAAGTGCGTTTTGCCGCATGCAAAGCCACTGCCTTGCTGAGTATGTCGTTAGCCTTGCTCAGAATGCCGTTACAACTGATTCCTGGCGGTGTGGTTCGCAACTACATGAGCGAAAACGGGATGCGTGAATCCCTTCCCGCTTCGGTGGATGATGTAAATCGGCTTGCTTCCTGGTTGCAGCAGGATGCGACGGATTGGATAGTCCAAATGAAGGACTTGAGAGACGGAAATGTGGGTGATATCAGTCTGCTGCCCGAGAATGACAGACGCAACAAATTCTGCTTGTTATGACAATCATACAGAAGCCGTCAATTCAAGAAGTGGCCATGAACATGACTGACTTCATTATTGATACAGACTCCACCATTAACTTCAGCGTGAGGCATAACGGTAAAGTAATCTTGAGTGAGGACTATGTGCCGGATGCCAATTGGCAGGTGCGTACGCACAAACTTGGCAAGCTTCTGGCGCAGGCTTTATGGGGGCTTTGGCCAAGCAGCAATGTGTTTGACCAAACTCACCTGAAGGGTACGTTCAGCTTCTATATCAATCAAACATTCCAATGTTCCTCAGAGGTATTGTTCTCATGCCGTTACTTGAAAGGGGTGTCAAGGCCTGTATTCCTTACGCAGGGTAATGTGAAGATAACCCGTCCGGATGTATCCGAATGGTTGACCGTGAACGGGGCTTCTTTGAGCGTATCGGTTACGGCCACTGACGAAACAGGACTCTTCAGAACCGCTTCATTGGGTACGGTGAATGGGGTAACGACCTTTCATGTGAGCCATAGCCGAGTGGCTTCTTTATTGGGCTTTGCCCCGAAAGGGTCGTACATCATTAAAGCCGGTCAACAGACTTTCGAGTATATAGTGGACCACAACCACTATGCTGAGGTGTTCCAGTTCCGGTACCGCAACGTGTATGATGCACCCGAAACGCTGAGTTGTGTGGGCGATGTGAAGCTGAAGGGTGCGGAAAAAGTTTCATCGGGCTATCTGCATGGAGTGGAACGCAAGTTTGATGTGCGTGCCAATGATGAATATACCGCCAATAGCGGTGTGATATTCCTCGGGAGCGAATACAAGTTTTGGCACGACTTCCTCAATACCCGTGAAGCGGATATAAACATCGATGGGGAGTGGTACCCTATCATCGTGAGTAAACAGAATTATGAACGCGAGTTCCGCAAGGACAGACTGAAGGCGGTAGAATTCTCCTTCCGCTTTGCGGATTCCGACCAAAATGGATTGTTATGATACCGATTTCGAGATTCAGAGAGTGGTGCATTGAACTGATGAACGAGGTGAATGCCTGTAAAGTGCTCATTGAACACCTGGTGTTGGGGGTGGACGAAGGGCACATCATTAAGAAGATCAAAGACAAGAAAGGGGTGTGTCTTTGCGTGAACTATCCGGATGCAACGGGTAACGGTGCGGATGACAACGAAACGGACGTGCAACCCGTTTATTTCTTTGTGGTGGAGAAAGTGAATCCGGGCAGCCAGACCGATGATGCGGAGATGCTGCACTATGGCAAGCTGCAGGATATCACCATATTTCTTCGCAGTACCGTCCGCAACTTTGCATCGGGCAACTGCCTTGGGGTAGAAATAGATCTGAATGACAAGGTAGAATGGGAGTATCAGATATTCGGAGGATTCAATGGTCTTTCGTTGGGTATCAAAATAACGGATGTTAACTATGGTTAGTCTATACATTGCTGGAGTGGAAGCGGTGCTTCCCTCGGATTTTGCCACCGAAATTAAGATTGAGAACTCCTTCTTCACGAAGAATGGGGAGTACACCTACGAGTTCAAGTTGCCGTTGAACAATCCGACGAATGCTGCGCTTTACTCGCATCTTCACCGATTGAACAACGCGAGTGAAATCAAGGAGAAACGGCAGGCTGTATTGGTGGCCGACAACCGATGCTACATCAACGGTACCGAAATCATCACGGATTGGACGGATGATTCCGTTTCCGTTCAGTTGGCATCTGGCAACAGTGAACTGAATTACTTGATAGGGGCTAGCCTTCAAGTGTCGTTCCTGAATATGGGTACGGCAGAATTGACTGATGCATCGGGGCGTGTGTCCTATTATACGCAGAGCCTGCAGAACAATTATCCGTACTTTGACTATGTGGCTGCTCCCGTCAGTACACCGGCCGGCATCTTGAATGAATGGCGGTTCGGCAAGACATCTTCCGGCTATTCGTTGCGTCTGTCGGATGATACCATTCGCATTGTGCAGCCTTACCTCTGTGCCATTGTCCGCAGGATGCTGACGGCCTTGGGGTATACCATAGGAGTGAACCAACTTGAAGAGAGCCGATACAGCCAGTTGATAGTGGTCCACGATGTGAATACCTTGGAATATGCCAAGATGCTGCCTGGCTGGAGCGTGAAGGACTTCTTCGAGAATCTGGAACGGATGTTCAATCTGGTGCTTGTGGTAAACAACAAGAGCCGGACAGTGGATATCATATTCGCCAACCGATTCTATTTGGCAGCTGAAGAAGTACACTTGAGTGCGGTAGAAGACGAATATGAAGTGGATGTAGATGAAGACAATGCCAACTTGATGACGAATGCCAACATCGGCTATGACCTTCCGGATTCGGATTACTTCCGCTTTGCCAAAATGAATGATAGTTTGGTGAACTTGTGTGAGAAAGTGGAATCGCCGAGTTTGTTGACATTGGGGGTGTACTTCATGAACAATAAGCCGATGCGAACCATCGGTATAGATATCAGCACCGATAGACAATATGTGTATCGGCCTTATCAGTTGCCGAACTTTCAGGGCGGTATGTTCCCGATGCGCGAGGTGAACCAATATGCTAACTTGGATAAGGGCGGTGAGGAGGTGACGCTGAAATTCATTCCTTGTGCCCAAGTGTTCCATATCATTCCATGCTATGATGCCGGAGGCGAGAGAGTCGGGGACTACCTTTGGCACATCCCTTCTATTGAAGGTAATACGACAGCTGAAGGAGAAGATGTTTCTGCCTTGAACATGACCGAACTGATTGAATCCGGCAAGACGGATAGCAGTCAATCGGGTAGCGGACGTTTGAGTTTGGCTTTCTGGCATGGTTGCCGTACAGAGAATGCCATTGGTCCGGCTTTGCCAGTGGCTTATCCGTTGGCCATGAGTGACAATATGTTCCAAGTACTGACTGAACAACTGGAGGGTGCTCCAATGGTTGTGGTGGATTCGGAGTATTCCCTCCGATTGTCGGTGCTGGATGCTGAACTTTATAGTGGTGTGTACAACATCGATACGACCAAGGCATACAAGTTCTATACCTCTGATCCGAACCTTCCCGATGCCCGACTGATATTCGTGATCCGAAACAAACGTTTCGTGTGCCGGGAAATGAATTTCAACATCGCTCAAGGGCAGAAACAGAAGCGTTGGAGCCTAACTTGCTATCCGATTGACATTGCCGATGCTGAAGCTTACAAACGCTGGATTCTGACTGACGGCAAGTGGCGTGACGGGGGTGTGTGGCTGGATGACGGTCGGTGGTTGGATGGATGATTTACTAATTTCCATAATATATGATTTATATGTCGGCTCTGCTTGCTCGTGAGAGTAGGCAGGGCTTTTTTGTGTCCTTTTGTAAGGTATGCCCAGCAGCTACTTTTGTCAAAAAGAAAGTTTTAACCATGGGAGTAAGTACAAGTGATTTCAGAATAGCGCTGCGCATAGACAATGCGGATGCCGCACGCAAGCTGCAGGAAACCAAGAATGAGATATCCAAGCTCAAGGAGGAAATGGGTGAACTGGCCAAGGCTGGCAAGAAGGATACGGATGAGTACAAGAAGATGAATGCCACCTTGGACGAACTGAACAAGAAGGCTCGCAAACTGCGTGAAGAAGCGGGAAAGACCGGATACACCTACAATGAACTCCGACAGAATGCTTCCAAGCTCCGGAGGGAGTTGAACAATACTGTTCCCGGTACTGAGAAATGGAAGCAGTTGCAAGCCGACCTCAAGATAGCTGATGCCCGTCTGAAGAAAGTGCGTGCATCGGCTCAAACCACCAGCCTTTCATTGGGTAAGTTGGCCGACGGATTCAACCGTTATGCAGCCATTGGTGCCAGTGCCGTAGCCACTCTGACGGGTATGGCACTGACCATCCGTGGCTGTGTGAATGAGTTTGCCGAAATGGAAGAAGCCGAGAGTCAGGTGACCAAGTACACGGGCATGACCAAGGATGAAGTGAAGGCGCTGAACGAGGAATTCAAGAAAATGGATACCCGTACTCCTCGGACGGAACTGAACGAACTGGCTGGTACTGCCGGACGTTTGGGCATCCAGGCAAAGGACGATGTGCTGGAATTTGTGGAAGCGGCCGACATGATCAACGTGGCACTGGGTGAGGACTTGGGCGAGGATGCAATCAAGAATATCGGTAAACTCTCCGATATGTTCGGTGATTCCTCCAAGAGCATGAAGGAGAACATGCTGGCCATTGGTAGTGCGGTGAACTCCGTGGCGCAGAACTCCAGTGCAAGCGAACCTTACTTGGTGGAATTTACAGCACGAATGGGTGGGGTAGCCAAGCAAGCGGGATTGGCCATTACCGATGTGATGGGTTTTGCTTCGGCTCTCGACCAGAACATGCTCCGCAGCGAAATGGCTTCGACAGCTCTTTCCGGACTCATCATGAAGATTTACCAAGAGCCGGCTAAATATGCCAAGTTGGCCGGAATGGACGTGAAGGAGTTCAGCGACCTGATGGAGAAGGATGTGAATGCGGCGGTATTGACCTTCCTGGAATCGCTCGGCAAAATGGGCGGCATGAACCAAATGGCTCCGGTACTGAAGGAGATGAAGTTGAGCGGTGCGGAAGCGGCTGGAGTCATCTCTACGTTGGCAGGTAATGTGGCCAAGGTTCGCAAGGAGCAGCGTCAGGCAAGTCAAGCCTTTGCTGAAGGTACTTCCATTGTGAATGAATTTGGTGTACAGAACAGCACCGTACAGGCTGAACTGGACAAGGCGAAGAATCGGTTTACAGAAGTTCGGGTAGAACTGGGTGAGAAACTGCTTCCGGTAATGAAATACATGGTGAGTACGGGCAGTTTGACGGTGAAAGGACTGAGTGCTATCGTGAGTGTGCTGTTTGAATACAAGAGTGCGATATTGACTGCAGGAACCGCTATCGGTACCTATACCTTGCTGGTGAATGGGGCTACTATGGCTACCAAGGCATACGAAGGTATCACGAAACTGGCCACGCTTGCCACCAACCTGTTCAGCAAGGCCACCAAACTTTCTCCATGGGGATTATTGATTTCGGGCGTTACTGCAGCCGTAGGTTATTTTACAATTTTCCGCGATTCCACCGATAAAAACACCGAATCATTAAAGGGGTTGAACGCTGAACTTTCCGAAGCGGAAGGGCATCTAAATCGTATGAGCCGTATTGACTTGAGAGCTGGAAGCCTTGATACACTCAATGACCGGCAGAAGCAGGACTTGAGGCAGGATGCTGAAGCGGAATTGAAGATCATCGAGGACAAGCTTTCCAACGAAACGGCTTTGTTCCGGAAATACTACCAGGAACAAAAGAATCTCATCATGGCACGCACAGACATCAACGAGCAACAGAAGCGTGCGCTTATCCGTGGGCTTGACCATGAAGCGGATGACAAGGCTAAAGAGCTTACAGTTCTGCTTGAAGAAAAGAATAAGTTAGTGCAGCTAATCAATGAGTTACCATCGGGTAATGGTTTAGGTACGGGCAAGCCGATTATAGAACCGGATGACAAAGAACTGGACAAACAATATCAAGCCGAATTGAAACTGCTTGAGAAAGCACAGAACGAAAAACTGGCTCAAATCAAGTGGTTCCACTTGAGGGGCATTTCTACTGAAGAACAATATCAGCAGGAAATGTATCAGTTGGAATTGGATTCACTATTCAAGCGTCAGGAACTGAATGAAAAGTTCGGTAAGGATACTTCTGATTTGCAAGTACAGGTCATGGACAAGATGCTGGCCGAAGCCGACCGCAAGTATGCAGAACTACAGAAAAAGGCTGTAGTGAAGCCTATGCAGATTGAAGTAGAAGATGAAGTAGAGGAGGATAACTACTTGATAGAGAAATTCAAATCATCATTAGAAGGACGTGAGGCCATTCTTCAAGCGCAACGGGATGCTGATTTGATTTCCGAAGAAGAATACCAGGATAAGATGCTGGAGATTACTCGCGAGAAATCTGAAAAGCGTGCTGAGATACAGAAGGCTTCGATGCAGGTAGTCGCTGACTTGGCAGGTAGTTTCAGCCAGTTGTTCTCGGCATTGATGGACGGAGAGATACAAAAGGTGGAGAGCCGATATGACAAACAGATAGCTGCAGCCAAGGCTGCCGGCAAGGATACGACCAAGCTGGAGGAACAGAAAGAGGCTGAAATCAATGCTATCAAGAAGAAGTATGCCGACAAGCAGTTTGCCGCTGCTGTACTTCAAGTGACGGCCACTACTGCCATTACTGCCATGGAAGCCTACAAGGCAATGGCAGGTATTCCGGTGGTTGGTCCTGCCTTGGGTGCTGCAGCAGCTGCCGCTGCTATCATGGCCGGTACAGCGCAGATAGCCGTAGCTAAACAGCAACGTGACGAAGCTAAAGGTCTGAAGAGTGGTGGTTACTCCGATGAATATGTGCAAGGCTATACCCATACGGGCAATCCGGATGATGTGGCGGGTGTGATTCCGGTGCATAAGAATGAGTTCGTGGCTAACCATGTGGCCGTAGCCAATCCGCATGTGAAACGTTTCCTCGATGTATTCGACTTGGCACAGAAGGACGGAAGCATCCGTTGGATAAACACCACTCAGATATTGGAACGAACTCGGACACAGGTGGGACGTTATTCGGGAGGTTATTCGGGTACCAATGCGTCTGCGAGTATGATGAATGTCGGCGGTACTGATACTCAAGTACTGCAGATGCTGAACCGCATCATCCTCTTGTTGCAGGCGGGTAATGCCAACACCGATAAAATGGCTAACCAAGGCATTCCATTGGACGTGCGAACCATTCGGGACGGGCTGAAAAAACTCGATCGATTGGAGGCTAATGTCAGCAGATAGGTGTCCTTTTCTATGTGCCTATATAATGGGATATTTGCATAAAAACAGGGGCTTATGACAAGAGAACGAAAAATGAACATCCAACTGGCTACTGCCGTGGTACTGGCCTTGGCAGGGCTGGTGTTGATTATGATGGGCTTCTGGGTGTCGCCCATCGGCGAGATTCATAACTCCGTATTGGTGGCCTTCGGTGAAATCAGTACTTTCTCCGGCTGCTTGTTCGGTGTAGATTATCATTATAAAATAAACAAGTACCATGGACAAAAGAATCAATCTGATAACAGCGGAGCAGCTTAAGGCAATCATGCCACATGCTACGGATGAGAATATCCGTACCTATCTGCCATTCCTGAACGATACAATGGTGCGTTTCGATATCGATACGACTATCCGTCAGTGTCATTTCCTGGCACAATTGGCCGTGGAGAGCGGTTCCTTGCGATATGTGCGTGAATTGGCTTCGGGTGAAGCCTACGAAGGTCGTGAATCGTTGGGTAACATCTTTCCGGGTGATGGAGTGAAATACAAGGGCAGGGGACTTATCCAATTGACGGGACGTGAGAACTACCAACGTTTCCAGGATTGGCTGGTGTTGAACTACACCGAAGACATCGATGTGATGACTTATCCCGAACTGTTGGAAAGTCCGGAACTGGCCGTCATGGTGGCCGGTTGGTATTGGGAGGTGCGTAATGTGAATGCCATGGCAGATAGGGATGATGTGGTGACCGTGACACGAAAGGTGAACGGTGGACGGAATGGATTGGCTCAGCGTGTGGATTTTCTGAATCGTGCAAAACTTATTTTGGGTTGGTTATGAAAAGTGTGCATTTGGTTTTAGGTTGCTGCCTGATGTTCATGGCAGTCATGGTGATGGGTGTCAGCCTTCATTCCTGTAAGAGTAAGAAGGCAATAGAAAAGAGTGTTCAAGTGGATAGTATGGCCATGTCGGCCTACAAGGAAGAATTGGACAGTTTTGCGTTCAGAAGGTTATTGGAACGATATAACAAGCATTGGACACTGGAGGTGCTGCATTATCATCCGATATATGATTCAACGGGTAAAGTGACAGATACCTATCTGGAGAAACGCGTACAAATGTCTCATCGCCATGAACATGAGCGGGATAGTTCCGGCTTGGATGCTGTACATCTGATACGTGAGGACAGTACAGAAAACTCGTTGGATAAAAGTGAGAACGTTGAAGAAAAGCCTTTGTCCAATGAATTCAAGATATATTGGGTTTTCTTGTTGCTAATGTTACTTTTTGTTCTTCTAAAAAAATAAACTTATTCAAATTCGTGTGTATTTCTGCCCCGGTTGCTCGTGAGAGTAGTCGGGGTTTGTTTTGTCCTTTTTCAAGCATCGTTGTGCCGTTATCTTCGTACCATGAATGTATATGAAGCAATCAGACAGATGAAGGTGCTGACAGACCAGGGCAAGACCTTTTCCTTCAGTTTCATGTCCTATTCCATAGACAAGCATAAGAGTCATGGAATAGTGACGGTGGAACATGCGAAGCTGCGTGCTGGCAACCGCAAGGACAGGACCCGCTATAATGACTATCTGCTGAATTTTGTGGATATGGATACATTGGAGGAAAAGACTTGCTGGCAGCCGTTGCTGCTTGAGTTTAATGGTATAATGCTTGAACTGAATTGATATGGCAGAAGATACGGAAAACAAAAAGATAGAGCTGAATCTTGATTTTGAAAAGATTGTTCCTTGGAATGGTCAGCAAGATACAGGTCGTGACGTTCGTTTGAAACTGGACCGGAACTGGCAGAAGGTGGTGGATGCATTCAATACCGTCTTGGAATTTATGGTCGGTGGAGAATATTTGGAATCGCATTATCTCCGCAAGGATAAAGATGATAGTACACCCTATCGATTGGGTGTCGGTGCATTGGACTTTCGGGACAAGCCAATCAACCGGTTCATCCGTTTTTTTGATGAGGAGAAGCCTGAAGAAGTCAGCGATGCCGATATCTATTCCGCATTGATGGTGGATGAGAGAATCAAGGAGGGAAATAAGGAACTTGATGAAAGATATCTCCGAAAGGACAAGGAGGATACAGCCCATAAGCATATTACCTTTGAAGAAGGGATAACCGTCTACCAACTTGCCAAAATGATGAACCTTGAAGTGGAACAGCTGGCTACCCTAGCAAGAGCCATCGTCCAAGTGATTGGTTCATCCACTTTTGTTGACGGTTTTTTCGGAGAAGGTTGGCAGATATGGAAAGCCATTGCAACTGGAGACTGGAATTTTACCATCGACAGACTGACAGTCCGCAAGGTGATGACGGTATACGAACTTATCATCCAAAAAATACGCTCTGTGGGCGGTATGGTGGTAGTTAGTGCCGCTAACGGCAAGGTCAAGAGTGTAGAACAAGTGGGGTTGGAATACAAGTTCACATTCGAAGAGACAAACATGTTCTGCGAATATGACCTGATGCGTTGCCAGGTGTGGACTGGTACAGGTACGAAATATTATTGGGTGGAAGTAGTACGTGTAGAACGCGAAGATGTGTATGCACGTGTAGCAGATTTCGATGGTGTCATTCCAGAACCGGGCGATGAAGTGGTGCTGATGGGGAATACCCAAAACAAGTTGCGTCAGAATTTGATCCTGATAAGCGCTACCGAAGACGGACAACCGCGTTTCGACTGCCTGGATGGAGTCAAAACGAAGAATTTTGACGGATGCCTCCGCACAAGAGTGGGGTGCCTGGATGGTATAACCGATGACAGGTTCCCGGCAGACATGCAACCGAAAGGATACGGACTATATGCCGACAACTGTTTCTTGAGTGGCGTGTTCGTCCTTTCCAATGGTAAGGATGTACAGACACAGTTTGCCATTCTTGAGGGGATGATAAGGGCATCCGTTTCTTCCGTACTGCAACAGATAAATGCCGAAGACAATTATCTGAGCAATGCATCCTTTACATCTGATATGGGATTGTGGGAGTTCTTCAATGATGTGAAGGTTTTCCGCACTTCAGGCGGACTTCTTCATTTCAACGGGAATTTCTATTCAATAAAGAATGCCGTTGCAGGTATAGTTGCAAGAGACACGATGACAGTCCTCAGACTGAAGAACAGCCATATCCGCCAATCCAATGACAACTATGCAATGCATCCTGAATTCAATCTGGTGGAACAGACAACGACGGATGAGGAAGGTAATGAAGTGGGGACAGGTATAGAACTTTATCGGCCGCGGATGTTCTTTGTTTCCTTCAAGTATATGGTTTCAAAACGTGGTACCTTGAGGGTTTATTTTGAGAATGAAAAGAAACGGAATGATTTCGAAGAATATGTGCCTCTAGTCCATGAGGAGACGCTTGAGGTTTCATCCTCCTTTGAAGTGAAGGAAATTGCCGGTAAATGGAATGGTACGGGGGACTTCTTCCTGTCATTTGATGGCGATATCTATATCTATGACCTGGCACTGGCCGACAATAAATTGGCCGATATGGAAGAACGATGGACAATGCAGCTGGAGATTACCGACAAGAAGATACAGGCTAACGCAGAACATATCAAACAGCATGGTGTGAATCTGGAAGAATATCGTAGCCAGTTTCTTTTTACGGCTGAAGAGCTGAGAACTGAGTTCACTTCATTGGTGCAGAACAAAGAAGCCGATATTACTGAAGCTTATACAGGACTTATCAATCAGACGGCCGAAAGCCTAACTTCTGATTATACTGCCAAGATTGCCGACTTTTATGGTACCGTTACAGAGGAATACCATTCTAGTATTGAACAAACTGCAGGCAGTATCAAGGCAGAAGTGAACGGACGTATTGATGACGTAGAGAACGGTATCCGGACAGATATGAACTCGTCCATAACACTATTGACAGATCAGATTGGTCTTAAAGTCTCACAACGTGACTTTAATTTGCTGACAGGTACCGTATCTGACCATGAAACAAGAATTACCCAAAATGCAGACAGCATATCGGCTGTAGCCAACTCGATAGAGACTGACGCATGGGGTAACATAACCAACATCAGTACAAGCGGATTGGTGCTTGACAGTGAGTTTGCTTCCTTATTCTCTACCCAAGTGAATACTCAGGGTGTGGCAAGGACTGCACAACTTTCTGCATATGTCCTGGAGACGGAGTTGGGTACTCTTGTTTCGAAGATTGATATATCTGCTGACCAGATAGACCTTGCAGGCAAAGTGACTTTCAATGCTCTAGCCAATGATGTAGTCTCAGAAATCAACGGCAAGGCAACCCAAGACGACATTGATGATTCCATCTGGTGGTTGGAATATTCGTTGGGCAGTTTGGCTTATAAGGATTCAATCAGCGCCGATTCAACCTATATAACAGGTCTGGGTGATTTGGCATTCAAAAGTATGATAGGTAAATCTCTGCTTGACGATACGATCATCCAAGGCGGCTACATCAAAACTTCACTGATTGATGCTAGTGCTTTGAGAATTGGAGGGTCGCAAGTAACAGGATTAGGTGATTTAGCCTATAAGGATAGTGTCAGTGCCTCGAATGTTAGTGGTTTAGGCAGTTTGGCCTATCTGAACAGTATCAAAGCGGCAGATGTAACTGGTTTGGGCTCTCTTGCGACCTATAACAGTATATTGGATGCAATGGAGGATGAGACTATCATTGTCGGTGGTTATATAAAGACTTCGATGATTGATGTGGACAATCTAGTTGCGAAAAATTTGGTAGTGTCAAATCCTTACGGCTATGAGGTACAGGTTAATCATGCAGGTTTCAAAATTTATAAGGATGATGTATTTGTTGCTGACTTGAATGCTTCACAAAATGGGGCTTATTTGGGATTATATAACACGGCGAGAACGCAATCTACTGAGATTTTCCCGCAATCATTCAATCTTCAAGAAGTAAGAAGCGGTGTGTCGCATGGGGTGTCTATGGATTCGTATGGACTTACATTGAAAGGGAATGCTCAGTTTAAAAATTTCCGACTTGGAAACATTACTTCAAGTTACATGTCGAATACGACAGATTTTATAGAGCTTAGCAGTAACAGTTCTCTTCCAGCTCCCAGCTCCTGTCCTGGCAAAATAATTTTTGTAAAGTGTACAAAAACTTTAAGCATAAGTGCATCGGCTGGTATAAAAAGTTGGGGTAGTAATTCTGTGGGTACCAGTGTTTCCAGTGATGGAGCGAGCGCCATGTTTTTTATTAGCAACGGTACTTATTGGTACGGATTCGTTTGTCATTAATTAAAATAGTATGAATAAGATTGTAAAAATTGACTTCAGCAAGGTGATGGTACAGCACACCTTCGAAGGTGAGAAAATTGCGGTAGACCTCCGCAAACAGTTGGGTAACAAGATTCACCAGACAACTGGTGATATCGGGTTTGATGATTTCGCACGACAGATCTATTTCTCTGAAGGCGAGATTGAAGTTCCGGATGAATACATTGATCCGTTGAAACAAGTAGTAAAAGATAATTTCCTTGCATCCGTGCAAAGAGCATTAAATGAATTATTAACTAAAAACGAATGATTATGGCTATGGTTTTTACAGAGAGCTATGAAATGCGTAAGGCCTACAATGAATTGACAGTAGGTGATGCGAAGTATGTGATTGACTATTCAATCAAGAGTCCGATAGGTGGTGCGCCTGAGGTTGTAAGCTCCTCCTTTTCATGTACAGACGGCGAGAATAGACAGCGAATCGGCTACGGTAGCTATGATAAAGGCGCTTCCAGTGTACGTTTCGATGCATCAGCAAATATTCCCTTCGAAGTACAGAGTGCCATCAATGACCAGTTCATGAATGACCTTGCAGAAATCCTGAAGTGATATGGCAGACTATGACATCGAACAATTGTCCGATCTTGTCAAGTCGGACATTATGGCCGAGTCACAAGGGGTAGGTGAACTTGAGGTTGTAACATCCCTTTCGGGTGTCAATTCACTCCCTGCCTTACGCGGTAATGAAGTGGTGGAAGTTCCGCTTTCACTGCTTTCAAAACCGGCAGAAGATGCTGCAGCTAGAGCTGATGCGGCGACATCCCTTGCAAAAACAGCCACAGACCAGGCGGTAGAAGCAAAAAAAGGGGCTGATACTGCTGCACAGAAGGTAACAGAAAGCATCCTGGATCTGACGGAGGAGAAAGCGAAAATATCCGAGGTATACGAAGCGGAGCAGGTGAGAATCACCAACGAAAAGGCGAGAGTTGAAGCCGAAAAATCACGTTCTGCATCCTTCGGTATCTTGAAGACAGACATGCAGGTGGCCATTGGGGAGTGTGAAGCAGTTACAAAGGAGGCGGATAATGCAACGGCTCAGAGTATTTCGGCTGCTGTCCGTGCTGATACTGCTGCTGACAATGCCTTTTTAGCATCGGATAGAGCCAATACGGCTGCTGATATAGCTAATGCTGCAGCCGACCGGGTAGATGCTTCAATCCTTGAAGTCGGTACGGAAAAGCAGGCTGCTCTAGATGCTGCAGACCTTGCAAATGCTGCAGCACTTGATGCAACGGCAGCAGTAGCTGCATGTGACCGTAGTACTGAAGAGTGCAAGGATGCAACGGAACAGTCTCTTGTTGCAACTTCCGATTGCAATGATGCTACTAGGAGTAGCCTTGCGGCAACTAGAGAATGTGTGAATGAAACTGCCAATGCCAATTCCGCAGCCAACAATGCCAACGTTGCCGCGACAGCGGCTAACCAGTCGGCTACCAACCTGAGTACAATCAAGGCAGAGTGCCAGGATGCGACGAGCCGGTGCAATTCGACCAATGCCACGGCAGAGGAGAAGATTGTGGCAATGGATGCCGTTCTGAAGAGCATTTCAGCGGAGTCCCAGGCCGCACCTGTCAGACTCGAGGTTTCGGTACCGGAGAGCATCAGCACGAAGAACAAGGTAGTGCAGCGCATCGGCTTCAAACTCTATCCTACCTATGTGATGCAGAATGTGCTCTTCCAGCGTGTGAGCGGTGAAAGTGTGATGGCCAATCCTTCGGGTATCCTTTCCGTTAATGGTACTGGTACCACGAAGTTCTATGTAATACCTCCCCAGAATACGGAAGTATGGAAAGAGGTTGACGTTACCGTGCGTCAGCCGCTCATCCGACTGACCTCTTCGGGGAAGATGCGTTTAGGCAGTAAAATTAGAATCGTTTAAAATGTGAAGTTATGGCTTTTACAGAAAATGAAGAAGCAAGAGTCCGGGCAATGCTTTCGGCTTTTGAGGGTGGCCAACAGTTGGATGACCTTCCTTTGGCAACGAATGAAGTCCAGGACAAGATTATAGAAGTGTTTGACAAGAAGTCGGGCGCTTCGGGTTATATGGGCTTGAAGGATGCCGTCCGTATGGCGAACAATCCTTCGTGCGGTAGAGTGTGGAATGAAGACAACGCAACTCCTAAGGCGGCTACATGGTTCGGCAGCCTCGAGATGTTGCGTAATCTTCCCGATATCCTTGGTTTGGGTTGCTATCTGGTCAAGAATGACCATAGCAGACGTAAACTTGACCCGACCAACCATTATCGTTTTGCCAATGGTGAGACGGCCAAGTTGGACGGCTCCATGGGGCACTACCAATGGGGTTGGGGCAAGAAGTGGTATTTCGCAACCTACAAGATTGGCTCGCTCAGATACGAGGAGATTTCCCTTTCTCCGATTCCTGGTCAATATAATTATGTGATTCCGGTGGGCAGTATGTCCGCTTCGGGCTTGGCTTGTATGGAGAGAAGTTCGGGTACCTTAGTCAGCTATATCAATGACGATGCGAACTATCGGGGCGGTGACAATAATACAAGCTATGACGGTACCTATCGTACGCTGATTGGCCGATGTGCCACAAACATGACCGTTGAATCGTTCAGAGCGGCCGCACGCAAGAACGGTTCGGGCTGGATGTGCAGCTCAATGAGACATCAGTTTGCGGTGAAGGTGCTGTTTGACGTGATAATGGGTACCCATTACGATCAATCGGCTTTCAACGCTACAAAGGATGCCGATGGTTTGTGGCAATGCGGTGTGGGTACTGGTGTTACAACAATCGGTGACTGGAATGGTTATAACGGCTATCGTCCTTTCCTACATACCTCGGCAGGTGTCGAATTGGGTGACGGTGTAGGTGTGGTGAATGTGGAAGTACCTGCTGAAGACGGTTCGGTTTATTATACTGCTCCCGTTCCAGTGTTCTTCGGCTTGAAGCATCCTTTCGGCTATATCTGGAGAATGATGGATGACGAATATGGTCTAGTGAATGCCGACACCTCGATCACTCACATGGTCGCACCTTCCATCTATGGCAGTTGGACACTTGGCAATGCTACGGGTATGGTGGCCTATTCCACTACTCCGACACAGGGTAGTGGATATATCAAAAAATTGTCGATGGACAATTGCGAATTGTGGTGTACCCAGATTGGAGGCAGTGAAACGACTTATGAGACATCTCATTTCTGGAATACATCCGGCGCTGTTTCGGGTTCTCGCCTTTGTCTTCGTGGTGGCTACGCTTACAATGGCGGTCTATGCGGTCTTTCGGCTCTCAGCGTGTACAATGCTGTCTCGGTTGCCGATGTGGACTACGGCTCGTCCCTCTGCGAAGCGGAGGAAGATTGGTCGGTGGTTCCGGTTTACGAAGCGGCCTAAAAGGGTGCAGGGCTTGCTGGGTGTCCTTGGGTTTCCGTCAGGTGTCCGTAGGACACAAAGCACCCCGCGTGCGAAGCACGCCGATGACATAAGTCGATTCATTTCAGAAAAATCGTTCTTTGATTTCTTTCCATACATATTTATTTGCTAATTTTGCAGCATGCTTTCAAAAGCAGGGTGGCACTCCTTTGAGCTGTTTCGGGTTCTCGCCTTTGTCTTCGTGGTGGCAACGCTAACAATGGCGGTCAATGCGGTCTTTCGACTCTCAACGTGAACAATGCTGTCTCGAATGCCAATGTGAACTACGGCTCGTCCCTCAATTTTGAATCCGGCCAAGTCTGTTTGCCGGAGAGATATAAAGGAATGGACCTCACCCCATGGTGGAACATACACAATAAGGTAAGTGCTGGTAGATAAGCCAAGATGTGGCTTCTGTCGAAGGTAAAGAAAGTAAAAAAGCAGACAACTGAAATTACACCGAAGTACACCGAATGAAACGGATTGGAAAAGTATCCGAGGAAGTAGAGACGGAGCGGAATTTTGAGCAGGCTTTCTGGAAGTATTCAGACCAGAAGATGAAACGCAAGGCCGTACAGGAGTTTCATGATGATTTGGAGAAGAACCTGAAAGCCCTTTTAGATGCGTATCGGGATGAAACATGGGTTACATCCGGATACACGAAGAAGATGGTCCATCACCCAAAAGTCCGCCCTGTCCACAAGCTTCCCGTCAAAGACCATGTGATTCAGCATGCTGTGATGATTCCCGTTGAGGAAAAGTTACGGCAGACTCTCTATTGGCGTTCTCCAGCCGGAACCAAGGGTAAAGGGACTCACTATTTCTATGAGATGATGAAGAGGGATATCTATTCTCATCCCCAAAGCGAGACCTTCTACTGCGTACCCTTGGACATCCACCATTATTTTCAGAATGTAGACCACGGACTTCTCAAGAAGGAGTACCGCCGTAAAATCAAGGACAGGAAACTACTTAGGTTCCTGGATGAAGTGGTTGACAGCTTCAATCCCGGCATCGTCCTTGGTCTGAAGCTTGCCCAGTTATTCGGGCAGTTGTTTCTCTCCCGATTTGACTATCTGGCAATCCGCTGTTTCGATATCCTCAATGATGTCGAGCGGTTCAGATATTGGCAGTCCCGTTATGTAACGGATTCCTTTGTTACCTGCAGGACTCCGGATGAAGCGGAGGAACTGGCCAAGGGTGTCGGATATATGAATCAGAAGTTTGAGAGGTATTGCCGTGAAGGATTGAAGCATTATTCAAGGTTCATGGATAACATATACATCCTTCATGGCGACAAGGCTTTCATCCGTATCATGGCTGAACTGGCCGTGATGCATTTGGCGAGGGACTGGCTGCTCTCGGTCAACAAGGGCTGGAATGTGCAGCGTTTGTGTGACGGCATCGACATGTGCGGCCAGGTTCTCTATCCCGACCATGCCCTTCTACGCAAGAGATTCAAGAAGGATCTGTGCAAGCAGGTGGCCAAGCTGCGCAAGAAGGGGCTTTCACAGAGAGAAATCGAACTGAAGGCAGCGCCTAGGTTGGGGATAGGAATTCATGCGGATTCAAAACATTTATATAAATCAATATGTATGGAAAGATTTGGCAAATTGGTAAAGAAAAGAAAGTTCCGGACTCCCTTTGAGGGTATGAACAAGGAACAGAAATTGTCCATCGAGGACATCGTTTGTCTGGAAGGTCAGGACGAGAACAAGTACCTGATTCAGATGATAGACTACAAGGTGGAGGATTCAGTGATTGAAAAAGAAGTCGTATCCGTTAAGGAAACGGACGAAAACGGAGAGACGAAGGAGGTGATGAAGGAAGTTCCCAAGAAGTGTCTAGCGTTCCGTTTCCGCAAAATCGCCCGTATGGAGGGTGACGGTGACGATGCGGTAGAAATATGGGAGGATGAAGAGCATTTCACCTATACCGGCTCGACAGTACTGATTGACCAGGCATTGAACGATTTTTCACGTGATGAACTGCCGTTTTCTACGGTGGTAATGGAGTTCAAGAACAAGTTTAAAAAGAAATTCTACAAATTTACGTGATTATGAAGAAAGTGTATTTACAACGAATGAAGTTTCAGAAGTATGACGACAACCGTCATATCCTTTATTTGAATGAGCAGAAGATTGAGGGTTATGTTCCGGAATCTGACCATGGCGAGGATTCAAACCCTTGCACGGCTTATTCCTATGAAGGTCCCGAGTTGGACGGCGGTACCCTTATCCATGCTGCTAATGCGAACTATGATGATTTCGTGGCCGGTCTTGTCCGTCTGAAGTATTCACAGAATCAGGTGGAAGCCATTCTGTTGAATTATGGTGACGGTAGCGAGGAGCATCTTGCCGAATACAACGAGCTGCAGTTATATCGCAAGGAGTGCAAGCAGATTGCATCCGAAGTCTTGTCTAGAGGCTGATACGTACATTCGGGGTATAAAAAAAGCCCCCGACCTATTCATAAAATTACAGACGCCAATCTCGTAACATACAAATAACGGTAACACCGCACGGCCGAGGGCTAATGCCTTCTTCCGCGGTGTTACCGCTTGTTTTTTTATAGGTATGTCTTGAGATTGGCAGTGCAAAGATAGTAAAACTTCCCTTATTAAAGGCCTTAATTGGTATTTTTGTTTGCTACATTTATTCCTCGCTAGAGATTAAAGGTATCAAAGCATCGAATTCCCTCCAGTTTGCTTTCTTCGAGGACATGAGCATAAACTAATGTTTCGGATATATCCGAATGTCCTAAGATTTCCTTCAGAGCTGCGATATCCTTGGTCTTGCGAAGATAAAGTGTAGCAAAGGTATGCCGTCCGACCTTATGTGTTATCGCTTTGTCTATACCTGCTTCAGCAGCAATGTCCTTCAGATATCGGTTCATAGTTTGGTCGGGGAGGAGCTTTTCAAATACCGGGCCTTTCTTCCTTGTGCCAACGATGTTCTTCATCAGCATTTGCAATGGTTGTGAAATGGGCACAACAATGGGTTCAGGCTTTGAATTTCGGAGTTTAATTCGGTAATATGTGAATGTGTTCTGACTGAACTGTTCCAGCTTGAGGTTCTTGGCATCGCCTATATGCAGACTGCTAAAGCACATAAACAGAAAGAATTCGAGAGTTCTGTGAAGGGAATAGTCCAATTCACCGGACTTGTAGAGTTCAATCAGGCGATTCAGTTCTTCTTCGACCAAATAGACGCAGTTGCTTTGTACTTTTCGGATTTTCCAATCATCAAAGGGGTTCTCATCCATGTATCCATCCCTGTATGCAAGTCGGACATATTTCTTCAGGATGGCCATGTTTTTGTATGCAGTGTTATCATTGTTTTCACATTCCTTTTTGAGGTGTGAGAAATAATTGTCGAGATAGTGTGTGTCGATATCATCGAAATGAAGAGTAGGTGAGTATTGGCGCAGTTTATTGATGGCACTCCGATGAGAGCAATAGGTTCCAAGTTCCATTCGAGTTAGCTTGCGCTGTTTGGCTGCCACATAATCGAAGAATGTGTCGTAATCATCCGGACGATTGTACGCACGCAGAAATGTTTCCCTCGTCATTTTCTTATCCTTCAGTCGATATTTCACGAATACGTTATTGATTCTCGCCAATACGTTCTCTATGATGAGATTCTTATCAGCCGCAAGTTTGTCAGACGATGCCACACGTTTCTTCTTCTCATTCCAGTTCTTTTCTTCAACGGATACCTTTGTAGTGAAGTTCACTTTTTGCCGTTGTACGTAGAATGAAACCCAAACAAAACCATTGGTGGCTTTCTGGTTGTGCTTTCTGAAGTATATTTTAATCGTTATCATAACGGTCACATTTCGGGTGAAAAATGAATGTTTTGGTCTGCGGTCTACACTTCGTACAACTTTCTATCACCTCGGAAGGGTGGGTAGGCAGATGCAAGGGGTATAAAACGCAAATAGCACCATTAGGTTGCCCTAATAGTGCTATATTATTAAATCTCAGTAATTTACTACTGCGGAAGCTGGGGGATTCGAACCCCCGGTACGGTTACCCGTACGTCAGTTTAGCAAACTGGTGGTTTCAGCCACTCACCCAAACTTCCAATCCTTGAGGTTCCTGGCGGATTCGAACCGCCGTACACGGTTTTGCAGACCGCTGACTAAGCCACTCATCCAAGGAACCAATCTTTCATTTTTCGCTGCATCGTTTGTTTCTCGATTGCGGTTGCAAAGGTACGACTATTTTTTGAATCTGCAAGCGTTTCGATGAAAAATTTCGATGAAATCGCTATTTTTTTTCATTTGGACACTTTTCTCCATGAGTGTTACATCCACATGGACACCCCTCACAAGGGTTGTCACCACGCCTTATTCGCTTGAAACAGAGGATAGTTCGTCTTACCACCCACACTATACAAACCAAAAGTACGATTCCAACGATTATTTCTTGAAAATTCATAAATAATTTGAGATATAAATGAAAACATGATGTTCTTTAAATCAAAGTACCTAATTGATTTATGATGAATGCTACAAGCCAAGCCAAGGCTGTAGTATAAAATGCCGCAAAAAATGCCCATTTCCAACTTCCTGATTCTTGTTTGATAGCAGCAAGGGTAGCAACACAAGGGAAATATATCAGCACAAAGAGCATATATCCCAATGCTACGGTGGCCGTAATAGGAATACGATCGGATAAATTCACACTATCCAAATCTCCATCATTCGCATAGAGTACACCCAGCGTACTAACCACCAATTCTTTGGCACCTACTCCCGAAAGCAAACCTACACCTAATTTCCAATCAAATCCCAAAGGTTCGATAACCGGTTCAATCGCCTTACCAATTTGTCCGATATAAGAATTTTCTTGTTGTTCGGCTATGGTTTCATAGTTGCCTTGAGGATAATATCCCAAGAACCAAATCAAAATGGATGCAATCATAATGATACCACCCATTTTCTTCAAGTATTCCGCTCCCTTTTCCCATGTATGACGGAAAATCGTCTTGGCAGTAGGGATACGATAGGGAGGTAACTCCATCACAAAAGGAGTATCATCGCCTTTCACCAAGAATCGGCTGAACAAGCGCGCCATCAAAACCGCCAATAAAATGCCCGTGGCATAGATACCCAATAGTACCAAACTGCCTATTTTAGGGAAGAAAGCACCCACCAATACCAAATAAATAGGTAAACGAGCACTACAAGACATCAATGGATTGATCAACATCGTGATTAGTCGGCATTTCTTGTCTTCAATCATTCGGGTAGCCATGATAGCCGGTACATTGCAACCAAATCCCATGATTAATGGAATAAATGACTTGCCATGCAATCCCATGCGATGCATAATCTTATCCATGATAAAGGCAGCACGCGCCATGTATCCCGAATCTTCAAGGAAAGAGATGAAGAAATATAGTATAAGGATATTAGGCAAAAATACGATAACTCCTCCAACACCTCCTATGATACCATCAATTACCAAGTCTTTCAAAGGGCCTTCAGGCATATAGTGATTGAACAAGTTTCCGATTTGTTCAACCAACCATTCAATCCCCATCATTGGGTATTCACCTAAAACAAATGTTCCTTCAAACATGATATATAGGAACAGGAAGAAAATAGGGTAGCCCCAAATACGATGTGTCACGATGCTATCGATTACTCGGGTAGTCTGTTCACGTTCCAGTTTTCCTTCCGTGAATGTTTCCTTCAAGGCACCACTAATGAAACCATACTTGGCGTCGGTTATGGCTTGTTCGCTATCCTCGTTCATTGCCTTTGCAATACTTTCGGCTACCCGATTGCGTGTTGCCAAGATATCTTCCCCATTAGGCAATTCGGCTATCACACGTTCAATGTCCCTATCGTTTTCCAACAATTTAATGGAAAGGAAACGGGTGGAATATTTGTGTCGGATAGCTTCGTTACGGGCTATTTCCTTTTTAATGGCTTCGATACTCTTCTCCAATACCGGTCCATGATTTACGTGGATATGACGGAATATACCATGGTCACTCCCGTATTGTTCCTCAGGCTCCACATCCTTATGCCAAGCCTCCATGTCATCCAATACCTCGTTGCGCACTTGTTTGCGGATATTTTTGGTCACATAGTCACTACCTTCATAACTCTCGATGATGACATGGAACAACTTGTCGATACCTTGTCCAGTACGACCTACGGTAGGAACCATAGGAACCCCGATCAATTCACTCAGCTTTTCATAATCCAAATGATTACCACTTGCCTCTAATTCATCGTACATATTCAATGCAATAACCATTTTCACATTCATGTCGATGAGTTGCGTAGTCAGATAGAGATTACGTTCCAAATTCGAAGCATCCACTACATTGATAATCAAGTCCGGTGTTTCTTCGATGATATGCTTGCGAACATAAATTTCTTCAGGAGAATAGGCCGAAAGAGAATAGGTACCTGGTAGGTCGATGATGCGGAAGTGGTAACCTTGGAAGGAGAAGAATCCCGCTTTGGCATCTACGGTTACCCCACTGTAGTTACCTACATGTTCATGTGCACCACTGGCTATATTGAATAAGGAAGTTTTCCCACAATTAGGGTTTCCCACTAATGCGACATTAATGATACGACGCTTTCCCTTAGCCAGTTCGGCCATACGTTCTTCAGACAATAGTTCGTCCTCGGTCAGCGCACCATGATAGGGGTTTTGCATCCACTTGGCTTCTTCTTCACTGATGACTTCAATCATTTCCGCTTCTTGGTGACGAAGGGAAATTTCATACCCCATAATTTGATATTTCACTGGGTCACGTAAAGGAGCATTCAAAATGACTTCCACCGTCTTACCTTTGATGAATCCCATTTCAACGATGCGCTTGCGGAAACCGCCATGGCCTAACACCTTGACAATAACCCCTTTTTCTCCAGTTTTCAGTTCTGATAATCGCATAATTAAATATTTAGCCATGCAAAGATAGTTCATTCGTCGGAGGTGTACAACTATTTAGATGTGTTTTAAATAGAGATTCTCCGTGAATCTTTGAAAAAGAAGCATTATCTTTGTGATATGCTTAAATATGACGTACAAAGATTCATAGAGGAAAAAGACTTGTTCAACTTACAGGACAAGGTCTTGGTGGCATTGAGTGGTGGAGCCGATTCCGTCGCATTGCTTCGTGTATTGTTATCATTGGGGTATATTTGTGAATGTGCCCATTGCAATTTCCATTTGCGTGGATTGGAATCGGATAGGGATGAAAGTTTTGTACGCCAATTGTGTGAAGAACATTCCATACCTCTTCATGTAACCCATTTTGACACATCTGCTTACGCCAAGGAGCATCACTTGTCCATTGAAATGGCGGCACGTGAACTTCGTTACGAATGGTTTGAGCACATTCGAAAAGAAATAGAAGCATCGGTTATTGCCGTAGCTCATCATCGGGATGATAGTGTAGAAACTTTTCTCTTGAATCTGATGAGAGGTGCTGGCATCAATGGCCTAAAAGGGATTCCGGTTAAAAACGGATACATTGTCCGCCCACTCTTATCTGTTAGTAGGGACGTAATCTTGGATTATCTACAAGCGATCAATCAAGGATATGTGACGGATAGCACCAACCTGGAAGACGAATATATGCGTAACAAAATCCGCCTGAATATTCTTCCTTTGATGAAAGAAGTGAATCCTTCGGTTATGGAAACCATTCAAGAAACCACCTTCCGACTATCAGAAGTTGCCAACATTTACCAAAAAGACCGAATGGAAGCCATAACTCATAAGGTTACTTTCCTATCTCCGGAATTGTTTCGCATCTCTCTTGTAGATATCTTGGAGGATGTGGCTCCAATTTCTTTATTGCATGAAGTTCTCTCGCCTAAAGGATTCAATGCAAGTCAAATCCGGGATATCTATCGAAGCTTGTCTTCTTCCCAATCGGGCAAGCGTTTCTTTTCTACCGAGTGGGAAGTTCTACGGGATAGAGAATACTTATGGATTCAAAAGAAAGATTCAATCCAATTGATACCTGAATTGATCATTGAGGAAATCGAAAGAACTCCTTCATTTGTCATTCCTCGCGATAAACACATCGCATGCCTGGATGCAGATAAATTGAATCATCCACTGACTATTCGGAAATGGGAGAGAGGGGACAAGTTTATTCCTTTGGGGATGAATGGGAAAAAGAAAGTGAGCGATTATCTGACCGACAAGAAATACTCTCTGTTCCAAAAGGAGAACCAATATGTAGTTTGTAGTGGAGAGGACATTGTATGGCTAGTAAATGAACGGACCGATCATCGATATCGCATAACGGATAATACCCAACGAGTTCTATTTATAAAAATCAAAAAGGACGGTCAATAAAACCGTCCTTTCTATTTATGATTATTTGCAATACTTTTCAATCAATTGATCTACTACAGTATCACCTAATTCCTTTGCCTTTGCAAAATTAGCACATGCTTCCTTGGTCTTCTTTTGCATGGCTTGGCAATAACCCAACATACGATAAGCAGCAGCATACTGGTCATTCATCGATATAGCCTTCTGGAAAGTTGCAATTGCTTCGTCCAATTGGTTGACACGCAAATGTACCGAACCTTTTTCTACCAAGAAATCTACGTCTTCAGGAGCCATTTCCACGGCCTTGTTAATGTCATTCAAGGCTTGCTGATACATACGGCATTGCATTTCTGCTTGCTCACGTTGGAAATAGAAGAGGGCAGTAACATCCCCTGAGACTGCTTCGAAGAAGGTATTGTAATCCATTACGGCTTCTCTGAACTTACCTGCTTGAGCACGAAGTTCTGCACGTTCGTAGAAATAAGGAGCAGCTTCTCCGAAATAAGGCTTACTCAATTTTACAATGGCGCTATCCATTAATGCAAGGACTTCATTCATGTCTGAACCTTCTGTTAATTGCTTAGCCTTTGAAGCTGAATAGAAAGTAGCGGCAGAAGCTAAAGAAGATTTATTTACCTTATCATAACTTTCATAGGCTTCCGCATACTTGCCTTGTGCAAAGAGAATATCTCCTTCCAATTGGATATGGACTGGTTGTCCGCTAGACTGAATAGCCTCTCTAATCAACTCCAGAGCCTTGTCATAACTCCATTCTTTATAGGCTTCCTGACCTTCTTCCAATGAAATCATGTATGAGTAAATAGTCTTAGCAACCTGATAATGCGCTTCATCCTTTTGGGTAGCCACATCCAATGCCTTCTTCATGTTTTCATCAGCTAAGGCATATTGTGAAGCATCACCACTAGCCAAATAATAGTTGGCTAGGCGGATATATCCTTCTGGACTATTCGGATATTGCGCAAGGAAATCGTTAATCAAAATCAAATAACTATCCTTATCCAATTGTTCGGAAGACATGTAAAGGAATACCAAGGCTTGGTCTTCTGTATCAGGCAATGCTTTCTTAATACCGATTTTGTTTAATGCCCCGTCATTCATAGACAATGCCGAAATGCTAAGTGATGCACCATAACCGGCACCGATAGCATAACTTTCTGTGCTTTCTTCCGATGCATTCTTCTGAATCAATCCCAACACTTCTCCATTGGCATTCATAATCGGACAACTGATAGTCTTTTCACCGGTCTTCATTTCCAAGGTATAGTAGAAAGAATTGTTTCCAATGCTATCCACGGCTGTAACCTTACCTGTTTGGACGCTAGTAGCCTTCTGAGTGGAATAAGGAAGCAAATATACCGTTTCGCCCACCTTAGCCGGTTGAGGGGCAATGGTCAAAGTCATTTGTTTCTTATCGATAGGGGTATTGAACTTAACCACATCATACATGGAATTAGCACCCATGATACGATTAACATCCAACTGCTTACCGTCTGCATTGATAATCACAGCACGTTCTGCACCCTCAAACAAGGAATAATCCGACAAGGCGATACCTTGTGCATCGATATAAAAACCGTTTCCAGTTCCCTTTATTTTATTTTCTTTGTCGTAAGTCACTACCGAGAATACGGCTTTCTTGGCCTTTTCCGCCCACTTAGGCGCTTGTGCTGATACTATTTGAACAAAGAAACAACATGCGATAATTCCAACTATCTTCTTCATAACTCTTTCTATTATTCTTCGTTACCAAATCCGCGTTGTTTTACCGCTTCATAAATCAATACACCCGCTGCTACAGACACGTTCAAGGATTCAATCTTTCCAATCATTGGAATCTTGATCCATTCATCGCAAAGAGCCAAATGTTCATAAGATACACCCTTGTCTTCTGCGCCCATAATGATGCAAGTAGGATCCATATAATTGGCCTTGCTATAATCGTAATCACCCTTTTCGGTTGCGGCTACAATCTTGAAACCACTATCCTTCAAGAACTTGATTGTATTGGTCAAACTCTGTTCACGACATACTGGGAGAGTATGCAAAGCTCCAGCCGAAGTCTTGATGGCATCTGCATTTACACTTACACTATTCTTGGCTGGGATGATGATACCGTCTACACCTGCACATTCGCAAGTACGGGCAATGGCACCGAAATTACGCACATCGGTCAAACCGTCCAACATGATGAGCAACGGGTTCTTACCTTCTTCGAAAAGGAAAGGAACCAAATCTTCTGTCTTCTGGTAGGTAATGGATGAAATATAAGCCACTACACCTTGGTGATTCTTACGGGTAATTCGGTTGATACGTTCTACCGGTACACGTTGTACAGGAATCAATGTTCCTTTCAATACGGCAAACAATTCTTTGGAAAGGTCGCTCTGAATGTCGCGTTTCACCAAAATCTTGTCGATTTCCTTTCCTGCTTGAATGGCTTCGATGACGGCACGTACACCGAATATCATTTCACTTTTTTCTGCTATCATAATGATTCATTGTTTAATAATGCCTTTGCGTTGTTCAAGGC
>JBGVGD010000014.1:0-57428 GCA_045121515.1 Phocaeicola sp. | reverse complement strand
ACTATATATGTCAAGGAATAAACTGATACTTCCATTTTTGAGCACTTTCTCACGTAGCTTGACAGGCTCTTTTTGTACATCGATTTTCTTTGCCATTTGATTACAGTATTAGTCGTTACTATTCAATTTTTGTCCCCCGAGAATCCCGAGGGACAAAAAGGGACAAAATTTTAGTGCCTTTTTTGTCTCGGGGGACCATCTGGGGGACAAAATTAAAACAAATATCTGATACTGCAAAATAAGCAACGATTTCGTATGCAAAGAAACGCAAATACCGCAATATGCTGTTTTATAGCATTTTAATTGCTGATATTAGCGTTTTATACGGTTTTCTTTGCATCCGTTTTCAATTCAAAAAAGTGCCATTTATTTTCCGATGCAAAAATTCTTAAAGATATTCCCAAGCACATCTTCTACATCAAAAGCACCACCCACAATCTCAGCCAGATGCGACAAACATTCCCGCAAGTCTTGTGAAACGAAGTCACCCGAAAGATTCATCAGCAAACCGTCTTGTACACGATGAATGGATTCGAGCGCACGCACCAAGGCTTCGTAGTGGCGGATGTTGGTCACAATCACATCGTTCTGCGAAATCTCAGGAAGAGCGGCGGTTTCTACCAAGAGGGTTTCCAGTTCGTCCAATCCCATGCGGTTCTTGGCGGAAAGGAAGAGTTTAGGAGCATCCACTTCCTCGAAGGTACGGGCCATTTCTGAGCGTCTCTCAGCAGTTATCTTGTCGCACTTGTTGAAGAGTACGATGAGGTTCTTTCCTTCGCAATAAGGAAGGACTTCAGTTTTGAGTTTTGAGTTATGAGTTATGAGTTCTGAGTTATCAGCATCTATTATCCATAATATAATATCGGCTTGGCTCATCTTCTGGAAGGTGCGCTCGATGCCGATGCTTTCCACTACATCGGTGGTCTGACGGATACCTGCCGTATCGATGAAACGGAAGGTGATGCCACGAAGGTTGATCGTGTCTTCGATTACATCGCGGGTAGTACCGTGGATATCGCTTACAATGGCTTTCTCTTCGTTCAGAAGGGCGTTGAGTAGGGTAGACTTACCGGCATTCGTTTCGCCGATAATGGCCACAGGAACCCCGTTCTTGATTGCATTCCCTACATTGAAAGAATGAGCCAATCGGGCGATGACACGCTCTATTTCATCGGCTATCTGCGAGAGTTCGGTACGGTCGGCAAACTCCAGTTCCTCGTGGTCGCTGAAATCGAGTTCCAGTTCCATGAGCGAGGTGAGGTGAAGCAACTTGTCTTTCAGAATGGATAGTTCCTGACTGAATCCACCACGCATCTGGTTCATGGCCATACGGTGGGTAGCCGTAGAAGTAGAAGCAATCAAGTCGGCTACGGCTTCGGCTTGGCTCAAGTCCATTTTGCCATTGAGGAAGGCACGTTGGGTGTATTCTCCAGGGAGGGCTGTACGGCATCCGCACTCGATGAGGCGTCGCATCACTTGTTGGAGGATATACGATGAGCCATGGCAAGAGATTTCCGTAGAATCTTCTCCGGTATAGGAGTGGGGTGCACGGAAGACGGATACCAATACTTCGTCGATAATTTCACCTTCAGCCGAATGGATTTTACCGAAAGTAAGGGTATAGGGCTTACGTTCATCCAAGGATTTTCCACTTATAGGAGTGAATATTTGGGAGGTGATAGAGATAGCCTCAGGACCCGATACACGAATCACTCCAATGGCTCCACCCTGAGCAGTAGCAATGGCACAAATGGTTTCTTGTTGCATCATTTCTTTGTATAGATAGTTTTCACAAGTACATCTACCAACTTTTCCAGGTAGATGCGGTCTGTTTTATCAAAAGTGGCGAGTTCGTCGCTATCGATATCGAGTACACCAAGTACTTCGCCATGGGCTATCACTGGCACTACGATTTCTGATTTCGAAAGCGAACTGCAGGCAATGTGTCCCGGGAATTGTTCCACATCGGGCACCACTTGGGTCTTTTCTTCGGCCCATGCTGTACCGCACACTCCACGTCCCTTACGGATGCGATAGCATGCCACATCGCCTTGGAAAGGACCTAACACGAGTTGACCGTCCTTCACAAGATAGAAGCCTATCCAGAAGAATCCGAATGCTTCACGAAGGGCTG
Source organism: Phocaeicola sp. (assembly GCA_045121515.1). Classification (GTDB taxonomy): domain Bacteria; phylum Bacteroidota; class Bacteroidia; order Bacteroidales; family Bacteroidaceae; genus Phocaeicola. The sequence continues at coordinate 55,294 of JBGVGD010000014.1, read as the reverse complement.
CACATGTATTGGCAAGAACGGCAATTTCGTCGGTCTCTCCGCTGATGAGTAATTCCCAATCGGGGAGGAAATGCTGGTATTTCTCTTCTTTATTGATGATGTCTGTCTTGAAACTTTGTTCCATGCTAAATTCTGTCTAATACTTTTTGAATCAATTCTTCGATGCTGTTCTTGTACTCCGTATTCATTTCCTTGGCATAGCGGTTGGCTATCACCATACAAACGGTAGTGGCTTTGTGTCCTAACAGACGAGCCAATCCGGCTACGGCAGAACTTTCCATTTCGTAATTGGTGATGCAATATTTGCCATGACGGAAACTTTCTATCTTGGCATTCTGATGCTCATCGGCCAATGGAATACGCAATGCCCGTCCTTGTGGACCATAGAATCCACCTGCGGCAATGGTTACTCCTCGCACCATATCGTCTTGGGCGATTCGCTCCATTAGTTCAGTATCGCTATTGATGACATACGGATGAGGCTGGCAAAGATTTCCTTCCCAACCCATGTGGCGTACAAAGGCCAGTTCGAAGCCTAAATCGCATACTTCGTCCCGTCCGGCATAGAAGTTCAGCAATCCGTCGAAACCGATAGACTTTTCCGAACAAAGGAAGGTACCGATAGGGGTATGTGGCTGCAATCCTCCACATGTACCGATACGGACAATTTCCAACGAACGGGTCTCTTCTTTTTCCTGACGAGTCTTGAAATCTACATTGACCAATACATCGAGTTCGTTCATCACGATATCGATGTTGTCGCATCCGATGCCCGTAGAAAGTACGGTGATTCGCTTGCCTTGGTAAGTACCCGTAATGGACTTGAATTCACGATTATCTGCCTCACATTCTCTGGTTTCGAAAAAGGAGGCTACCGTTTCCACTCGTCCAGGATCGCCTACCAATATCACCTTGTCTGCCACTTGTTCGGGCTTCAGATGAAGGTGAAAGGCAGAACCGTCCTCGTTGATGATGAGTTCGGAAGGGGCGAAGTATTTCTTTTCCATTCTTACTTGATTTCTATATTACTTGATCCGCCTTCCGGTTGCGCAATACTGGTACGCATATCGGTATCGGCTTGGATATTCTTCATGCGGTAGTAATCCATAATTCCGAGGTTACCGCTACGGAAGGCTTCTGCCATGGCCTTAGGAACTTCGGCTTCGGCTTGGATTACATTGGCACGCGCTTCTTCGGCCTTCGCCTTCATTTCTTGTTCAAGGGCTACCGCCATGGCACGACGTTCTTCGGCCTTTGCCTGAGCGATGTTCTTGTCCGCATTCGCTTGGTCGATTTGGAGGGCAGCACCAATGTTTCTACCTATATCAATATCCGCGATATCAATGGAAAGGATTTCGAAAGCAGTACCGGCATCCAAACCCTTACGGAGTACAAGTTTGGAGATACTATCCGGATTTTCCAATACCGACTTGTGGTTTTCAGAAGAACCGATAGAAGATACGATACCTTCGCCTACACGAGCCAAGATAGTGTCTTCACCCGCACCACCCACGAGTTGGCGGATGTTGGCACGTACGGTTACACGAGCCTTGGTAATCAACTGGATACCGTCTTTGGCTACGGCTGTAACGGCTGGAGTATCAATTACTTTCGGGTTAACCGACATCTGTACGGCTTCGAATACATCACGACCAGCCAAGTCGATACCGGTTGCCATTTGGAAGGTCAATTCGATATTGGCCTTTGATGCAGATACGAGGGCATGAACCACACGTTCCACATGACCACCGGCCATATAGTGTGCTTCGAGTTCATCACGAGTAATGTTGCTCAAACCAGCCTTGTGCGCTTCAATCATGGCCGGTACGATGATGTGTGGAGGCACATTACGGATACGCATCAAGAAGAGTTGTACCAATGAAATGTCTACACCCGATACCTTGGCACTCAACCAAAGAAAGAAGGGTACATAGTGGAAGAAAATGAATAGGAAGATAATCCCACCACCCACTAAAATGAAAGGAATAATACTAGGGTCAATCATAATATTTGAGTTATGAGTTATAAGTTATGAGTTATATTTTTTCTACTAATACGATACCGTCTAGGATGCGTTCCACTCGAATCTTGCTTTTCTGCTCGATGAAATCGCCCGACGAGCGTACTTCGATGATGCGACCATTAAATTCGGCATTACCGATAAGGGCCAAACGGGTAAGGGCTACACCTTCATCGCCTGCCTTCAAGTTCAGACCTTTCAACGGTTCCGGACGATAGTCGATAGTCTTCTTCAACGAGAGTTTGTCTACTGTCTTGGAGCGCATGAACCAAATGGTGATACCGATGACACCAATGGCCGAAATAGCCAAGGTAATACATCCTGGTATCGTACCCAATGTATCGAATGCATAATAGTTGGCATACAGCAAGCAAATGGCAGAGATAATGCCTGCAATGCTTATGCCCGGAAGGAGGAATACCTCGATGATAAAGAGGATTAATCCTGCAATAATGAGTGAAGCAATAATTACTATATCCATAAGCCTTTTATTTTTAAAGGGTTATCTTCTGAGTTTCGCAATTTCCAATCGACGGACTTCGTTGGTGAGTTTCTCCACTTCTTCCATTAACTGTGGTACTCTCTTTTCAAGGTCGAGGATAGAAGGTTCCAACTTTTTCTTTCCCAATCCATTCTCATGAATATATTCTTCGCGCTTTTTGTTCAAGTTGGATTGGAGTTGGTTCAGGTCCTTTTCCTTCTGGATCAATTGGCGATAGACATTTTGTGCTTCTTTCGAGCGGAAATCACTCCAGTGAGAATAAGTTGCACTATCATCGATAATGAAATGGAAGTCGGTTTTCTTTTCTTCTTCTTTGCCGCCATATTTCAAGGCTGCCAAACGTTGACGGGCTGCACGTACTTGTTCTTCGTCGGTCCAAGTAGTCTGAATGCTATGAAGGGTAGCAGCATCCTTGATGATTTGAGGATCGGTTGCTTCATAATTGTAAGTCTGCTTCGATTCATTTGGAACGAATACGTATACACAAACCATATCGGCCGGTTGGTTACGGTCCGTTACAAACCAACCCAAGTTGTTGAGTTCGTCTACAGTATAGAGGTAGTCGTTAGCGGTCGAATTGAATGGCATACCAATGTTGCTTGGACGAAGATAAGTATTGTCTTCCGAATCAAAACGGGTTACGAAGATGTCATATCCGCCCAAAGTACCTTCACCGTCCGATGCATAATAAAGAGTCGTACCGTCGCCCATTAAGAAAGGGAAATTCACATTACATTCCTCATTCAGTGATTCGATTGGTAATTTTTCTCCCCAACCGTCGAGCAGTCTTTCTTGGGTGTATAGTTGCATCAAACTATCCTTCATTTCACTGAGGATGCGCTTGTTGCCCATTTCGTTTTCATAAATAGTTCCGTTACCATTGTCGTTCCATTGTACTTTACCCGATGTGGTACTAATTTTGTAGGCTTCCAGAAACTTGTTCTTCGCAATGACAAAACTATCGATAACCGCTACCTTTTCTACACTCTTGAACATGCGTGTTTTCTTGCGAAGTTCCGAAAGTTCGGCTTCGGCTTGTTCGGTATTGCGGTTCTTTTCGTTGAGCCATTCGATGTGGGTTTCGTAATTCTCTACAGCCTCATCGAAACGGTACAAGTCTGCATAGGCCTTTCCTAAATAGCGGAAGGCACCGATATAATTGCGCTTGGCACTCTTTTCAAGGTGAGAAAGAGACTTGTCTAGTTCGCCTGTTTCGTAGAGGGAGGCACCATAATAATAATTGTATTCTGCATTATTCGGAGATTGACGGATGAATTTGGCAAAGGCTGTTTTTGCCTTTTCATACTCTCCGTTATCGAACATCTTCTTGGCTTGGTTCAATGTTTGTGCAGATAGTGTGCTGATACAACACCACGCCAACAGGTATAAAATATATCTTTTCATGAATAATCACTTAATGGTTAATGTATATACAAGTTCAAAATTAATGTATTTTATTGGAATTATCATCGTTCCAGCAATTCTATTTCCTTAATTTTTTCCAAAATCATTCTTTTCGTGTAATTTTGCACCCGATTTGAAACGAAGATATGGCTAAATTTACCGAAGAGGACATATTGATGCGTCGCATCGGACAACGATTCAACAAAGGGGTGGTGAAATATCACCTCATCGACGATGATGATAAGATTCTGGTAGGGCTATCAGGAGGAAAGGATTCGTTGGCTTTGTTGGAATTGTTGGCAAAACGATCACGTATTCTCAAACCGAAGTTTTCGGTGGTGGCCGTTCATGTATCGATGTCGAACATTCCTTATCAAGCGGATTTGGACTATCTCCGGTCGTATGCCGAAGACTTGGGAGTGAAATTCATCCATTATGAGACAAGTTTTGATCCTTCGACTGATACTCGGAAGTCGCCTTGTTTCCTTTGTTCCTGGAACCGAAGAAAAGCACTTTTTACGCTAGCGAAGGAGGAGGGATGCAACAAGATTGCTTTGGGACATCACATGGATGATATCCTCGAAACGTTATTGATGAATATCACCTTTCAAGGAGCGTTCAGTACGATGCCACCCAAGTTGATGATGAAGAAATTCGATATGACCATTATTCGTCCGATGTGTTTGGTACACGAAAGTGATTTGGAGGAAATGGCTTCGATGCGTGGATTCCGAAAACAAATCAAGAATTGTCCTTACGAGACACAAAGTAATCGTACGGATATGAAGGGTGTATTGAAGCAATTGGAAGCCCTTAATCCCGAGGCTCGGTATAGTCTTTGGGGAAGTATGACGAATGTACAGGAAGAACTTCTTCCACCTTCGTCCCCTTGTCATCCTGAACGGAGTGAAGGATCTCGATAACATTAAGTAAGAAATATAAATTATAAGAAAATATGAAAGCATTTTGGACAATTGGTCTGTTGATTATTTCGAACATCTTCATGACTTTTGCGTGGTACGGTCACTTGAAGATGAAACAAACGTTCAGTTGGTTTGAAACTTTACCGTTGATTGGAGTGGTAGCATTCAGTTGGTGTATTGCCTTCTTCGAATATGTGTTTCAAGTGCCAGCCAATCGTATTGGTTTTGTAGATAATGGAGGCCCGTTTACACTCATGCAACTTAAGGTTATGCAAGAGGTGATTACTTTGGTTATCTTTACTGTATTCACTACCGTATTCTTCAAGGGCGAATCCTTGCATTGGAATCATTTAGCGGCTTTCGTCTGCTTGATTCTCGCGGTTTATTTTGTGTTTATGAAGTAATGGATACTATCCTTATTTATATGAAGCGTGTCCTTCGGGATGCGCTTTTTGTTTCCATACCATTTCAAGGAATCTTCCTTCGTAGGGACATAATCCTTATAAATCTTCCATGCTTTTGCTTTCTTTCGGTTACGCTTGATCGCCCGTCCTCGTTTGGTTAGATTCTCGAAAAGGATTTTATCAGCATCGAACCCAATCAATGGCTTGTGTATAGGTATATACATCTCTTTCAGATAATCCATATTTAATTTTATGGTTAAGGTATCTTCCTGCTTGTATCCTCGTGAAGAAACATCTTCTCCCCAAATAGAATAAGGAAGCATACGGATATATTTTGATTTCTTTATTGTGGTTGTGTCTGTTAAGTTCATTGGTAAGTCTTTCCGAAATTCCAACCAAGGTTTTCTTTCGTCCATTCTAGGTTTCGGTTGAAGAGCCTCCGGTTTCGCCATGAAATTGAATTCGATGCTTTTGACTGCCTCCTGATTGATGTATATTTCTCCTTCTTTCTTGAATCGGAGCGAGTCTTTCTTTTCGCTTTGTGCATGTACGGAAAGGATTCCGATACTACACACCAAGATGCTGATGCCCGCCCGTGGATTCATGATGGTTTTCCCTTTTTATATTCTTTTTTTCGCATTAACTTAACGGGTGCAAAAGTAGTTCGTTTCGTGTTAAGGGTGTTTAAATGTGTGTTATAAAGTCTTATGTTTAAAGATTATTGAACATTGTTGTGGAGTGTTGCTTAGTGTTATGAAAACTAAAACGAAAGACGGTCATCTTTTTAAAAAAGATGACCGTCTTTGCCTTTAAAGAATATCGTCTTTATAACGCTTCGTCTTAATGTTCATTTTTCCAATATAAGAATGGCCCTATTAGTTCTTTTCTGTGTTCAGGATAGTCAATGTCATATTTTCCTAATCCTTCATCTCCACCTTCTCCCCAATAATGAATACCGAGTTCTGTTTTCTTTCCATTAATCAATTTGTAGCATGTAACATATTGTGTTGGAATAGGATCCTGTTCTTCGAACATCAATTGGCTGGTTGGAACTCTTTTAAGTATATGGGTAGTGAAATAATCATACATCCATAATGATTCTATATCTTTATTTTCTGGATTCCGTTTCAGAATGTAATGGAATATAGAATTATTATCTATTAGAAAATACCAGATAGCATCTATGTCTTTTGATTTATCTTTAGGTATAATAGGTACATACAAAACAGATTGTAAACCATGGTAATTAACTAATATACTATTATCCCACATGGGGAGTCCATATGCACTACATTTCTTTATAAAAGAGGGTAAATCATTTCTGTTTTTAAGTATATTAATAATGGTATCTGTTATAGCAATTACCTTTTCTTCAGAAATGTCAACTCCTCTTTGGGTAAATACTGACTCATTCCCATGCAAAAAGAATTTTTCCGTATCAGTTTGGCACATGCCACAATTAGTGAGAATAAAGAATAATATGAAATATATAATCTTATTCATTATCAGTTATTTATTGCGAGATGAAGCATAATAAAAATAGTATATTCTAAGTTGTTAATCAATCTTAGAATATACTATATGATGAGTGATATCTTTTTACTTGCTCAATTCTTCATGCATAGAAGCGGCTGCCTTACGGCCGTCGCCCATGGCAAGGATAACAGTTGCACCACCACGAACAATGTCACCACCCGCAAAGATAGTCGGGATAGACGATTGCATCTTTTCGTTCACGGCAATGGTATTTTTGCGACCAAGTTCCAAGCCCTTGATAGAGGTCGGTACAATTGGGTTAGGAGATACACCAACGGCAACAACTGCCATATCGATATCGAGAGTTACAGTTGCACCTGGGATAGCCACCGGGCTACGACGACCAGATGCATCCGGTTCACCGAGTTCCATTTTCTGGAGAACGACTTGCTTCACAGCACCCTTTTCATCGGCAATGTATTCCAATGGGTTGTGGAGGGTCAAGAACTCGATACCTTCTTCCTTGGCATGCTTCACTTCTTCGAGACGGGCTGGCATTTCAGCTTCGCTACGACGATAAACGATGAATACCTTTTCTGCACCGAGACGCTTAGCGGTACGGCAAGAGTCCATAGCGGTATTACCACCACCTACTACCATTACGTTCTTAGCTGGATTAATCGGAGTATCGGTATCTGGGTTAGAAGCATCCATCAAGTTTACACGAGTGAGGTATTCATTCGATGACATGATGTTCACGCTATTTTCACCCGGGATATTCATGAAGTTTGGCAAACCGGCACCTGATGCTACGAAGATACCCTTGAAGCCTTGTTCTTGCAATTCTTCTACACTGATAGTCTTACCTACGATGCAGTCCTTCACGAAGTTCACACCCATTTTTTCGAGGTTGTTGATTTCTACATCCACAATCTTGTTCGGGAGACGGAATTCAGGAATACCATACTTCAATACACCTCCGATTTCGTGCAAGGCTTCGAATACAGTTACATCATATCCGAGTTTTACCATATCGCCTGCAAAACTCAACCCGGCAGGACCTGAACCTACTACGGCTACCTTGATGCCATTGGCTGGAGCAATTTCCGGAAGAGCGATGTTGCCGCTTTCGCGTTCATAGTCGGCTACGAAGCGTTCGAGGTTACCTATAGCAACGGCTGGCTCGTTCATCTTCAAGTGCATACACATGCTTTCGCATTGCTTTTCTTGTGGACAAACACGACCACAAACAGCCGGAAGGGCAGAGGTATGCTTCAATACGCGGGCTGCTTCGAGGTATTCGCCACGTTCTACATTCTTGATGAAAGAAGGGATGTTGATGCTTACCGGACAACCTTGCATACAAGTAGGGTTCGCACAGTCGAGACAACGCTTTGCTTCAGTCATCGCCTGTTCCTTGGTATAACCGGTATTCACTTCTTCAGTACGGGTAGTAGCACGATAAACCGGATCAAGTTCGTTCATCGGACAACGGTGGATAGCGGTACGTTCCTTCGGCTTCATCGCCTTGCGGAGTTCTTCACGCCAAGGTGCCTTACGGTCGAGCAATTCTTCCATAGGCATTTGGCAAGCCTTTTCACTACATGGCTTGCATTCACTTTCTTTTGCTTCGGCCTGAGGTTCTACCTTGCAAACATGTTGTTCGAGGTGGCTCATTTCTTCACGTTCTACATCCTTGAATGAACCCATACGCTTGAACATTTCGTCGAAGTCCACTTGGTGACCGTCGAATTCAGGACCGTCCACGCAAACAAACTTAGTCTTTCCACCTACAGTGATACGACAAGCACCACACATACCGGTACCGTCCACCATGATGGTATTCAAAGATACATCGGTTGGGATTTCATATTTCTTAGTCAACAAGCAACAGAACTTCATCATGATAGCAGGACCGATAGCAAAACACTTGTCCACCTTTTCACGCTTGATCACGCTTTCGATACCTTCGGTTACGAGACCCTTAGTACCGTATGAACCGTCATCGGTCATGATGATAACTTCGTCTGATGATGCACGTACTTCTTCTTCGAGAATAATCAATTCCTTGCTACGGCCGGCCAATACAGAGATGACACGGTTGCCTGCAGCCTTTAATGCTTGGATAATCGGGAGCATCGGAGCGACACCGACACCACCACCTGCACATACTACAGTACCGTAATTCTGAATATGAGTGGCTTGTCCGAGTGGACCAACCACGTCGAGTACATAATCGCCTTCGTTGAGTTTGCACAACTTGGTGGATGACAAACCTACGGTCTGTACTACCAAGGTAATGGTTCCCTTTTCAAGATTTGAACCTGCAATGGTCAACGGCATTCTCTCTCCCTTTTCGTCTACACGTACAATCACGAAGTGGCCTGCACGACGTGATTTCGCAATCAGAGGCGCTTCAATTTCTAGTTTGAAGACCTTTTCTGAAAATTGTTCTTTGCTAATGATTTTATTCATAGCCTTGTGATTTTGTTGGTATATTTGTTTATTTACTTTCTTTTTGTTGAGTTTGCAAATATAATAGTTATTGTTAAATAATAAAGTAAGATGAGTAAAAAATATAAATGAAATCCAGTAATCAGCCAAAATTAAAGTTTGCAGGTGTGGTTTATATTTTATAATATTGCAGTGTAAATAAGGATTTGCATATAATTAAGGTACTAAATTTATGAATAAACAACGTAATGGTATAGCTTTTTATTTTTTATTGGTCATTGTTTTAAGTGTTCAATTGTTTTATTATATAATAGGTAGTACAATAATTCCCTACATGGACATGGGTGGGTGGTTGTTTTATACATCATCATGTTTATCTCATGCTTCAATGATAGCACTCGTTCCTTTATTATTATACCTTTTGTTGAAGGCATGTCGTTTGAAACGAGTGGCTGCAGGAGTGTTTGTAGGATTAGCCACTTTCTCTACTATACTTCTATATATTGATATGCTTGTATATAATCTATACCGGTTTCATATTAATGGAATTGTATTGAATATGTTTTTTGGAAAAGGGGGAAGTGAAATATTTAATTTCTCCTTTATGGTATATCTGCCTATTGTTCTTTCTTGTCTTTTAGTTATAGGTGGCTATTCTTTAGGTTGGTATTTGTTGAAGCGTTTTGGTAATAAAATATCAGGTAGGATATTGGGCTATATGGCATGTTTTTTGGTCTTTACCACTTTATGTGCTCATGGATATCATATCTATGCTGATTTCAATAATCAAGTGTCAGTTCAAAAAAGTCGTAGACTCTTACCTTATTATTTCCCTACTTCGGCCAATGGCTTATTGATGAAGAACGGTTTCGTGCCTTCTGTTAAACCTCAGGAAATCAATATTTCTACCAATAGTAGTGAGATTAATTATCCGGTTAATGCTTTGCAAACGGAAACGGTAGATAGTTTGAAGAATATTGTTTTTATTTTGATTGATTCATGGAATCCTCGTGCTTTTACAGAGGAATGTATGCCGAATATTTATGAATATGCGGGAAAGAATCTGAGGTACGATAATCATTGGGGGTGTAGTAATGGTACTAAAAGTAGTGTGTTCGGTCTTTTCTTTGGTCTTTCTTCGTATTATTGGGATGTTTTTGACACGAATCGCGTTAGTCCTTTATTGGTGGATAGATTGCTGGATTTGAATTATTCTTTCCAAGTATATCCTAGTGCTCAATTGTATGACCCGCCTTTTGCGAGAGTTATATTTAATAAGGTGGACAATGTTAGGGTTGAAACGGAAGGGAATACTTCTTTAGAACGTGATGAAAGGATTACTTCAGATTTCATTTCAAGTTTGGAAGAGCACAAGCAGTCAGATAAGCCATTCTTTTCGTTCTTATTCTATGATTTGCCTCATAGTTTTGAACTTCCTGAAGATAAGTTGCATAAGTTTCAGCCTTCCTGGAAATATGCCAATTATTCGGCTCTGAATAATGATATGGATCCTTTGCCTTTCTGGAATCTATATCGGAATACATGCTTCCAGGTAGATTCGATTGTAGGCAGAGTATTGGATGCTTTGGAGGAAAATGATATGGCTGATAATACCATTGTTATTATTACGGGTGATCATGGTCAGGAGTTCAATGAAAATAAAAAGAACTTCTGGGGACATAATGGTAACTTTTCTTCTGCACAAATTGCAGTTCCTTTGATTTGTCATTTTCCAGGTCATAAACCAGAAGTGTTGACTCATCGTACAACTCATTATGACATTGTTCCAACCTTGATGAAGAATTACCTCGGAGTGAATAATGATTTGCATGATTATTCAATGGGATATTTGTTGGATGATGATGAAAATCGACATTGGCATATAGTAGGTAGTGAACTTAACTATGCTTTCATTACGGAAGAAGGAAATATTATTGAAAAGAAAGCGGATGGTTCTATGGAAATAACGGATTCACTATTGAATCTGAAGATCGATTATGCTATAGATGGTAAGAAGATGAAAGAAAGCATAGAGAAATTGAATCATTTCTTTAAATAAAGTAATCTATTTTTAGAGTGATAGGGTATATATAAAAGAACGAAGAATCATAAACATATCAATATAAGTTTATGATTCTTCGTTTTATTTAGAACCGTATGACGATAAATGTATGTTGCCTTAGTCAATCATTTCGAAACCGCAGTACGGAACCAATGCCTTTGGAATGCGGATGCCTTCCGGTGTCTGATGATTTTCCAACAAGGCAGCCAAGATACGTGGCAATGCCAAGGCAGAACCATTCAATGTGTGGCAAAGTTCAGTCTTCTTTTCTGCAGTACGGTAACGGCACTTCAAGCGGTTAGCCTGATAAGTGTCGAAGTTAGATACAGAACTTACTTCCAACCAACGCTTTTGTGCTTCTGAGTACACTTCGAAGTCGAAGCAAAGGGCAGCAGTGAAGCTCATGTCACCACCACAAAGACGGAGGATACGGTATGGAAGTTCAAGCTTCTGCAACAAACCTTCCACGTGTTCCAACATTTCCTTGTGTGATTCTTTGCTATGTTCCGGTGTATCGATGCGAACGATTTCAATCTTAGAGAATTCGTGCAAACGGTTCAAACCACGAACGTCCTTACCGTAAGAACCTGCTTCACGACGGAAACACTGAGTGTATGCGCAGTTCTTGATAGGCAACTGCTTTTCGTCCAAGATAACATCGCGGTAGATGTTAGTTACAGGAACTTCGGCAGTAGGGATCAAGTACAAGTCGTCCAATTGGCAGTGGTACATCTGTCCTTCCTTGTCAGGCAACTGACCAGTACCATAACCTGATGCTGCATTTACGAGGGTAGGAGGCATGATTTCTGTATAACCAGACTTGCGAGCTTCGTCCAAGAAGAAGTTGATGAGGGCACGTTGCAATTGAGCGCCCTTACCTTTATATACAGGGAAACCTGCACCGGTAATCTTCACACCGAGGTCGAAGTCAATCAAGTCGTACTTCTTCGCCAAATCCCAGTGAGGAAGAGCGTTTTCTGGAAGTTCTGTTTCCATACCACCAGTCTTTTCCACTACGTTGTCTTCAGCACACTTGCCTTCTGGTACTTCATCGTAAGGAATGTTAGGAATAGTGTAAAGCAAGTTGTTCAAGTCTTCTTGAGCCTTGTCCATTTCAGCCTGAAGAGTCTTGTTGGCTTCCTTGATTTCTGCTACGCGAGCCTTGGCTGTTTCTGCTTCGTCTTTCTTGCCTTCTTTCATGAGTATACCGATAGACTTTGAGATAGCGTTCACTTCGGCCAAGTTCTTATCGAGTACATTCTGAGTGCTCTTGCGCTTATCATTGTAAGCGAGCACCTGGTCAATGGTTTCTTGTGCATTCTTGAAATGCTTCTTTTCCAATCCACGGAGAACCGCTTCCGTATTTTCTGTAATTTGTTTAATAGTAAGCATATCTATGTTTTTTTATTTTTTTTTCTAATGAATCGCAAAGATAGAGAAAAAATAATAAAGTGTACGAAAAAAGGCCCAACTTCTTTCGGAAGTGAGCCTTTTTTATACCGTTTTATGTGTAACTGATTAAGCTTCAGCTGGGATTACTGATACAACGCGCTTGTCTTCGCGAGTAACCTTGAAGTTAACTGTACCATCTACCAAAGCGAAAAGAGTGTGGTCCTTACCCATACCCATGTTGTTACCCGGGTGGAATTCAGTACCTCTCTGACGAACGATGATGTTACCAGCCTTGCATGACTGACCACCATAGATCTTAACGCCTAATCTCTTGCTTGCTGATTCGCGGCCGTTCTTAGAACTACCTACACCTTTCTTATGTGCCATGTCTTCTTACTTTTTTAATGATTAAGCAATAACTTGTTTAATAGTCAATTCAGTAAACTGTTGACGGTGACCGTTCAGTTTTCTGTAACCTTTTCTTCTCTTCTTGTGGAAAACAAGAACCTTGTCACCCTTTACAAGTGGAGAAACTACTTCACAAACGACCTTAGCACCTTCTACAGTAGGAGCACCTACAGTTACAGTACCATTGTTGTCTACCAACAATACCTTTTCAAATTCAACAGTTGCACCGTTTTCAGCATTTTGAATGTGGTGTACAAACAACTTCTTGCCTTCTTCAGCCTTGAACTGTTGACCGTTAATTTCTACAATTACGTACATTTTATTATTAATATTAAACGGTTTTTACCGCAAGGTGAACCTCACTTGAGATTACTTTTCTACCTCCACGGTCTCAAATCGGGCGCAAAGGTACTGAAACTATTTGGATTAGCAAAACCTTTTTGTCCCTTTTTTCATTAATATCACGGCGTTTTTTTTAAACGCGGCCGCGTTTTACTTGAAACGCCGTGGCGTTTTAAAAAAACGTCGAGGCGTTTCCGTTAAGGCCTTCCACCGCTTAGCCAATGTCTCTTCCAATAATCCTCATCCAGTGTGCTGATGATAACGCCTCGACTAGTACTGGCGTGAATGAATTTCCGGTCTTTCAGGTAGACACCTACATGGGTGGCTTTCTTCTTTTTGCGTCCGTTATGGAAGAAAACCAAATCGCCTTCACGGAGTTTTCCTTTCTTTACTTTCTTGCAATCCTTCTTGCGTTGGTCGTCAGAGTTTCGTTCAAGTTCCTTCCGATAAACTTTGCTATAGATAGCGGAGGTCAATCCCGAGCAATCTACCCCTCGTCGGGTGGTTCCACCTCCCCGATAAGGTACTCCCAACCAACTGGCCGATTCTACATACAAGGCATGGTTATCCTTCATCTCGATGTCTATTCCTAGACGAACGGATGCTTTCGCCAACTCCTGGTAGTCGTATCTGGGAGTAACGGTGCGGCAACTTCCTAGCAGGAAGGACAACGCACATAAAATCAGCCAATGAAGTCTTTTCATTCGTTTACATTTACATTAAAGTAATCTTCCAATTCCTTCTCTGCCGAACCCTCACGATTGTCGATATCACGGATGATGTGCCCATGTTCCATTAAAGCGATACGAGGACAAACATCCACCGTATGGTTCAGGTTGTGGCTGGATACGAGGATAGTAGCACCAGTTTGCTGGTTGTACTCCTTCAACAAATGTTTGATGATAGATTGTGAACTTGGGTCAAGGAAGTTGAATGGTTCGTCGAGAATCAACACTTGTGGTTGGTGGAGTAGGGCAGAGATGATACCAATCTTCTGCTTGTTACCTGCTGAATAGTCACGAATCAACTTCTTGTGACCGATGACTTCTCCATTCATGAAGCGTTCGAATTGGGCGACACGTTCGTCCACTTCTTCCTTCTTCATGCCATACATCTTACCTACAAAGTAGAAGTATTCTTCCGGCGTGAGGTAATCTATCAGGAAACCATCGTCGATGAATGCACCAGTATGTGCCTTCCAGTCTTCGTTCTGACATACATTGTTTTCGCCGATATGCACATTCCCGTTGTCTGCTTGAAGCAAGTCCAGCATCAAACGGAAGAGGGTGGTCTTACCGGCACCATTGTTACCCACTAAGCCTAGCATATCACCGCTATGGATAGTGTATGTATCTATATCTACGGCTACCTTTTCGCCGAAGTTCTTTCTGAGTTGTTCTATTTTTATTTCCATAAGCTCAAATTTATCTGGAAGCACGGAATTCTTCCATATTCTTATATCGGCGCTTCATGAAACGCTTGTAGATGTTCTTGATCCAAAGATTGTGGGTAGCTATGAATCCAAGACCTATTACGATAAGGATGATATGCGCCACTTCCGTAGAGAAAAGGGCTGTTAATATCATGTCAATCATAAAAGGAAGGAAGAATGCAAAACTGGTTACCAATCCTTGAATCCAGTTACTGCTCTTGTTGCTCTTCATTAAGTTGGCATTGAGTGGGAGGGTACGGGTATTGTACACCGCCAGTTGTAACAACATGAAGAACACAAAGCCCATGACGAATATCAGATAGGCAATGGCCGACAGTAAGGTTATCTTGCCTTCTGATATCGGGAGCAACATGACGATAAAAGGAACTACGATGATGAGCGAAGTCAAGTAATACTTGGCACGGAGCAGATTGAAGATAGATTCCTTCCGGCTCATGAGTCCGTCGATATAGTTTCCTTCGAAACACATCACTTGTCCAAGAGTCATGATAGGCAATACGGCATAATTGTACAAGCAGATGAAGCTCTTCATGTTGGTTCCGTCATACACATCCGTAAAGGCCAATGCACAAGAGAAACCCAACATCACGATAATACCCATTCGGAATTGAGTCTTTACCGTTTTGTTACGGGTAATCAATTTGATTTCCAATCGGATGTATTCGCCTACTTCTCCATACTTTTCGAGGAACTTGTATTCCGATACCCGCTTGATTTTCGTGTCTTCCTTCTTCGAGATTTCGTTGTAAATCATGCGTTGTTGGAGTTTTAAGTTGATGAAGAACATCACTCCGATACAGGCTAACATAAAGAGGAAACTTAGCGGATTACCTTCGATGAAGCCTTCGCCCAAATCCATGGTAAAGCGACTGACAGGCAAACCGTCCAACAAGAATTCTGCTGCTCCCAGCAAACCGAAGACAGCAGCAGGAAGAAGTAACCAAAGGGTCTTTTCGCCCAACAAAAGCTTGCAGAGTAGATAGAAATAATTATTGAACACGAAAATGAGCCATATACCTAGTAAATAGAGGAACATTCCGCCGAACCCGTAGAAACGGATCACGGTCAAGAACGCAAAAGGTACATATACAAAGAACCAGATGAAGTTATAGCCATCCAATCCCGATTTCAGCAAAAGCAAGCTGATGAGTTTTTTGCGTTTAACGGGCATCAATAGATAAGGCTTGATTTCCTGTGATACGGATGGCTGTCCGATGAATCGCATCAGGAAGTCGGCTAGCATCACATAGATGAAGCCTTGGTTCATGATATGGTAAGGTTCCATGTTCGGCACTAACCCTTCAAACATAAAGGGGAGCGATACCCCTAAGAATAGGAATATCGCTGCCCAATATACGATCATGAAATACATCAGGAACTTGGCGAAGCGGTTCGTGTCGAATGCCGGGTTCCGCTTCTCCGCCAGTTTCTGATTCTGTTTGATTATCTTGTAGAGATTCATTTTGCTTCTTTAGCAGTCATGGTTACTTCGATAATGTTGCCTTGGTCGAGCAATGCCTTGGTGAAGTTCTTCACGTCATCTATGGTCATTTCGTTCACCAACTTTTCATAATTGGTATTCATGTCGATGTTGCTGAAATAGTATTCGAGCAATTGATTCAACCAATAACCGTTCTCCTTGATGTTTTCGGTGTATTGTTTCAACATGTATTCCTTTACCTTAGCCAAGTGTTCCGGATTAGGACCCTCTTGTGCTACCTTCTGAAGTTCAGCCATCACAATTTGTTCCATCTTTTCACGCTTTGCAGGGTCGGTGTCGAAGTAAATTTGGAAATTGGCTTCCGGTTTCGGATAGCAGTCAATCTGACCAAAAGCACTTACACCATAAGATGCACCTTCCTTTTCACGGATAGTTTCTATATAAACCATATTCATGATCTGTGAAAGCATAGACATCAACAGATTGTTTTTGGGGGTGAAATCGCAATGACCCGAAATAACGGAGATAACTGTTGCCTTCGGTGTTTCCATTTGCTTTTCGAAGACATTCTTGTGAGTACCCTTGCGGATATCCATTTCAATATCCTTGAAGTTTTCTTTACGGTTGATAGTCGGCAAGCCACCCAAGTAAGTTTCAATCAAAGGCTTGGCTTCTTCCAAGTTGATGTTACCAACGAACAAGAATGTAAAGTCACCGGCTTCCTTGAAACGGTCCTTATACATTTCCATGATACGGTTATAGTCGATTTGGTCAATCATTTCCGATTTGATACGTCCAGCCATCGGGTGATTACCGTACATCTCATATTGCAATGTATCAATCAATGCAATGGAAGGATCGGCTTCTTGGTTAGCAAGGGATGCCTTGGTGCGTTGCTTGAATGATTCGAACGCAGCGTCATCCATACGTGGAGCAGTGAATGTCAAGTAAACCAATTGCATCAAGGTTTCCAAGTCCTTCGGTGAACAACTACCGCCAATTCTTTCAGTCAATCCATTAACAGATGCACTTACGCTTGCTTTCTTACCAGCCAATACCTTTTCTAAATCCACATTGCTGAAGTTACCCAAACCACCGAGACCGGCTACTGAGTTCAACATCTTCAATTGGAGGGCTTCCTTTGTTCCGAAAACAGAAGTACCACCTGGGCTGTATGCGCTCATGCGGATTTCATCAGCCTTGAAGTCTGTATTCTTGATTACCACACGTACACCGTTTGAAAGGGTGAGGGCAGTAGAACCGAACGGACCTGCTTCAGTCTTCACAATCTTACCTGCTTTTGGAGTTTCCTTCATCAAAGGTTCATCCGATACCTTGTCTACATAGGCAGTGATTTCTTCAGCCTTAGTGTTCTTCAAGATGTCGAGAATTTCGGCTTCTGTTGGGTAAACCATACCTTCCTTGTCAGGACCGAAAATGTTGATAACGACGTTTTCGTCCTTAATCAATTGCGGAAGAATACTGTTAATTGCTTCAACTGGAATGTTTGGAGCCAATTGGTTCATCAAAGTGTATTCCATTTCAATACCTGGAATCGGTTCGTTGTCGATGAAGTGACGCACGTATTCCTGTACGTACTGGTTGTTCTTCATCTTGTCACGTTCGTTGTAAGCAGATTCCAATGAACGCAAGTAGTCTGCCTTTGCACGAGCATATTCTGATGCAGTAAAGCCGAACTTGCGAGCACGTTCGATTTCTCTAACCAATGCCGAAATCGCAGTTGGGATGCCATCGTCCTTGCTAACAGCCATACCAACAAAGGCTTCTGCAGTCTTAGATAACAAGAAGTCGCTGTCACCAGATGCTGCTTGTATGAAAGGAGGGTTGGCTCCTTGACGCAATTCTTCCAAACGGGCATGCATCATACTTGAAATCATAGAGAACAAGTAGTTCTGAACCAAATAACCGATGTTACCCTTAGCTTCGTTCGGAGTAGCCGGATGCTTGTGCCAGATATAAATCATGGTAGAAGGTTGTTCCTTATCCTTGGCAATAGTAATAATCGGTTCTTTATTGTCCGCTACAGGTTCATATTTACGTTCCGGTGCATTGGCTGGCATCTTAATTGGAGAGAAGATTTCCTTAATCTTTGCTTCTACCTTATCAACATCGATGTCACCTACTACGATGATGCCTTGTTGGTCAGGACGATACCATGTTTCGTAATAGTCGCGGAGTGCCTGGTACGGGAAGTTGTCAATTACTTCAATAGTACCGATAGGTAAGCGATGACCATACTTACCACCTTGGTATGCTTTTGGTAGTGCTTGTTCGTACATACGCATCATAGCGCCTTGACCAGTACGCCATTCTTCGTGGATGACACCACGTTCGTTGTCGATTTCTTCTTCAGCCAAAGTTAAGTCGTTCGCCCAATCGTGAAGGATGAGGAGACAAGAATCTACGATGCCGTCACGAATGACTGGTACATTATTAATATTATATACGGTTTCGTCAATGCTGGTATAGGCATTCAAGTTCACACCAAACTTCACACCAATACTTTCTAACCAGTTGATGATACCCTTACCTGGGAAGTTGGTTGTTCCATTGAAGCACATGTGTTCCAGGAAGTGAGCCAAACCACGTTGATTATCTTCTTCGAGGATAGAACCTACTTTCTGTGCAATGTAGAAGTCGGCACGGTCTTCTGGCAATTCATTGTGGCGGATGTAATAAGTCAATCCATTTTCCAACTTACCGATGCGGACATTCGGATCGGTAGGGATAGGAGGCATCTGTGGCTGCTGCTGAGCCATTGAGACGATTGCAATGCAAAGTAAGGCAAACGATGCCACGATTCTTTTTATTCTTTTCATACTTAGAAATGTTTTATGTGTTTTTGTTATATTAGACGAAATGGCAGACTAAAAGTCTACCATTTACACGTTAATATTCTTTAATTTAAAGCAAACCATTGGCCGAAAGGAAGCGTTCCGCTTCGATAGCAGCCTTACAACCACTACCGGCAGCAGTGATAGCTTGACGATAATGTGGGTCTGCTACGTCACCAGCAGCAAATACACCCGGCACTCTTGTACGAGGAGTAGCACCTTCAGTCACGATGTAGCCTACTTCGTCTGTTTCAATCCATGGCTTAAACACTTCGGAGTTCGGGTTATGACCGATAGCGAGGAAGAAACCGTCGATAGCCAAATCGTAGAATTCTTCATCAGCTTCGCCTTTACGTTTTACCAAGTGAACGCCTTCTACACCATTTTCGCCAAACAAACCTACTGTATTATGTTCGAACAATACCTGAATTTTCGGGTGGTTCAATACACGTTCCTGCATGATTTGTGAAGCACGCAAATAAGGCTTACGTACAATCAAATATACTTGCTTTGCCAAACCTGCCAAGTAAACTGCTTCTTCGCAAGCTGTGTCACCACCACCTACTACTGCTACTACCTTCTTGCGGTAGAAGAAACCGTCGCAAGTAGCACAAGCACTTACACCCATGCCTGCATACTTCTTTTCATCGTCCAAACCAAGATACTTAGCCGATGCACCAGTAGAAATAATGACTGTTTCTGCTTCAATTTCCTTTTCGTCATCGATTGTCAACTTGTATGGACGTTCGCTGAAATCTACCTTGGTAATGATACCTGTACGGATTTCCACACCGAAACGTTCTGCTTGAGCGCGGAGGTCGTCCATTAAT
The DNA here is from genome assembly GCA_045121515.1 of Phocaeicola sp. Classification (GTDB taxonomy): domain Bacteria; phylum Bacteroidota; class Bacteroidia; order Bacteroidales; family Bacteroidaceae; genus Phocaeicola. The sequence continues at coordinate 35,328 of JBGVGD010000014.1, read as the reverse complement.
TGGGTACCACTGATACCTTCCGGATAACCTGGGAAGTTTTCTACTTCTGTAGTGATAGTCAACTGACCGCCCGGTTGGATTCCTTCATACAACACAGGGCTGATATTTGCACGACCTGTATAAATTGCGGCTGTATAGCCAGCAGGACCTGAACCAATAATCAAGCATTTTACTCTTTCTGTACTCATAATATTATATTTTTATTAGTTTGTTATCTCATATCTATAATTTCTGCATTCGGAAATAAAGACCTGTTGAACTTGAACATGCCATCTTCCAATTTTTGGTTGATTTTGTAAGAGGTAACATTGATTTCACTCAATGTATGTCCATTTTGTTCCATTCTCATCGCCAAAGGTTGATACGTTGTTGAGACGAATACCCTGATGATTTCAGTATGTTCCGAATGTTTGGGAATGAGGATGATTTCATGTCCTTTCACTCCATTTCTCGCTTGGCTACCTTTGTATGTGTAGTTAAAATCTGTTTTGTATCTCATTAATATAAGGTAAGGATTGATACCTTGTAATTCCTCAAGAGTAGGATGACTGATGTTCACTTCTTCTGTGTCGGCCACATAACTCCATTGAGTCTTACCATCGTACCAACTTTGTATATTACCATTGTTGAGGTAGAATTTTTCTCCTTTCAACAGAAGGAAGCCTGTTTCACTTCCTCCGAATTCTGCACGGATGCCACTGCTCTTGGAAAGGTCTTCTAAAACCTTGTCAAGTACCTCTGCTGCTTTTGTATCTGTTTGTGCACTGATACAAAAAGGAAGGAGGGCAAGCATCCAAAAAGTAAATAGTCTTTTCATAATCAGTTAAGTTTTTGTTATTATATAATATTCTTATGCTTGCAAAGCATCCAGTCGCATTTGCAAGTCAGTCAAATCTACACATAATACGTCGCGAGCCTTACTTCCTTGGGTCGGACCTACAACACCAGCACGTTCCAATTGGTCCATAATACGTCCTGCACGGTTATAACCAATAGAGAACTTACGTTGGATAAGCGAGGTTGAACCTTGCTGATGTGCTACCACCAATTCTGCTGCTTCACGGAACATCGGGTCCAGTCTCGTCATATCTACATCGGCTGCACTGCTTTCTCCTTCTTCGCTTTCCACTTCCGGAAGTTCAAAGGCAGTAGGGTAGCCTTGTTGCTTGCTGATATAATTAGCGATACGTTCCACTTCTGGTGTGTCTACAAAGGCACATTGTACACGTACCGGGTCGTTTCCTTGCAAGTAAAGCATATCTCCCTTACCAATGAGTTGTTGTGCTCCGGAACGGTCAAGGATAGTACGCGAGTCCATCATGGCTGCTACACGGAATGCCACACGGGCAGGGAAGTTGGCCTTAATGGTACCTGTAATGATATTCGTTGTCGGACGCTGAGTCGCGATAATCGCATGAATACCCACGGCGCGGGCCAACTGGGCAATACGGCAGATAGGCAATTCCACTTCCTTACCAGCCGTCATAATCAAGTCACCGAACTCATCGATGATGATCACGATATATGGCATGAAATGATGTCCCTTTTCCGGATTCAACTTGCGTTCAATGAACTTTGCATTGTATTCCTTCACGTTACGGCAACCGGCTTTCTTCAGCAAGTCATATCGAGTGTCCATTTCCACACATAGTGAATTCAAGGTTTGTACCACTTTGGTTACATCGGTAATGATAGCATCATCTCCGTCTGGTAATTTAGCCAAGAAATGCTTTTCAATCGGTGCGTAAACCGAGAATTCGACCTTCTTTGGGTCTACGATTACGAATTTCAGTTCTGCCGGATGCTTCTTATATAACAAGGAAGTAACGATAGCGTTCAAACCTACTGATTTACCTTGACCAGTTGCACCAGCAATCAGCATATGTGGAGCCTTAGCCAAGTCTACCATATACACTTCATTGGTAATAGTCTTACCCAATGCTATCGGCAATTCCATGGTTGTTTCCTGGAATTTTTTGCTGTTCAAGATAGCCTGCATCGGTACGATGCGTGGCTTGGCATTTGGAACTTCAATACCAATAGTACCCTTACCCGGAATCGGAGCAATGATACGGATACCGAGGGCAGCAATGCTCAAGGCGATATCGTCTTCCAAATTGCGGATCTTGGCGATACGGATACCTTGTGCTGGAGTAATCTCGTACAAAGTAACTGTAGGACCAACACTTGCCTTGATAGAACTGATTTCGATATCAAAACTACGAAGCACTTCGATAATACGATCCTTGTTCGCATTCTGTTCTTCCATGTCAATGCTATTATCGGTATCATCGTAATGGTCGAGAAGGTTCAAGTGCGGGAACTTATAGTTCTCCAGATCCAGACGAGGATTATATGGTTCCAAAGCCGGACCTTTGTATTCTTCATCTTCTTCGGTATGGTTATCACCGATAGTAAAAGGAGTTTCTTCTTCCGTTTCTATGATTTCTACTTCCGGTTGTGCAGGTTCTTCCATTTCTTCGTCAGAAACCTGCGGTTGCTCAAAAGGGAATTGTTCAGGAACTTCTTCTTCCTCTGGCTTTTCCTCTTTCGGCAAGTCAAAGTTTACTTCCACCGGTTTTGGCTCGGTGAAAGTTGGTTGTTGGATAATTTCCGGTTCTTCTTCCTCTTTTGGTTGATTAATTGGTTCTTCTACAGAAGATGTTTCTTTTTTCTTGAAATTGAATTCCGGATGCAATGTCTTGCGTACAACACGCATAGTCTCACGGGTCAGATAGACAAAGAAAAGGATAGCAGTCACTAAAAGTAACAAACCTAAACCGGTTGGGCCGATTTGTGAAGCAATCCAACGGCTGACGTTATATCCATGTAATCCTCCCGGATAAACGAAACTTTCTGCAAAAGTACCGTCAAACACATATCCTAATGCTATGGAAAACCATATCATAGTGACAGTACAAGACATGAACCATTTCCAGATGCGGAATTGGTAGGCACGCATCAACTTCATGCCTAATACGGCAAGGAATAATACAATTAGATAGGATGCTACCCCAAAACATCCGTTGATAAGATGCTCTGACAATTGTGCTCCTCGAGCTCCTGCATAATTTTTCACTTGATTGGCAGTCTGCATCAGTTCGCCTGGTTGTTCATGGTTCAGTATACTCTGGTCTGCTGCTCCTGTGAAGAAGAAGGAGGTGAATGCCAATAATAAATATACTGCAAATATGACGCAAATCAGACCAATCACAAATTGTGTCGTTTCACTTTTTGTGAAATTGCTGATTCGGTTAGTCTTTATCTCTTTAGGCTCTTGTGCCTTTTCTGTCTTTTTCTTCGCCATTTTCGTGTTTCTTATTTATTCTTTCGCAAATGTACATGAAAATCGTCAATAATTGATTTATTTCCTCACTTTTTTCTTACCTTTGCAACTTAAAAATAAAGTTATGGAACATACAAGTCAGGTTATATTTGACAAGAATTCAATAGAATTTGTTACTGTTGCTGCTGAGTATTGCGGTTTTATAGAACGTTCCCGTGGTGCAGAACGAAATGCTTTTGTGGATACAGCGCTTAAAATTCTTCCTTTGCTTTACCTTAAGGCTTCATTGATTCCTGAATGTGAAATGATAGGGGAAGATGACCTTGAAGTGTTTGTGACAGAGGACGATTATGAATGTGTGCAATATGCTATAGCACAAGTTTTAGGACCACAGGATGACTATTTGGAAGTGTTTCATCCTGATATGGCTTATAGTGATACTCCGATAAAGAAATCCATATCGGAGGATTTGGCTGATATTTACCAAGACCTTAAAGATTTTATAGGTGTTTTCCAGTTAGGAATGAATACAACAATGAATGATTCGTTGTACGTATGTAAGGAACATTTTGCAGAATATTGGGGACAACGTTTAGTAAATACGATGCGTGCGCTTCATTGTGTGAAGTATAATGATAATGATTTGGAATGAAACAAATAAAAAGTACGATAACCAAAGCAGAAATCGCTCAGATGCCTATAGTGCAATTCCCTGGACGAATTTTTGTTATATATACGGAAACTGATGCTGAAAAGGCGGTAGCGTATTTGAAATCCCAACAAATAGTTGGGGTGGATACAGAAACCCGTCCTTCGTTCAAACGAGGTAGATCGCATAAGGTGGCTTTGTTGCAGATTGCTACTGCAGATACTTGTTTCTTGTTTCGTTTGAACCAAATAGGTATGCCGGCTATCTTGCAGGATTTTCTAATGGGAGATACCTTGAAAATCGGATTGTCACTGAAAGACGATTTCATGATGCTTAGTCGTAGAAAGGAAGTGCATGCTGAGGAAGGAAACTGGATTGAATTGCAGGATTATGTAGGACGTTTCGGAATAGAAGACCGTAGTTTGCAAAAAATATTTGCCAATCTTTTCGGGAAGAAGATATCTAAAGCGCAACGTTTGTCCAATTGGGAAGCAGAATCATTGAGCGATAGTCAAATAAATTATGCGGCAACCGATGCTTGGGCATGTGTGGAAATATATAATTGTTTGGCTGAATTGGAGCGGACAGGTGACTACGAAGTGATTAAAGTGGAAAATAATAATTAAGGAATATGAGTTATAAGAAAGTATATCTCAAAGCAGGTAAGGAGGAATCTTTGAAGCGTTTTCATCCTTGGGTGTTCTCTGGTGCAATTGCACGAATTGAAGGCGAACCGGAGGAAGGGGAAGTCGTTGATGTTTATACCTCCAAGAAAGAGTTTATTGCTTGTGGACATTTTCAGATAGGTAGTATCGCGGTACGTGTGCTTACTTTCCGTCAGGAAGAAATCAACCGCGATTTTTGGAAACATCGTTTGGAAGTTGCTCTCGATTTGCGTCGTAGTCTTAACTTGGTGGACAATCCGGAAAATAATACTTATCGTTTGGTACACGGTGAAGGCGATAATTTGCCAGGTCTGATTGTCGACGTTTATGGACAGACTGCAGTAATGCAAGCACACTCGGCTGGTATGCATGTCTACCGAATGGAGATTGCGGAAGCCTTGTCGGAAGTAATGGGTGACATTGTGAAACATATTTATTATAAATCGGAAACGACCCTTCCTTTCAAGGCTGATTTAGGTCCTGAAAACGGATTCATCAAGGGAGGTAGTCCGGAGAATGTAGCGTTGGAAAATGGCTTGAAATTTCATGTGGACTGGTTGAAGGGTCAGAAAACAGGTTTCTTTGTAGACCAACGTGAGAACCGTCATCTGTTGGAACGTTATTCGAAGGGGCGTAATGTATTGAATATGTTCTGTTATACTGGTGGATTCTCGTTCTATGCTATGCGTGGCGGTGCCAATTTGGTTCATTCTGTAGACAGTTCTGCTAAGGCTATTGATTTGACTAATCAGAATGTGGAATTGAATTTCCCGGGAGATGCTCGACATCAGGCTTATGCCGAAGATGCTTTTAAGTATCTTGACCGTATGGGCGACCAGTACGACTTGATTATTCTTGATCCACCTGCTTTTGCCAAGCATCGTGATGCTCTTCGCAATGCGTTGAGAGGTTATAGTAAACTGAATGCTAAGGCATTCGAAAAAATAAAACCGGGTGGTATTCTCTTTACTTTCTCTTGCTCTCAAGTGGTAGACAAGAAAGACTTCCGTAATGCAGTCTTTACTGCAGCAGCACAAAGCGGAAGAAGCGTGCGTATTTTGCACCAACTTACACAGCCTGGTGATCATCCGGTAAATATTTATCATCCTGAAGGTGAATACCTCAAAGGGTTGGTATTATATGTGGAATAATAAATGAATGGTCATAATCGGAGCGCCACGACGTTTTTTTAAAACGCCGTGGCGTTTTGCTTAAAACACGGTCGCGTTTTAAAAAAACGCGGTGATGTTCTCTGTATAGTAAGATGAAATTATTTCATAATCATAATTTTAATGACTCTTATCCGCTAATTTGCTAAATACTGTTAAAAATACAATTTTAATTTGTGGTTATTATGCTATATAACATAAAAGTTGTATATTTGCACTGTGTTTTTCATGGTATTAGATTTAAGGTTAATGAAGATTGGGTGTCTGTGATAGATACCCTTCTTTTTTTGTATATAATTGATGCAGATATATAAAAGAAAAAGGCGATGTTTAAACATCGCCTTTCCTTTTTTATTTAAAGTTTTATCTTTAAAATCTTTGCACCATGACCTTCTAGAAGTATCTGTGTACATTGATCTGGTGCCATAACAAGCGTTTCGGTATTGCCTGTCAGTAAGTCTTTAGCCTTATAGCTTTCCTTATAAGGAATACCCAAATAGTCGAAAGCATGAGTAGGAATCTTCACGCACGGAGCAGCCGGTTTCTCATCAAAGTTCACAATGATGAAAAGTAACTCCTTGCCAGCCTTACGGAAGAATGCATATTGTCTATGTTCGTTGAAGATGATACCTTCCAAGTTTGCATAAGTCAAATCAAAGAAGACACCCTCACGGATAGCCTTTTCTTTATTGCAAAGATTCAATAGGGTAGAGTAGAAGCTTTGCAATTTCTTTTCTTCTTTTGTAAGCGTTTTGCCGTCGAACTTGCCACCATTTCTCCATCTGCGGATAGTGTCTACAGTCCAATAGTCGAAAATAGTCGTACGTCCGTCGCGTCCGCTGAATCCTTCTTCATCCATGCCTTTTTCTCCCAATTCCTGACCGAAATAAATCATGACTGGATTGGTGTTCATACAGGCAGAAATTACCATGGCTGGGATAGCCTTGAACGGATTTCCTGCAAAGAAATCCGAAGCAATACGCTGTTCATCGTGGTTTTCGAGGAAGTTAAGCATATTCTTCTCAATACCATTCAGGTTCTGCCAACGGAACGGAATATTTGTAGCCGATTCATGACCGCATGTCAAGGCGCGGAGTGTGTCGTATAGTCCCACCTTATCATATAAGTAATCGAAATGTCCGTTGAAAATATAGTTTCGGTATTCGTTCGGATTATACACTTCGGCGATGAAGATGATATGTGGGAATTGCTCTTTCACTTGTGGAATTGCCCAACCCCAGAACTCTACTGGAACCATTTCGGCCATGTCACAACGGAAACCGTCGATATCTTTAGCGGCCCAGAACAACAAAATTTCTAACATCTTGTTCCAAGTATCTGGTATTGGATCAAAATGTCCGATTCGCCAGTTCATGTAATCTACACCGTAGTTCAACTTTACGGTTTCGTACCAGTCATTGATACCTGGCCATGCGTCGAATTTGTCGTTACCTGTAGCCTTTGCCGGGTTTTCTACATAGGCTTCCGGAGCATTCATGTGCAAGTCTATGTCACCCTGCAACTCTTGTCCTGGAATGTAATAGAAATTATTTTGAGCGCTGAAAGCAACAGTATTGTCATCGTTTTCACCCAAGTCGATGACTCCTTCCGGCTTGGCATCTGACTGATATTGGCGAGCCACATGATTAGGAACAAAGTCAATGATGACCTTTAAACCGGTCTTGTGCGAACGCTTAACCAAATTTTCAAATTCCTTCATACGGTCAGGAATGCTGTTGGCCATATCTGGGTCTACATCATAATAGTCCTTGATAGCATACGGTGAACCTGCTTTTCCCTTAACTACAGCCGGGTGATCAGGACGGATGCCATAGCGGCTATAATTAGTTTGTGTAGCATGTTCGATGACACCAGTATACCATATATGGGTTGCACCCAAATTCTTGATTTCAGTCAAAGCCTTGGTTGTGAAGTCGGCCAATTTTCCGCATCCGTTTTCTTCCAGACTTCCGTTATATTTGCAACGTGTATTGCTATTCCCGAACAAGCGGGTAAATACTTGATAAATAATAATCTTTTCGTTTGTACTCATAAATATAGGGTTACAACGTTATTCAATGCCATGAGCATTGGCTGTCTTGTCAATCTTCTTGATAAGTCCTTGCAATACTGCTCCAGGACCACATTCTGTAAATTCTGTAGCACCGTCGGCAATCATGTTCTGTACAGTCTGTGTCCAACGAACAGATGCTGTCAGTTGGGCTACGAGATTGGCCTTGATTTGAACTGGGTCGGTGTATGGCTTTGCATCAACATTCTGATAAACTGGACATTTAGGCGTATGGAACTCTGTTGCATTGATAGCCGCTTCCAATTCTACCTTTGCAGGATTCATAAGTGGAGAGTGGAATGCACCACCTACCTTCAAAGGCAATGCACGTTTAGCGCCAGCAGCCTTCATTGCTTCACATGCCTTTTCAATACCTTCCATAGAACCAGAGATAACAACTTGTCCCGGGCAGTTGAAGTTGGCTGCTACACATACATGTCCTTCAGATGTTACTTGTTCACAGATTTCTTCAATCTTTTCGTCTGCCAAAGCAATGATAGCAGCCATGGTTGAAGGAGCAGCTTCACATGCCTTTTGCATAGCCATAGCACGTGCATAAACCAACTTCAATCCGTCTTCGAATGAAAGGGCTCCGGCTGCAACAAGTGCAGAAAATTCACCTAATGAGTGACCAGCTGTCATTTCCGGTTTGAACTTTTCGCCCATGCAGAGTGCTGAGATTACAGAGTGGAGGAATACGGCTGGTTGAGTTACTTTGGTCTGTCTAAGGTCTTCGTCAGTACCTTCGAACATGATATCTGTGATACGATATCCTAAAATATCGTTTGCCTTTTCAAATAATTCTTTGGCCAATGGAGAGGCTTCATATAAATCCTTACCCATTCCTACGAATTGAGCACCTTGACCAGGGAATACAAATGCTTTCATACTTTAAATCTTTGATATATAAATAATTTTTGCAAATATACTATCTTTTTTCCGAATAAAATGAAAAGAGACACTTTTTCAAGCGCCTCTTTTCATTTTATTCAGAAAAATCCTTGATTCGTTGTTCTTCCGTCAGTCGGCAAATCAATAAGGTGTTGTCCTTTTCTGCTATGATGTAGCCGTCCAATCCTTGAATTACTACTTTCTTTTCTTGTGTGGTATGTACGACACAGTTGCGTGATTCATACATCTTGATGTTCTGTCCAATCAGTGCATTGTTTTGTGCATCCTTCTTCGAATTGGCTTGAAGCGATCCCCAAGTACCCAAATCACTCCAACCAAAACTAGCGGGGAATACAAAAATCTCATCTGCTTTTTCCATAATGGCATAGTCGATGGAAATGTTTTCACACAATGGGAACTGTTCGTTGATGAGTTGTTGTTCCTTGTCTGTATAATAATAAGGTAACATCCGTTCAAATATCTTAGAGATAGCCGGTTGATATACACGTAAGGAATTAACTACGGTGTTGACATTCCATACGAATATACCCGCATTCCAGAAGAATGATTTCTTCTTGATATATCTTTCAGCAGTTGCCAAATCCGGTTTTTCCTTGAAGGAATCTACCCTGAACACCTCCTTGTTATAATTGGAAGGATAACTCAAGTCTGCTTCAATATAACCATAGCCTGTTTCCGGGCGGGTAGGAGTCATTCCGAGTGTTAGGATAGCATCGGAGTTGTTAGTGAATTTCAAAGAAGACTTGATAACACGCTGAAACTCTTTGACGTCCATTATAATATGGTCGCTAGGAGTTACCACCATGTTGGCTTTCGGGTCGCGTGCTTTGATCTTCCAACTTACGTAAGCAATACATGGAGCCGTGTTTCGTCGGCACGGTTCGCGTAATATATGGTCATCTGCTATTTCTGGAAGTTGTCTTTTAACTTCTTCTGCATATCTTTCTGATGTGACTACCCAGATGTTTTCAGGCGGACAAATACCTTCAAATCGGTCCTTGGTAAGTTGGATCAAAGTTCTTCCACATCCCAATACGTCAATGAACTGCTTGGGGTAATCCGTGGTACTCATTGGCCAAAAACGGCTTCCGATACCTCCGGCCATAATCACTAAATGATTATTATTTGAACTCATAGTTACTTTCTTTTTTGGTTGGATGAACAAAGATAGAATATTTCCCGTAAAAAACATTCTTTTTTCATGTTTAATTCCTATCTTAGCAGAAAATTTATTCAATTTGTAGTAATAATGAAAGGTATTGTATTAGCAGGTGGATCAGGGACCCGCCTTTATCTGATTAAGAACCTATACGGACAATACTTGCTTCAAGTAGTAGAAGAAATTCGAATAACCGGTAAGGCTAATTGGAATTAAAATGGAAATTATAAAGACAGAGATAGAAGGAGTAGTAATTTTGGAACCGCGTATATTCAGAGATGCGAGAGGGTATTTCTTTGAAAGTTTTTCGGTTCGTGAATTTGAGGAGAAAGTCGCTCGAACAACTTTTGTTCAAGATAATGAGAGTTGTTCTAGTTATGGTGTTATAAGGGGATTGCATTTTCAGAAACCTCCTTTTACCCAAGCTAAATTGGTAAGAGTTATTAAGGGAGCCGTATTGGATGTGACTGTGGATTTGCGGAAAGATTCACCTACTTATGGTAAACATGTGGCCGTTGAACTGACCGAAGATAATCATCGCCAACTTTTCATTCCTCATGGGTTTGCACACGGATTTGCAGTTTTGAGCGATGAAGTCCTCTTTCAGTATAAGTGTGATAATTATTATGCTCCTCAAAGCGAAGGAGGTATTCTTTGGAATGATCCGGTTTTGAAGATAGATTGGCGAATACCGTTAGATAAGGTCATCTTGTCAGAGAAAGATACCCGTCATCCTCTGTTGAAAGATTATGTTACAGATTTTTGAATAAGAAAAAGGCTTGCCTAACATGGCAAGCCTTTTTCTTATTATTTTCTACCTTTATAAATAAGGTATGCTACAATCAAGATACCGATTCCGATGAAGATGTAGCCTAATTCGTGGCTATATTCAGATACAGTTGCCATCAATTGGTCTTCGGGAACTACCGATTGAAGGTAATAACCGATAGCTGCCAAAATTGCATTCCAAATACCTGCACCGAGTGTGGTATAAAGCAGGAAAGTGGATAGCTTCATCTTAGCCAAACCTGCCGGAATGGAAATCAACTGGCGTACGGCTGGAATAAGACGACCTATGAAGGTCGATAAGGCGCCGTGCTTGTCGAAATAAGATTCGGCATTCTTTACCTTGGCTTCGTCTATCAAGCACATGTGGCCGAAACGGCTATTGGCGAATTTATAGACAATAGGACGTCCTACAAAATAGGCCAAATAGTAGTTGATAATGGCACCGATATTGGCCCCGATAGTGGCAAAAAGTACTACTAAATATACATTGAGGTCGCTGTTTCCACTAGCTGCCTTATATGCGGCAGGAGGAACAACCACTTCCGAAGGGAATGGGATGAATGAACTTTCGATAGCCATCAGCAAGGTGATGGTCCAATAATTCAAATGGTCTAGGCACCATTGGATAAATGCTACTGATTCCATGTTTATGATTTATTATTTACTATTGTGTCGTTTGTCCTGAATAAAATTGGATATGTCTGCGAACATGTGCCTGAAACGTTTGTCATTCAGATATTCTTCCTCGAAGCAGAAATTGCTCTTTTGAAAGACGATGGCAAGGTGTCTCATGCAAGAATCCATGTCGGACATATTGTAATAACTACATGCTATCAAGTATAATGCTTCCGTTTGTTCCTCGGGATATTCTAGAATAATCTTTTGACACCATTCAATAGTCTCCGGATACATTTGCAAAAAGAAATAACTATTAGCTATGTTATATATGATTTCTGATTGCTCATCGTCAGGAGATATATCCATTACCTTTAGAAACAATTGTTCGGCTTCTTTGTTCTCTCCTAATTGGACATGAAACATACCTTTTTGTAAAATGGCGCCACGGAAACAGGGTTCTAAATCTAAAGCGGCATCGATGTATTTCATTCCTTCTTCGGATTGATTGAGATTGAAACAACACATAGCGATGTAGCTGTATATTTCCGATTTTTCGTAAGCACTCATTTGGGGGCATTGCTTCAACCATTCCAGACAGGCTTTCTTGGCTTCTTCAGGTTTGTCCAAATCTAAGTAACATTTTACCAAAGGAGGGTAAATGCGACTGCTCTTGGGGTACTCCGGAAGAAGGTGTTGGAAAATGGCAACGGCCTCTTCGTAGTTTTCATTCTGCATGTAACAGAATCCTTTTACTTCCAATGCTTCCTCGTTATTCTCGTCTATGGCTAAAGCGAAATCAATAGCTTCGTGAGCTTGATCGAGTTTGTTTTGTGCCAAATAGCACTTAGCCATTCCGTTCCAATGGGGAAGGGAATAGGGGAGTTCATTCACGGAGAGTTGGAAGGCTTCGGTTGCTTTTTCCGGGTATCCGAATGCCATGCAATAATCACACCATGCGTCTCTGAAACGCTGGCTGTTTGTCTCATTGTATCCTTTCTCTCGGAGGATATCCAGCCATTTGGCAGCATAGTTTCCCTGGTTGGCATCCAGGTAGTTCATGACGATGTCCAATAAAACATCGAAAGACTCGTTTTCTGACTTTGCCAGCTCCTGATGGATTGCTTCGGCTTCTTCCATTCGCCGTTCTTCCATGAGTAGATCGGCTTGTAGAAATTTCACTTCACGGTCGGATGTATCCTCGATAAGGTTCATCACTTGATAGGCCTCGCTTAGTTTACCTTTGATGTATAAAGAACGAGACTTGAATACCAATGCATCTGTATTGTTGGGGTGTAAGCGTAATGCGAAATCAATGACTTCTTCCGCTTTTCCCTCCTCGCCTTTTGTTGCATAATATTCTGCGATGTCGGTTAGTTCTTCCGCATCAAAATAAGTGGGGGTATGGTTCTCTACCATACCCTCATACTTTGCTAATAGGTCTTTGAATTCCGGGTCCTCAAAATAAGAAGACAAATCGTTGTTCATAGGCTATTATGGTTTATTTATTGATTTTGCTCCAGTTGTCTTTCAATGATACAGTACGATTGAATACCAAATGTTCCGGAGTTGATTCCTTATCTACATTGAAGTAACCAATGCGTTGGAACTGCAAGTAATCCAAAGGCTTGGCATCAGCCAAATACTTTTCTACATAACATTCGGTCAATACCTTCAATGAATCTGGATTAATCATTTCCTTCATCGCTTCCAATGCATCACAGTTCTTGGCTTCGCGGATTGCCGACATTTCATCACGTGGATTTTCTACTTTCCACAAGCGGTCGTACAAGCGTACTTCAGCCTTCAAGCAATGGTTGCAACTTACCCAATGGAGTGTACCTTTTACCTTGCGACTGCTGCCTGGCATGCCGGTCTTGGTATCAGGATCGTATTCAGCATATACAGTTGTGATGTTTCCGTTTTCGTCCTTATCACAACCTGTACATTTCACGATGTATGCATTCTTTAAACGTACTTCCTGACCTGGAGTCATACGGAAGTATTTCTTCGGTGCATTTTCCATGAAGTCTTCACGTTCCATCCAAAGTTCACGGCTGAATTCAATAATGTGAGTGCCTGAATTCGGATCTTCTGGATTGTTAATGGCTTCCATTTCTTCCACTTGTCCTTCCGGGTAGTTAGTAATGACGAGTTTTACAGGGTCGATTACGGCACTGACACGAGTAGAGCGCTTGTTGAGGTCATCGCGTACGGCGCTTTCGAGCAATGCAAAGTCATTCAATGCATCATAGGTAGTATAACCAATCTTGTCTACGAAATTACGGATAGATTCCGGAGAGTAACCACGACGACGGAAACCGCAGAGAGTCGGCATACGTGGGTCGTCCCAACCATTTACCAAACCTTCCTTCACGAGGATAAGCAAGTTGCGCTTGCTCATCAAGGTGTAGTTCAAGTTCAACTTGTTGAATTCATACTGACGAGGGCGGTTGTCATCCAAATCTTCTTCGTTCTTTACCCAATCCACGAACAAATCGTATAATGGACGGTGAGGTACGAATTCGAGAGTGCACAAAGAGTGTGTTACACCTTCGAAAAAGTCACTCTGACCATGTGCAAAGTCGTACATCGGGTATGCCTTCCAAGTTTCACCGGTACGGTGGTGAGGATGCTTCACTACACGATAAATAATAGGGTCGCGGAAGTGCATGTTTGGGCTAGCCATGTCAATTTTGGCGCGGAGTACCATTTTGCCTTCTTCGATTTCACCGATATTCATCTTCTCGAATAAAGCCAGGCTTTCTTCTACCGGTCGGTTACGGTATGGACTTTCTGTACCTGGTTGGGTAGGGGTACCCTTTTGTGCAGCGATGTCTTCTGCAGATTGTTCGTCGATGTATGCTTTGCCTTCTTTTATCAATTGAATAGCAAAGTCCCATAATTGTTGGAAATAATCGGACGCATAATATTCGTTGCCCCATTGGAAACCGAGCCATTGGATGTCTTCCTTGATGGCTTCTACATATTCCATGTCTTCCTTGGTTGGGTTGGTATCGTCAAAGCGTAGGTTACATACACCACCATAACGGGCTGCGATTCCAAAGTCCAGGCAGATAGCCTTGGCATGTCCGATGTGGAGGTAGCCGTTAGGTTCTGGCGGGAAACGAGTCTGTACGCGGTTTCTATTCTTACCTTCGCTGAGATCTTTTTCTACTACTTGTTCAATGAAGTTCAGACTTTTCTTCTCTGCTACTTCGTTAACATTCATTTCAGTCATATATATTCTATCTTTTTACGCTTTTAAACTGCAAAAATACATAATTATTTTGGTATATACATTATATATGTTGAACAAATTATCTTATAGTCTATCAAAATCTACAGGATTAGTATTTATGTATATTTACAAAAACGATTAATTTTAATAAGTATAATTTGTTAAAATGTAGAAATGTCAAAAATATTATCCCTAAAAGTGTAAATAAACGGATTTATTACTATCTTTGTCATCGTAGATGCAAATCTTAGGCTGTTTGAGCCTCCTTTTTCCTACAAAATGATATATTTTCTATAATTATGTTGTAGGGCATGTTTTTTTATTTGGTGGGTTCAAAAAAAGGCCGCATCTTTGCAGCGTTATCCTGAAAACAATCTTTTTACCTTAAAAAAACTAATACCTATTGAAAACAAAAAAGGAGTCTTTGTGAAAAGACTCCTTTTTTTATTTTATTCCTTTCTTTGAAAAATATTTTCTTAACTTTGCAGTTAGTATCATTCTAAATTGAGAATATTATGGCACAACCTTTGGCGGAACGTCTTCGCCCTAAGACGTTGGATGATTATATAGGTCAAAAGCATTTAGTAGGAGAAGGTGCAATCTTGCGCAAAATGATAGATGCGGGACGTATCTCTTCTTTTATTTTATGGGGACCTCCAGGCGTAGGAAAAACAACTTTGGCACAAATTATAGCCAATAAGTTGGAAACTCCTTTCTATACATTGAGTGCAGTAACTAGCGGAGTAAAGGATGTTCGCGATGTCATTGAGAAGGCTCGAAACAATCGTTTCTTTAATCAGATGAGTCCGATTCTTTTCATTGATGAAATTCACCGATTCAGTAAATCACAACAGGATTCATTATTGGGTGCTGTAGAGACTGGTGTCGTAACATTGATTGGAGCGACAACAGAGAATCCTTCTTTCGAAGTGATTCGGCCATTGCTTTCCAGATGTCAGTTATATGTGCTGAAATCATTAGAAAAGGATGATTTGTTGGAACTTCTTCACAATGCTATTAATAAGGATGCATTTCTGAAAGAAAAGAAGGTGGAACTGAAAGAAACCGATGCGATGCTTCGATATTCAGGAGGTGATGCCCGTAAACTTTTAAATATATTGGAACTTGTTGTGGAAGCGGAGGGTGATGTAGACAAGGTAGTGATAACTGATGAAAAAGTAGTTGAACGTTTGCAGCAGAATCCATTGGCTTATGATAAGGAAGGGGAGTTGCATTATGATATCATATCTGCTTTTATAAAATCCATTCGAGGAAGTGATCCGGATGGGGCACTTTATTGGTTGGCCCGAATGGTGGAAGGAGGGGAAGACCCGGCATTCATTGCCCGACGGTTGGTTATTTCTGCTGCTGAAGACATTGGATTGGCAAATCCTAATGCTTTGCTCTTGGCCAATGCGGCTTTTGATGCCGTAATGAAGATTGGCTGGCCGGAGGGAAGGATTCCTTTGGCTGAAGCAACCGTATATCTAGCCACCAGTCCAAAAAGTAATTCGGCTTACCAAGGTATTAATGATGCTTTGGGCTTGGTGCGTGAAACCGGTAATTTGCCCGTTCCGTTACATCTTCGTAATGCGCCAACAAGGTTGATGAAACAATTGGGTTATGGTAAGGATTATAAGTATGCGCATGCCTATAGCGGGAATTTCGTGAACCAACAATTTCTTCCGGATGAGGTAAAGGATTGTCGTATTTGGCATCCTCAGAACAATGCTCAGGAGGTGAAATTAAAGGAACGGATGCAGGCGTTGTGGGGAGAACGTTTTAAGGATTAAAATTTAAAAGATAATAATATGAAGATTATTGTATTGGATGGCTATGGCCTGAATCCAGGTGATTTGACTTGGAAGGGTTTTGAGGAATTGGGAGAACTGACGGTGTATGATCGTACATCTCCTTCGGAATTGTTGGAGCGTGCAGCAGGTGCTGAAGCATTGGTGACTAACAAGACACTCATTACGTCTGAAAACATGGACGCTTTGCCTGATTTGAAGTATATTGGCGTTTTGGCAACAGGTTATAATGTGGTGGATATTGATGCCGCTAAGGCTCGTGGTATTGTTGTGACGAATATTCCGGCATATAGTACTGCTTCTGTGGCCCAAATGGTATTTGCCCATATTCTGAATATTACTCAACGTGTTGGTTATTATGCCGATGAAAATAAGCGAGGACGTTGGACAAAGAATGCAGATTTCTGTTATTGGGATACTCATTTGGTGGAACTGCAAGGTAAAAAAATGGGGATTGTAGGTTTTGGTAATATCGGTCAGGCTACAGCACGTATTGCGCAAGCTTTTGGTATGGAAGTGTGTGTGTATAGTTCCAAGCCCCAGTTTGCTTTGCCTTCGGGAATCAATAAAATGGAATTGGATGAATTGTTTGCAGAATGCGATATCGTGAGTCTTCATTGTCCATTGACTCCTGATACCAAGGAAATGGTGAATGCCAATCGTTTGAGCAAGATGAAACCAAATGCTATTTTGATTAATACAGGACGTGGGCCGTTGATAAATGAACAGGATTTGGCCGATGCATTGAATGAGGGGAAGATTGCAGCCGCTGGCTTGGATGTGCTTTCGGTAGAACCGTCGGTGGAAGGTAATCCGTTGTTGGGTGCCCGTAATTGTTTTATTACTCCTCATATTGCTTGGGCTACTTTGGAAGCCCGTACACGTTTGATGGAGATTGCGGTGCAGAATTTGAAGTCTTATCAGAAAGGTCAGATTGTTAATAATGTAGCACGATGAATATGGAAGAAAGAATAGAAATGGCTGTTTCCTTATTTAAGGAAGGTTTTAATTGTTCGCAGTCTGTTGTGGCTGCTTTTGCAGACAGGTATGGTTTTACACGTGAACAAGCATTAAAGATGTCTGCATCTTTCGGTGGAGGAATTGGTAGAATGCGTGAAACATGTGGTGCTGCTTGCGGACTCTTTTTGTTGGCTGGATTGGAAACAGGTGCTACTGAAGGTTCTGACAGTGCGGGAAAGGCTGCTAATTATGCGCTGGTTCAAGAATTGGCAGAGGTGTTTAAAGAACGGAACGGCGCTCTGCGATGTGCAGATTTGTTGGGATTATCAAAAAAAGAACCGGTTGTTTCTACTCCTGAAGCCCGTACAGAACAGTACTATAAGAAGCGTCCTTGTGTAAAAATGGTTGAAGAGGCTGCCAGAATCTGGTGTGAATACCTTCAAAAGCAAGAAAAATAAGATAATTTTGAAAAAAGATTATAAATAAGGGTCGAAATCTTTTGCTTTTATTGTGTTGTATAACATAAAGTTGTATCTTTGCACCGCAAATTTAAAAGGTAAAAAGATTATGTTGAAAGAAAAAGCAGGTGCTTTGGCCGGACAAATCTGGGAAGCATTGAATGGAACAGAAGGTTTGACACAAAAGCAAATTAAGAAGGCAGCCAAAATGAAAGCCGACAAGGATTTTTTCTTGGGTATGGGCTGGTTGTTGAGAGAAGATAAGGTGGCTGTATCTGAAGTAGAAGGCGAAATCTTCGTGAAATTGGTATAAGTAAGAGATTGATACCATAAAAAAATGCGTTGGAGCATCATTCGTATGTTGCCCAACGCGTTTTTTTTGTATATTTGCACCTTAAATATATAGAAAATAAGTAATTTACAATGAAACATATCCGTAACTTTTGTATTATTGCGCATATCGACCACGGAAAATCGACTTTGGCCGACCGTCTCTTGGAGTATACTCAAACTATCAAGGTCACAGAGGGACAGATGTTGGACGATATGGACTTGGAAAAGGAGAGAGGGATTACTATCAAGAGCCATGCTATCCAGATGGAGTATAATTACAAGGGCGAAAAGTACGTTCTTAACTTGATTGATACTCCGGGACACGTGGACTTTTCTTATGAAGTTTCCCGTTCCATTGCTGCTTGTGAAGGTGCTTTGTTGGTAGTCGATGCTTCACAAGGTGTGCAAGCGCAAACTATTTCCAACCTTTACATGGCTTTGGAAAACGATTTGGAGATTATTCCTGTCATGAATAAGTGCGACATGGATAGTGCTATGCCGGATGAAGTGGAAGACGAAATTGTCGACTTGCTCGGTTGTAAACGGGAAGAAATTATCCGTGCATCCGGTAAGACTGGTTTGGGCGTGGAAGAAATCCTTGATGCAGTGATTGAACGAATTCCTCATCCGGAAGGTGATGAAGAAGCACCGCTCCAGGCTTTGATTTTTGACTCGGTGTTCAACTCTTTCCGTGGTATCATTGCCTATTTCAAGATTGAGAACGGTGTTATCCGCAAGGGAGACAAGGTGAAATTCTTCAATACAGGTAAAGAATACGATGCCGATGAAATCGGTGTGTTGAAAATGGATATGGTTCCTCGAAATGAACTTCGTACAGGTGACGTAGGTTATATCATTTCGGGTATCAAGACATCGAAGGAAGTGAAGGTGGGGGATACCATTACACACATTGCCCGTCCTTGCGACAAGGCTATCGACGGTTTTGAAGAAGTGAAGCCTATGGTGTTTGCCGGTCTCTATCCGATTGATGCGGAAGATTACGAAAATCTTCGTGCTTCGCTGGAAAAGTTACAGTTGAATGATGCTTCTTTGACTTTCATGCCGGAATCTTCTGTTGCCTTGGGCTTCGGTTTCCGTTGCGGTTTCTTGGGATTGCTCCACATGGAAATCGTACAGGAACGTCTCGACCGTGAGTTCGATATGAATGTCATCACTACCGTACCGAACGTTTCCTATAAAGTATACGATAAGCAAGGTGACGTGAAAGAAGTGCATAACCCGTCGGGTATGCCTGAAATTACGTTGATAGATCATATTGAAGAACCGTTTATCCGTGCTTCTATCATTACGACTACCAATTACATCGGTCCTATTATGACTTTGTGTTTGGGTAAGCGTGGTGAATTGATTAAGCAGGAGTATATTTCCGGTAATCGTGTGGAAATTTTCTACGATATTCCGTTGGGTGAAATCGTGATTGACTTCTATGACAAGTTGAAGAGTATCTCGAAGGGATATGCTTCGTTCGACTATCACATGAATGGTTTCCGTCCGTCTAAGTTGATTAAATTGGATATCTTGTTGAATGGGGAACCTGTCGATGCTCTTTCTACGTTGACTCACGTGGACAATGCGGAAACATTTGGTCGCCGCATGTGTGAAAAACTGAAGGAGTTGATTCCACGCCAGCAGTTCGATATCGCAATCCAGGCGGCTATCGGTGCCAAGATTATTGCCCGTGAAACAGTGAAGCAGTTGCGTAAGGACGTAACAGCCAAGTGTTACGGGGGTGACGTGAGCCGTAAGCGTAAGTTGTTGGAAAAGCAGAAGAAGGGTAAGAAGCGTATGAAGCAGATCGGTAATGTAGAAGTACCGCAGAAGGCATTCTTGGCCGTATTGAAATTGGATTAATCATTGTAAACCTTAAAATCATAACCAAAGATGAAGTTTTTATCCATTTGTGCGTTGAGTGTGGCACTGATGTTTTCTACACTCTCGTGTACTAACAATCATCTGATCAGTGATGAGGCAGAACGTGCTGTTGTACAGGCAGACTTCGATCAGCGTGCCGCTACATGGAATCAAGGTGATTTGTTCAAGGTGTTTGAACAGGAAATGAGTGAACAGCAGCGTGAAGCATTGACTTTCCTTTATGCTTACATGCCGTTGGGGGACATCACCGACTATTCAGGTGAATTCTTTTTGGAAAACATCGACTATTCCTTGAAGGCAAAGGAAGAAATGCCATGGGGTAAGTTGATTCCGGAACGTGAATTCCGTCATTTCGTGCTTCCGATTCGTGTAAACAATGAAAATTTGGACCATAGCCGTAAGGTGTTCTATGAAGAATTGAAGGACCGTGTGAAGAATCTTTCTTTGCATGATGCCGTATTGGAAGTAAACCACTGGTGTCATGAAAAGGTGGTCTATACACCGTCTGATGCTCGTACAAGTTCTCCATTGGCTTCTGTGAAGACTGCTTATGGACGTTGTGGTGAAGAGTCTACTTTCACTGTAGCGGCTTTGCGTTCCGTTGGTATTCCAGCTCGTCAGGTATATACTCCGCGTTGGGCACATACCGATGACAACCATGCATGGGTAGAAGCATGGGTAGACGGTACTTGGTATTTCTTGGGTGCTTGCGAACCGGAACCGGTCTTGAATCTCGGTTGGTTCAATGCTCCGGCATACCGTGGTATGTTGATGCATACCAAGGTGTTTGGCCGTTACAATGGTCCTGAAGAAATCATGCATCAGAATCCTAACTACACAGAAATCAATATCATCAGTAATTATGCTCCTAGCGCTAGTGCCAATGTGCAGATTGTGGATGCTGCTGGTCAGCCGGTAGCAGATGCTAAGGTAGAATTCAAGGTATACAACTATGCTGAATTCTATACAGTAGCAACTAAGAGTACCGATGCAGAAGGTAAGACTTTCTTGTCGGCTGGTAAGGGTGATATGTTGGTATGGGCATCAAAGGACGGTCAGTTTGGTTATGGCAAGTTGTCATTCGGCCAAGATAATGAAATCCAAGTGAAATTGGACAAGAAGGCCGGCGAATCCTATTCGGTAGAAATGGACATTATTCCTCCAGTAGAAGGAAACAACATGCCGGAAGTGACACCAGAACAACGCGCAGAAAACAACCGTCGTTTTGCTATCGAGGATTCAATCCGTAATGCATACGTCGCAACTTTCATGACAGATGCTTCAGCACGTGAGTTTGCCAAGAAGTACCAATTGGATGAAGATGCTGTAGCCAAGATTCTTGTGGCTTCTCGTGGTAACTACGATGTTATCACTAACTTCCTTGCCCGTCTCCGTTCAGACAAGTCGAAGGCTGGTGGTATCGATATGTTGCAGCGCATTTCAGCCAAGGACTTGCGTGACGTGAGCCTTGATGTTTTGATTGACCACATGCAGTCTCATGTATATAAGGAAAACATGGATTATTTCCGTCGTTTCATCCGCAATCCTCGTGTGGCTAATGAAATGTTGACTCCGTACAAGTCATTCTTCGAAAAGGCTATTTCGGAAGAAGACAAGGCTGCTTTCAAGGCAGATTGGAACAAACTCCCTGTATGGGTTTCTGAAAATATCAAGGTAGATGCTAATTGTAACTTGGGTGGTGCTCCGATTTCTCCTGCTGGTGTATGGAAGGCACGTGTAGCCGATGCACATAGCCGTAATATCTTCTTCGTATCAATGGCTCGTAGTTTGGGTATCCCGTCACGTATTGATGAAGTGACTGGTAAGGTTCAGATGATCAGCGAATCGAATGGCATTATTGACGTGGATTTCGAAGCATCTGCTCCTGCTGAGACTAAGGCTGGTAAACTCGTTGCTACATACAAGCCTATCAAGTCGTTGGAAGACCCGAAATATTATTCTCATTTCACTATTTCCAAGTTGACAGAAGAAGGTACACTCCAGTTGCTCAACTATGATGAAGGCGATGTGGATATGGGTGCTGGTGCTACATGGAGCAACTTGTTGAAGAAGGGTACTGCACTTGACGAAGGTAACTACATGATGGTATCAGGTACTCGTTTGGCAAATGGTGGCGTATTGGCTGAATTGGAATTCTTCCCGATTCATGCAGGAAAGACTACTACTGTAGACTTGGTGATGCGTGAAGCTAAGGGTGATGTTCAGGTTATCGGTAACTTCAACTCAGAATCATTGTACAAGCCATTGGATAGCGATGACATGAAGTCTATCCTTACTACTTCAGGCCGTGGTTATTATGTAGTGGCAGTATTGGGTGTTAACCAGGAACCTACCAACCATGCATTGCGTGATATCGCTGCATTGGCTAAGGAATTTGATGAATGGGGCAGAAGCATGATTCTTCTCTTCCCGAGTGAAGAAGACTATGCCAAGTTCCGTCCACAGGATTTCCCAGGATTGCCTAAGACTATTACTTATGGTATCGACAAGGACGGTTCTATTCAGGCACAGATTGCGAAGAATATGAAACTTTCTAATGATGAAATTCTTCCGATGTTCATCATTGGTGATACATTCAATCGTGTCGTATTTGTTTCGCAAGGTTATACTATCGGCTTGGGTGAACAGATGATGAAGATCATTCATAAACTCTGATTAGGTTAAAAATAAACACGGTGGCGTTTTTTTAAAACGTGACCGCGTTTTAATAAAAAGATGACCGCGTTTTTAAAAAACGCGGTCATCTTTTTATTTTGATTCATTTAATCCAAATCATCGTCGTCATCGTCGAATTCATTTTTCTTCTTTCTAGTCTTGGCTCGTGCTTCCTTATTCTTCTTTTCCTGTGCTTCATCCTTTTCGTCTTTTTGTGCTAATACTGCAACGGCAGCCTTGACGATTTCTGGACTTGTCACATCCTTTTGGTATTCTTCTATTTTGACGGTTCCACCCATGGATACTTTCGGATTTCGATAAATCATACCGCTTTCGTGTGTACTTCTTCCGGAGAAATGGAATTCCGTAGCACCGGTTTCTTCGGCTATCTGGAGTATGTTGCTAGGATTTACGCCACATCCTGGCATGATGATGATGCGTCCGTCGGCTTGCTCTACCAATTCCTTGAGCATCGGAATGCCTGTTACGGCATTGGCTTCCAAGCCAGATGTCAATATGCGGGTACATCCCAGTTCTATGATTTGTTCCAATGCTTCTTTCGGGTTGCGGCACATGTCGAATGCTCGGTGGAATGTGACATTCATGTCGCCTACCGCATTCATTAATTTTTTCATTGCTGGAATGTCTACATTACCTTCAGCAGTCAAACAACCGAATACCACACCGTCGGCACCCAATTGGCGGGCTACCTTGATGTCGTGAAGCATGATTTCTTGTTCTAATTGGGTGTAAAGGAAATCCCCCCCTCTAGGGCGGATGATAACATGCAACTTGGTCTGTTGCAGCAGTTGTCTAGCCATGCGTATTTCACCGAAAGAAGGAGTGGTTCCACCTTCCGGGATGCCTGCGCAGAGTTCTACGCGGTACGCACCGCCTTCTTGTGCTTTAACTGCACTCTCTACAGAATTTGCACAAATTTCAATCTTCGATTTTCCACTCATATATGTTTTTCTTAGTATTTCTAAGGTATTAGCGATTAACATGCAAATATAGAAAATATGCGTATAAAATGAAATAAAAATACGAAAATATTTTTTGTGCTTGAAAATATGTCTCGATATTCCTTTGTATTCAATATTAAATATTAAATTTGCACGAATTGTAAAGTGTAGTTTGCAAAAATGGCAGATATTATCAAGCATCGTGGAATTGTAGAGAAGGTGGAGGGTTCGCATGTGGTCGTGCGTATTGTCCAGACTTCGGCATGTGCTGCATGCAGTGCGAAGGGTCTTTGCAATGCTTCGGAAAGCAAGGAAAAGCAGGTTGATGTCTATGAAGCAGGTGCTTCTTATCGGATAGGCGAGGAGGTTGTGTTGTGTGGAAGCACTTCGATGGGAATGCGTGCTGTATTCTTGGCTTTCGGTATACCGATGCTACTTTTGTTGTTTGCTCTTTTTGTAACTATGCGGGTAACGGATGGAGATGCTTTGGTTTCTTCGTTGGTTGCCTTGTTTGCTGTTGTACCTTATTATTTGGTCATCTATTTCATGAAAGACAAGTTGAATAAAACCTTTTCTTTTACGATTGAAAAACAATAATAATCAATAATAACTAACATTTATGAACTTAATTCTGGTTGCAGTTATTTCGTTGGGAGCGATAGGCTTGGTTGCTGCGGTAATCTTGTATGTTGCTTCGAAGAAATTTGCTGTGTATGAAGACCCACGAATTGCTCAGGTGGCCGAAGTGCTCCCTCAGGCGAATTGTGGTGGATGTGGTTTCCCGGGATGTGCCGGTTTTGCTTCGGCTTGTGTGAAAGCAGCCGATGCCGGTTCGTTGGAAGGAAAACTGTGTCCGGCTGGCGGTACTCCGACAATGGAGAAAATCGCGGCTATCTTGGGAATGGAAGCCGTTGCCTCAGAACCGAAGATTGCGGTGGTGAGATGTAATGGTAGTTGTGAAAACCGTCCTCGTACTGCTCAGTACGATGGTGCTAAGTCTTGTGCGATTGCTCATGCCACTTCGGGTGGTGAGACAGGTTGTGCATTCGGATGCTTGGGCTGTGGTGACTGTGTGACTGCATGTAAATTCGATGCTATTCACATCAATCCGGAAACAGGTCTGCCAGAAGTAGATGAAGAAAAGTGTACAGCATGTGGTGCTTGTGCCAAGGCTTGTCCGCGCCGTATCATTGAAATCCGTCCGAAGGGAAAGAACAACCGTCGAATGGTAGTGATGTGTGTGAACAAGGACAAGGGTGCTATTGCTAACAAGGCATGTAAGGCTAGTTGTATCGGTTGTGGTAAATGTGTGAAGGTTTGTCCGTTCGAGGCTATTACACTTGAAAACAATTTGGCGTATATCGATCCTGCCAAGTGTAAGTCTTGCCGCAAGTGTGAACAGGAATGTCCGAAGGGTGCTATTCATGCAGTGAACTTCCCTCCACGCAAGCCGAAGACTGAAACTCCTGCTGCTCCTGCTGCACCAAAAGCAGAAACTCCGAAAGCAGAACCAGTAAAGGTTTCTGAAGCACCGAAAGCGGAAGCATAATCAATCAACAGAGTAAAAACAAATAAAAGATATAACAGTGAAGACATTTAGAATTGGTGGAGTTCATCCAGCAGAAAATAAATTGTCAGCAGGCAAAGCCATTGAAACCCTTGCTCTTCCTAAGCAGGCGGTATTCCCTTTGTCTCAGCACATCGGTGCTCCTGCTACTGCTATCGTGAAGAAAGGCGATGTAGTGAAGGTTGGTACCAAGATTGCTGAAGCGGGTGGTTTTGTATCGGCGGCTATCTTCTCTTCTGTATCCGGTAAAGTAAATAAGGTAGATAGCATTATCGATGCTAGCGGTTATCGCAAGCCGGCTATCTTTATTGATGTGGACGGAGATGAATGGGAAGAAACTATTGACCGCAGTACTACATTGGTCAAGGAATGTGATTTGAAGCCTGAAGAAATCGTAGCAAAGATAAAGAATGCAGGTGTAGTAGGTATGGGTGGTGCTTGTTTCCCAACCCATGTGAAACTTTCTCCTCCTCCAGGATGTAAGGCAGAGTGTGTAATCATCAATGCGGTAGAATGTGAACCGTATTTGACTGCAGACCACCGTTTGATGCTTGAAAAGGCTGATGAAATCTTGGTAGGTGTAACTATCTTGATGAAGGCTGTGAATGTAACCAAGGGTTACATCGGTATTGAAAACAATAAGCCTGATGCTATCAAGTTGATGACTGAAAAGGCTGCTCAGTATCCGAACATCGAAATCGTTCCGTTGAAGGTGCAATACCCGCAAGGTGGTGAAAAGCAGTTGATCGATGCGGTTATCCGTCGTCAAGTTCCTGCTCCTCCTGCTATTCCTATCAATGTAGGTGCAGTGGTACAGAATGTGGGTACTGCTTATGCTGTTTATGAAGCAGTTCAGAAGAATAAGCCTTTGTTTGAGCGTGTAGTAACCGTGACTGGTAAGTCTTTGAAGAATCCGTCTAACTTCTTGACTCGTATGGGTACACCGATGAGTCAGTTGATTGATGCAGCCGGTGGCTTGCCGGAAGATACCGGTAAGGTAATCGGTGGTGGTCCGATGATGGGTAAAGCCTTGCTGAATACCGAAGTTCCTATCTGTAAGGGTAGTTCCGGTGTGCTTCTGATGAATGATAAGGAAGCATCACGTGGCGCTGAAAGTCCATGTATCCGTTGTGCTAAGTGTGTCAGCGTATGTCCGATGGGCTTGGAGCCATTCTTGTTGGCAACCTTGTCTGCTAAGCAGGATTGGGAGAGAGTAGAAAAAGAAGATGTAATGTCGTGCATCGAGTGCGGTTCGTGTCAATACACTTGTCCGTCTCACCGTTATTTGCTGGACTATATCCGTTTGGGTAAGGGTACAGTTGGTGGCATCATCCGTGCACGTAACGCTAAAAAGTAAGAGACAATGGCTAATAAATTAATAGTATCATTATCGCCCCATGTTCATAGCGGTGACAGCGTACAGAAAAACATGTACGGTGTAATTATCGCTCTGTTGCCGGCATTGTTGGTGTCGTTCTACATGTTCGGACTGGGTGCAGTGGTAGTGACCTTGACATCGGTTGCTGCTTGTGTATTCTTCGAATGGGCTATTACTAAGTACATTTTGAAGAGAGAAGCCTGTACCATTTGTGATGGTTCGGCTGCTTTGACCGGCTTGTTGTTGGCATTCAATTTGCCTTCTAATTTGCCGCTTTGGATTATCATCATTGGTGCTTTGGTTGCAATCGGTGTAGGTAAGATGACTTTCGGTGGTTTGGGCTGCAATCCATTTAACCCTGCCTTGGTAGGTCGTATCTTCTTGTTGATTTCATTCCCGGTACAAATGACTTCTTGGCCAACCGTTCAGCAATGGGCAAGCTATACCGATGCTGAAACAGGTGCAACTCCGTTGGCTTTGATGAAGATGGCAGTAAAGGGTGACGCTAATGCGTTGAGCCAGTTGCCGGATACAATGGATTTGTTCTTGGGTAACAATCCGGGTTGTATCGGTGAAGTCAGTGCTTTGGCTTTGTTGCTCGGTTTGGGTTACATGTTGTGGAAGAAGATTATCTCTTGGCACATTCCAGTATCTATTTTGGGTACAGTACTCGTGTTTGCTGGTTTGATGCACTTGGTTGATCCTGTGATGTATGCTTCTCCATTGGTACACTTGTTCACTGGTGGTTTGATGCTCGGTGCTATCTTCATGGCTACTGACTATGTTACATCACCGATGACTCACAAGGGTATGATTATTTACGGTGTGGCTATCGGTTTCTTGACTGTAGTAATCCGTAATTTCGGTGCTTATCCGGAAGGTATGTCGTTCGCTATCTTTATCATGAATGCGTTCACTCCGTTGATCAACACTTATTGTAAACCTAAAAGATTCGGGGAGGTGAAGAAATGAAAAAGTTAGAATCATCTTTAATGAACATGGTTATCGTCCTTACTGGTGTAACCGTGATTGCCGGTGCCTTGTTGGGTTACGTGAATGAATTGACTAAGGGTCCGATTGCAGAAGCAAATGCCAAGGCATTGAGCGATGCGATTGCATTGGTTGTTCCTGGTTTTGATAACAATCCTGCAGAAGCACCTGAAAGCATTGAGTTGAATGGTGCAACTTACAAGATTTATAAGGCAACCAAGGGTGGTGAATTCATTGGCGCTGCTGTTGAATCTTCTGCTAACGGTTTCGGTGGTGCATTGAATGTATTGGTAGGTTTCGATAAGGAAGGTAATATCATTGACTATTCATTGTTGAGCCATGCAGAAACTCCGGGTTTGGGTTCGAAGGCTGCTGACTGGTTCAAGAAGGGCCAGAAGGGTGACATTACCGGTAAGAATCCTGGTAAAGGTGCCTTGGTGGTAAATAAGGATGGTGGTGATGTAGATGCCATTACTGCTTCTACCATTACTACCCGTGCATTCTTGAATGCAGTGAACAATGCGTATGCTGCTTATAGCGGTCAGAATGTAGACGGTATGAGTGGTGCTACTGAACAAGCAACTGCTGCCAAGGAAGAGAAGTGTGATACAGAGGCTGCAAAGACTTGTGGCGGTGATTGTGAACATGATCATAAATAATAAAGAAAGGAGAACAGAATTATGAATAACTTTAAAGTATTGATGAACGGGATTATCAAGGAAAATCCTACGTTTGTACTCCTTTTGGGTATGTGTCCGACATTGGGTACCACATCTTCAGCCATTAATGGTATGGGTATGGGATTGGCAACCATGGCGGTATTGGTATGCTCGAACATTGTGATTTCTTGTATCAAGAACGTGGTTCCTGATATGGTTCGTATTCCGTCTTTCATCGTAGTTATTGCTTCGTTGGTGACTATCCTTCAGATGGTGATGCAGGCATTCGTTCCAGGCTTGTATGCAACATTGGGCTTGTTCATTCCATTGATCGTGGTGAACTGCTTGATTTTGGGACGTGCTGAAGCGTTTGCAGCCAAGAATGGCCCAATTGCATCTATGTTTGATGGCTTGGGTATGGGTCTTGGTTTTACCATTGCATTGACTATCCTCGGTGGTGTACGTGAATTCTTGGGAACAGGTAAGTTGTTCGACATAGCTATCATGCCTGAAGAATATGGTATGTTGCTTTTCGTGTTGGCTCCAGGTGCGTTTATCGCATTGGGCTATCTGATTGCCATTGTGAATAAAATGAAGAAAGCATAACCCATAAAACAGAAAGAATATGGAATATATATTGATATTTATTACCGCTATTTTTGTGAACAACGTTGTGTTGTCACAGTTCTTGGGTATCTGTCCGTTCCTTGGTGTATCTAAGAAAGTTGAAACTGCTACGGGTATGGGTGCTGCCGTTGCTTTCGTATTGGTGATTGCGACTATCGTGACTTACCTTATCCAGAAGTTTGTCCTCGATGCATTTGGATTGCAATATTTGCAGACTATTGCGTTTATCCTTGTGATTGCAGCATTGGTACAGATGGTAGAGATCGTTTTGAAGAAAGTCTCACCAGCCCTTTATCAGGCTCTTGGTGTTTTCCTTCCTTTGATTACTACTAACTGCTGTATCCTTGGTGTGGCTATCTTGGTTATCCAGAATGATTTCGATTTGCTTACAGGTGTTATCTACGCTTTTGCAACTGCTATTGGTTTTGCATTGGCGATGATCTTGTTTGCTGGTATCCGTGAACAATTGAGTTTGGTGAATATACCGAAGGGTATGGACGGCATGGCTATTGCGTTGGTAACAGCCGGTTTGTTGGCTATGGCCTTTATGGGATTCTCTGGTGTAGACAAAGGTTTGGCTGCATTGTTTGGCATTTGATTTGTATATAAATTGAATATGAAAAGGTCTGAATCTTATGTTCAGACCTTTTTTTTATGGAATTATCTATTTTAAAATTTTGTTTTACATTAATAATGATTATATTTGCAATGAATAATAATGATGTATAGTATGACTTTGATTGTACTAGCCGCCACAATGGGCAATAAGTACGGAGGTTTGAAGCAGTTGGAGGGGATAGGTCCTAATGGCGAAACTATTTTAGACTTTTCTGTTTTTGATGCGATAAGGGCTGGATTTAATCGGATTGTATTTGTGATAAGCAAGCATTTCGATGAAGAATTCA
Organism: Phocaeicola sp.; assembly: GCA_045121515.1. GTDB lineage: Bacteria > Bacteroidota > Bacteroidia > Bacteroidales > Bacteroidaceae > Phocaeicola. The sequence continues at coordinate 5,553 of JBGVGD010000014.1, read as the reverse complement.
AGAAACTGGTATCCGGCAAATATGAACATCTGGTTGATGTGAGATATGTTTATCAAGATGTTGAATCATTGCCGATAGAAAAGAGAAATCCTAAACGGACTGCCTTGTTTGGTTCCGTGCGTGCAGTATTGATGGGACAGGATTGGATTGATGGACCTTTTGGTGTAATTAATGCAGTCAATTTTTACCAGAAGGAAAGTTTCCAGTTGTTGCACGACCATTTGTTGACATTGAAGGAGGCTGATTATGACAGTGTAAATATTTGCTATCGATTGGCGAATGTATTGGCAGAAAGCGGAGGTGTAACAAGAGGTATCTGTGAAGTGGATGACGAAGGATATTTGATATCCGTTACAGACCGTTTGGGCGTAGAAAGAATAGGAGGAATCCCTATGTATCCTAATCAGGTACATCAATGGGAGTCTTTGGATGAGAATAGTTTGGTATCCATGAATATGTGGGGATTTATGCCTGATGTATTTGAGGGGATGCAAACAGCCTTTGACGATTTTTTGGATAAGCATGGCATGGATATGAAAGCACATTATTCGATACCCGCTTATGTGAACCAGAAAATAGCAGAAGGCAATATGAAAGTGAAAGTTCAAGAAACAAATGCGAAGTGGATGGGACTTGTTTCACATGATGACAAGATACAGGTTCTGTTGCGTATCAATGAAATGATTCGTAAAGGAATTTATCCACGAAGGTTGTTTGAAAACTTTCAATAATAATAGAATAATCGCTTTTGTGAATAAAGATATTTAACGAACAATGGACGTCTACGGACGTTCTATGGATGCAGCATCTGAAACCGTTTCTACGTATGCGAATATATAGAAAAGGGAACTTATGCACAAAGTGTATAGAGCAGATGATGCATAGTAGTTTTGTCGTGTTTTATTTTGTGTTTGTGTTGTGGCAATTCCCCGACGTGAGTCGGGGAATTGTTTTTTATTCCAGTGCACGTTGGCGGCAGAAACAACCGCTGAAGATTTCGTCCACAAATTCCACTTGTTCGCGGAAAATTCCATAAACAGAAGAGCCTGAACCACTCATGGATGCATAAACAGCACCTAGATCATATAACTTATCCTTAATGGCTGCTATCTCCGGGAATTTCTGGAAGACACTGTCTTCAAAATCATTCTTCATGGTGGCACGCCAAGTTTCCACCGGCATACGGATGATTTCTTTCAAGGACTGGGTTGGTTGGGTCGGAATGATATGGGCAAACGCATCTTTGGTAGATACAAAAATATTTGGTTTTACCAATACCAAATAATATCCTTTTAACGAAAGTTGGATAGGTTCGAATATATTACCAATACCAGTGGCGAAGACAGGTTTGTTTTGGATAAAGAAAGCACAATCTGCACCAAGTATAGCCGCATACTCTTCCATTTTCTCTATGCTGAGGTTCAGTTTGAACTTATCATTTAAGAGTTTGATCATGAAGGCTGCATCGGCAGAACCTCCTCCTAGACCGGCTCCTGTCGGTATATGCTTGTACATGTGAATGTCTATGGCAGGCATTTCCGGATAGTCCTTCTTCAGCAGGCGATAGGCTTTTACTACCAAATTGTTTTCCGGTTCTCCTTCGATAGGTACTCCGCTGACTTTCAATGAAAATTCTTCTTCTCCTTCCAATAGGTTTACCTCGAGGGCATCTTGTAGATTGATAGGGTAGAATACGGTTTCCAAATTATGATAACCGTCGGGACGTTTCTCGACGATGTTAAGTCCCAAATTGATTTTGGCGTTTGGATATGTAATCATTTTGTTTATAAGTTATGTGAATACTCAGTTTATAAAATCCGACTTCAAATATAAAAAAATAATCGGGAAAAGTCCTATCTTTGTGGCACTAAAAGAAAAGAAATGGCAGAACAAAGAAAATATACCAGAACTACCAAGAGTGCAGTCAAGTCAAAGCCGGTGGATGAATACGGACATCTACAGCCACAAGCCATTGATTTTGAAGAGGCTGTGCTTGGTGCATTGATGATTGAAAAGGATGCATATTCCATTGTGAGTGAGATTCTTCGTCCCGAGTCGTTCTATGACCATAAGCATCAGTTGCTTTATAAGGCTATTACTACGTTGGCTATGCGTCAGCAACCGATTGATATATTGACGGTTGCCGAACAGTTGCGAAGCACTGGCGAATTGGAAGAGGCTGGCGGACCATTCTATATTACTCAGTTGAGTGGTAAGGTGGCATCATCGGCACACATCGAGTATCATGCCCGTATCATTGCACAGAAGTTTTTGGCTCGCGAACTCATTACATTTACCAGCAATATCCAGACCAAGGCATTCGATGCAACACAAGATGTGGACGACTTGATGCAGGAGGCGGAAGGCAAGCTCTTCGAGATTTCGCAGAAGAACATGAAGAAGGATTATACGCAGATTAATCCGGTTATTCAGGAAGCTTACGAAATGTTGCAGAAGGCGGCTGCCCGTACCGATGGTTTGAGTGGTCTGGAAAGTGGTTTCCACGCTCTTGATAAGATGACTTCTGGTTGGCAGGATTCCGACTTGGTGATTATTGCTGCCCGTCCGGCAATGGGTAAGACTGCTTTTGTGCTCTCTATGGCAAAGAACATGGCGGTGAATGCCCGTATTCCGGTTGCTTTGTTCTCTCTAGAAATGAGTAACGTACAGTTGGTCAACCGTATGATTGTCAATGTGTGCGAAATCCCGGGTGAGAAAATCAAGAGTGGACAGTTGGCACCGTACGAATGGGGTCAGTTGGACTATAAGATCAAGGAATTATACGATGCTCCGCTTTATGTGGATGATACTCCTTCCTTGTCTGTATTTGAGTTAAGAACCAAGGCGCGACGTCTTGTTCGTGAGCATGGTGTGAAGATTATCATTATCGACTACTTGCAGTTGATGAATGCTTCGGGTATGTCGTTCGGTAGTCGTCAGGAAGAAGTCAGCACCATTTCCCGTTCGTTGAAGGGATTGGCTAAGGAACTGAATATTCCGATTATTGCGTTGAGTCAGTTGAATCGTGGTGTAGAAAGTCGTGAAGGGATTGACGGTAAGCGTCCTCAACTTAGTGACTTGCGTGAATCCGGTGCCATTGAACAGGATGCCGATATGGTATGCTTTATCCACCGTCCGGAATACTATAAGATTTACCAGGATGAAAAGGGTAATGACTTGAAGGGTATGGCCGAAATTATCATTGCCAAGCATCGTAACGGTGCGGTAGGCGATGTGCTTCTCCGTTTCCGTGGTGAGTATGCCCGTTTCCAGAATCCGGATGACGATATGATTATCCCGATGCCGGGAGAGACTCCGAAAGTGTTCGGGTCTAAAATTAATAATGGGGGAGGTAGTGTTCCACCGCCGCCAATCGAAGATATCCCGATGGATAATAATCCGTTTGGTGCTCCGGCTGGACCGTTACCATTTTAGTTTTTATATTGTCATTCAGAGCGAAGCGAAGAATCCCGAGTACATCCACTTCGATGTGTTTCCGAGATTCTTCGCTTCACTTTGTTACGCTCTGAATGACAATAGCGTTTTATTCTTCAAATCCGTTTGGATTGTTCTTCTGCCAGTTCCAGCTGTCGCGGCACATTTCTTCGATACCGAATTCAGCCTTCCAGCCCAATTCTGCTTCTGCCTTAGCAGGGTTACAGTAGCAAGTAGCTATGTCACCCGGGCGACGTGGCTTGATTGAATAAGGAACAGGAACACCGTTTGCCTTTTCGAATGCCTTCACTACGTCGAGTACAGAATAACCGTGGCCAGTACCGATGTTGTAGATAGCGATACCCTTGTTTTCTACGATAGCCTTCAATGCTGCTACGTGAGCACGAGCAAGGTCAACTACGTGGATATAGTCACGTACACCTGTACCGTCGTGAGTGTCGTAGTCGTCACCGAATACGCCCAATTCAGCACGCTTACCTACTGCAGTCTGAGTGATGTAAGGCATCAAGTTGTTAGGAATACCGTTCGGGTTTTCGCCGATAGTACCGCTCTTGTGAGCACCGATAGGGTTGAAGTAACGGAGGAGAACGATGTTCCATTCGTTGTCAGCCTTCTGGATGTCCATCAATACTTCTTCAAGCATAGACTTAGTCTGTCCGTAAGGATTTGTACACTTGCCCTTTGGACATTCTTCTGTGATAGGAATGATAGCAGGATCGCCATAAACAGTAGCACTAGAAGAGAAGATGATGTTCTTGCAACCGTTCTTGCGCATTACGTCTACCAATACGAAAGTACCGTTCATGTTGTTTTCGTAGTATTCCAACGGCTTAGCACAACTTTCACCTACTGCCTTCAAGCCTGCAAAGTGGATACATGCATCGAACTTATGTTCGTCGAATACCTTTTGCAAACCTTCACGGTCGCGGATATCTACTTTGTAGAAAGGAACGTCCTTGCCAATGATTTTAGCAACACGCTTCAATGAAATCGGAGATGAGTTGTCCAAGTTGTCAACAACTACTGCTTCATGACCAGCTTCAGTAAGCTCAATCAAGGTGTGACTTCCAATGAAGCCTGCACCACCAGTTAAAAGGATTTTCATAATCGTATCAGTTTTATAAATAATTTCTTGTTAAGATTTACAAAGTTAATGATTCTTTTCAATTATACAAAGTATTTATCAGATTATACTTTCAAGAATATTTTATGTCGATAGAGTATCCATAGAATGAGGTAGATGATAGCGGCATTGCAGCATGCTATCAATGGTTGATAGTAATCTCCTATATACTGTTGCAATCCGTGGAAAAGTGATTGACCGATGCAACCAAACCCTACACACATGGCTAGCATATAGGCCACGATGGAATTCATGCCATATACTTTCAGCCATTCAGTATGTTTGCGCCAACCCTTGCAGTCGATAGCCCAATAGAATGCTGCCATTAGCAAGGTACACCAACCGCTGGTCTGAAGTACCATGGTACTGGTCCATATCTTCTTGATAACGGGCATCTGGAAACTCCACAACCAACCGGCTGCTAGCAATGCCACACCGATACCTGCCAACCAATAGAATTTCTGCATCGGTTGTCTGGTTTTGTTTTTGAGGATATGTCCCGCAAACAGACCGGTCAGGGTCGTAACGCAGAAGTTCAGACTGCTCAATATCCAGGTATAACGATACCAAGGTGCAAAGACTATTTCTCCGTTCTGAATGGTGGCTCCGTCTCTGAATCGTCCCAGTACGGTGCGGTCTACCCATTCGGCCAGATTGCCGTCCGGTGTATAGTTGCCATTGCCGTAACCGTCTATGGTAATGAATTCCATACATCCCCAAAAGGTAAGCAGCAGGCCTACCGCAACTCCTATCTGAGTCTTGATTCCTGTATGCAGGAACAAGAGGGAGGCAACCAGATAGCCCACGGCTATGGTCTGTAGGGTGTTGGAATAGAGATAGATTCGGTCAGGATCCAGCCCTAGAAGATTACCTTGGCACATCATGCCGAAAATCCATAATAATACCACTCGTTTCAAGATGCGGCGGTATACTACTTCCTTTTCTTTGGCTCCGCGATAATGGGACAAGGCAAA
>JBGVGD010000013.1:0-5375 GCA_045121515.1 Phocaeicola sp. | reverse complement strand
AGCACTGAAAGACGGACAGGTAGTCACTAGCGGCGGACGTGTCATTGCAGTCAGCTCCTACGGTGCCAATAAAGAAGAAGCCTTGGCACAATCATTCGCCAATGCGAAGAAAATCAATTTCGACAAGAAATATTTCCGTTCAGATATTGGATTCGACCTGTAATCAGCGGACTATCACCCCATGGCAGGCTATGACAAATTCCAAATAGATATGGCAAAGGGAAGATTCACCTTCCCTGTTGCCATCCTTATATGCCTGCTTCTCCGGATCATCACGGGCAATGAATGGCAGGATGTAATCAATTTGCTGGTCTGTGCTTTGACTGCCTATCTGCTGATCGAGATAAACACCGCCTTCACGCTGATACGGACACGCAGTACCTTGCATGTCAGCTTTTACGTATTCCTGTCCACGGCCTGCCTGTTTCTGCATTCCTTCCAGTATGCCGTTTTTGCGCCACTCACTTTTCTGATCGCTATTTCCCAATTATTCAGCAGCTACGAATCTCCCTATCCGGCGGGAAGTATATTCCACGCTTTCTTTTTCATCGGACTGGGAAGCCTGTTGTTTCCACAGTTGCTTTACTTTGTACCTCTGTTCTATTTGGGGATGATCAGTTTCAGATCCCTGTCACTCAAAAGTTTCTTTGCCGGACTTACAGGACTCTGTGTGCCCTACTGGCTCTTTTTCGGCTATGCGTTCTATTACGACAAAATGAATCTCTTCTATCACCCTTTACAGGAGCTTATTCATTTTCAACCCATCAGTTATGGGACATTAGGGATGGACAGAATCATATCCTGTGGAATCATCACCTTGATATCACTGGTCAGCAGCGTGCATTATTTCCATGTTTCTTATTTAGACAAGGTACGCACGCGTATATTCCTTTTTTTCCTGATCGCCGTTGAAGCCTGGATTTATTTACTGGGTATCTTACAGCCACAGCATTTCGACATCCTGTTGCAGATGCAGATCATTGTAGGATCCATTTTAACAGGACATTTATTTACTTTAACCCACAACCGCTTTACCGGCATCTTTTTCATCATTACATTTGTTCTATTAATAGTTCTAACTATATACAATTTATGGATGCAATTCTTCAATTCCTGATCGACTGGGGATATTGGGGTCTTTTTCTAGGCTCTTTTATAGCCGGAAGTGTTCTCCCCTTCAGTTCGGAGGCCGTATTGGCAGCCTGTGTAGGTCCGTTGGGCTTAGACCCGGTGATCAGTATAACCGCCGCCACCGCCGGCAATGTTGCCGGAGGCATGACCTGCTACTGGATGGGTCATCTGGGGAATATGGAATGGATCGAGAAATATTTTCATGTAAAAAAAGAGAAGATGGACCGTGCGGAGCGGTTTGTACACGGACGGGGTGCCTGGATGGCTTTCTTCGCCTTTATCCCTATTTTGGGAAGTGCCATATCCATTGTATTGGGCATGATGCGTGCCAATATATGGATTGTCATTCTCGCTATGACCATCGGAAAGATACTCCGCTACGCCTTATTGGTATGGGGAGTATTGGAAGCCTCCGCTTTAATGCATTAAAATTATGAAACTGGAACAAACAGCAGATGGAAGTTATACCCTCTATGTACCCGAACTGGACGAACATTATCATTCGGTGAAAGGGGCACTGACGGAGTCACAACATATTTTTATCGAAATGGGATTAAAGCATTCTCCCGTTTCCGAGCCCCACATTCTGGAGATAGGACTAGGAACAGGGCTGAATGCCTTTCTGACACTGCTTTCAGCAGAAGAGACCCGACGGAAAGTACATTATACCGGTATCGAACGCTATCCGTTAGCCGAAGAAACCTTGAAGCAACTGGACTACCCCCGCCTGATCGGCAAACAGCATGAGGAGGATTATTACGCCATTCACCGGGCGCCCTGGAACACAGAAACAGAGGTATCCCCTTGGTTCACATTACATAAAATTGAAGATGATTTTACCCGGCTTTTCAACCCAGAGGAAGGCAGCCGTCCCGCCGTTCCCTTATACGATATCATCTACTTTGATGCCTTCGCTCCCGAAAAACAACCCGAAATGTGGGAACAATCTCTTTTCGATACTTTATACAAGGTATTGAATGAAGGAGGTATCCTGACAACTTACTGTGCCAAAGGGGTGGTAAGAAGGATGCTGCAAACAGCCGGATTCACAGTAGAACGCCTTCCCGGCCCTCCGGGGGGAAAACGCGAGATACTGCGGGCAACCAAGTCTGATTAAACTTCTAGGACCGAAACTGATGAATGGTCAAGTTTCACCTAAAACAGTAAAACCGTTGTAAAATCCTTCAAATCCGTCATATACGCATAACTGCATATTTATCAGCAAATTACCATGAAACATTCATCGCTGAATCCGTCATAGATTCTTCATATTCTTTCTCCACGCTGAGATGATTGCCGTTATATACATAAAAAATCTCCGGCTTGTCACAAGCCAGAGATTCTGTTTTATAAATCTAAAGTTTTTATTATATAAGATTCTCCTGTCGGAGAAAGTCTTATCTTGGAATTGTTAGTGAGAGTGCCCCGAAAGTCACTCTCACTTTTTAAGACTCTATTATTAGATCCAATTAGTTCAAAGTCTGTACATAGAATGTCAAGTCTTTAGTCATACCAAATACATCTGTGATATGATATGTGATTTCAATAACCTTACCATTACCTACTTCTTTGGCAATATCAAACTTCATCTTGTTGGTATTGGCAGTTTGAGCAGCACCGTCTAAGATATAAGTCACCACATTTGTAGCCTGTTGATCCATCTTGGCAGAAGGATACAAGCCATAGAATGAAGGATCAGCCTTATCTACAACAATGCTTTGTCTGTTATTTACCAATGAAGAGTTCAATTCGGCACGTAATGCAGCAGTTACACCTTGTGCGGCAGCACGGTCAAACAGATAGTACGGTTTGTCGAATGCATCAGCCAAAGTGAAATCAGTATTGCTTACTTCGAATGCATACTTCAAAATTGTCTGCAAACCATCTGTTGAATAAACAGCTTTTGCAATGAACGGATTCTCTTTTGTACCCTTAGATGCTACTTTTGCAACCTTAGAGTCAGCAATACGGCTGGCGAACTGTAATATAATATCATCCTTAGCTTCTGTATAAACATTGAAGTGATGATATTTAACATCGGTCAAAGTATATGCATCCATGTTGCCGGCTGTGCCATAGAAACCGATTGTATTCCATTCAGTATATAATGAGCTATTTGAGATACCGGCAAGAGTTGCATAGCTTTCATTAGTCTTACCAATAATTTGGAACAAATTAGTCGGAACCAATACTTCATACCAGTTAGCTTCAACATTTGCTTGTGCATTGTAAGCACCATTCTGGTAGTTATAAACTCCCTTGAATGCATCACGCATATCAGCTGCAACAGCATCATAACGGTCCAACAGTTTTTCACCATATACTTTCAATACATCATTTCCGTCTTTGTCTTTAGACCAAGCAGATGTACGGTTAGCTACAGATTCACGTTTGATCGGACAGTTAGTAGGCATCTGCAATTCGAATGAGAAGTTCATTCTTGCCACTTCGTATTGATCATAACGAGTTGCGATTTCTACACGGAATGCGTTGTCCAAAGGCAATGCAATCTTCGTGTTGTCACCACTATACTGACGACCGTCTGTTGTGTAATAAGGAGCAGTTACATGTCCTCCTAATTCGCTGTCAACCTTGAATGTTACCTTCAATGCGATAATCTTATCCAAATCACGGATGTTTCCGGTCAGACAAGACTTGCCGGTTGCGTCTACATAATCAAATTCAATGTATTTGTCCAGCAATGCACCATTGTATATAACACGGTCCCAAGTACCTTGGTTGTTGATAGGATCACCATCAGTCAGTTCTACATTGAAATCAAGGTCATTGCTACCATATCTCTTATCGAATACACTTCTGTTGATTTCTTGTGGATCAGTTGAATTACCCATGCTGCGTGCAATCGCATCAATCCACTTCATCTTGCCTGCATCTCCCAATGTGTTGAAGAATTCTGTCAAGTCAAGTGCCTTGCTCCATCCATACCATCTGGTTTGATCGGCAATAACCGTAGCATTGAACGGTGCAACGATATCTTCCAGGAACTTGTCAGGAACAGTCACAGCCTCATCATTAAAGTTGACAGAGAAGTAAGTCTTACCTTTCTGACCGTTTATCAAGATGTAGTTGTAAATGAACGGAATAGTATTGTTCACTACAGCTTCTTTCTTAGCGATGAAACGATAACCGTCTGCAGTAATCTCCACACCATATTTTCTGATGGATTCATCTGTAATCTTGCTCTTGTCTATTTCCAGATAGTAGTCATATACCAATACAGAATCTTCTGCCTCTTGATCATAGCCGTCAGAACTAAATCCTAGCATATCGAAGGAAGGAGTATATTCCTTTCCATACAAGAATGAGCTTCCTGAAGGAGCAAATGTCAAACCATTAATGTGAATGTTTTCAGTTGCGTTTACATTGCTGGCTTTGAATGTATATACAAACGGGGATTTTACTACTTCTCCATTATTTTTTGATGTAGCTTTCAGTGCAAACAGGTACTTGTCACCATCATTAGCCTTGAACTGGCCTGCATAGTCAGGACGTCCCTGGCTTCCGGCTGCATCCAAATCCCATTTCTGCACGTCACGAGGCAGTAACCACATACCGTTGGCCGATGTGGCACGGGTAGCTGTAGTAGCTTTGCCGGTCCATGCTTGGGGAGCACCAAAATTCAATCCCCAAGGAGTGGTGTTGTCTGTAGAAACAAACGCCCAGTCATAAGCGTCAGCATCAGCACCTGCGGGATTCACTTGCATCTTGATGTCGCGGTCGGCAGTAGGATACATACCTTTCAACATTTTGCCGTTTACAGCTTTATGTCCTGCCCAATCCACGTCATTATTCAATATACCATAATAGATATCGAAATCTTGAGCATAGTTTTGTCCGTTCAGTTCAGGAATAATGCTTAACAATGCAGCTCCACCCGGAATAAAGATAGTCTTCAGCTCACCGTTTGCTTCTGTTACAGTGAAGTTGTAACCACCGGCAACTTCAACCACTCTCAGACCACCGGCAATGTATTTGGTATCCACGTATGCACCTTTTTCAGCATCCCATACCTGCCAATAACCGGTTTCCTCGTTCACTTTGGCATCGTGTCCGGCAGCGGCAGCATCACCCGGTTCGCCCTGGTCACCCTTATCTCCTTTTGCAGGATATTCAGATTTCACACCATCAAATGCCCAGTAACCGTCAATGATGGTCACAACTGTACCATTCTTACCGTCTTCACCCTTGTCACCTTTGATAGTTTCAATGGTACTTGTAGAATT
>JBGVGD010000012.1:0-53130 GCA_045121515.1 Phocaeicola sp. | reverse complement strand
CTTTGTTCAGCATCGAATCGGGAACAACTTTGTTACGTTCTGGCATAATTTTATGTTTTTACAAAATTAATAATAAAGAAAATACGAGACTCATTTCTGAATCCCGTATTCTTCATTTACACAAAATTATGTATAGTGCCTTCTATAACAAACGCAAGTAAAGAAAAACTGCATTTATTTACTATGTATGTCAGTGTGCATTTATTTAAGATGCACACTGACAAATGTTTGCAAGCAACTCAACATCTACTCAACCACCAAAAACCCCATCAAAAAAGCATCCGGATAAACAAATTTCTTCTCCCCAAGAGCAAACTTGATATAAATGAACTTCTCATTCTTATTAAGTTTCACCACCGTACCCTTACCGAACTTTTTGTGGTAAACAATGCTATCCACCGTCAAAGCATCCAAGTGTTCTTTGATGTCTGCCTCCGTTTGAGCTGGTTGTAAAGTCGGAATTGGTTGTTTAACAGGTTGGAATGAAACGACAGGTTTGGGTTGGGAGTGAGGTTTCTTTACAACTTCCTCACGCTCATTAGTTTTGGATTCTATAGGAGCAGCATATGCACTTTTATCCACACTCACCATCGAATATTGCTGATTATAAAACAACTTTTCATACTGCGTCTTTCGTATGGTAGTGTCCCAACCACCCACTTCATCATCTACATGCTTGTTGATTCCCGTATAAGTGAGGCTGGCATCTTCGTATCGCTTGAATTTGAAAATGGCATCGTTCATGAGCGGTGCATTGAATACACCGAGCGAGCAAAGCATATTGAAATCTTCCACACTTAGGCCGGTTACCTTTTTGAATAGTCCTGGCTCCAATTGCGTAATCACATCTTTGAGGCATCGTTCACGATAGTCTGTCAAGTACATGAATACCGGAATACGGGTAGCAAACTTGATTAGCTTTTCTTGAATCTGTTTACGCTTGCTCTTCATTTCTTTCTCTTCGGCAGAAATTTCCTTCTTCTCCTTAGGAGTCGGATCCGGATTTTCTTTCTTGGCCTTCTTGACGGCTTCGGACTTATTAATAATGGTAGTGAGGTCATTGTTCAGGTTACGGAAGCCCTCAATGTTCATCAATGCCTTCATCGCTTCTGGACTGGCAAGCAGGCGTTTCAAGGTATCGTTATCTACATTGACAAGCAAAGCCGATTCCCAACGCTTGGCTAATAGGGTAGCAGAAGTTCCTGCTAAAGCAATATCCAGAATATCTTGCGCATCCACTTCCTTCATACTACTACCGTCGTAAGCCAATACGGGCAAGAATTTGATAAATTCGCCTACCTTGGCTTCGGGATTGGATTCATTGATATCCAATCGACAACTATAATCGGATATTTGACGCAACGCTCTGTCAAGGGCAAAGTCGAACACATAACATTCATTCTTCATGATCGTTTTGCTTCCTTCTTCATTTTTGACTTCCCACGGACTCTGTACACGGAAGGCTGCTTGGAAATAGGTTTCAGGACTCTTCAAGTTACGGAGCATAAAGATACCCGTCCATGGCTTCACCGTAACCCCAGTAGTCAGTTTACCACAACTGAGCGTTATAGTCTTTGTTTTCAATGGGTCGCCCATGGTCGCTTGCACAGGGTACAATGCATCAAGTCCAATACCAGCACCCGTACCAGCACATACTACTACCTTGTAGTCGTGATAGAACTTGTTCTGTCGCTGGGCAAGCAGATTGGCCATTGCGAAACAAGATGCCACATTCGGCAAGAACCATAAAGTATGCGAAAGCACATTCAGTAATCGTGTATCGCTGAATGGCATCGGTGGACGTTTGTCTTGTCCGAGTTTCAAGTCATCTACACTTGCCGGCAAATACCCACCACGGATAAGGTCGAGCCACTTTTGTACCTCGTTCTCATATTTGAATCTCGCTTTATCTCCTTTGCCTTCTGCTGCAAAGAACAAGTTCAAGTCGAACTCATCAAACTCGCCTTGCTTGGCTACTTCTTGTATCTCATCGGGCATGCGATAGGTGAGCATCACCATTCTTGGCAAAGCTAAATAAGGATTACCACTACCTTTCCATTCCGCCTTGGCTCGTTGCTCGTCCGAATAGGTCCAATTGAAGATTTGTTCTTCGATGAACTCACCATTGTTAATGGCTCTGAACGGAGTACCCGACAAGAAGAGGTAATATCGTGTGGAGATAGGAAGCCACGTTTCATTGATAGCGTTGCTCGCTTCGTCCTTTTTATATTTTTCGGCATCGAAATCTACCGAGTTTTCTTCATCCTCTTTCTCGAATAGTTCCTTTGCACGTTCTTTCCATGCACCGAAGTGATACTCGTCGAAGATGACTAAATCCCAATTCGTGGCATGTATGAACTCGTTCTTGGTCTTGATACCTCCGCTTTCATTGGTACCAAGTAGGTCTTGGAACGAACCGAAAACCACGATAGGACGTGACTTGTCTGCCCTGTGGAACTCTTGGTCTATGTTCAAGTTGTTGTTACGGGCATCTTTATTGGAAATGTATTGCCAACCTTCGAAATCGATATGCGATACAAGGTCTTCTCGCCATGCCGATTCTACAGCAGGCTTGAATGTCAAAATCAAGATGCGCGACAACTTCATTTTCTTGGCCAACTGATAACTGGCAAAGGTTTTGCCGAAGCGCATTTTGGCATTCCAAAGGAACTTTGGTATGCGGTTGGGTTCTTCTTTCAAGGCTTGTTCAAAATAAGTCTTTGTTTGCTCTATGGCACGGAATTGTTCAGGACGCATCGTGAAATTCTGCGTTCTATTTTCCACGTTATCAGAACCTGTACGTAACGAAAGGATAGCAGCCTCTACATCGGCCTTGGTACATCTAAACCACTCGTCAGTCTTGTCGAGTGGATTCAGACGAGAATGTCCCTTCCGTTCTAGGATTTTATGTACATCTTTATCCGTAAAGCAAGAGCCGTCGTTGGTCATGGCAGACTCTACCAATACGATTTCATAGGCTATCTTACTGGTATGAAGTTGCTCCTCTATACGTTCTTTGGCTGTTCTGTCTGTATAGCCGACCTTTAAGTATCCTTTGTGTGAATCTACTCCCGGCAATCTATAGGCATAGATAGTAGGAGTAATGCTTGGGCGTTGGGGAAAGAAATTTTGTTCCATAGTATTACTCCATTGGGCGTATCATTGATTCTATAAAGTCTATTTCTTCTTGAGTTAATCCATACTTAGCGTAGAGTTCTTCATCTGTCCATGGTTTAGAGAAATCTTGAAGAGGTACTAGAGAATATACATTCTTCATGCTATTTTGAGTTATTTTAAGCATAGATACCATAAAATGAAAGAAACGACCTTGCATATATGTTAATGCATTAGTAGCTTCAAGTTCATTCACAAATGGTCCTACCGATAGATAAGTCTCTGTACAAACACTATTCGGCTTTACATAAAATGAATTCAAACAATCTGTTCTAGAATCTCCAGTGCCCCATGCTTTAGGTATGAATATTTTATATGCATCTATTAAACTTTGATTCTTTCGTATTTCTGAACGTGCTATATAACCAACCCCTTGTTTTCTCCAACCATTATAATAGAAATCAACGGCTGCATCAAATTTCTTAGTTTTATAATTGGGCTTGACTCTTTTGTAGCTTCCTTCAACACGTACATCAAATCCAAAAGGGTCATTTGCTGTCATAATTTCATCAAAAGTTTTTTCATGCAACGAACGTACTTTATATAATATACTGATTTGTTCATGATATCTTAAAAAAGTTTTCATATTAGGTTCCAACAAAGGTCTAATAGATTCCTTTATTGTATTGGAAGCTGTATGTGTTACAATATGACATGCACCTTCACTATTGCTTTGCCAAAGAAAATAGCACACTCCACCTTTAATCTCAACTCCAGGAAAACAATCTGATGCATTTATAAAATCATGTAAAACTCTGATTCTATCATCATGTAACATTTTGTCTCTAAAATCATCTAATCCTCTTCCTCCAGAAAACCATCTTGAAGGAATAATCATTGTAAGATATCGTGGGTTTAGTTTTATAGCCGTTTCAATAAATTTATGATATATTGGCATCGCACTTGAACCAGTTCCACCACCGTCACTCATTTGATAAGGCGGATTCCCTATAATCACATCGAATTTCATATTGAATACTTTCTTTACATCTAAGTTATGAATAAATTGATAAGCATGAGTTTCGAGTTCAGAACTACGATCATACTCACTTTGCGAAGCACCACAATAAATACATTTCCCGTCTTTCCAGATGTGCTTGATACGCTGATAGATAATGTTTCCTTGCGGTTTGTCTTCGGGGAATTGGTATGCCGACCAAGGGCTGCTTGGAAACTTGCTACAATAAACACTACGTCGTGAAAGCAAACTGGTCAATTCTGTAATGGCAATCCCATAAAGTTGACGGGAGAAGATATGCTCCAATCGTTTCTCGAGGTCGGGAATCTGATTTTCCAATCCTTTAATCAATCGTTTGGCTATCTCACGGAGAAATACACCACTCTTACAACAAGGGTCGAGAAAGGTCGTATCGGGATTCTCGAACAACTCTTGCGGTAGCATATCGATTATCTTATTGGCTAACTCAGGTGGCGTAAACACTTCATCATTGCTCAAATTGGCTATACACGATAGTACGTCCGGATTATAGACGTTATGCAATAAACTATTTTCCATAATCTTGTACTTTTTTATAGTGAGTAATGTATCTTCTGAGGAATATGCCGCCTTCTTCCTTTTGCTCTTCTGTAAGTGCAAAGAGGTTTCCCATGCCGTCTTCTGTGCTAGTATCGTTATAGGTCAGTAAGTCGGCCATGGTATAGTCGGAGCGTTGCATTTGAGTGCCATTAATTAGCGCCCATTCGGAGAATACGATAGGGGCTTGGGTATCATTGCCATTGGCATCGACACACATTAATGTCAAAGCATTACCGTTGATAATATTACGTTCGATGATAAACTTGGCTGCTTCACGAGCCTCATCCGAAGTCTCGGACTTACAATGATCGATATATTCGGCATCCCAAATAGAAAAGAGTCGTTCACGACAAGCCTCTACATTATCGTTCATGATGTCCACACCATAAAGACTCCCAATTGCTACGATTGATAGTTTCTCGTAATCACGAGGACTCTTCTTATACTTTCTCCTTAGTTCGGTAAGTTTACGTTTGAGTATGGCAGAGAGAAAATTTCCGTCGCCACAAGCGGGTTCCAAGAAACGGGAGTCCGGCCTCAGACACTCGTTCTCCACAAGATCGAGCATAGCGTTTACCTCGCGTTCGGCGGTAAAGACTTCGCCACGTTGAGATACCCGCTCCTTGGATTTTATTTGTGCGGCCTCTTGTTTTGCTACAGACATAGTTCCTTTGACTATTTACGGCCAAGGCTCCACAACCGCAATGTGTTTTCAAAAGTACTTGGGTTAAGACATAAAAAAAGCGTGAAGCCCCTGAACTATTGCCCGCTCCACGATCTGAGGCCCTAGGATTGCCCTACAAGTCGAAGCGAGCAACGTCGAAGCCCCACGCAGAGATATATAACAATCCACTACACCGATAGTTCCATTGGTGTACGGATACACCAATGGCTATCAAGCATAGAGGGTATGTATATAGCACACCCACGGGGCATCTACCGTTGCTTTGTTTCTGACTTGTATTGAAAATTTCCTAGGTTTTCAGATCGTCAAAACCAAAGCGTAGTAAACGCCTTTCATTATGTCTTGTTCCACAAAGGAACATGCAAAACTAAATAATATTAAGGAGAAATGAAAGAATTTGCTCGAAAATATGCATATACAAGAATTTTCCCGAAACTACATACATATCCAACACCAATGACTTATTTTTCTGTAGTTCAAGAAAAAATGGGTGGTGGATGTAGTTGCACCGACCAATTTCTTCCTACACCCTGTCTTATCCTGATTTTGTTGACGGATCAAAAAGATGATGATCTTTTTAAAAAAGATGACCGCCTTTTTTTAAAACGCGGTCGTGTTTTGGTCCAAACGTGAAGGCGTTTTTTAAAAACGCCTAGGTATTTTTCGAGAAACCTTATATTGTATCTAATTTTTACTTTTCTTCGGTGTAGGAAAAAAGGAGCTGTGTAGGATATTTATACACCATAAAAGATGATGAATCAACCAATTAATCTATCGATGTATAAAATGTAGGTAGTTTCGGGAATTCCCTAGGGAAATGCATTTTCAAAAAGAAGAGCGATGCTAACTGCACCGCTCTTCCTTATCATTATTTCTTATAAGTAACAGTCAATATATTGGTTTTGTTGTCCAACGAAACTTCGCTTTGATAGCCTTCTATCGATACTGCCTTCACATCATCGGCTATGAAATACTGAGAAGCATCGATGACGGCCTTGTTGCCGTATACCTTGCCCAAGAAATCGGCACCGCCTTGTCCTTTAGGAGCACCCACTACCTGAACAGTATAATGCTGTACTTGCTGCATATCGCCCACAATGCTCACTTGTGCGCCACGCATGTATTCGGCAGGAATGGTGTATGTACCGTCAACTGCAGAAATGGCTGTATAAGGTATCTTCACCAAAATCCAGTTCGGATTGCCGTTTTCGTCCAACTGTTCCGAAGCATTGACGTTATAGCCATACTTCAATTGGAAACCATACTGCACGAATCCCTTTTCAGGAACAACCTTTACCTGAAGCGGTTGGCCATAAGCTGTCTGGTATTTCTGCAACGGGCTGTTGTCCTTTGCCAAAACGATATCGCCATTCAACTGAGAAGCGCTGACGCTGACATGATCGCCATGCACATCCAGAGTTACATCTACTATACCACCACCATCAGAAACAAGTGTTGGCTCACCAGCTGGGTTCAAACTGTTCCAATCTATCTTGTAACGCATACGATAGAAACCTGGTTTCACATTGGCAGGAACAGTAAAGGCAGGTACTCCGTTGGCGATGTTGTTGCCGTCCTTCACGGTTGTTCCGTCGCTCTTGTACCATGTCTTGTTTATCTCAGTTCCACTGAAACTTACGATATCACTTCCTTCGGCAGGTATTCCATTGTCCTTTACATCAAACGAGAAGATACCGTCACAACCCCAGTCCACATAAACGAATGCATTCATCCATGCGCCCTTATAATTGAAGGTAGGCTGAACCTTCTGACCAGCCTTGGCCGAGAAGATACCCTTCGTTACGAAGTCGTTATAAGCAAACTTGTCGCTTCCTGTTACGGTTTGTTCATCCAAGCCTACACCAATAAAACTTCTGTCATGACGGGTAGGAGTGGCCTCCTTGTTGAATTCAACCACGTATTTGTCTGTACTGAAACGCTTTTCCGGATTATTGTCTACCACAATCTCATCGAAATAGGCTACCCAATCACTTGCATCAGCATGAGGAGAGCGCAAGTCCGGCACAATCACGAGGGAATAAATGTCGATACCGCTGTTGGCATTCTCTTCCTTCGAATAAGAAAAGCCCTTGAAATTGACCACGATGTCCTGCCAGCCTTCCTTGGCCTTTACAGGCATATTTGTGATAGCCCAGAACTGTTCGTCTTCGCCAGTCTGCCAGCTCCAATGGTTTTCCAAACGCTTGCCCAAACCCATAACTAACATGCGCGAATCGGCAGGCTTATCCTTGAGGTAAGCCATTACGTGAATGTACTGCAATTGCTTGGTCACACGGATAGGTTCTTTCAAATCGATTCTGACACCGAATGCATTACCACCGTGTCGGCTTCTCTGGAAAGCCACTACTTTGTTGGTTGCATTGGGAGCAATACCCAAAACTTGGTCTACACTCTTGTCCGGATTATCAGCCACACCGGCATTGCCTTTCAGAAGGCCCAAACGGAAAGGACTTTCTTCCCATTGGTCGTAGACACTGATTTTTGCATAGTCATTGGTATCGAAAGTGATACTTGTCTGTGCCGAAGCAGTCATACCCATAAATGACAAGACTGCTGGTAATATGTATTTCTTCTTTATCATAGGATCAATATACGCTCAAGTTAGACAATAAAGGACAAGCTCTACTATCAAGGATGCTGATGCGGAGCTTCTTCGCCTGATATCCGTCACCATAACTATCCGAAGTGCTTCCGTTCAACGGAATGATTCGCTTGTAACCTACCGTTGTGGTTTCCAATGCCGGGCAAAGTTCTTGCCAAGTGTTTCCGTCAGCACTGTATTCGATACGGAAATCCTTGATTCGCTGGCCCAGACGGATAGGTTCCTGCATCATCAAGTAACGCAATGTCTGAGGATTGTCCCAAGATAAAGTAATGGTAGCAGTCAGATTACCGTCATTGGTAGCCCAATACGTTTCCTTATCGCCGTCATTCAAATTGGTCGCTGCATACTTGCCACCCGTACGTGTTTCGCTTACTTCAATAGTAGCTGTCTTTGCCAAATCCTTGGCAGCCGTGCTTTCATCCAGTCCATGAACAGGAACGGCCAAACGTTCGTGCAGCATCTGTCCCAATTTCTTCAACTCGGTTACAGTGTTTTCCGGCAATACGCCATATTGGTCAGGAGGACAATTGAGGATGAGTGTAGCATTGCGTCCTACTGTTTCCAAATACATCTGGAACAAGCGGGCAGCACTCTTCATGGTTTCACCCTTGTGCCAGAACCAGCCTTGGTCGGTTGCTTTCGCATCACTTTCACCCGGATGCCAGAACCAGCCGTTGATGTCGCCATTCTCGCGTACACCACTGCCACCATAATCTGTCATGGCCCAGTCGGTATCACCGGCATATCCCGATTCGTTACCGATCCAGCGCGCTTCGCCACCTACGCCCCACAACACACAGTTAGGAGCAATGCGATGTACATGCGCACGGAGATTAGGGGTATCGTAATAAATATCAGCGTCTACCTGACGGACACCGCCTTCACCACCATAGTATCCATCGCCACCATTGGCACCGTCGAACCACATTTCGAACTGGTCGCTACCATATTCGGCCAATTCTTCACATTGCTTCAAGAACACCTCTGTTACATAAGTATCCTTGCCATAATGTGCCGAGTTTCTATCCCAAGGAGAAATGTAGAAACCATATTTCATACCATGCTTTTTACTAGCCTTAGCATATAGTTCCGGAATATTTGCCTTTCGTCCGTATTTACTACCCGAACCGGTGATGTTGTGCGTAGTGGTAGCAGTAGGCCATAAGCAGAATCCGTCGTGATGCTTCACGACAGCGATACCGCCGTTCATACCAGCCGCTTTTACCGAAGTAATCCATTGTTCAGGATTAGGCATTGCCAGAGGGGCATAAATCTTTTCGTCTTCATCGCCATTTCCCCATTCTCTGCCGGTAAAGGTATTCATACCGTAATGGAAGAAAGCATAGAATTCGGTCTCGTTCCAAAGAATCTGTCGCTTGTGTGGAACCGGGTGGCAAGGTGCAGGCACGTTATCCGGATTGGGAAGTTCCTGAGGTACCACCTGAAAGCTTTGGGCAAATCCTGTTAAAGGAATTGTCAACCCAACAAGAAGTGTCTTAATCTTCATAAGGTTACAAAAGTTATTTAGGTTTTTACTCTCTAATATTTCACGTTTTTGCAAATATACAAAAAAAGGACTTGCCCCAATGAGCAAGTCCCTTGATTTATTGATAATCAATAGTCTTTTCTTGATTATTCTTCAATAGCAGCCTGAGCAGCAGCCAAACGTGCGATAGGCACACGGAATGGAGAACAAGATACGTAGTTCAAACCAGCCTTGTGACAGAACTTAACTGAAGAAGGTTCACCACCGTGTTCACCACAGATACCACACTTCAATTCAGGACGTACTGAGCGACCCTTTTCAACTGCCATGTTAACCAACTGACCTACACCGTTCTGGTCGAGTACCTGGAATGGGTCAACCTTCAAGATCTTCTTTTCCAAGTAAACTGGCAAGAAGGTAGCGATGTCGTCACGAGAGTAACCGAATGTCATCTGAGTCAAGTCGTTAGTACCGAATGAGAAGTATTCAGCGCGGCTAGCGATGCGGTTAGCAGTCAAAGCAGCACGTGGAATTTCAATCATTGTACCTACCTTGAATTCTACTTCTACACCTTCTTCAGCGAAGAGAGCAGCTGCAGTTTCGCGGATAACCTTTTCCTGAGCTTCGAATTCGTACAAAATACCTGTCAATGGAACCATGATTTCAGGATGTGGATCGCCACCTTCCTTCTTCAACTGGATAGCAGCACCGAGGATAGCGCGAGTCTGCATTTCAGTGATTTCTGGATAAGTGTTACCCAAACGACAACCACGGTGACCCAACATCGGGTTAGCTTCGCACAAGCTTTCTACACGTTGCTTGATAGCCTGAACTGTTACGCCCATAGCTGCAGCCATTTCTTCCTGACCCTTAGCATCGTGTGGAACGAATTCATGCAAAGGAGGGTCGAGCAAACGTACGTTCACTGGGCAACCGTCCATAGCCTTGAAGATACCGTAGAAGTCAGCCTTCTGGTATGGCAACAACTTAGCCAATGCCTTCTTGCGACCTTCAGCATCTGGAGACAAGATCATTTCACGCATAGCAACGATCTTTTCAGCTTCGAAGAACATGTGTTCTGTACGGCAAAGACCGATACCTACAGCACCGAAGTCACGAGCAACCTTAGCATCGTGTGGAGTATCAGCGTTAGTACGAACTACCATCTTAGTGTACTTTTCGCAAAGTGCCATCAAGTCAGCGAAGTCACCAGACAATTCAGCAGCCTTAGTTTCTACCTTACCGTTGTAGATTTCACCTGTTGTACCGTTCAATGAGATGAAGTCACCTTCCTTCAAAATAACACCGTCAACTTCTACTGTACGAGCCTTGTAGTCGATGTTCAATGCACCAGCACCTGATACACAACACTTACCCATACCACGAGCAACTACAGCAGCGTGTGAGGTCATACCACCACGAGCAGTCAAGATACCTTCAGCTACAGCCATACCTGCCAAGTCTTCAGGAGATGTTTCGATACGAACCATGATCACCTTTTTACCGTTAGCAGCCCATTCAGCAGCGTCGTCAGCGAAAAATACGATCTGACCTGTAGCAGCACCCGGAGAAGCCGGCAAACCGCGTGTCAAAACCTTAGCGTTCTTCAAAGCAGCCTTATCGAATACAGGGTGGAGGAGTTCGTCCAACTTGTTAGGTTCGCAACGTTGCAAAGCAGTCTTTTCGTCGATCATGCCCTGACGCAACAAGTCCATAGCGATCTTAACCATCGCTGAACCAGTACGCTTACCGTTACGAGTCTGCAAGAACCACAATTTACCTTCCTGTACAGTAAATTCCATATCCTGCATATCCTTATAGTGGTTTTCCAACTTAGTCTGGAGAGCGTCGAGTTCTGCGTAGATTTCTGGCATAGCTTCTTCCATAGAAGGATACTTAGCTACACGTTCTTCTTCAGAGATACCAGCGCGTTCAGCCCAACGTTGAGAACCGATCTTAGTAATCTGTTGAGGAGTACGGATACCAGCTACTACGTCTTCACCCTGAGCGTTGATCAAATATTCACCGTTGAACAAGTCTTCACCGTTACCAGCGTCACGAGAGAAGCAAACACCTGTAGCAGAAGTGTCACCCATGTTACCGAATACCATTGCCTGTACGTTAACAGCAGTACCCCATTCTGCAGGAATACCTTCCATCTTACGATAAAGGATAGCACGTTCGTTCATCCAAGAATCGAATACAGCGCAGATAGCACCCCACAACTGTTCGTATGCATCGTTAGGGAAGTCCTTACCAGTTTGAGCCTTAACAGCTGCCTTGAACTTAGCAACGAGTTCTTGCAAATCTTCAACTGCCAATTCGTTATCCAACTTCACACCCTTAGCTTCCTTTACTTCTTCGATGATAGCTTCGAATGGGTCGATATCTTCCTTGTTAACTGGCTTCATACCCAATACTACGTCACCATACATCTGAACGAAACGACGGTATGAGTCCCATGCGAAACGAGCGTTACCAGTCTTACGGATAATACCAGCAACAACTTCATCGTTCAAACCAAGGTTCAAGATAGTATCCATCATACCCGGCATAGAAGCACGAGCACCTGAACGTACAGAAACCAACAAAGGATTTTCAATGTCACCGAACTTAGAATTCATCAAAGTTTCGATGTTTGCAACAGCCTTTTCTACTTCTTCCTTCAAAAGGGCTACTACATTATCTTTACCTGCTTCGTAATATTCGTTACAAACGTCAGTAGTGATAGTAAAACCCGGAGGCACTGGAACACCGATAAGGTTCATTTCAGCCAAGTTGGCACCCTTACCACCAAGCAGATTTCTCATCTCTGCCTTACCTTCAGCAAGACCATTACCGAAGGTATAAACTCTTTTTTTGTCCATGATTAAATTATTTTAAAGTTAACTCTCTCGAATATTTAGACGCAAAACTAACTATATTTTATCGATTATCAAACAAAACTACCAAAAAAAACATGAAGAATCTGCGATTTCAGGACTCTATAATTATTAGACTTAAAAAATAAGGTATATTTCGAAGTTTTTTGCTAATTTTGCATCCAAATCAACTTATTCAAAAAGACGTGTCTAGAAAGAAAAAAACACTTCCTCTTCTGGAGAAAGTAACAATAACAGATGTAGCCGCTGAGGGGAAAGCCTTGGCGAAAGTGAATGATATGGTAGTGTTCGTACCATACGTTGTACCTGGTGATGTAGTAGATTTGCAGGTAAAACGTAAAAAGAACAAGTATGCAGAAGCCGTTGCGGTGAACTTCCACGAATATTCACCGAAAAGAGCCGTTCCTTTCTGCCAACATTATGGTGTATGTGGCGGTTGTAAATGGCAATGTCTTACTTATGAAGACCAAATCAAGTACAAGCAAAAACAAGTGACCGATAACCTTACACGTATCGGCAAGGTAGAACTTCCGGAAATCTCACCGATTCTTGGTTCGGAAAAGACAGAATTCTATCGTAACAAGTTGGAATTCACGTTCTCAGACAAACGTTGGTTGACTGAAGAAGAAGTGAAAGCCGAAGTAAAATATGACCAAATGAATGCCGTGGGCTTCCACATTCCGGGAGCATTCGACAAGGTATTGGCTATCGAAAAATGCTGGTTGCAGGACGACATCAGTAATCAAATCCGTAACACAATCCGTGATTATGCATACGAACACAATTTGGCTTTCTACAACATCCGAAACCATGAAGGTGTTTTGCGTAATTTGATGATCCGTACTTCCAGTACAGGCGAACTCATGGTCTTGCTTCAAGTAAGAGTATCATGCGACAAGGATTTGGACGATACTAAGGCATTGTTAGCACATGTGGCAGAAAAGTTCCCACAAATCACTTCATTGCTTTACGTGGTAAACAATAAGTGCAATGATACTATCAACGATTTGGATGTAGAAGTATTCAAGGGAAACGACCATATCTTCGAAGAAATGGAAGGATTGCGTTTCAAGGTAGGTCCAAAATCATTCTATCAGACCAACTCTGAACAAGCCTATAATTTATATAAGGTAGCGCGCGACTTTGCCGGACTTACCGGCGACGAATTGGTATACGACCTTTACACGGGTACAGGTACAATTGCCAACTTCGTTTCTCGCCAAGCCAAGAAGGTAATTGGTATCGAATATGTACCTGAAGCCATTGAAGATGCAAAGGTAAATTCGGCTATCAACAACATCACTAACACCTTGTTCTATGCAGGCGACATGAAGGATATGTTGACACAAGATTTCATCAACGAGCATGGTCGTCCGGATGTCATCATCACAGACCCTCCACGTGCCGGTATGCATAATGATGTGATTGATGTGATTCTGTTCGCTGAACCGAAACGCATAGTATATGTAAGTTGTAATCCTGCTACTCAAGCACGCGATTTGTCTTTGCTTGACGCCAAGTACAAAGTATTGGCAGTACAACCGGTGGATATGTTCCCGCATACTCATCATGTAGAAAACGTGGTTTTATTGGAAAAAAGATAACCGATTATGGCAAGAGAAAGAAGAAACACAACCGGACGCCCAATAGCAAGAAAGGCTGCTAAATATACCATTCTGAATGTATCGGAACCTGCCGAATTAATGGATTTCATCATGAAGAAAATGGCAGGTATCAGCCGAAACAAAGTGAAGTCACTGCTTACCAACCGTGTCGTATTGGTGGACAATGTCATTACAACACAATATAACTTTGCCTTGAAACCAGGTATGAAGGTTCAAATCAGCAAGG
Organism: Phocaeicola sp.; assembly: GCA_045121515.1. Classification (GTDB taxonomy): domain Bacteria; phylum Bacteroidota; class Bacteroidia; order Bacteroidales; family Bacteroidaceae; genus Phocaeicola. The sequence goes on along the minus strand of JBGVGD010000012.1, from coordinate 38,889 downwards.
CCAAGAACAACCATGAATTCAAGCACCAGATGCTGAAGTTGGTATACGAAGACGCTTATATCATCGTTGTAGAAAAGAAAGAAGGTTTGCTTTCTGTTGCTACCGACCACCAAAAGGAGCGTACCGCACAACATATCTTGAGTGAATACGTAAAACGTTCTCATCGCAACAACCGTATTTTCGTCGTACATCGTTTGGATAGAGAAACATCCGGTTTGATGATGTATGCCAAGGATGAAAAGACCATGAATACCTTGCGTGACAACTGGCATGATATCGTTAAGGACCGCCGCTATGTAACTATCGTTTCGGGCGACATGGAACGTGATGCAGGAAGCATTGAATCTTGGTTGACTGACAAGAAGTTATATGTGGCTTCCAGTCCAGTAGACGACGGAACCGGCAAATATGCTTTGACACATTACAAGACCATTAAACGTGCCAATGGCTATTCTTTGGTAGAATTGAAATTGGAAACCGGACGCAAGAACCAAATCCGCGTACACATGTCGGACTTGGGACATCCGGTAGTAGGTGATGAGCGTTATGGTAGCGAAGTCAATCCGTTGAACCGCTTGGCTCTCCATGCTTTCAAACTCTCTTTCTATCATCCGGTTACACATGAACTTATGAAATTTGAAACTCCATACCCAACTGCATTCAAATCACTCATGCTTAGAAAATAATTATGATATTGAACGAAAGAGATTCACGCCACGAGCAAGTATTGCAAATAGGCAAACAGATGATGATTGCTGCCCGCACGGCTCCAAAGGCTAAGGGGGTAGACATCATTGAAACAGCCTTGATTACCGACGAAGACATCCAGCGCTTGTCTGATGAGATGAGAACCGTTTGCGAAGAAAATGGTTTCAAGTTCTTCCTTCGCGATGCAGACAACATCAAGGAAGCGGAATGTGTGTTGCTGATAGGTACACACGAACTTCCACACGGATTGAATTGTGGACATTGTGGTTATGCCACTTGTGCCGATCGTCCGGCAGGTGTTCCTTGTGCACTCAATAGTGTAGATGTAGGCATTGCTATCGGTTCGGCTTGTGCTACTGCTGCCGATCATCGGGTTGATACTCGCGTGATGTTCTCGGCCGGTCTTGCAGCACAACGTCTGGATATACTAAAAGGATGCAAGCAAGTTTTTGCTATCCCTGTCAGTGCCTCCTCTAAAAATCCGTTCTTCGACAGAAAACCAAAAGAACAACCTAAAGGATAAACAAAAAAAGCGAGTGTGTCTACACTCGCTTTTCTTATTCTTATTTCATAAACTTCTCAACCACAGCGGCTACACCGTCCTCCTCATTGGAGAGAGTGATATAATCGGCTGACTGTCGAACCACTTCCTGCGCATTGGCCATTGCTACGCCTAAACCGGCAAACTTAATCATAGACAAATCATTGAATCCGTCACCTACAGCAATCATTTCTTCTTTCGTCGCTCCAATCTTTTCCAATAGAACCGCCAAAGACTGTGCCTTGTCAATACCCTTCGGTACCAATTCCAAGAAATAAGGTTCTGAACGATAAACACCCATACGATCCTTCAACACTTCATACATTTCCTTTTCCAATACGGCCAATCGAGTGGCTTCACCCACAATCAGACACTTGGCGACAGGGAAATCAATGGCTTCGAGGAAATTTTCTACTTTTTGAGTCTCCATAACATTCAGAATTGCTTCCTTCAACACATACTCATCATCAGGATGTTCAGTCAAGACATATTTGTCCTTGTAAGTGACTATAGCAAAGTTATTTTCCTTGGCACACTGATATAAATAAGGTAATACATCGGCATCAAGTACATTTTCGTACATCAACTCTCCAGTCTGCCAATTGGTAATTTCTCCACCGTTATAGGAAAGGATATAACCACCATATTTCTTCAATTCCAATTTTTCTGCAATAGGAGCAATACCATAAGTAGGACGGCCTGAAGCCAACACAATCTTCACTCCGCGCTCTTGTGCGTCAATCAATGTACGCAAGGTATGTTCCGTAATTTCTTTCTTATTGTTGGTCAAAGTACCGTCAAGGTCCAACACTAATAATTTATACTTCATAAGGATGTTCGGTTAATTTTGCGCCAAAGATAAGCAATATCGATTATTTTTCGCTACTTTTGCTTAAAATAACAACATCTATGGAACTAATTCTACTAACTATCATCCTAATCCTCCTGATGACTAATTTATTTGTCGTCCTTTTAAAGAGTAATCGTAAGCAAACGGAACAATTGGAAAATCTTCTTCGCCAAGAAATGAAGGAAAACCGCGAAGAATTGAGCCGTAACATGCGTGAACTTCGTACGGAACTGAACCAAGCGTTAAGCCTTTCCACCCAACAGATGCAGACTACATTACATCGTAACTTAATGACTAGCAACGAAATGCAACGGGAAAAGTTCGAAGCGATGAATCGCCAACAAGACATTCTCGTAAAGTCTACCGAAAAACGATTGGATGAAATGCGTATCATGGTGGAAGAAAAACTACAGAAAACATTGAACGAACGTATCGGACAATCCTTCGAACTCGTACGATCCCAATTGGAAAATGTACAAAAAGGGTTAGGAGAGATGAAGAATTTGGCCGAAGATGTAGGCGGATTGAAAAAAGTATTGGGGAATGTAAAGACCAGAGGCACATTCGGCGAAATCCAATTGGCGGCTTTGTTGGAGCAGATGCTCAGTCCAGAACAATACGAAGCCAATGTAAAGACCCGCAAAAACGCAACGGAATTTGTAGAATTTGCAATCAAGTTGCCTGGCAAAGACAATGGCAGAGACGTAGTTTATCTTCCGATAGATGCCAAATTCCCTAAGGACGTATACGAACAATACATGGACGCCTACGAAGAAGGGGATACCACACGTATCGAAAGCACCTCCAAGCAACTGGAAATCACCATTAAACGAATGGCAAAAGACATTCATGAAAAATATGTGGAACCACCGTTTACTACGGATTTCGCCATTATGTTCCTGCCTTTCGAGAGCATTTATGCCGAAGTTATCCGCCGTACTTCATTGGTCGAAACCTTACAGAAAGACTTCAAGATAGTCGTAACGGGTCCTACAACATTGGGCGCTATACTCAACAGCCTGCAAATGGGCTTCCGTACCTTGGCTATCCAAAAGCGCACCAGCGAAGTTTGGAGTGTATTAGGAGCAGTCAAGACCGAATTCGGAAAATTCGGAGGTATGCTGGAAAAGGTACAGAAGAACTTGCAAAATGCTGGCGACCAATTGGAAGAGGTCATGGGAAAGCGTACACGAGCCATAGAGCGGAAATTGCGTCAAGTGGAAGCACTCCCTACCGAAGAAAGCAATAAAATGCTAACTCTCAACGATTTCACGGACGATGAGGATTAAGTCCAAACATGGCGGTGTTTTACTTCAAACACCGCCATGTTTCTTTTCAATTAACCTATAAATATATTCACACTCAAGAAATAGCACTCCCTTTCAGGACAATCACAATCAAAATCTATTTTGTTTTCCCGTGCCAGCCAGCCGATAGCCGCATTCAAATCCCTATCGGCCAACCCCGAGGCCTTTTTCAACTCACAATAACTCCAACGATTATTATCATTCAACAAACGCCAAACTACCCCGGCGTTTAATCCTATCTGATGCTTATTCATACGATTTGAATTTAAAATTAGTTGGATTTACAACAAACCCGCCCTACATTTGTTTGTGTAACAAACGTTTTTTCGTAACTTTGTCGGGTTATTTAAGGTAAAAGACCCAAAGAATGAAAAGAAACAAGATAAATTGGAGAGTTCCCAAAGGAGTGGAGCCTACTGAATTAGACAAGAAAGTCCTTGCTTTCCAAGCAAAAGGCCATTTGGTGCCTAATCGCAACCTTATCAAGACACCGGAACAGATTGAAGGAATCCGTAAGAGCGGTATTATCAATACAGGAGTACTCGATTTGGTAGCCAAGGAGATCCGCGCAGGGATGAGTACCTTGGAAATAGACAAACTGGTCTACGAATATACTCGAGACCACGGAGCCATTCCAGCCTGCCTCGGCTATGAAGGATTCCCGAAAAGTTGTTGTACTTCTGTCAATGAAGTGGTTTGCCATGGTATTCCTAGCGAATATGAAATTCTGGAAGAAGGAGACATCATCAATGTAGATTGTACCACCATTCTGAACGGTTATTATGCCGATGCATCCCGTATGTTCATCATCGGAGAAACTTCGCCAGAAAAGAAAAAGTTGGTCGATGTAGCCAAAGAATGCCTTGAAATCGGTATGGCAGCAGCCAAACCTTTCGGTTTTGTAGGCGATATTGGTAATGCCGTGGAAAAGCATGCCAAGAAAAACGGTTTCTCAGTAGTAAGAGATTTGTGCGGTCATGGCGTAGGAGTGGAGTTCCACGAAGAACCGGATGTAGAACACTTCGGCAAGAAAGGTACCGGTATGTTACTTGTTCCGGGCATGACCTTTACCATTGAACCAATGATTAACATGGGTACTCACGAAGTATTTGTAGACGAAGAAGACGATTGGACGGTCGTAACTGAAGACGAACTTCCGTCTGCCCAATGGGAACACACCTTCGTGATGACCGAAAACGGACTTGAAATTCTGACTTATTAATATATATTATATAAGGTATAAGAAATGGACACAATTATATTAGGTATCGAATCGTCTTGCGACGACACATCAGCAGCTGTTATCCGTAACGGTGTGTTGCTCTCTAATGTCGTAGCAAGCCAAGCCGTACACGAATCATACGGTGGGGTAGTGCCTGAACTAGCGTCACGCGCTCATCAGCAGAACATTGTTCCTGTAGTACACGAAGCCTTGAAGAAAGCCGGTGTTACGAAAGAACAATTGAGCGCCATTGCATTTACAAGAGGTCCCGGATTAATGGGCTCCTTGTTGGTAGGTGTATCCTTTGCCAAAGGACTTGCACGTTCGCTCAACATCCCTATGATTGACGTTAACCACCTGCAAGCCCACGTGTTAGCCCATTTCGTTAAAGAAACGGAAGAAGATGACAACCAACCGAAATTCCCGTTCCTTTGCTTGTTGGTATCAGGAGGAAACTCCCAAATCATTCTGGTAAAGGCCTACAATGACATGGAAGTAATCGGTCAGACAATCGACGATGCTGCCGGTGAAGCCATTGACAAATGTTCCAAGGTTATGGGATTCGGTTACCCAGGAGGCCCTATTATCGACCGATTGGCTCGACAAGGAAATCCGAAAGCCTTTACCTTCAGCAAGCCTCACATCCCTGAATACAATTATAGTTTCAGCGGTTTGAAGACCTCTTTCCTCTATTCGTTGCGCGATTGGTTGAAAGACGACCCGAATTTCATAGAAAACCACAAGGAAGACTTGGCCGCTTCATTGGAAGCAACAGTCGTAGATATCCTCATGGACAAACTCCGCAAGGCATCCAAGGCTTTGAAGATTAAGGAAGTGGCCGTTGCAGGAGGCGTATCTGCCAATACTGGCTTGCGTAATGCTTTCCATGACCATGCCAAACGATTTGGTTGGAATATCTTCATCCCTAAGTTCAGTTTTACAACCGACAATGCTGCGATGATTGCCATAACCGGCTATTATAAGTATCAGGATCAGGATTTCTGCAGCATTGATAAGCCTGCTTATTCAAGAGTAACTATTTAAAATTGAAAGTTATGTCATTACAAAATAAATTTTTAAGCAAAGAACTCAGCGACAAGTTCTGGAAAGAAGGATTAACCCTTGCCACAGCCGAAAGTTGCACTGCCGGTAACATTGCCGCCATGATTACCGCCATACCGGGAAGTTCCCATTTTTATAAAGGTGGAATCATTGCTTATTCCGACGAAGTGAAGGTGAATATACTTGGTGTAAACCCAGAAACACTGGAGAAACACGGGGCTGTCAGTGAAGAAGTGGTTATCGAAATGGCAAAAGGAGCGATGAAATCGATGAATTCCGATTGCGGTGTTGCAACATCGGGAATTGCAGGCCCTACCGGAGGCACTCCGGACAAGCCGGTAGGAACCGTTTGGATTGCCGTAACCATGGGAGAAAAAGTAATGACCATGAAAGCGAGCGGAGACGAAGGACGTAATAAAAACATCGAAAATGCGACGCTTTATGCCCTCCAAATGCTACTAAAACTGTTCCAAAATCAAGAAAATGAGCAATAAAGCACAATTATTTCTCTATTTTCTTGTGTATTAAAAATAAAAGTAGTTATTTTGCACTCCGTTTGAAATACGTAACTGAGTAGAATAATAAAAATTAGATAGCAATGTCGAAGATTTGTCAAATTACCGGAAAGAAAGCCATGATTGGCAACAACGTTTCACACTCTAAGAGAAGAACTAAGAGAACTTTTGATGTGAACTTGTTTACTAAGAAGTTCTACTATGTAGAACAAGATTGCTGGATTAGCCTGAATATCTGTGCTAACGGCTTGCGTGTTATTAATAAGAAGGGCCTCGATGCAGCATTGAACGATGCAGTAGAAAAGGGCTATTGTGATTGGAAAAGCATCAAAATTATCGGTTAATTAATAGGAGAAACGAACTATGGCTAAGAAAGCTAAAGGTAATAGAGTACAGGTAATCCTTGAATGTACAGAAATGAAGGATAGTGGTATGCCGGGAACTTCTCGTTACATTACAACTAAGAACAGAAAGAATACCACTGAAAGATTGGAATTGAAGAAGTACAATCCTATTTTGAAAAGAGTAACAGTTCACAAAGAAATTAAATAATTATAGACCATGGCAAAGAAAGCAGTTGCAACACTTCAGACTGGTAAGACTGAAGGTCGTTCATATACAAAGGTTATCAAGATGGTTAAGTCTCCTAAGACTGGTGCTTACATCTTCGATGAACAAATGGTTCAGAATGATAAGGTTCAAGACTTTTTCAAGAAATAATCAAAGTCACTATAAAACCTCAGAAAGTTCCTTTCAGACAACTGGAAGGAACTTTTTTTATGCCTTTTTTGTTGATGTTAAAGATTAGTTATATCTTTGTACAATAAACAGTTAAATCAAACTCCAATATGGGATTTTTTAGTTTTTTCTCTAAAGAAAAGAAGGAAACCTTAGACAAAGGATTGTCTAAAACCAAAGAGAGCGTTTTCAGTAAGATTGCCCGTGCAGTAGCCGGAAAATCAAAGGTGGATGATGAAGTTTTGGACAACTTGGAAGAAGTGCTTATCACTTCGGATGTGGGCGTAGAAACAACTTTGAATATCATCAAGCGCATCGAAGAACGTGTTGCTAAAGATAAATATGTCACAACTCAAGAACTGAACCGTATTCTCCGTGAAGAAATTGCAGCCCTTTTGACTGAAAATAATACGATGGATTCGGAAGATTTCAGTGTTCCAGAAGGCAAGAAACCATACGTCATCATGGTAGTAGGTGTGAATGGAGTAGGAAAGACCACTACTATCGGCAAATTGGCCTACCAATTCAAAAAGAAAGGATTATCTGTTTATTTGGGTGCTGCCGACACTTTCCGTGCCGCTGCTGTAGAACAACTTGACATTTGGGGCGAACGTGTAGGTGTTCCTGTTATCAAGCAAAAGATGGGTGCTGACCCTGCTTCTGTAGCATTCGATACACTTAGTTCAGCCGTAGCCAACAATGCCGACGTAGTTATCATCGATACAGCCGGTCGTTTGCACAATAAGATTGGTTTGATGAACGAATTGACCAAGATCAAGAATGTCATGCAGAAGGTGGTAGCCGATGCTCCGCACGAAGTATTGTTGGTTTTGGACGGTTCTACTGGACAAAATGCATTCGAACAAGCCAAGCAATTCACCAAGGCAACCGAAGTTACTGCTATGGCTATTACCAAGTTGGACGGAACTGCCAAAGGGGGCGTAGTCATCGGTATTTCTGACCAATTCAAGATTCCTGTAAAGTATATCGGATTGGGTGAAGGCATCGACCACTTGCAAGTATTCCGCAGAAAAGAATTCGTTGATTCATTGTTCGGAGAAACTGATAAATAATGAGACGTAATACCATAGATATCATCACCTTAGGGTGTTCCAAGAACTTAGTAGATTCTGAAAAACTGATGCGTCAGTTGGAAGCCAACGGATATAAAGTTACACACGACTCGCCTAATCCACAGGGAGAGATTGCTGTTATCAATACCTGCGGTTTCATCGGTGATGCCAAGGAAGAATCTATCAACATGATTCTGGAATTTTGTGAAGCAAAGGAAGAAGGCAGACTCAAGAAACTTTATGTCATGGGATGTCTTTCTGAACGTTATTTGAAGGAATTGGAAGTGGAGATTCCACAAGTAGACAAGTTCTACGGCAAATTCAATTGGAATGAACTTTTGGTCGACTTGGGTAAGGAATTTCACGATGAAATGGCAATAGAACGCACATTGACTACTCCTAAGCATTATGCTTACTTGAAGATTTCGGAAGGTTGCGACCGTAGTTGCGCCTATTGTGCTATCCCTATCATTACTGGCAAGCACACTTCCCGTCCAATGGAAGAAATCATTGACGAGGTAAAATTATTGGTATCTCAAGGCGTTAAGGAATTCCAGATTATTGCTCAGGAACTGACTTATTACGGAGTAGATCTCTATAAAAGTCAGAAATTGCCCGAACTCATCGAAAAAATCGCCCAAGTACCTGGTGTAGAATGGATTCGCTTGCATTATGCATATCCTACCCATTTCCCGGAAGACTTGTTCCGTGTAATGCGTGAGAACGATAATGTCTGCAAGTACATGGACATCGCCCTTCAACACATCAGCGACAACATGCTTACCCGCATGCGTCGCCATGTAAGCAAGTCAGAAACTTACGAATTAATCGAAAAATTCCGTCGGGAAGTACCAGGTATTCACCTCCGTACCACCTTAATGGTTGGTTTCCCGGGTGAGACAGAAGAAGACTTCGAAGAATTGAAAGAATTTGTCCAAAAAGCCCGATTTGACCGCATGGGAGCCTTTGCTTACTCAGAAGAAGAAGGTACATATGCAGCAGAAAACTACGAAGATTCCATTCCACAGGAAGTAAAGCAAGCCCGTTTGGATGAATTGATGGCACTCCAACAAGAAATATCTGCTGATTTGAGTCATAACAAGATAGGACAGGAGTTCAAGGTTATCATTGACCGCAAGGAAGGGGAATATTACATTGGTAGAACCCAGTTCGATTCACCGGAAGTAGACCCGGAAGTCTTGATCAAAGCCGATGGAAAACGTTTGTTTAGCGGTCGTTTTTACCAGGTAAGAATCACAAATGCCGATGATTTCGACCTTTTTGGAGAGATTATTTAATTTTTTCTGAACAAGTATTTGGTGGATTAACGTTTTTTTAGTAATATCGCAGAATTAAATTTAATACGATAATACCTTGAATAACAAAGAATTCATAGCCGAACTCTCACGTAGACTAGGTTATACCAATAAAGATACTTCTCGGATGGTTTCTTCTGTCTTGGGTATCATGACACAAGAATTACAGGATGGCAATACCATTGCCATCCAAGGATTCGGTACATTCGAAGTAAAGAAGAAACTGGAACGTATATCTGTCAATCCAGCGACCCAACAACGAATGCTGATTCCTCCCAAATTGGTCTTGACTTATAAGCCAAGCAACACCTTGAAAGAAAAGTTCAAATAAAGCCCGTCTACTACCATGAATGAAAAGATAACCTTACAGGACTTGATCAACTCATTTAGCGAAAAACAAGGCATGAACAAAAAGGATGCCGAAGTTTTCGTTAGAACGATGTTCGAGTTGATAGAAGAAGCATTGGCTACAGAAAAGTATGTCAAGATTAAGGGATTTGGAACGTTCAAACTGACCGAAGTGGACAGCCGGGAAAGCGTCAATGTAAACACAGGTGAACGTATCGAGATACAAGGGCATACCAAAATATCCTTCACACCGGATGCAACTATGAAGGATCTCATCAACAAGCCGTTCTCTCATTTCGAAACAGTCATTTTGAATGAAGGTGTGGAATTGGAAGATACTCCTGTGGAAACATCTGAAGAAATCGTTCAAGAAGAAATCGTTCAAGAAGAAATCATCTCAGAAACGATCCTTACAGAAGAACCTGCTATCATGGAAGAACCACAACCAGAACCGATTGTGGAAACACCGGCTGAAGAAGAAACAATCGTAGAGGAACCGACTGTAGAAGAACAAACGATAGAAGAGCCTATTTCTGAAGAGCCAATCGAAGAGGAAACTATAGTAGAAGAACCAATAGTAGAAGAATCTACGATAGAAGAGCCTGTTGCAGAGCAACCAATTACAGAAGAACCAGTAATAACTGAAATACCAACATCCGAAGAGGAACAAACGGAAGAACCTGTTGTCGAAAAGCAAGAAGAGACAGAAAAGTACGTATCCACCGAAGAAAAGAAGGTAAAGAACACCAACCGTATCCTTTGGGGAGTTATTGTGGTATTGGTATTGATCATTCTTTTTGGAGTTTATTGGATGTTCCTTCGTCCTTCTGATGTTCCAGAAGTGACTCCTTTACCACCTGTACAAGAAGAAGTAACTATTCCTGTACCAGTAGAGGAAAAGCAACCGGAAGACACAATAGAGACCGTAAAGTTCATCCAACTCTCAGCAGAAGAACTCCGCAAAGAACATGTACCTTCTTTTGCAGATACATTGGATTATCAGATTATAGGCACTCAGGAAGAATATACTTTGCAGAAAGGGGAGACTATCATCCGTGCCTCTGTCAAAGTCTTCGGTACCAAGAAGTATTGGCCATACATTGTGAAGCACAACTTAGATGTATTGCCAGATCCGGACAACATACCTGCCGGTGTTAAAATCAAGATTCCAGTGCTTACACCTAAGAAGTAAACATTCAATTGAAAGTTATAACCGCCATTTCATTTTAATAATGAAATGGCGGTTTTCTTTCTCATCTGTTTATAAATGTCCTTCCAAGTTTTATCATGTTCCAAAACATATCATATTTCTATCCTATAACAAAGATTTACATCTATATTTGTAATATCAAAATAATATCATTAAAAATATGAAAAGCATACTTCTTATTTCAATGTTCACATCAGCAATTATGCTTGCGGGATGCTGTCAATCAGGTGAGACTGAAATGATAACCATCAATGTGGAAAAGAGTTATCCCAAGAAGGAAATGCTCATCAATGACCTTTGGGAAGTAAAGTATATTGCTCTGGAAACCGACAGCACCTTCCTCGTGCCAGGTGGTCTACCTTGGCATGTTGGCGAAAACAAGTTGGGCTTTGTCGACAACCGGACAGGAAACCTATTGTTCTTCGATGCAACGACAGGAAAAAAGGCTTTCTGCATCAATCGCAAAGGAGCGGGTCCCGAAGAATACAAGAGTGTAGGAGCCTTGGTGATGGATGAAAAAGCGGGAGAAATATTTGCATGGACTATCTTCGACGGAACCTTCCAAGTATATGACGAACAAGGAAAGTATCTGCGTACCCTCCCAATGCACAATAAAAGAAAGGACGAATACCTCTACATCACTAATTTTATCAATTTGGACGATGACCAATTACTTTGTTCAAGTAACAACATGAGAGGCTATGCCGTCCACTATCTGCAAGACAAAAAGACCGGTCTGACCACACTCGTTGATTCTATCCCCAACGAACGTTACGTCAGCGAATACATCTTTGCGCAAAAGGATGGCGTGACTTATTCCACTGCACCTAGTTTGACTCCTTTTATCCACACATCAGAAGGACTGATGTATGCAGACCATTCGAACGATACCCTTTATCGGATGATCGACGGAATGATTCCTTCGCCCTTTATCGTCCGCACCCCTCGGGTGAAAGAAACTGAACCGAATAAAATTCTGAGATTCGACAACGAAACCGACGATTGGATGTTCCTGTCCGGCATTGAAATGGCTTACGACTTCAGCAAGAATGAAGGTTTGCATCAGACAAACTATGCCGTGGAGAAGGCAAGCGGTGAAATCTACGAACTGAAGTTCATTCAGCCGGATTATGAAGGAAAAGAATACAGCCCGACTGCCCTAAATGCCCGCTATTATCCCGCCGACGAGTTGCTCACGGCCTTGGAAGAAGGCAAGTTGAAGGGCAAACTGAAGGAAATTGCCTCAACTTTAGATGAGGAAGACAATGGAGTGGTTATGCTGTTGAAGCGGAAAGGAAATGGACAAAATTAATAGAGATCTTCATATCATCATTTTCTTCCAACAATAATAAAAACATATCAAGAATATGAAAACACACGAGATGCTGATAAGACACCTTATTATTTAATAAATAAACAAGATGGAAAAGCAACCCCTGCAGACAAGCAATTGACTTTGGAAAATCCGGTTCCCTGTTATTTGGATAAAATGGGACCAGATTATTATGGGAATCCAACCATGCCTTTAGGTTATATGATTCCACATTTATTAAGGAATGGAGAGTCGGAGTTTCTGGTTGTAGAAAATACGATGGATACATTATATACCTACGAAGACCATGTACTACAACCTGTCATGCTACGTACTCCTACAATTAGTTCCATGAAACCCAAGTGCTTCATTGTCCCATGCGCATTTACAGACAATTATTTCATTTATCGAAGACTTGTATTGGAAGAAGATTACAACAAAGACCCTTTTAGTTTTGATAGCAGATGCTTTCCCGCTTATATTCTCGATAGAAAAACCAAAGAAATATTTAAACTGGAACTTTATGATTCAAATTTAAGTGAAGAGAGACGTTTGGATGACAGAGTTTTGACAGGATTCCCCGGAAATAGTCTGTTCTGTTCTTCAACAAAAAAGAATCAAGTAGTTTCTCATTATAATACAAGTACTCTGTTTAAAATGCAGGAAGAAAATTCTTTGAAGGGAAAACTAAAAGAGGTAGTATCCCAACTGCAAGAAGATGATAATCTTATGTATGTCTTTTATACTTTTAAATAACGGGAATTCGCTTTAACAGGAGAGGACGACAATCCGATTGTGATTCTTTATCATCTGAAATGAGAAATAGTAAAGGCGGAGAACTTATTCATTCTTCGCCTTTATTACTATTTTAATCAAATCCATCTTCATTCCTTCATAACTTCAGACTGATTGAAAGACAAGATGTTGCGCTGAAGTTCCTGCCTGAAGTTTCTTCTGTGACCGGATTGGCTTTAAAAGCTAGTCCACAATCTTCCACTCGCCGATGGTACGGGTAGCACAGTCAAAGTTCACTCCAATCTTCACTATCCGTCGCCCATCCGATTGGTAAGGGATGGCATAGTTCTTGCTCTCTATCTGTGCCAAAGCTTCATCGGGAGTTCCATCAAACTTGAACTCGAATACATAGATGGCATCCGTCAGTTTCAACACCACATCCGCACGTCCGATAGCACTCTTCACTTCCACATCCACATACTGCCCCATCAAACGGAACAGCAGATAGAAGATGGTTTGATAATGTTTCTCGGTCTTGTTCTCCAAGTCGTGAGGGATAGATGCGAAGAACGAACGGGTGCGCTCCAAACAACTTTTGATGTCGCCTTTCATCAAGTCTTGAAGGAAAGACACAATATAGAAGGTATTTTCACGGGGGAAACGATGCACATACCGGGGAAGCAATGCTTCCGTAAAGCCATAGCGCACTTCGCTGTTGGGATAAGCCAGCGTGTAAGTCTTAAACATCGGATCGAAGCTCTTGATGGTGAGATAACCGCTTTGGTAAAGTACCGGAATAGGGTCGGTAATGACTTCGGTAGGCGCATCGAACTGGTCGTCCATGGCCGTCATACCGTCCATCATCCGTACATCAAACTGCACGTTCTGTAACAACTCTATCAAGAAAGTGGGAGTACCGGTAGAGAACCAATAATTCTTGTATTTCTTGGCATTCAATGCATTGAACAAACTGAATGGATTGTAGATATCCTCACTGTTTTCGCTGAAATGATAGCCATCGTATTGTTTCTTCAAATGGGCACACGCCTCCTCGTATGTTTCGTTGTTGGCATCGGCCATGCGCTGGATATCAGGTTGCAAATCGGTAAGCAGTTCCTTTTCTGTAATGCCACAAAGTGCCGAGTATTCATCGCGCATGCTGATGTTCTGCAAGTTGTTCAGTTCGCTGAAAATGCTTAACTGGCTGAACTTACTGATGCCCGTGAGCAAGAGGAAGCGTAGGTATTGGCCGTTCTTCTTGAGCGGACTGAAGAAATCACGTACGATGTTACGGAGTTCCTTTTGCAAAGCCGGCTCACTATTGGTATCCAGCAATGGAGAATCGTATTCATCCACGAGCACCACCACCTGTTTGCCGGTCTTTTCGTAAGCTCGCTGAATTACTCCCTCAAAACGACTGCTGAAAGTACGTTCCTTCTCATTGTATCCATAGAGTGCTTCCCAACGTGAAATCTGAACATCTAAGTTTACTTTCAAACTTTCAGCATCCGTATATTTGCTTCCACTGAAATCCATGTGCAGCACCGGATATTCCGTCCATTCGGTTTCCAGACGTTCCATCGCCAATCCTTCGAACAGATGTTTCTTTGCTTGGAAATAGGCTTCGAGGGTAGAGACCAACAAACTTTTCCCGAAGCGTCGCGGTCGGCTCAGGAAATATACTTTGTCGGAGTGAGTCATTTGGTAAATCAGCTCCGTCTTGTCTATGTACACGCAATTATTGTTGCGCAAATCTTCAAAGTTCTGAATCCCGATGGGAAAACGTCTGTAGGTTGTTTCCATAATTTCGCACATTGTTTTGCAAAAATAAGAATTTCCAATGAAACAACATCATTCTTCTCAAAGTTTTCAGTACGCTTTTAGAAGCAATTCTTCTTATAAACGTTCAATTACTAAAAATGAAAGTCAAACTTTCGCCCGTTTATGAATATAGAAAACGTTTTTCATCTTATTAGAAATCCATTTTTATCTGCATCTATTCCTAAATCATCAGTGTGAATCCACGAAACCACACTGATGATTCACGAAATTACACCGTTAATCAACGAAACCACACTGATGATTTGGAAATGGATGCTTTATTTTGTATCTTTGTAAGCAGTGAAAAACAAGTATTCATCTAACCAAATTCAGATTTATGGCCAAATACATCAAGCAAGAAATGATAGACCTCAGCGGAAAAGGCGAGGAAAAGGCTTACTATCGTCTTCAGACCGAAATTTAATTCAATATTAACAAATTAGAATTCGATTGCATTTGCAAGTTGAATTCGCCTAATATTAAAATCTATGAAACCCAAACATCTCTTATTCCTATTGACATCATCGCTCTTGACTGCATGTCAACCCAAAGCGGAAGTTGGAATGGAAATCCCTACGGCAAATCTTCGTGAACTGATTTCCAACCCTTCCATGCTAAGTCTAAATGAAGAAATCAAGCAAGTGGAATACATTCCGCTTCGTACAACCGAAGATGACCAATCGTTGATTGACGGAGTAGCAGGTTTTGCGGTTACAAGCAAACACATCTATGTCTACCCCGTCAAGGAACAGCGTATCGCGCTCTTCAATCGTCAAGGTGATTTCATCCGCACGTTGATTACTTTCGGTCAAGGACCGGGAGAATTCAATGATATGCTTTCGGACATTCAGGCCAATGAAGAACGTAACAGACTTTATCTGTTCGGCATGTCTGGCATTTGGGAATATACCTTGGAAGGCGAGTATCTTCAAAAGTATGAATACAAGCAACAAGCCATCTTCCAACGCTTGCTTACTGCCGACCGATTGGGAGCCGTAGCATTCCCTTACATGCCGTTCAGCAGCGGTAGTTTTGGTTTGGGAATCTTTACATTACAGGGAGAAACTATTGCCATGAAGAATAACTTCCACGCATCGGAAGTCGCACCCGAAAAGGCAGGATTCACCATTCGTTCGGCTGCATCATACACTCCGACAAACAGTTCTATCCTATTCAAAATGGGTGCCAATGACACTATCTTCCGAATAACAGACAAGACTATCGAACCTGCCTGTGTCCTCCAACTGAACAACTCGGACAAGGAAGTGCGTATGTCCATCGATGCCACCGACTACGGTAGTATGCAAGCCTTCGGTTCATCTTCAGACCTTATCATCTCCGAGATAATGGAAACACCTTCGTGCTACTACTTCCGCCTCCGATATGATGATGGACATTTCGTTGTATCTCTCAACAAGCAATCCGGCAAGACATTGGTAGAAAGATGTGTACAACCAGCCGACCTTGCCACGTTGTCGGATGCCAATCTACTATGCGGTATGTTGGGTACACGAAGTTACCGGAATTTTCCGATATGGGGACGGATGGAGAATGATTGCTTGGCACAAATCATCACACCTTACGAACTGAGCCTTTACAAGGAAACAGGTAAGATTTCGATTCCCGATGCTTTGCAGGGAGTAGGTGAGGATGATAATCCTATCGTGATTCTTTATCATTTGAAATAGAAAAGTGAAGGCGGAAACATATACTTCCGCCTTCATCGCAATGAACTTCATTCGGGAACTTCATTATAATCCCACAGATAATCAATTACTCTGAACTTCCTGAAGAACAAATACCAAACAATCATTATCTTATTATATAAGCATCCCATAAACAAAAATAACACCCACATAAAGTTTTTTAATAAATATTAATTGCCTCGCTTCATAAATAGCCGTAACTTTACGACCTCTTTTGTAAATCGGAAAAATAAAAATAACTAAATAATAAAAAACTATGGCAGAAGCAATTGATATTCGTGCTTTGAATGAAAAGATTGAAAGACAAAGCGCGTTCGTAACAAACTTGATGGCTGGCATGGACCAGACTATCGTGGGACAAAAACATTTGGTGGAATCGTTGTTGATTGGTTTGTTGTCCGACGGACACATCCTCCTCGAAGGGGTACCGGGATTGGCAAAGACACTTGCTATCAAGACCCTCGCACAACTTATCGATGCAAAATATAGCCGTATCCAGTTTACTCCGGACTTGTTGCCTGCCGACGTGATCGGTACCATGATTTATAGCCAGAAGGACGAACAGTTCATCGCTAAGCGTGGTCCTATCTTCGCCAACTTCGTATTGGCGGACGAAATCAACCGTGCTCCGGCTAAGGTACAGAGCGCTTTGCTCGAAGCGATGCAGGAACGTCAGGTGACATTGAGCAAGGAAACATTCTACTTGCCGGAACCTTTCCTCGTAATGGCTACACAGAACCCGATTGAACAAGAAGGTACTTATCCACTTCCTGAAGCACAGGTAGACCGTTTCATGTTGAAGGTCATCATCGACTATCCGAAGTTGGAAGAAGAAAAGAAGATTATCCGTCAGAACATTAGTGGCGAAAAGATTGAAGTACGTCCTATCTTGAAGGCCGAAGAAATCATGGAAGCCCGCAAGGTGGTTCGTCAGGTATACTTGGACGAAAAGATTGAACAATACATTGCTGACATCGTGTTCGCAACCCGTTATCCGGAAAAGTATGGTTTGAAGGACTTGAAGGACATGATCGGTTTCGGTGGTTCCCCTCGTGCTTCTATCAACTTGGCATTGGCTGCACGTAGCTATGCGTTCATCAAGCGTCGTGGTTATGTGATTCCGGAAGACGTTCGTGCCGTAGCTCATGACGTACTCCGTCATCGTATCGGCTTGACTTACGAAGCAGAAGCCATGAACATGACTTCGGACGAAATCGTAAGCAAGATCTTGAATAGCGTAGAAGTGCCTTAATGTTTTGACTCTCCAGTATGGAAACAAGTGATATATTGAAACGGGTTCGCCAGATTGAAATCAAGACACGCGGACTTTCGAACAACATCTTTGCCGGCCAGTATCACTCGGCCTTCAAGGGCAAGGGTATGTCGTTCTCGGAAGTGCGTGAGTATCAGTATGGCGACGACGTGCGAGACATCGACTGGAACGTGACCGCCCGCTACCACAAACCTTATGTAAAGGTGTTTGAGGAAGAACGCGAATTGACGGTGATGCTCCTGATTGACGTTTCGAACAGCTTGGATTTCGGTACGGTGAAGCAGATGAAAAAGGATATGGTTACAGAGATTGCCGCTACATTGGCATTCTCTGCTATCCAGAACAACGATAAGATTGGTGTAATCTTCTTTTCGGACAGAATCGAGAAATTCATTCCACCGAAAAAGGGACGTAAGCACATCCTTTACATCATCCGCGAATTGCTGGACTTCAAACCTGAAAGCAAACGTACGGATATCAAAATGGCGGTAGAATATTTGACCAATGTCATCAAGAAACGTTGCGTCACCTTTATGCTGAGCGACTTTATCGATGAAAACGATTACAAGAATGCCTTGACCATTGCCAACCGTAAGCACGATATCGTGGCTATTCAGGTATATGACCGCCGTTTGGCTGAACTTCCTGATGTAGGCTTGATGAAGGTTCGCGATGCCGAAACCGGTCACGAGCAATGGATTGACACTTCTTCGGCCAAGTTGCGTAATGCGCATCATGCTTGGTGGAAGGAACGTCAGGCGCTCTTGTCTGAAACTTTCACGAAGTGCAATGTGGACTCCGTATCGGTACGTACCGACCAGGATTATGTAAAATCGTTGCTTAATCTATTTGCGAAACGAAGTTAATGAAAATGAAACATATCAGTAAACTCATAGCAATCATCGGCTTGTTGCTTGTGGGTATGCCAAAGGCCAATGCCCAAGTAACCGTAGATGCCAAGATTGACTCGCTCCAATTGCTCATTGGCGAACAGGCCAAGATTACGTTGGAAGTCAGTTTGGATGCGAATCAAAAGTTGCAGATGCCGGTGGTGCTCGATACATTGGTAAGGGGAGTGGAAGTGCTCAACATTGCCAAACCGGATACCCAAATGCTGAACGAAGGCAAGCGCATGCTCATCGAACAGGAATATACCATTACCTCGTTCGACTCGGCATTGTATTACCTTCCTCCATTCGAAGTGTTGGTGAACGACCAGCCTTATCGTTCAAAGGCATTAGCCTTGAAGGTATACTCCGTGCCGGTAGATACCTTGAACCCTGACCAATTCTTCGGTCCGAAGACTATCCGTGAAGTACCCATTACTTGGCAAGATATATCAACTATCTTCTGGTTGACTTTACTCATGGTAGCCTTGGGAGGCTTGGGATATTACCTCTACAAGCGATTCAAGGACAACAAACCTATCATCCGTAAGATAAAAGTAGAGCCGAAATTGCCTCCGCATACTCAGGCTTTGCAAGACATCGAACGCATCAAGGGCGACAAGCATTTACGCATGACCGATCCGAAGGCTTACTATACCGAACTGACCGATGTACTCCGTACCTATATGTCAGATCGTTTCGGATTCAATGCCATGGAAATGACTTCTTCGGAAATTATCGATAAGTTATTGGAAACCAACGATAAGGAATCTATCCGTGAGTTGAAGTATCTCTTCGAAACCGCCGACTTGGTGAAGTTTGCCAAGCATTCGCCATTGATGAATGAAAACGACATGAATCTCGTGAATGCCGTTGACTTTATCAATAATACGAAGGTAGAACCTGATCCGAATGCCAAACCGGAACCGACCGAAATTACCATTGAAGAAAAACGCTCCAAGCAAGGACGAATGGTATTGCTCGGTAGCATGATTGCGATTGGTATAGCCATTGTAATTATTCTATTCATGGTATCGAAAGGCATTTACAACCTGATTTAAACCGTAAGAAAAATGATTTTTGCAAATATAGAATATCTGTTCCTACTGGTCTTGCTTATACCTTATATTATATGGTATGTGATGAAACGCAAGAAAACGGAGCCTAGTTTGCAGGTTTCGACTACGCGAATGTATATGCAAGCACCTAAAAGTTGGAAGATTTACTTGCTTCATGCACCTTTCGTGCTCCGCATCGTGGCTATCGTCATGGTAATATTGGTATTGGCTCGTCCGCAAACTACCGACAACTGGCAGAATACGGAAATTGAAGGTATCGACATCATGTTAGCGGTGGACGTATCAACTTCCATGTTGGCAGAAGACTTGAAGCCTAACCGTTTGGAAGCAGCCAAGCAAGTAGCATCGGAATTTATCAATGGTCGTCCGAACGACAACATCGGTTTGACTATCTTTGCCGGTGAAAGCTTTACTCAATGTCCGCTTACCGTGGATCATGGTGTATTGCTCAACCTCTTCCATGGCATCAGTAGCGACATTGCTCAACGTGGTTTGATAGAAGACGGTACTGCTATCGGTATGGGTATTGCCAATGCCGTAACCCGTTTGAAGGATAGCAAGGCTAAGTCGAAGGTAATCATCCTCTTGACCGACGGTAGTAACAACCGAGGAGATATTTCTCCATTGACCGCCGCTGAAATCGCCAAGCAATTCGGTATCCGTGTCTATACCATTGGGGTAGGTACCAATGGCACAGCACCTTATCCGATGCAGACATATGCCGGTGTGCAATACGTAAATGTACCTGTCGAAATCGATGAAAAGACATTGACCGAGATTGCTGGAACTACCAACGGTAATTATTACCGTGCCACCAGCAATGACAAGTTGATGGAAGTCTATCAAGAAATCGACAAGTTGGAAAAGACAAAGTTGAACGTGAAGGAGTTCAGCAAACGTGAAGAAGAATTCGAGTTGTTCGCTTGGATTGCTTTCTTCTGCATTTTGCTCGATATCCTTTTGCGTAATACCATTTTAAAGAAAATACCTTAAAAGATAAAAGTTATGTTTCGATTTGCAAACCCAGACTTTTTATATCTGTTCTTCCTACTTCCGGTATTGGTAGGGGTGTACTTGTTCTACAATCACCGTCGACGCCAGAACATCCGTAAGTATGGAGACCCGGCTTTGCTGAAAGAATTGATGCCAACCATATCAAAATATCGTCCGGATGTGAAGTTCTGGTTGACTATCTCGGCTTTGGCACTCTGCATCTTCATGTTGGCCCGTCCACAATTCGGTTCGAAAATGGAAACCGTGAAGCGTAGTGGAGTAGAAACCGTTATTGCGCTCGACATCTCTAACTCGATGTTGGCAGAAGATGTGACTCCAAGCCGTTTGGAGAAATCCAAGAAGTTGATTTCAAGACTAGTAGACACCTTCAACAATGATAAGGTAGGGATGATTGTCTTTGCCGGCGAAGCCTTTACCCAACTCCCGATTACAAGTGACTACGTATCGGCCAAGATGTTCTTGGAAAGCATCAACCCTAACTTGATTTCTACACAAGGTACAGACATCGGTGCGGCTATCCGCTTGGGCATGAAAAGTTTTACACCGAAAGAAGGAGTAGGACGTGCTATCATTGTGATTACCGACGGGGAAAACCACGAAGGTGGTGCTTTGGAAGCAGCCAAGGAAGCAGCCGAAAAGAATATGCAAGTATTCATTTTAGGTGTTGGTTCTCCTGACGGTTCACCTATACCGGTAGAAAGAGGAAGCAATGCTTTCCGTAAAGACAAGGACGGTAACGTTATCGTGACTCGTCTGAACGAACAGATGTGTCAGGAAATTGCCAAGGCAGGTAATGGCATGTACATCCGCGTGGATAACTCCAATTCGGCTGAAAAGATTCTGAACGAAGAAATCGGCAAATTGGCGAAGGAAGATGTGGAAAGCCAAGTCTTTACTGATTTCGACGAACAATTCCAGGTTTTGGCATGGCTCGTACTCATCCTTTTGGTGGTAGAAATGCTGATATTGGAACGCAAGAACCCGTTATTCAAGAACGTAAGACTCTTTAAATAAATGACTATGTTACGAAAATTCTATATCCTATCGATGCTTCTATGCATAGGCGCTGGACATGCCTTTGCACAAGAAAAGACGGACAGGGACTATCTGCGTAGCGGAAACAAACTCTACAACGATAGTTTGTTCATCAAAGCGGAAGTAGACTATCGCAAGGCTTTGGAACTTAACCCTAAGTCGACCGATGCCATGTTCAACTTGGCCAATGCACTCTTGATGCAACAAAAAGCCAAGGAAGCCATGGAACAATACGAGTCTGTTTCCAAGATTGAAAAGGACAAGGAGAAGTTGGCTCAAATCTATCACAACATGGGCGTTATCCTGCAATCTTCCAAACAATTGCCACAATGTATCGAGGCTTATAAGGAATCCTTGCGAAACAATCCGAAGGACGACGAAACCCGTTATAACTTGGCATTGGCTCAAAAGCAATTGAAGGACCAGCAACAGAACCAACAGAACCAAGACCAACAACAACAGCAACAAGAGCAGAAGGAGGACAAGCAGGACCAGAATAAGGATCAACAAGAACAGAATCAGGACCAGCAACAACAACCTCAACAACAACAGAACAAGAATGAAATATCTAAAGAAAATGCTCAGCAGTTGTTGAATGCCGTAATGCAGGACGAAAAGAATGTGCAAGATAAAGTAAAGAAACAGATACAAATCCAAGGCAAGAAATTGGAGAAAGACTGGTAATTGCTTAATTTTGCAGACTTAAAATTTAAAAGATAAAATGATGAGGAAAGTTATTCTCTTTTTTATACTGATAAGTACCGTGATAGGAGCGTGGGCAGACGGAATCACCTTTACCGCCAATGCTCCCGAAGTGGTGGTTAGTGGAGACCAATTCCGCTTGTCTTATACTATCAACTCACAAAAAGTGAGAGATTTCCGTGCACCAAGTATCCAAGGATTTGAAGTATTGATGGGACCAAGCCGTTCTACTCAATACCAGAATTACAATGGAGTAGTAACCAACTCCATTACATTTACCTACATCTTAATGGCAGGTAAAGAAGGTACTTACAAGATTCCGGGTGCAACGATTGTAGCCGACGGAAACAATTACACCTCCAATTCGGTAGAAATCAAGGTGCTTCCACCAGACCAATCGTCATCCAATGCAGGAAGTGGTAGTTCTGCACGTTCATCCCGTAACCAGGCTAATAGCGGAAAGATTACCGACAAGGAACTTTTCATGACGGCTACCGCTAGCAAGACCAATGTATATGAACAAGAAGCTATCTTGTTGACTTACAAGGTTTATACCCAAGTGAATCTGACCAATTTGAGAGGAGATATTCCTGATTTGAAGGGTTTCCATACCCAAGAAGTGGAACTTCCGAATCAGAAGACATTTACGTTGGAACATTACAACGGAAGAAACTATAATACAACCATTTGGCGACAATTGGTGCTTTTCCCACAACAAACCGGAAAGATTGAAATCCCGTCGGTTACTTTCGAAGGAACCGTATCACAAATGGTAGCATCTGCCGATCCATTCGATGCTTTCTTTAATGGTGGTAACTATGTGAATATCAACAAGAACATCGTTACTCCGAAGTTGACTATCGACGTGAAGGAACTTCCAGCTGGTAAACCGGCTAATTTCTCTGGCGGAGTAGGGGAATTCACTCTTAGTTCGTCTATCAATACTCAAGAATTGAAGACCAATGATGCAGTTACCATCAAACTTGTCATCTCAGGTACTGGCAACATGAAACTCATCAATACACCGGAGGTAGGTTTCCCACAAGATTTCGAAATCTACGATCCGAAGGTAGACAACAAGTTCAATTTGACTCGCAATGGATTGTCTGGTAACAAAGTAATTGAATACTTGGCTATTCCTCGTCATGCGGGTACTTATACCATTCCTCCAATCGAATTCTCATACTTCGATTTGAAGAGCCAAAGCTACAAGACTTTGAAGACCGGTGCCTATACACTCAATGTAGCGAAGGGCGAAGGTAATTCGGATCAAGTGGTAGCTAACTTCACTAGCAAGGAAGACTTGAAGGTATTGGGACAAGATATCCGATACATCAAGACTGGAGACACTCAATTGACAAAGAAAGACGACTATTTCTTTGGCTCTACGTCCTATTATTTATGGTATATCGTACCATTAGCCTTGTTCATTGCTATAATGGTAATCAATCGCAAACAAGCCATGGAAAATGCCAACGTAGCCAAGGTTCGTACCAAGAAGGCTAATAAGGTAGCTACCAAGCGTATGAAGAATGCAGGCAAGTTGTTGGCTGAAAAGAAGAGTGAAGCTTTCTACGATGAAGTATTGAAAGCCTTGTGGGGTTATATCAGCGATAAGTTGAGCATGCCGGTATCCCAGCTTTCCAAAGACAACATCGAAGAAGAATTGCAGAAGCATCAGGTAGCTGATGAACTCATCAAGGAATTCATCAACAACTTGAATGAATGCGAATTTGCACGCTATGCTCCGGGTAATCAAGATGAAAAGATGGACAAGATTTATAGCTCGGCTATCGATGTCATCAGTAAAATGGAAAATAGCATCAAACGTTAATCTAAATAGGAGAGAAGAATGATGAAAAAAATATATTTCAGCATCTTGTTTATCTTTGTTTCGGTATGTTCTTATGCACAAACCGATAGTACACAAGTATCGGGAATAGTACAAGTTCCAGAAATTGTGGTAACCAAGGCACAAGCCGATAGCGCCTATATCAACAATGACTTTGCAAGTGCCATTCATTTGTATGAAAACATCTTGGCAAACCAAGGTGAATCGGCTGATATCTATTATAATTTAGGTAATAGTTATTACAAGATGGACAACATCGCCAAAGCCATTGTTAATTACGAAAAGGCTTTGGTTTTGAATCCTGGTAATGGCGATATCCGCTTCAATTTGGAATTGGCACAAAGTAAAACCGTGGATAAGGTTACTCCAATGAGCGAAGTATTCCTTATAACTTGGTTTAAGTCACTGACCAATACCATGAGTGAAAAAGGATGGGCAAAAATGGGGATTGTTACTTTCATCCTCATGCTTTTATGCTTGGCACTCTATTTCTTTGGAAAGAAAATTGTTTTGAAGAAAATAGGCTTTATTGCTGCAATTTGCCTATTGTTGGTATGTATCCTTTCCAATGTGTTTGCTTCTTCCCAAAAAGGCAAAGCGCAGAGCCATAGCACTGCTATCATCATGGCTCCAAGCGTAACTGTCAAGAGTACACCAAACGAAGGAGGAACCGATCTTTTTATCCTTCACGAAGGACGCAAAGTGAATATCAAGGACAACACCATGCGTGACTGGAAAGAAATCCAATTGGAAGACGGAAATGCTGGTTGGGTACCTGCATCTGTCATCGAAATCATTTAATGAATATTCATGGACATACAGCAACTCATCGGCTTTGATCAGGAACTATTACTGAAACTCAATGGAAGTAACTCGCTCTTTTGGGATGGTTTCATGTGGTTGTCCACCAACATGCTTACCTGGATTCCTTTTGCCGTTGTATTGTTGTATGTCATCTTTAAGAACAATAAAATCAAGGAAGCCTTAATCATTATCGCTTTATTAGGAGTGGTTATTGCATTAGCAGACCAGATATCATCTGGTATTTGTAAGCCATTATTTGCCCGTTTCCGTCCTACACAAGACCCCGAATTAATGTATCAAATAGATATAGTCAACAGATACCGAGGCGGAACCTATGGATTTATTTCCAGTCATGCGGCAAATACATTCGGTGTAGCCGTCTTTTTGACTTTAATATTCAAGAGTGGTTCACTAGCTATCATTCTTTTCATTTGGGCGATTCTAAATGCTTTTTCACGCATTTATCTTGGTGTACATTATCCTGGCGACATTCTTTTCGGCACATTGGTCGGAATAGGAGCAGGTATCCTTATCTACATAATATACAGAAAGTTACAAAATACTGTATTAAAACAGGCAAATTTTATATCCAATCAATATACTTCTAGCGGTTATTTAATCAGTGATATCAGACTGATAAAGACTGTCTTTTATCTGACTCTTTTCTACGTAATAGTAAGAGGAATGATGATTACTCTTTACTAAAAATCTGTAGAAAACTATTGCCTATTTGCATTTTTTCTGTTAATTTCACGCCGTAATAATAAAATTGTAATAATAACATACTAATCTGTACACTTTATGAAAGCAATAACATTCAACGAACTTCGTAAGATTAAAGATTCACTTCCAACAGGAAGCATGCATAGAATAGCCGATGAATTGGGTATGTCTGTAGAAACAGTACGTAATTTCTTCGGTGGTAGCAACTTCGAACAAGGACAAAGCGTAGGTATCCACTTGGAACCAGGTCCTGATGGTGGTTTGGTAATGTTGGACGATACAACTGTATTGGAAAAGGCTTTGGAAATCTTAAAGGAAGCTCAACCTGAAGCCGCTGAAGAAGAAACTAAGGAAGAAGCATAAGATAATAATAGGAGCTTTGCAGCTCCTATTATCTTTTTTAAAAACCATAATTAAACATAATGCTAATTATATAACAATTATAACTAAACAATATATTAGTTATAATAACAATATTATAGTGCTTGATAGTGCTAATCTATACCATATAAAATGAAATGTATACCTGCATTTTATTATATAAAAAAACCGGTGAACTTAGAGTTCACCGGTTTCAAGAGAATTATTATTTAATAAATTAATAACCCATTTCCTTTTCCAAAGCTTCGTATTCAGCCTTGTTCAAAGTCCAGTAGATTCTCAACAACATCTGACCCCAGATTTGCTTGTTGTCTGGTTCCAATTCCTTAGCCTTTTCATAGAATGGCTTAGCCAATTCGTATGCTTCCTTAATCTTGGCTTCGTTAGCATTGTACTTAGGGTCATCGATATTCAATGTAGAGTTTTCTTCTACAATCTTCTGAGCTGGGAAGAAATAGATATCACCCTTCTTAGCGTATGCTTCAGCAACCAATGAAGTTTCTGGAGTATCACCTTGATTCATAGCGATTACCTTGTCCAAAGCAACATTAGCAGCATCATAATCCTTCTTTTCATACTGAAGAACACCCTTTACATACCAGAAATATGGCTTTTCGTTAGAAGCGAGCAATCCATCGATCATTGACAAAGCATCGTCTACCATGTTTCTCTGCAAATAGTAATCCATGATGTTACCTACGAAGAAGTCCTGTTCAGGGAATCTCTGAGCACCTTCCTTGATAGTTTCCAACCACTTTACAGAGTCTACTTGTTCCTTACCATATACTTCAGCCATGAACATCAAAGCTCTCCAACCTTCAGAATTGCTTTCCTTACCCACATTACCATACTTGATTACAGAAGCAACATCCTTTGGTTCACGCAAACCAGCAGCCATAGTTGCATAGTTAGCATACAAAGAGTTCAATGTATCAGCCTTCAATTCAGCAGCTTTATCAGCAAACATCGGATTTTCTACTACGTCAACGAACAAACCGAAATACTTCTGAGCTGCTTCGTAGTTGTTTTCGTTGAATGCTTCAACACCACCGTTAGCCAAGTTACCACGTACGCTCAACAAAACTTCAGAATTTTTCTTTCTGTGCTTAGCCTTCTTAACTGTACCGTTAGCAACACCAGCTTGTTCTACTTCATCACACTTCAAATAGTATTCAAACATCTTGATCAAAGCACCATACATTTTCGGCATATCAGCTTGACCACCAGGAAGATACATCTTCATGTTTTCATCATCATAGATAGCCTTCTGTAAGTCACCAGCCAATTTCCATGTTTCAGGATCGTTAGCAGTTTCTGGATTTGTCAAAGCAGCTTCAAGAACCTTAGCAGCAGCTACTGGATCCTTCTTCATAGACTTTGCTTCCTTTACAACACTTACCTGTGCTGAAGCAACCATTGCTCCAAACATCAAAGCTACTGTAAACAATACTTTCTTCATAATTCTGTGAATTTAATTATACAATTAGTTATTATTTTCTTCGTTATTATTCTCTTCCATCGGTTCGATTGTCAAGATATCTTCTCCTTCCACGATTTCTTCTACTAATGTTTCTTCTTCGCTTTCAGATTCTACCTTACATACAGAACCAATTTGATCGTTACGCTTTTCAAGGTTGATCAAACGAACACCTTGTGTAGCACGACCCATGATACGGACATCTTCAACTTTCAAACGGATTGTAATACCTGACTTATTGATAATCATCAAGTCGTTTTCATCAGTTACCGTCTTTATGGCCACTAATTTACCGGTTTTTTCTGTAATATTCAAAGTTTTTACACCTTTTCCGCCACGATTAGTGATTCGGTAGTCTTCAATATCCGAACGCTTACCATAACCCTGTTCAGAAACTACCATAATTGATTCAGTTTCAGGATCTTTGATACAAATCATACCGATTACTTCGTCTTGGCCATCTTCGTCAAGAGTAATACCTCTTACACCTGTTGCTGTACGACCCATGCAACGAACTGTGCTTTCGTGGAAACGGATAGCACGACCATTGCGGTTAGCAATGATGATTTCATTGTCACCATTAGTCATACGTACTTCAATTACGCGGTCTTCTTCACGGATAGTAATAGCGTTCACACCATTCTGACGAGGACGTGAATATTGTTCAAGCAAAGTCTTCTTGATAACACCATCCTTCGTACAGAATACCACATAATGGCTATTGATGAAGTCCTGATCATTCAAGTTCTTCACACGCAAATAAGCGGTTACTACATCACCCGGTTCAATGTTCAACAAGTTCTGGATAGCACGACCCTTCGAAATCTTAGTTCCTTCAGGAATTTCGTATACCTTCAACCAATAGCACTTACCACGTTGGGTAAAGAACATCATGGTGTTGTGCATTGTAGCCGGATAGATATGTTCTACAAAGTCTTCATCACGGGTTTCACTACCCTTTGAGCCTACCCCACCTCTATTCTGTGTGCGGAATTCAGCCAACGGAGTACGCTTGATATAACCCAAATGAGAAATGGTAATTACCATCTGGTCATCAGCATAGAAGTCTTCCGGATTGAATTCTTCAGAAGCATATACAATTTCCGAGCGACGTGCATCGCCATATTTAGCCTTCACTTCTTCGAGTTCATCCTTGATAACCTTCTTACAAAGTTCATCGTTTACAAGGATTTCTTCGAGGTAAGCGATTTGCTTCATCAATTCTTCGTATTCAGCATGAAGTTGGTCTTGCATCAAGCCTGTAAGCTGACGGAGACGCATTTCTACAATCGCACGTGCCTGGATTTCAGTAAGTTCGAAACGTTCCATCAAGTTTTGGATAGCTTCGTTCGGTGTCTTCGCTGCACGGATGATACGTACTACTTCGTCGATATTGTCTGATGCAATGATCAAACCTTCGAGGATGTGTGCACGTTCCTTCGCCTTGCGGAGTTCGAACTTCGTACGACGAATCACCACATCATGACGGTGATCTACGAAGCACTTAATCATATCCTTCAAAGTCAAGCACTTAGGACGACCGCCTACGAGAGCGATATTGTTCACACTGAATGAACTCTGAAGAGCTGTCATCTTGAACAACTTATTCAATACCACACCTGCATTGGCATCGCGCTTCACATCGATAACGATACGCATACCTTCACGGTCGGATTCATCGTTCACATACGAAATACCTTCAATCTTCTTTTCGTTCACTAACGAAGCGATATGTTCGATGAGTTCACGCTTATTTACATTGTAAGGAATTTCATTGACGATAATCTTATCATGTGTAGGATGAGATTCGATTTCAGTCTTGGCACGCATAATTACACGTCCACGACCTGTTTCATACGCTTCACGTACACCACTGATACCATAGATATAACCACCTGTCGGGAAGTCCGGTGCCTTGACAAATTGCATCAAGCCATCTGTATCTATCTCATTATTATCGATATAAGCCACACAAGCATCGATTACTTCGGCCAAGTTATGAGTAGGCATATTAGTAGCCATACCCACGGCAATACCCGATGCACCATTCACTAAGAGGTTCGGGATACGTGTCGGCATTACGGTCGGTTCCTGTAGGGTATCATCGAAGTTATTGGTAAAGTCCACAGTTTCCTTATAAAGGTCTGTCATCAAGTCCTCACCTACCTTCTTCAAACGTGCTTCGGTATAACGCATAGCCGCTGCACTATCCCCGTCGATAGAACCAAAGTTACCTTGTCCATCAACCAATGGGTATCTCATGGCCCAATCCTGCGCCATACGAACCAATGCACCATATACTGAGGAGTCTCCGTGTGGGTGATACTTACCTAATACCTCACCTACGATTCTCGCTGATTTCTTATAAGCCTTGTCCGATGTGTTGCCCAGTTCCATCATACCGTAAAGGATACGGCGGTGAACTGGCTTCAAGCCATCTCGTACATCTGGAAGGGCGCGTGCCACGATTACTGACATAGAGTAGTCGATGTACGACGACTTCATTTCCTCCTCGATGTTAATCTTAATAATTCTGTCTTGCTCTTGCATTTAAAACATTATTAATTTAAACAATCTTTCTACGATTCTTCAAAAATCATGTAAAGATACTGCTTTTCCACGACATGGCGAAACATTCTGTCTAAAATATTTATAACTTTAAGGGTTTTTACACAAAAATATCCAATCACCAATCTACAACCCTAAACATCATCATGTTTTACCATAAACACGGTGATATTTACGACAAAACACCATGACATTTAGATTGTTTAACATCCATAAGAACCCTCTGGCACGATATTTGTTAGACAAAAGACGGATAACATCGGCCATTGAGCCGAAATTAATCCGTATATTTGCAACCTTAAAACAAAAAAAACTGAATAATTAGAACATGAACAACCCGTTTACACCAAGAGTTTCCGACATCATCAACTATAGCAAAGAAGAGGCTATCCGTCTCAGACACAGCTATATAGGACCAGAACATCTGTTACTGGGCATCCTGCGTGAAGGTGAAGGAAAGGCGATTGAAGTGCTGTTCAACCTACAAATAGACTTGAAGAAACTGAAAATCGAGATAGAAAATAGACTGCCTGCTTCTCAGGAAGACGACACAATGGACGAAAAAGAATTGAATTTCAACGATGTAGCATCAAGAATTCTGAAACTATGCATCCTTGAATCCAAACAGATGAAGTGTGAGGCGGTCGATTCTGAACATATCTTATTAGCCATTATGAGACAAAAGAATAACAAGGCTTCCCAATTGCTGGAAGAACATGAAGTGACTTACGATAAGGTCTTGGAAATGCTTACCCTCCAACCGGACGCACCCCGTGCTGGACTTGGATTTGAGGAAGATGAGGACGAAGAAGAAGACCGTAGCATGTTGCAACGACCGCAAAGTACTCAATCACAGAGCGGTAACACTCAACAAACCCGCACTACCCAACAAAAGAAAACAGCCAACGAAACCCCTATCCTCGACAATTTCGGTACCGACTTGACCAAAGCAGCCGAAGAAGGGAAATTGGACCCTGTAGTAGGACGTGAAAAGGAAATAGAACGTGTGGCTCAGATACTTAGCCGACGTAAGAAGAACAATCCGGTGCTTATCGGCGAACCGGGTGTAGGTAAATCGGCCATTGTAGAAGGATTGGCACTTCGTATCGTGGAAAAGAAGGTATCACGCATTTTGTTCAACAAACGCGTAGTGACACTCGATATGGCATCGGTAGTGGCAGGAACCAAGTACCGTGGTCAATTCGAAGAACGTATCCGTTCCATTATCAAGGAGTTACAGAAGAATCCGGATGTTATCCTTTTCATCGACGAAATCCATACACTCGTGGGTGCAGGCTCTGCCGCAGGCTCTATGGATGCCGCCAATATGCTGAAACCAGCCTTGGCCCGTGGAGAGATCCAATGCATCGGAGCCACTACCCTCGACGAATATCGCAAGAACATCGAAAAGGACGGAGCACTCGAACGTCGTTTCCAAAAAATTATCGTAGAGCCGACCACTCCGGAAGAAACGCTTCAGATTCTTCGTAACATCAAAGACCGTTATGAAGACCACCACAACGTAACGTACACAGATGCGGCACTCGAAGCGTGTGTCAAATTGGCAGACCGATACATCACCGACCGATTCTTCCCGGACAAGGCAATTGATGCCCTCGACGAAGCAGGTTCGCGCGTACATATAACCAACATTGCAGTGCCTAAAGAAATCGAAGAGCAAGAAAAGCAAATCGACGAAATGAAGAACCACAAGAACGAAGCGGTCAGACTTCAAAATTTCGAACTGGCAGCCAGTTACAGGGATAAGGAAAAGGAATTGAGTACCCAGCTCGACATCATGAAGGAAGAATGGGAAAAGAGCCTTCGTGAGAACCGTGAAACCGTTGACGATGAACAGATTGCAAACGTTGTATCCATGATTTCGGGCATTCCTGTGCAGAAAATGGCACAGACCGAAGGTATGCGCCTCATGGGTATGAAAGACGATCTCATGGGCAAAGTTATCGGTCAGGACAAGGCTATCGAAACGCTTGTAAAGGCTATCCGTAGAAGCCGTATCGGTTTGAAGGACCCTAACCGTCCGATTGGTACTTTCATGTTCCTCGGCCCTACCGGTGTGGGTAAGACACACTTGGCCAAGGAATTAGCAAAGTTCATGTTCGGCTCGGCCGATGCTTTGATTCGCGTGGACATGAGTGAATACATGGAAAAATTCACCGTATCACGTCTCGTGGGAGCACCTCCGGGATATGTAGGCTATGAAGAAGGTGGCTTACTCACCGAAAAAGTGCGCCGCAAACCTTATTCTATCGTATTGTTGGACGAAATCGAGAAAGCGCATCCGGATGTATTCAACATCCTTTTGCAAGTACTCGACGAAGGCCATTTGACCGATACCAACGGACGCACCGTGGATTTCAAGAATACGATTGTCATCATGACATCGAATGTCGGTACCCGTCAGTTGAAGGATTTCGGCAAGGGAATCGGCTTTACTTCGGGACAAGCAGAAAACATGAAGGACTACTCGCGTGGTATCATCACCAAGGCCTTGAACAAGCAGTTCGCTCCGGAATTTCTGAATCGCTTGGACGAAATCATCAACTTCGACCAATTGGAAATGGATAGCCTTATAAAGATTGTAGACATCGAATTGGAAGGCCTGTACAAACGAGTGGAAAGCATTGGTTACAAACTCGTTATGGACGAAGAAGCCCGTAAGTTCATCGCCAATAAGGGTTACGATATCCAATATGGCGCCCGTCCGTTGAAGCGTGCTATCCAAACTCACGTAGAAGATGCCTTGGCGGAAGTGATTCTTGGAAGCGACATCCAGGAAGGCGACACTATCCGAGGTACTTATGACAAGGAAAAGGATGCCATTGTCATGATCGTAGAAAAGTAAAATCCGTTAAAAGAATATGCCAAAATGTCAGACCTTCGGGTCTGGCATTTTTTTTGTATATAAGTATCCGTAATCAAAAGAATATAAACAATAAAAAACATAAGAATCATGCAAAAAGGAAACATTGGGGTAACTACCGAAAACATTTTCCCTATCATTAAGAAATTCTTGTATAGTGACCACGAAATCTTCCTCCGTGAATTGGTTTCGAATGCCGTAGATGCAACTCAGAAGTTGAAGACTTACGCTTCAAAGGGCGATTTCAAGGGCGAAATGGGCGATTTAACCGTAAAGGTAAACGTAGACAAGGAAACAATCACTATCAGCGACCGTGGTATCGGTATGACTGCTGAAGAAATCGACAAGTACATCAACCAGATTGCTTTCTCTGGCGCCAACGACTTCCTCGACAAGTACAAGGAAGATGCTAACGCTATCATCGGCCACTTTGGTCTTGGTTTCTACTCGGCTTTCATGGTAGCCAAGAAGGTGGAAATCGTAACCAAGTCATACAGAGAAGGTGCTCAAGCCGTGAAGTGGACTTGTGACGGTAGCCCTGAATTTACACTCGAAAACGTAGATAAGGAAGACCGTGGTACCGATATCATCCTCCACATCGACGATGATTGCAAGGAATTCCTCGAAGAATCACGCATTTCTACCTTATTAAATAAGTATTGTCGCTTCCTCCCTATTCCGGTTGCTTTCGGCAAGAAGAAAGACTGGAAGGACGGTAAACATGTAGAAACAGACGAAGATAATGTCATCAACGATAGCGAACCATTGTGGACCAAGAAGCCAATGGATTTGAAGGACGAAGACTACAAGAAGTTCTATCGCGACCTTTATCCAATGTCGGACGAACCATTGTTCTGGATTCACTTGAACGTGGATTATCCGTTCAACTTAACCGGTGTACTTTACTTCCCGAAAATCAAGAGCAACCTCGAATTGCAGAAGAACAAGATTCAGTTGTATTGCAACCAGGTATTCGTTACTGATTCAGTAGAAGGTATCGTACCAGACTTCTTGACTTTGCTTCATGGTGTCATCGACTCTCCGGATATTCCATTGAACGTATCACGTTCTTACCTCCAGAGCGACTCGAACGTGAAGAAGATTTCTACTTACATCACCAAGAAGGTATCAGACCGTTTGCAGAGCATCTTCAAGAGTGACCGTAAGGATTTCGAAGCCAAATGGGATGACTTGAAGATCTTTATCAACTACGGTATGCTTACTCAGGAAGACTTCTACGACAAGGCCAACAAGTTCTCGTTGATGAAGGATACCGACGGAAGTTATTATACTTACGAAGAATACAAGACTTTGATTAAGGACAACCAAACAGATAAGGACGGAAACCTCATCTACTTGTATTCCAATAACTTGGAAGAACAATACGCATACATCGACGCTGCCAAGAACAAGGGTTACAATGTATTGTTGATGGACGGCCAGTTGGACGTAGCCATGGTAAGCATGCTCGAACATAAACTCGAAAAGTGCCGCTTCACACGTGTGGATAGCGATGTAGTAGACCGCTTGATTGCCAAGGACGAACCGAAGGGCGAAGAATTGGCTGCTGAAAAGAAGGATATCCTTTCATCGGTATTCCGTAGCCAGTTGCCAAGCATGAACAAAGTAGAATTCCATGTAGAAGCACAGGCAATGGGCGAAAACGGTGCTCCTATCATGATTACTCAGAGCGAATACATGCGCCGTATGAAAGAAATGTCACAGATTCAGTCAGGCATGAGTTTCTACGGAGAAATGCCGGATATGTTCAATTTGGTATTGAATTCAGACCACAAACTTGTGAAGCAAGTATTGGAAGATGCAAACTCTGCATGCGCCGACGAACTTCTTCCTATCGAGACTAGCCTTGCTACCCTCAACTTTGAACAAAACCAAATCCAGAAGAAGCAGGAAGGTAAGAAGTACGACGAAATCACTCAAGCCGAAAGAGACGAACTTAGCGCCGTAGAAAAGAAGATTGCCGATGAAAAGAGCAAGAAGGATGCCGTATTGGGCAAGTATGCCGGTGGTAACAAGGTAATCCGCCAGTTGGTAGACCTCGCTCTCTTGCAGAACAACATGTTGAAGGGTGAAGCCTTGACTAATTTTGTAAAGCGTAGCATTGAGATGATTTAATTGCTAATCACTCATTTTCAACCATATAAAGCATCGACCTTAAAAAGTCGGTGCTTTTTTTATAAAAAAAGACACGCAAACGCTTGCAGATTCAAAAAAAAGCCGTACCTTTGCACCCGTTAAACAAAACGACATGGCTCCGTAGCTCAACTGAATAGAGCATCTGACTACGGATCAGAAGGTTACAGGTTTGAATCCTGTCGGAGTCACCCTCATTACTAATTTGACAAAATTGACTGGAGTATGGCTCCGTAGCTCAACTGAATAGAGCATCTGACTACGGATCAGAAGGTTACAGGTTTGAATCCTGTCGGAGTCACGAAAAAGAGTTCATCAGCGATGATGGACTCTTTTTTCGTTTTATTCTCCCCCATTCTCTCTATATATTGAAGTTTATTTATATTTTTGTAATGAATAAACAAACTAAGGACTAAGGGTCTATTGGTCAAGACGCGCACCTTCAAAGCATATTTATTATGCCATTAAAGTGCGAGAAGTAGGTTCGAATCCTACATAGTCCGCAAAATATAAGATTATGAACGAACTTTATTTAAATATAAGTAAACAACGAAAGGAATTCAAAAATTCTCTAGGACAAGCTAACCATTTTCTAGTCACAGCACTTATTGGATTAGACTACATAGATAAAAACGAAGTGTCATGTCCTGAAGAATTTTCCACATCATGGAATCCTAAAAATAAAAAAAACTCCATAATCCGAAGTAGGCATTACATTCTAAAATCGTCACTTGCTTGGACTATCGATTGTTTAGATACTTATTTAAGTAAATGCAATCAACACCCAAAACTAATTAACGATAATCAAATAATCAAGGAATTTGAGAAAGCAGGAAGGTCTGTTAATGAAAAATTCACCTCACTAACAGAACACATAAGACTTTCTGAAAAATATGTTTCAGATTTTAATATACACAAAGCAATGTCCGGATTAGCAATTCAATGGAGAAACAACACTATGCATTTTAATGCACACAATGAAATAGCCAAAG
The DNA here is from genome assembly GCA_045121515.1 of Phocaeicola sp. GTDB lineage: Bacteria > Bacteroidota > Bacteroidia > Bacteroidales > Bacteroidaceae > Phocaeicola. The sequence goes on along the minus strand of JBGVGD010000012.1, from coordinate 2,600 downwards.
AACATAAAACAATACTATTTAATTCAAGAGAAAGAATTAAAGAATTATTTTGTGGACTTGATATAAATGCAACAATAAACAATTTTAGCCAACATAAAGAACCAACATTCAAAGAAACAACATCTCTTATTCGAGGAGTACAAAAAGTTGTTGAAATCATAGATTTATATCTGTTATCAAAAGTAGATATATACAGATATGCAGATGACATTATTAATATCTTTTTCGAACAACATAACCATTCTCCATTTAGGATACTATTACCAGAAAGAAGAAAAGATAAAATTATAAATATATTAAAAAACAATTCCTTTTCTGATACAGGAATATATGAAACCTCACCCAAAATAGAAATTGATAAAATTATTCATAGATATTAAAAAACGACATCAATGTAAGAACAAAATCTTTTAAAAATACGTTAATCTTAATAAGAATTGTCAAATACTACTTAAAATTACACTAATGGATAAATTCAACGAACAATTAAACAAATGTCAGCAGACCATAAACAACATCTGCAACATGATTAACATACAAAAGATCCCATCTAACAAGATTAGTTATACTGAGCTATATAACGCCATTTATCAACTAATTCCATTAATTCCAGAGGAATATAGCATTTTTAGAAATAGACTAAGAGATAAAATTCTCCCTAATCTCAAAATTAAAGACATTATTTCAACAAATCCATTTGGCCAAAGAATAGTAACACCACAAAATGGTATCAATCAATATTCCTATGGTGAAATTATTGCAACAATTCGGTACTTAAGTGAATATTGCCATAATAATATATCATCTATTTGGGACACTATTCATCCACTAATAACATCTGTCGCTCAAAAACGTTTTAATGATGGCCATTACGCAGATGCAGTAGAAGCAGCATTCAAAGAAATTAATATCAGAACAAAAAAAATATATAAGGAAAGGACATCAACAGAAAAAGACGGAAGCAAACTAATGCAAGCTGCATTCTCCCTCCAAAATCCAATTATAAAAATTGGAGACATATCAACCGAAACAGGCAAAAATATTCAACAAGGATATATGGAAATGTTTACTGGTGCAATGATTGGTATTAGGAATCCTAAAGCTCACAACAATCAAGCCATAACAAAATCAGATGCTATCAGAAAATTACATTTTGCTAGTATGTTAATGTATAAAATCGACAACGAGATTATTCAATAATTATAATTCTGAAAATGAGAGAAGAAAACATATCCCCTATGCAATCAGACTTCGAGTCAATAAAGAAGCAAAACGAGAATGGACAAGAGTATTGGACATCAAGAGAATTATCTACTGCTCTTGGATATAGTACATACCAAAAATTCACTCGTACCCTCAACAAGGCCATTATGATAGCCAATACAAAAGGTCTTAACATGACCGACCATTTTAACCAAATGGTTGAAATGGTTAAGTTAGGTTCCGGCACTTTTCGTAAAGTAGAAAACATCTATCTATCACGTATGGCTTGTCTGATTATTGCAGAAAATGCCGACGGAAAGAAACCACAAGTACAAATGGCAAGAGAATACTTCAAACAAGAAGTATCTATAACAGAACTAACGACCAACTCTTTATCTTCCAATATATTACTATACAAGACTAAGCAAGGGGAAGTTCGTATTGAGGTTATCTTCAATAACGAGACATTTTGGATGTCACAAAAAAGAATGGCTGATTTGTATGATGTAGATGTCAGAACTATCAATTATCATCTTACACAAATTTATGAATCCGGAGAATTGCAAGAATCGGCAACTATCCGAAAAATTGGGATAGTTCAAACAGAAGGAAACAGAGAAGTAAACCGACCTCAAATGCTCTATAACCTTGACGCTATTATTGCTGTTGGCTATCGAGTAAATAGTTATCAAGCTACCCAATTCAGAATTTGGGCAACGTCTGTTTTAAAGGAAATGATCATCAAAGGTTTTGCCTTAGACGATGAACGCCTGAAACAAGGAAAACATTTTGGCAAAGACTATTTCGATGATTTATTGGAACGCATTCGAGAGATTAGAGCTTCAGAACGTCGATATTATCAAAAAATCACTGATATTTATGCTGAATGCAGCGCCGACTATGATCCAAAATCCGAAACTACCCAACAATTCTTCAAAATGGTACAAAATATGATGCATTGGGCGGTTACTCATCAAACTGCTGCAGAAATCATATACACAAGGGCCGATGCAGAAATGCCTCACATGGGACTTACGACTTGGAAGAATGCCCCTAATGGAAGAGTACAAAAATCGGATACTATTGTTGCCAAAAACTACCTGTCCGATAAAGAAGTTGATATGCTAAACCTTCTGTCAACTGCTTTCCTCGACATGGCAGAAATGCGAGCTAAACGACAAGTGATTGCCACAATGTCCGACTGGAAAAAGCAACTGGATGATTTCTTGAAGTTTTATGACTATGACAGATTAAATGTAAGCATCCGATAAAGTACACTAAGAATAATGGCTGCCACTCTTTCGTTAGAGTATGCAGCCATTGCTGTTATAATAGTGGTAACCATTGTTATTTTTCCATTTGTGTGGTAAGAGTTGCAACAGTTCATCATATGATGC
>JBGVGD010000011.1:0-5822 GCA_045121515.1 Phocaeicola sp. | reverse complement strand
TGTATTTAGGAGCGTAAAACTTCATCTTGCTATGGAATTAACTATGTAAAGGTACGATTTTTTTGTTAAATAAACGAAGAAATAAAGTTATAAAAACTTAAATATCAGAGAGTTGTAAATTATTCAGTAAACACTAATTAGCACCATCGATGTCGAATCCGTGAGTCATTTCATGACCCATTACATAGAATGCGGCATATACTTTTCCCGGATCCATATCCTCAGCGTATTCCGGTGCCATCATGAATGTAGGGTTAATATGCATGCTATTGGTGAAATCTGTATAATAAGCTTGATGTTCAAACAAACCGCTTCCGCCTGGGCCGCTTATTCCGAATGTAAACGATTCTTCGCGGGCATCCTTACCCAAAACTGTCTCAATCAAGCGCTTATAGCTTGCCTTAGCTTCGAGGATATCATCAACCAACAATTCGCCCTTCAATACAGGGAAACCTTCTTCATGCCATATGTCCGGTTCGCCGAAGAAGAACTTCATGGCATCCAACTTGGCCAATGCTGCTTGCTTGGTCGGTGCCGACAACCATGCATTGTTTTCAATGCGCTTTGCAAATACCGATCTCATTTCTTCACCGTATTCAGCATATTGTTCCTTCAATTCTTCAGTGAGATAAGTTCGGCTGAAGTGATGAGAGAGTGAATATTTAAAGAGATCCTGGAACACAAGATTTACTAAATCCGTGGTACTAGTTATTGCACCTTCTGTAAACTGTACCGCGAATTCGTCACCGCAGAAAGGCAAAAGTTCCGAAGCTACTGCATCGTTGATAAGTTCCTTCAATTCGTCCAGACTTGATTTTTCCAAATTAGTAAGGAACGGAACAATCGATTCGTCATAAGCGAAATATTCAGGGTCCAATCCTAAACCTTCGAGGATAGCGTTCATCGTATCGTCGGTTGATCTCGATCTGCTTGAATACTTCTTTAACTTCTTAATTTTTTTATGCTTCATAGAACGGATAGACGCTTGTTCTTCACCTTCTTCATCTTCTTCTGCTTGTTGCGGAGGAACAATGGCATAACACATCATCCCCTCTGCAGGATACAAATAAAGCTTGACTTGTTCTTCTATCAAACTCATTCCAATCATTTTACCGATTGTCTGGTAAGCATCTGTCTTGGTTTCTACGTCAGCCAAAAGTTCATTGATGACTTCGTCCACTCTTTGCAAGTTTGCATCCTGACCGCCAGCCTGCAGATTCGCCGAAGATTCTTGTATCAATTGCGCAGCTTCAAAAGTTTTGTAAGATTCAGCAATTTTCACATTCAGCAACCGGGCTATATCATAGCTATAGCCTTGAGGAGTAGATAGATCAGTCAAACTTTCGTGCCATTCACCGTTTACAAACATGTAGAAGTCGTCACCAGCAGGATTCGGCACGTGTTCTCCCCCATTATTCTCGGGATTTTCTGGAATTTCTTGACTTGGGATGTCATTGTCTACGCTACATGAAGGCATCACCCATAGCGATGCAAGCACCCACAACGCAAAATAAAAATACTTTTTAAAAATCATACTTAATTTGTTATTGTTTCTATTGTTTTTAGTTTTCTCACAGAATCAACAGATTACATCAGTTCGTCTATGGTCTTTTTTTTCTTGCCTTTGGCATCGCGCTTAGCCTTCTTGGCGGCTTTCTTTTCTAGATATTCCGACCATGGTTCCACCTCCGTTCGGATAGTGAATTCATACTTGTTGTATGATTCGTCAACATTCTTCAGTGTCTTTGGATCAATTGAGCGTGCCGAGGTGCGGCTTACCTGATGCTGTTCCATATTGAGTTCTAAGGCATAGTCGCCATAGAATGCTTGATGTTTGATAAGCTTGCCGGAGGATGTTTCAACCGTATTCTGACCGTAATCCTTTATGAAGGTGAGCAGCTTGTGATAGGTTTCGTCACTATAGCACACCACCTTTACGTAAGACGCTTTGTTCTCTTTGCCCATTTGTACCACAATGCTGTAGTCGTTACGGCCAGGACGCACATCTTCTATGCCATCGGCAATGATGGCCAATACATTGAATGTGGTATGCCAGCCATTCACTTTTCGGAGAGCCCAGGTGTTGGTCTCATCGTCATACTTGAAATGGTTTTCCTTAAACTCCTTCTTGTCGAATTGAAAGTACTTGGAGTAAGGAAGTTCCTGTGCATGAATACCAAGTGCCACGCACCAAGTGAAAATCAGTAAAAATACCTGTTTCATAATTACTTCTATTTAATTCTTGTTTTTTGCTTCTGCATTCGCACGTTCCACCATTCGCAGGATCGCTTCGTTCAAAGGAGGGACTGTGGAAGGAATCTCAAACTTGACATCCGTAGGCTTGTTCTTGTATGCTTCCTTGGCTTCCTCCTTGGATAGATAATCGCGATCAACAATGTACAACTCTATCAGGGAACGGATTACAATCGGCTTGTCGGAATTCAACTCCATACGGAGAAACTTTCCCTTACCGTCTGCTTGCATGACAAAACTGGCTTCCAGCAAGTCATTCGGCAGATAGACTCCCTTCTCATTTACACGGTAAGTCTGTGTGATGTAAAGTTGATTGAACTCCATGGTACAGCCTAAAAGCTTCAACGGCCAAGGAGACATTTTATGTCCTTTCGTATCTGCCAACCCGTCTGCGATGAAGGTAAAAGTCCGGTCGTTCTGCTTTTTGATGAGCCCCATTCCCGACTTACCAGGTTCTTCATATAGCTTGACAGCGTTCCCCGGTTCCTTGAAGGATTCCGGAGCAGTAACCTCTTTGTCAATCGGTTCAAATATGCTTATCATGGAAGGAAACAGTGATTCCGGATCGGTAGTAATGCTGTCTTGACCGAATAGCTGATAATGGCCATATTGGCGGCTTTCGAGTAAGCGCAACTTTGATTTCCCGCCAAACTTCGCATCTTTCGAAGTCGGGACAAAACGATCTGCCATGTGTTCATTAAAGAAGGTTACGGTATCGGTCTCGTTGCTCATGCTGAAATATTCTCGCACGTAGAACGTCTGCTTTAGGATATTACGCTTGACTGGGACGACGACCACTTCCTCCAATTCGTAAGCTATCGGAGTCATTTCCCAAGTCTTGTTTTCCGGTCGTTCGATGATGAGCTGTTCGTACCCCATGCAGCGGAGCGTGACGGGATAGGCCGATGCCGGAATTTCGGAGAATACGCCGTCACTCCAAGTGAAGCCCACCATATTGCCTGTAGCATCGAATATGGAAGCCGCAGAAATGGGGGAACGGTCGGTTGAATCAATGACGCGCTCTTGGGCATCAACCGGACAGCAAAACAGCAGGGCACTAATCAGTAATATAAACGTATGTTTCATTGTAACATAATTTTAGCGGACAAAATTACTCCGATATTTTGGGTATGTCAAATAATGAAATCCTACATTTTAATCAACATAAGGCATTAAAAACAGAGAAATTGCAAATGTAAACCGAAATGTAAACAGCGTGATTTAGGTCACAACTTGAAGTTTGTGTATTTTTGTAGGCAAATTATAAACAGAATATGGAAGAACAATCTATAGTAAATTTACAAAAGAAGGGAAAAGCTCCCTACAATAATATGACAAAAAACGAAAGAAATATGAGTTTACCTTTAGGATATAAGAAAATAATATTATTCCACATATTCGCCTTGATATGCTGTGTTTGCTTGGCCAATGAATCACTTTTCAAGCAAGCCAGAACACTGCAACGTGAAGGGAAATATGAGGAAGCTATCGTAGCTTTTAAGGATTACTTGTCACAGCCGATACTTGGGGATGACTTCTCCAATGAGCAAATGTCCCTGTATACCGATGCATTGATGCAGTTGATGAATACATTTCAAAGTAAAGGAGAGCCGGAAGCTTGCGTAACGACCTTGCAAGAAGTGTTCAAGGCTTCTCCTATCCTGCAAAAAATCTATTTGAGGGATTATTATTCGGTGATGGCATATGCCTTGTCGCGTACGGAGAACATGAAGGAAGCAGAAGATATGATGTTTAAAGCACTCAGCCTTCCGCTTCATCAGCCTACTCCCGAACGATATTTCCGTGACTATGCTTATGCAGCGGCTGTGTTTTATAGTAATCCCAATTATCAGAAAGAAGTGATTGGCTGGTGTCAGGAAGCGTTGCTGCAAGCCGAATTGTGCAAGAATACTTCCGGTAAGCAATGGGTAATGGCCATGTTGGGCTCCATGTACAAACGGAACGGACTTATCGACAAAGCCCTGGAGCTTTTCCTGCAAAGCAAGGAGGAAGCAAAGATAAGGAAGGATGAACTGGGGGTGCTGAATAGCTTGCATACGTTGGTTGACCTGTTCCTGTATTGGGATGTACCCGAGTATGCCAACCTATATGCATCCGAAGCCATACAAGTGGAAAAGAACAGGGTTATGGAGAATCCGATGGTTTCAGCTCAGACTTATATAGATAAAGGACGGGCGTTGCTTCAATTGGGAGAAACGGATTCTATTCCTTATTATACTGAAAAGGCACGAAAACTTTGTCAATCTTTGCCTTACAACAGTGGTATGGTGGATGTTAACTTGCTGAATGGCATTTTCTTGACAGAAAGGGGAGGTGATTCTTTGCAGGTAGGTATTCAAGAATTACAACGGGTAACTCAACAAGGAACAGTGGTGAACCGTGCAAAAGCTTATCACCAGTTGGCACAAACCTATCTGAAGGACGAAAACAACAATATGGCAGAAGCCATGTTGGACAGCATGTATGCATTGTTAAACCAAAATGATTCACCCATCTATATTCATCTGAACTATCAGCCAATTATAGACTACTATCTGAAAAGCAAGAATCATCATAAAGTGGAGCAATATACAAGAATGATGCTCCAAGAGCGGCAGACATTAAAGGAGAAGAGGCTGCACTACAATCTCGTGGAGGCTATCGTTGATTCTCAAACGGAACAACAGAGACGTGAACTAAAGATTGCTCAACTTGAACAAGCTAACCAACGCCTTTTGCTCCTAATTTGTGTAGTTTTGTCTCTTGTTACCATTAGTGTAATAGTTGTGCTCCTTTTTCATCAAAAGAGAAAGCATAAAATCCAAATGAAACAAGCCGATGACAAGTTTGCCTTGTTGCTTCAAAAGCTGAATCAATCAAATACCGAAAAAGAAAAGATATCACAAGAAATCTGTGAATTATTGAAAGACAAAGATAGACGTCAGGAATTAGAGACGCTGACTCCATCGATGCTAAGGAAAAATGGAGAATCCAAGTTCCGCCAATGTTTCGAGTTGCTATATCCGCTTTTTCTGCCTCATATCCGCGAAAAGGTTCCATCCATTACCCGTCGGGAAGAACTTCTTTCGATGCTCATTGTTTTGAAGCAGGACAATAAGGAAATAGCTGAGTTATTGGCCATTGCCCCACGAAGCGTATTGATGCTTCGCCACCGGTTCCGCCAAAAGATAGGGATGACTACTGACAATTCATTGGAAAACTTTATCGAAGATATATTGGGGGATGAAAATAGCTCGAAGGAAACACTTGTAGATAACTCAGGGTTGCAAATAGATAACTCTCAAGCATAAGAATCTTTGTCTATGTTCGGATTTTTCTGATAATAATGGTTTATAGATTAGATGTAATCATAAATGTAGTTAGCTGTTAGGTGGCATAAACACAAAATATCGGAATTGTAGATACTATTGGGTCACTTGCAAAAGCGTGTGGATAGCATAGCACAATAAAAGCAAGCAGGTGTACGTTTATAGAGTAAACGTTAGAAGAAAATGGAACAGTATAGACTCTTAGCGGAATGCCTATTGCCAGCCCGCATGCTTGACTGG
>JBGVGD010000010.1:0-25970 GCA_045121515.1 Phocaeicola sp. | reverse complement strand
ATCTCCTTCCGTCCATTGGGGAAGTCCATAAAAATAAGCCTTGAAAGGGTGGTGTACGGGTACAAATTCCGAGGCGAGCACCCACTGCATATCCTTCATGCGTATGGGTTTCTGCTGCTTGCTGATGCGGCTCCAGAGCGTTCCCTCGTCTCGGTCGGTCATCGGCCGGAAGCCTTCTTCCTTGTCCTTCCAGTTGATTTCCGTCATGCGGGTAATCTCGTTCCAACGGAAGTCCGCCAAGGCCGTGAGAGAGGCTTCTATTTCTTCTACGGAGATGTATTTGGGCTGTTCGGTCCTGGTTGTTTTCTTTCTGGCGGCTTTCTGCTTGCCGCTAGGTTTCATGATGCCGTGTTCTTCGGCGCGTGTGCTGTAGCACGAACGGACATGGCTTTCCAGGCGGACAGGGTCGTAGTTGGGAAATCGGCGTTGCAACCATTCGGTGGTATCGTCTTCGGACACGCCGAAACGGTTCAGCGCATACCCTGCATGACAGAGGTACTCGTTGTGTCGTCCCGGTTCATACACATAACCCTGCTTGGCGAGTTCCTGTTCCACCTTCTCCCATACCTCGCCAACGACTACCTTCTCGTAATCCACACGGAAGATTTCTGCTTCCTCCCGGTAGAGGGCGTTAGGGTCGTATGAAAGCGCACTGCACCGGGTAGCGTCCTTTACCGACCCATCGTAGGAGGTGATGCCGAACAGGCGGCAGTAATGGTCGTTCCCTTGGTGAAAGGCTTTCAGGTAAGTCTGCCGGTCGGTGACTCCCTCCACCCGGAATATGATGCGCAGTCCCTTGCCCGACAGGGTGACGTATGCCAGCATCCAGTACGGGTCGTCTTTCAGGCGTTCCAGCATCCGTGCCACTTTTTCTTCGGTCTGCTTGTCGATATCTACCAGTGAGTAGCCGGTAAACAACGATATGTTCTTGTATGCCCGGGTACCATTGAATACCGCGGCAGGGGTGAAGGCGTGACATCGGTTCCGCTTGATATTTCCGGCATCGTCCTTGAAACCTTGCGAATTGAAGTAACGGAATTTTTCGGTGTTTTCTTTTAAAGAAGCATCGGTAGTAATCCGGCGATATACTTCCGACAGCGTAATGAGGCCCGAAGGCTTGTTGGTAGTCAGCGACTGGAATAGCGAGAAAGCGTCTCGTTCTCCCGTGTCATGAGGGATAAAATCGTCATTCTTCATGTTTAGTGAATTTGGATTTTGGGTAAATACTAAGGTTAATCATTTCTCGTTTTTTGGAGTATAGAATCCCCTTTCCCCAGCTGGACGGCCGTGGTGAACAATGGTTGAGACATATTTGTTGGGAACTAAAAAGAACGGAGGGGGAATTTCTACAATTATCGAGAAGTGCTCTTGCATGCATGTTAAGATAATTGCATACCATTACCCCCTCCGTTGTAGTTATCAACTACACGGAAGTGTAATGGCGAACAAATCTTTCTTAACATTTTTTGAATTTGCAAGATTCTTCTCAAAAGATTTATATCGCTATATACACAACGCTTGTGTGAATATGTCTGTTTCTGTCTGTCCCGACCCTTCTTTTCGGGAAGAAATCGGATTCGTCATACTTCACCACAAAAATAATGAAAATATTTGGATTGGCAAATCTTTCTCTAATCTTTAAATTAATATTTTGTTTATAATTAATCGTATAATGGTTCATTATGGTAGAATGTATGCATGAATAAAAGGGGGAGAAAATACTCATCCCCACTATCCTTGATCGGGATAGTGGGGATGAAAAGAAATAATTATAGGGTTATCCAAATAAATCTGAATGAGTTCCTGTATCGGTCAGAATTAGTATTAATTCAGTTTCTCGCTGTTCCCAAATTTTCCATCAGTTCTGCAACACTGCTGACTTTTGTAAGTTTTCCCTTTCGAACTTCTTCTACGGCTTGTGCTAATGTTCCCTTACGCACAGTACGTGTCTTTGCTATCGTTACCCCGTTTAAGTTACTCAAAATTTTGCGCAATCCTGGTAACAAGCTCTTGTCTTCTATGTTTAATACTATCTGAGTCATAATCTAACGATTTAGTTGATTCTTTCCGTAAATATAATGATTAAATCCATAACTCAAAAATCATGAATCATAAAATAACTTATAACCCTTTTCTCTCTCCCTATCAACTTTTCATTGAACGCTTTCTTTCTTCTTTACGGAACGTTTTAAGGTTCCACAATCACCACCACCGGATTGGCATCATCCGCCAAACCTTCAAGCTAGTGCCAATACTCCGATAAGGATTGTCTTTTTCATGCCTTTATTTGCGCTTTGCATTTAGGTTTCGATTAGCAAATATAACCATTTTGTTTAATTGATTAAACGAAAATCGCTTGTTTTTGTTTAACCAATTAAACAAAACAACAGATTCGACTTACAGATGCAACCAAATCACTCCACCCAAGTTTTTTCCACATGACGATAGCCACGCAAGAAATCGCCTACACTCATGCGTTTCTTGCCTGCCAACTGGATAGAGAGCAGATTCACATAACCATCCTTCACAACGATACGGAAATAAGTCTTTCCATCGGTATCAACCATGCCCACCGGCAAGGTGTGTTCCACGAACTGCTTTTCGGTTTCGTAAATCTTCAATACCTGGCGTGAGCCTTCAGGTACACAGAGTTCGGTCCAAGCAGCCGGATAAGGAGAAAGACCACGCACATGGTCGTACACGCCCTTTACGCCCTTGTTCCAGTCGATGCGGCAAGTTTCCTTGAAAATCTTCGGTGCCGGACGGAGTTCGGCTTCCGAGGCAAACATTTCTTCCTGTGGAATGGACTTCACCGTACCGTTCAAGATAGCATCTACGGTTTCGAGTACCAAGTCACCACCGAGCATCATCAACTTATCATAGACGATTTCCACATTGTCCGTATCGGCAATAGGAACTTTCACCTGCTGAATCACTTCACCGGTATCGATTTCGTGCTTCAAGAAGAAGGTAGTGATGCCTGTTTCGGTATCGCCATTCATCACCGCCCAATTGATAGGAGCTGCACCACGATATTGAGGCAATAACGAAGCATGGAGGTTGAAGGTACCCATTGGAGGCATGTTCCATACCACTTCCGGCAACATGCGGAAGGCTACCACAATCTGAAGATCGGCCTTCAAGGCACGGAGTTCTTCCACGAAAGCTTCGTCCTTCAAGCGTTCCGGTTGCAACACTTTCAAGCCTTGCGATACGGCATACTGCTTGACAGGACTTGCCTGAAGTACACTTCCGTGACGGCCCATCGGCTTGTCGGGCATGGTGATGACTGCTACTACATTATAACCTCCCTCGACCAATCGCTTCAAACTTTCTACTGCGAATTCGGGAGTACCCATATATACGATTCTCAAATCTTTCTTTTCCATATAAATTACATTTAATCTTCCGAGAAATCCACCAACGTTTGTCGGTAGGTATTTAATATTCTTGACTTGGAAAGGAAGCCCTTATACTTGCCATCTTCATCTACCACTGGCAGGTTCCAAGCTTTGGTCTTATCAAACTTACGCATCACTTCCTCCATAGAATCGTCCATGTTGATACGTGTCGGAGGAACTACCATGAAACGTCCTACGGTGAAACGGTGATACAACTCCTGACGGAACATGATGTGACGAATATCATCCAAAATCACAATACCCAACAACACTCCACGAGCATCAACTACCGGAAACATATTTCGTTTTGCCATGGAGATAACTTTTACCATTTCACCCAAATCTTGCTCCGGATGCACCTTTTGGAAATCCGTTTCCACCACACTTTCAATGTCCATCAAGGTCAAGACCGACTTATCCTTATTGTGAGTCAGCAATTCGCCCTTCTGTGCCAAACGCATGGAATAGATACTGTGAGGTTCGAATATCATGATTGTAAGGTAAGCACTGACCGACACCATCATCAACGGAAGGAACAAGTCATAACCACCTGTCAACTCGGCAATGAGGAAGATACCTGTCAACGGTGCATGCATCACACCCGACATCATCCCTGCCATACCCAACAAAGCAAAGTTCTTCTCAGGGATATTATCCGAAATAAGCGGCGCCAACGAATAGCCATTGCAGAAGTGCGAGAAGACAAATCCCACGACACAGCCCAAGAACAAACTCGGAGCAAAAGTACCCCCGCAACCTCCACCACCATTGGTAGCACTCGTAGCAAACACCTTGAACAAGACAACCAAAGCCAAATAGACCAGCAACAGATTTCCATATCCGTAGAAGATAGAGTTGTCCATGACTTTATCCCAATCGGCAACAGACGTACCGTTCAGCAACATGTGAATGGTATCGTAGCCTTCGCCATAAAGGGAAGGGAACATAAAAATCAAGAGACTCAACATGGCTCCACCAATCACCAACTTGATGTAAGGATTGCTATATCGGCGGAAAACTCCTTCAATCCGGTTCATCGCACGGGTGAAATAAAGGGACACCAAACCACAAAGGATGCCCAACAACAGTACAGCCGGAATACGTTCCATCAGGAAAGGTTCGTCCATGCGGAATTCAAACATCGCCTCCGTACCATGCAGGATATAGGATACCGTAGCAGCCGTCACACTGGATACAAGCAACGGAAGCAACGAGCCCATGGTCAAGTCAATCATCAATACTTCAAGTGTGAACACCAATCCGGCAATCGGAGCCTTGAAGATACCTGCTACGGCACCAGCAGCCCCACAACCCACCAACAACATCAACGTACGGTGCTCCATCTTGAACACGCTACCCAGATTCGAGCCGATAGCCGAACCGGTCAACACAATCGGTGCTTCCGCTCCGACCGATCCACCGAAACCAATGGTTATGGCACTGGCAAAGAGAGACGACCATGTGTTATGTCGTTTGATTCGGCTTTGCCGACGGGAGATTGCATACAGAATCTTCGTCACCCCATGGCTGATATCATCACGCACCACCTTACGAATGAACAAGCCGGTCAAGAAAATACCTACCACCGGATAAACCAAGTACAACCAGTTCACACCGGTCGTATCGAAGTTCTCCGTCAAGAAATGTTTGATATATTCTATCAAGAACTTCAACAGACTGGCAGCCAAAGCCGTCAAGATACCCACCATAAAACTAAGTATCAAGACGAAGTGCTTATCCTTTATCTTCTTTTCCCGCCATGAAAGGAAGCGTATAAAAAGACTTTTCTTATCATCCATATCCTTATTCTCTTATGATTTTAATCTGGCCGCCTTTGCCCAACTTGATGATACTGGAAGGTTTCGGTGCACCGGTTTCTGTCTGTCGGCTCTGCACAATGTAATCCACCGCCTGCTTGATTTCTTCACTGATAGCACTAAAGGTAGCCGGAGAAGGTTCTCCACTGACATTGGCCGAAGTGGAAACAATCGCCTTACGGAAACGGAAGCACAACTGCTTGGAGAATTCTTCGGAAGTCACCCGAATACCCACACTACCATCCTCTGCCAACAAATTCGGAGCCAGGTTGCGGGCATCGTCATAAATAATCGTCATCGGCTTGGTAGCACACTCTATCAAGTCGAATGCCACTTCAGGCGGTTCATTTACATAGAAATCCACCTTCACGGCATTGTCCACCAATACCAGCATAGCCTTGCTATCGGCACGCTTCTTTATTTCATAGACACGCTTCACTGCCTCTGCATTGGTCGCATCGCATCCTATCCCCCAAATGGTATCGGTAGGATAAAGAATGACGCCTCCTTTCTGCAAAACTTCGCATGCCTTGCGTATATCTTCTTTCATTTGTTCATTCATAAACGTTGTCTAATTATTCCAATGAAATGCAAAAGTAACACTTTTCCTTTTTAATGTAAAAAAAATAGGCACGGTATTCCGTGCCTAAATCATATTATCATTAAAAAATCAAATTCCTTCGATCAATTGTCCCTTACTCCAAGCGGAACGGATACGCAGTTTCTTGTCCAGAATCAGGATGTCGGCATCCTTGCCCTTTTCCAACGAGCCCTTGCGGTCATACACACCCATAATCTTTGCCGGAGTTTCTGTTGCCATGCGAAGCGTATCTTCCAACGAAACACCTGCCTTTACCATGTTCTGTACCAAAACATCCATGGTAGCGACACTACCCACCAACTGCTTCAAGTCACGGCTCTTGCATACACCGTCTTCGATGATGATTTTCGGGTCATTCACCTCCTTAGCATCTACTCCCGCATAAGCCAACGAAGCAGTCACCAAACAAGTCTTTTCTACGCCCTTCACCTTAGAAGCCAATCTCAAAATGGTATCCGGCAAATGTCTACCATCGGCAATCAACTCAATGGTCATATCATCGATCAAGTATACACTTTCTACAGTACCTTCGTACTTGTACTCACGATTCTTGTGGAAGCCCGGCATACCGTTATAGAAATGTGACACATGAGTAAAACCTGCCTCGAATGCCGCCTTCACTTCCGGATATTCGGCCTCGGTATGAGAAATCGTAGCAACGATTCCTTTTTCTTTCAGATAACGGGCAAATTCCAACGCACCCGGCAATTCAGGAGAAGCATCCCAACGCTTGATGCAACCAGTCGATTCTACCAACGAAGTATAGGCTTCCGCATCCGGTTCAGCCAAGTTGTCACCAAACTGGTCACTGGCACGTTTCGGATTCAAGTAAGGACCTTCCAAGTGCAAACCCATCACCGGGCTACCCTCCTCTTCCATCAACTTCTCACAAACAGCAATACCTTGCTTGATGTTATCATAAGAAGTAGAAGATACTGTCGGGAAGATAGTGGTTGCCCCATGTTTCAGATGAGCCTCAATGGCTGTACGGAAAGCCTCTTCTGTACATTCTGTAAAATCGCGTCCACCACCACCATGGGCATGCATACATACATATCCCGGCACGATATAGCGACCTCTGGCATCTACCTGCTTGGCACCCGTCAAAGGCAAATCGCAATTTGTCACTTCCAAAATATGGCCGTCTCTGATGACAACCGACCCGTCTTCAATCCATCCTTGTGGAGTAAATATTTTACCGTTGATAATTTGAGTTAACATGAGATTCAAGTATTATATGAGTTACAATACTACAAAGTAAGTGATTTTATTTCAAAACTCGTTCCTTTTTCAGCGTAAAAATAGGCAAGAAAATGAAGATTCCCAGTACAGACATGATCAATCCCCCAATCGTTCCGGCTGCCAACGGGAACCAGAAGGCTTCCTTCCCTGTACCTACCATGAACGGAATGAACCCCAGGATAGTAGAAACCACCGTCAGGAAGATAGGAATAACCTTGACATTCCATGCTTTCACAAAGGCACGGACCGGTTTCAATCTCGGGAAACGACGACGGATATCATTGTACTCATTCATGATATAAATGCTGGCATTGACCGTAATCCCGCACAACAACACAAACGAGGCAAAGCCACCTTGGTCGAAATTCAATCCAAACAGATAGAAGGTCAAGAATACCCCAATGTACGAAATTGGAATCACAAAAATAATGGCCAACGGCTGTTTCAAGGAATTGAACAAGATGCTGGTAGTAAAGAAAATGATAGCAATGACTATCAGCAACAAAGCATATTGCTTATTGTCCTTCTGTCCCCACGACCAACTCTGCTGCTCATCTTCGGCCATGTAGCCCATCGGCAAACCGGCATTAAACTCTTCCAAGTCCTTCTTCAAGAGTTTTCGTCCCTGTTCACCCGAACCGATGTACTCATATTGCAGACACAAACGGTATTGCTGGTTTTCCTTCGCCACCTTCTGAGGAGACAAGCCCTTCTCTACCGTAGCAAAATCAGCCAACTTATAAGAGTTTCCATTGATTTCGAAAGGGATGTTAGCCAAACTCCATACATCGTATTCTTCGCTCTGACGGGAAGTAAGTCTCAACATTTCCGGCTGACCTTCGTACACGATATTGGCACACGAGATATCTCTACCGAACACCGGACGCAGAGCCGTAAAGAGTTGCATACCCGTGATGTTCTCCTTTGCCAACCGATGCTTGTCCAAATCCAGGAAGAACTCGCTATAATCATCCTTCCACCACGAGAATTCAGAATTGATAGTCACCTCCTTGATACGGCGATGTCCCAATAATTTTTCCTTCAGCTTCTCTCCCCAATAGGCCAGTTCGTCGTAATTATAGCCATACATCTTCACACGGAAACTACCGGCACTTTCACGTACGTTATTGCTGAATCCTTGGTCCTGCAAGCCATAGACTTCCCAATGTCCTCCACCCAATTGCAAGGCTTTACTGATCACATTTGCCTTCAGCGTATATGGGAAACCACTATGCTGATGCTCCTTCGTGAAATAAATCTGGATACCGGCACGACGAGCACTATAAATAGACGTCTGGAATTGTTTGATTTCCTTAAATTCACTCAAGTAGGTTTCCATCTTCTTGACCAGCGTATTCATCTGTTCCAAGGTACTTCCATTCGGTAAAGAAGCATACGCTGAAAGAACAGTTTCCCCTTCGTCCCGATTGAAGTAACTACCCGTGTACACCTTATCCACAAACAAGCGCAAACTACCGCCCAATGCCTTTTCTACAATTGGTTTTACCTTTTCCTTGTAAGTGGAATTATTGAATACCTTGTTATAATATTCGGCCAACTTGCCTTCGCCCTCCATCTTTTCCGGCAACAAGAACACCGGAAGACCGAAAGCCAAGACCAACAAGATGCAAGCCATCACCCGATAGCGACAGAACCCACCTATCAGACGAAGATAGAGACGACTGAAATGAACGCCGAAACGTTTGATCCAAAACCTCGCCTTGTTTTCCTTCATGCCTCCCATTCCTATCTTTTGAATCATGGCCGGTACAAAGAACAAAGCCACAAACAAAGAAACAAGCAGGTTTATGATAACCACCGCCGCAAAGTCCTGCAAATCCAAACGTAGTTTATCATCCAGGAAGAAGATAATCACCAAAGCACCTACCGTAGTCAAGGTGGCCGCCAGGACAGAAACAAACGCCTCCAAGTTCTGACGACGACGGATATGGTCAGTCATCACAATGGTATTGTCGATTACCAAGTTCAAGGAAATGGTAATCCCTGCCAAGGAATAGAGTTGCATTTCCAATCCCAAAGCATAATAGAAGATAAACGCAATAGCCAGATTGACAGACAGACTGGTGACAATCAGGAACAGATAGCGCAAGTTCCATGTTATCAGAGCCACGAATATCAACAGAATCAGGACAGTCAGTCCCGTACGGAAATAAATCTTGTCCAGTTCCTTCTGGATATGTTCCGTTGCATCATAGCCGATATGCACTTCATATCCCGTCGGCATCTTCTGTTCCAGTTCCCACATGGTTTGCTTCACCTGCTTGCTCAGTTCCAACTGATTTGCGGTTTCTTCTGCCGTCAAGTTCAGATAAATGGAGTTCAATCCATTGATACGGTAGTAACTGGTCGGCTCTGCTTCTACATGCATGACCTTGATGAGCTTTTCCAAGCCCACCAGGGTACCCTCTTTCGTCTTCAAGCGGATGTCTTGTGGATGAAATTCGGTTTCCTTTCCAGTCGAAGTCTTGACCAGTCGAATCCATTCCCGTCCTCCGTCTCCTTTCTCAATGGAGCAGATACCCAAGAATTCCTTTTCATAATGACCGGCAATGGCCGATTGGATGTCCGACATGGAAATTCCCAGATTGGTCAATTGGACATTGTCGTATTCCAATTGCCATTCCATCGGAGTCGCTCCCGTCAGCTCTACCTTATAGACACCCTTCAACTGTCCCAATACCGGTTTGATGTTCTCTTCCGCATATCGTTGGATGAGTATCGGAGTAGCCGGAGCATTCAAGGTATAGGTCATGAACGGCCGGTCGGCATTTGTATTCGAACGGCTTGTACGAATTTGTGGATAACTCACTCCCTCCGGCAATTGCGGCCAAGTCTGGCGCACAATGGTCGAAACCTCGAAACGGGTCGCATCCATATCGGCATGCTTATCCATTTCCAAGGTAATGCTTCCACTACCGTTATCCGATGTGGAATTGACATTCTTCACTCCTTTTACACGAGTCAGCATTGCCTCCAAGCGACTGGTCACTTCCGCCTCGATGACACGCGACGAATTACCCGGCATCGAGAACGAGACCGTCAGTCCTGGCAAGGTACGCGAAGGCGACAACTTGACCGGCAAGAGCGGAAGCAATGCCAAGCCGACCAGTGACAGACAGACGAATGCCACAATCAGCGTAAAGGGTGAAAAGGTACGTATCTTACTCATCTGTACATGCCGTTATCAAAGTCAAATCGATCCGAAAGTGACAAGCCGCTCTCAAAGTCGTGCAAGGTCAGTTTACGAATCTTATAATAGTTCAACCAATAGTTCTGCAAGGCCGAGATATAGTTCTTCTGCGCCTCCTGCTGACGGTTCAACGAGAGAGTCAGACTGTTCACATCCGCCTTGCCGATAATGAAACGCTGGCGAGTCTGTTCGTAAGCCATGACTGCCAAATCCAACGCTTCTTCGGCACTCATAATCAAGCGTTGCTGGATATTGAAATCGCTCACCGTCATGGTTACTTCCTCTTCCAGTTTCAGTTCCTCCTGACGGGCAGCAATCTTCACCACATTCAGGTTGTTCTTGGCCATGTTGTACTTGCCCTTCCGCACACCCCAGTCTATCAACGGAATGGAAACGCTGATGCTCACCAAATCCTGTTGTAACGGCTTGCGATAGGCATCCTTGAATTTCTCCGCCACTTGGTTGAAGCCGACACTGGCATTCAAGCTGGCATTGAAGCGCGATTCCACACGGGTCTTGTTTACGTCCCGTTCTGCTTCCATTACATTCTGCTGTTGTTGCAAGAACTCCGGATTGTTCATCTTTGCCTTGGCCAGAGCCTCATCCACCGGAATCTCCATGGCTTGCGGACGCCCCGGCATATCGAGTTCGATTTGCGTATTCTTATCCATGTTGAGGAACGAAGCCAAAGCGAACATCGCCCGCTTCAAGGCTATCTGTGCATTCTCCAATGTATTCAGTGCATTGACCTTATCCAACTGCAAAGTCAACAAGTCCGCTCTGGATATGGCAGCAATCTTGTGGCGTTGCAATCCGATGCTATACAGCGTATCGGTCGATGCCGCATTTTCCTTCGCCAACTGATAATCGGCTTGTGCCATGGCCAGGTTGAAGAAATAACTGACCGCTTCTTCCGATACCACTTCGGTATTGTAGATAAATTCCTTCTTCACCTTTTCGAACTTCAATGGTTCTATCTTGCGATCCCAGCGGAACGGATTATAGCCCAACAGGCTTTGTGAATATCCGATACGGAAAGGGACACTGGAGAACTGCGTAGATTTGGTTTCACCGAAGTTGCGCATGTATTCCAAATCCGAGTCGATATAGAAAGTACCACCGGTCAAGTCGAAGTTCTGACGGATACTCAATCCTCCACTGGCACTGAACATCTGTTGCTCACGATACACGTCCATGTCCGTATTCGAGTCGTAACGCTGAGTGATGTAACGGTAGTATTGAGCCGGCATCAGGTTCAATGTTAAACTTGGCAAACGGTTTGCCTTGTAAGTACGGTATTCCCAATAACCGGACAGATACATGTTCTGGTATCGGAAAGCAGACAAGGAACTGTCATTGGCCAGTTCAATCGTGCGTTTCAGATTGAGTTTAACTGGTTGTTGTGCGAATGTTGATATTGCAGTCAAGCACACCAAACCTACCACCAAACTTCTTATTATATTATGCTTTTTCATGTTTACGATAAATGAACCAATAAATTAAAGGAATAATGAACAAACTCACGAGCGTACCCAACAACATCGAACCAATCATGGCAATGGCCAATGGCTTCTGCAATTCCGAACCCATATCCGAAGAGAAGAGCAACGGAACCATTGCCATGACAGTAGTCAATGAAGTCATGATAATCGGGCGCAAGCGTCGGATACCAGCCGTATGAATTGCCTCGAACAAAGGTGTACCCGTCTTTCGCAACTCATTGATAGAGTCTATCTTCAAAATGGAGTCGTTCACCACGATACCACACGTTACGATGATACCGATAGCCGACATCAAATTCAGGGTATGCCCGAACAACCACAACGAAGTCAAGGCAAACGCAATGTCAATCGGGATTTCCACCAACACGATAAGCGGTTGCAAGAAACTCTCGAACTGGGAACAAAGGATGAAATACATCAACAGAATCGCCACGAAAAGAATCACGGTCAGTTCACCAATCATTTTTTCGTTCGAGAAGAAACTACCCGAGAAGTCCACTTCCCAGCCGTCCTTTTCGCGAACAGTCTGTTTCACGTCCTCCATCAGTTTCGGAGCATCTTCCACGTTATAGAAACTTACTGGAATGTACTCACCGTTCTTCCCTGCCGTAATGCTCTTCAAGTCTTCCGATGATACGACCTTCACCAGACTACTCAAAGGAATATAGTTGGTTTCCCCTTTGGCATTCGCTTGCGTCTGCACCAAAGTAGTACCCAAGATATCGTTAATCGTCCGTTCCTCTCCGGCGATGCCTACCGGCAAATATTGCTGGTACGAACGCAGGGTAGAAACCTGGTTTTCCTTGAAAGCCGTACGGAGTACACGGGTAAGTTCGTTGTAAGCCACATTGTACAGCAACAGGCGTTCTCTATCCACCACCAGATTCATCTGATTACGGAAGGCGATGCCTTCGGTAGACAGTCCGGTACGCTGCATGATGTCTGCTTCCAGTTGTTGCAATACCTGCGGATCCGGTGCTTGTGTTCGGTTGTTCGGATGCAATTGTGCCACCACATCGGCCTCTCCCGTCACAAACAATTTCTCGAATATGGTTTCAGGAGGCGAGAAAGTCAGTACCGCCAACGGATACTTCGCCTTCACTTCCTTGGTGAGCAATTCCTGCAAAGGAGGAATACCGGCCGGTTTTTCGGTCTTGAAATACAGTTCCGCCTCAGTAGCCGATAGTTCACTGCCTCCATTCAAGATATAGTCCTGCATACCCACGTAAGCCGTGTGTTCCATGACTTGTCCGTCGGTCTGCTTCATCAACGCATCCACTCGTCTGCGGTTTTCATCCACATGGATGTTTTCGTTCCATTCAATGCGCATCACCAGTTCGTTCTGCTCGATTTCCGGCATACGTTCCTTTTCCAGATAGAAAAAGAAGAACACACAAAGCGGAAGAGTAGCCAATGTCATAGTGATACTCAGTTTCTTGTGGGAGAATACCCAGTCGATACCCCCATTGTAAGCACGTTCCA
This sequence comes from Phocaeicola sp., assembly GCA_045121515.1. Classification (GTDB taxonomy): domain Bacteria; phylum Bacteroidota; class Bacteroidia; order Bacteroidales; family Bacteroidaceae; genus Phocaeicola. The sequence continues at coordinate 12,714 of JBGVGD010000010.1, read as the reverse complement.
ACCAATCGTTCTTCAAACGATTATCGAAACGTTTCGACAAGAATCCCTTACCACGGATGCCCATCCGGTAGAACAAGAGATAAAGCACCGGCAGCAGCATGATACCCGTGATGTACGAAACCAACAAGCCTGCCGCAATGGAGAAAGCCTGGTCCATAAAGATAGCACCGGCAATACCGCTCATGAATATCAACGGTACAAATACCGCAATGGTAGTAAGCGACGAACTGAGCATCGGAGTAATCACTTCCGTGGTACCGGCCGCACAAGCCCGTCGGAGCGAATAACCTCTTTCCCGGTATTGCGAAATGTTTTCCGTCACGATAATAGAGTTGTCAATCATCATCCCCACCGCCAGAATCAAGCCCGAAAGCGAGATGACATTGAGCGACACCTTGAAGAAATAGAACAGGAAGAACGTTACAATGACCGACACTGTCATACTCAGTCCAATCACAATCGGTGAACGGACATCGCCCAGGAAGTAAATGGCCACAATGAATATCAACAGGAAGCCGATAGTAAAGTTGTCCTGCAAATTGGATATGGTGTAGTCCAACAGTTCTGTCTGGTTACGACACACCTGAAAGTCAATATCCGGATAGAGCGTAGTGAAGTAATCGGTTGTCTCCTTCAACTTCGCCTTCATTTCGTCCATGTTCTCGTCGCTCTGCTTGATGATAGCCAAGGTCACGGCACGCTTTCCACCTGCCACCGACAATCCCTGTTCCTTCTGCGATACCACCGCCACCTTACAGAGATCCTTCAATTGCATCAATCGGTCGCCCTTGCGGATATGGATATTTTCCACATCCTCCGGTGTACGGAGAAGCGTAGCGATACGGATATTGTATTCATAGTAACCGTCGCGCACCAACATACTTCCCGGCTCCACATTATTGGCAGCCAAGGCATTCTCGATGTCTGCAATCGTGATTCCCGTAATGGATAGTTTTTCCGCATCAGGCACTATCTGTAGCATTCTTCCCGGCACACCGGTAATGTCTGCCATCGCCACTTCGGGCAACTGCTCGATGCGGCGTTTCACTACATTTTCAGCCAGTTCGCACAAGGTAAGGAACTGTTGTTCGTCCACCTCTTCATACGCACGGCTGTTCTTCAGCGTCATATTGAGATACAGCACCGGGATGTCCGTTGCACTTGCCTTGATAGCCTTCGGACGTTCCGCTTCCTTTGGAAGGCTGTTCATGGCCGCATCAATCTTCTCGTTCACCTCGATGAACGCCAGGTCGGTGTTCACACCGAAATCGAACTCCAGACGGATGATGCCTGCACCGTCACGGGTCTCGCTCTTGATTTCACGAAGTCCCGATACCTGCAACAATTGTCGGCGCACCGGAGCCACTACCGTATTCTCCAGTTCTCGTGCCGATGAGTTCTCGCCCGACACCTGTACCGTAATCTGCGGAATGGCAATATCCGGCAGCAACGATACGGGCAACGTGAAGTACGTTACCAAGCCGACGATGAAACAAGCCGTAAAGGCCATTAGCACAGCAATAGGTCGTTTTAATAGGAATTTTACCATAGAATCTTAGGATTAAATGATAGTGGAAAAATGATAAATGATAGATATTATCCAGACTGCTAACTATCATTTATCATCTATCAACTATCATTTATTAATAATTTTAACCGGAGTCTCATGCGCCAAGTTCACATTGCCGGTAGTAATCACCGTCATACCTTCCTGCAATCCGCTTGCTTCCCAATTCACGAGTGTATATTCTGTGAGGTTCTCCAATCCAGTAGTTACATAGTTCCACATGGCAATATTATCCTTCACCGTAAAGATCACCTGCTTGCCCGAGCGGAGCACAATAGCCGTTCTTGGTACCACTATCTGGTCAGGCACGGAACGCTTCACGCTGATGCGTACATTCATCCCGTCAAAGAGTTTGTCGCCACCATTTACCTGTGCCTTCACACGTACCATACCATTCTCGTCCACCAACGGATTGATTTCGCTGATGCTACCGGTACGAGTACCTACGGCAGCAGCATACGGAGTAACCTCCACTTGGTCACCCACCTTTATTAATGGCAATTCGCTTTCCAGTACGGTGAAGTCCACTTCCATGGCCGATGTACGGATGACCCGGCAGAACGGCTCCCCGTTCTTCGGCATATTATACTGCTTGTCGAAGAGATTGGCCACCACTCCATCAAACGGAGCAGTCAGTGTAGCCTGTTCCACATCATACTGCGAAGCCTCGTATTGCGCCTTGGCCCGTTCGTAACCGCTCTTTACCTTGGCCAGTTCCAAGATATCGGTCGGTACGGCATTCAGATTGTCGGGTGCATATCCCTGACCTATCAGCACATCCTGCATTTCCAGGTTGGCCTGCGCCAAGGCATTCTTGTTCTGCGCCAAGGTATTGTTCAGTTTGAACATATCGAGTTCCGCCAACTTCTGTCCCTTGCGGACGTAAGTACCGTTCTTCACATAGACTTTCGCCACCACTTCCGAGGTGCGGAAATAGAGGTCGGCATAATCCTTTGCCACTATCTTCCCGTTGCTCACCAGTTCATGGTTGAAATTCCCTTTGGCTAGTTGCATTACGGTCACTTCATTCACCTGCTGAGGAAGGACAGTTTCCACCCCTTCCTTCTCTTTATTCTCTGTATTCGAATCCGAACAGGCGGCCAACACCATTAGGGCCAGACACCAAAGTACGTGTTTCTTCATGTTTTCTAGTTTTATAATTATTTATCTGTTTCCGAACCTTTTTTTATTTCCTCCAACAATTCGTCCAATTCCTTCATCGAGAGATTGTTCTCACGGACAAAGAAACATGCCAGTGAGGAGAACGAATTGTCGAAATACCGTTTAATGAAATTCTTCAGATAATGATGAGAGTACTCTTCCTTCTTCAACAGTGGATAGTAGATGTACCCACGTCCGGTGGTAGGTTTATGTCCTACCAATCCTTTCTCTTCCAGCAGACGGATGACCGTAGAAACCGTAGTCCGTGACGGCCGTTTCTTTTCCTCCATCGAGGCCATCACTTCCTGCACCGTTCCCTCTCCCAGTTTCCACAGATACTGCATCATCTGTTCTTCCGCTTTCGTCAATTCTACCATAATCCTATCGGTTTTTCATTTCATCCGCAATATACGACTATTTTTTTAGTCAACAAATGGTTTAACGGTTTTTATCATTGTTTTGCATTATATCCTTCACTTCCTCCCTCATCTGCTTGATAGCGGTCGATTCCACCTTCGCTTCTTTCTCCAGCACCATCTTTACCGCCCACTCCAGTTTCTCTCTTGGAAAATACTTAGGATGCTCTGCATACAGTTTGGCCAATAAATAGTAAGGATAGATACGGTTCGGCAACCGATGAGTGGAACGGATAAACCAACTCTCTGCCAGATAGGGCTGCCCCAATGCCTGATAGTTCTTCCCTATGATGTTCAGCACCATTGCATCGCTACTTACCTTCATCGTTTCTTCCAATAGTTCTATCGATTCCTGCCACTGACCTGCCTTATGCAAGGCATGAGCTTGTTCAAACATCCTTCGGGCATTCTTCTGAGGACGGTTCTCTGACAAATAAACACCGAGACCGATACCCAATACCAAAGCCAACACCCGTACCCAAACCTTCCGATGGCTCATCGCACAAGACACCAACAAAGCCAAAAAAGCTAGAATAAACTCCAGGAACTGGAAAGGATAGGACGCAAAGGCAAACACACCCAAGGAAAGCAGACCACCACAGACACCGTATTGTCTACCCCGATACCCCCAACTGAAAATAACAATCACCACAGTCAAGAGAACGAACAAGACAGGAACACCCCAAGCTATCCCCACTTGCAGGTACTCATTGAACACATATTCCGGTGCACCGGCTACACGTTCTTCCTGAGGTGTACCTTTGCCCAAAGCAAAATACCTCTCCTGAGCCTCACCGTATGCTCCAGCCACGTTCTCCCAGCCCACACCAAGCATTGCCGGTACCTCCGTAAAAGCAATCTTCCACATCAGCAAACGCCCATCCGCCGAATCCTTCTTCCAATGATAGGCTCCTATACCTAATATAATAAGTAGCACCACACCGACGAGATACAGCTTCCAATATTTCCGCAAACTCTTCTTCACCTTCTCCCGATAGAACATCATTCCCACAAAGAACGAAGACAACACAGCAGCCAACCAAGCCGAACGGCTCATGCCCGAAGGAAGCACCACCAGCATCAATACCAGTGCCACCAATGCCATAGGTTTCCCAATCCTCTTTCCCTCCAACCATTCATGAAGTGCCACAGGTACACACATCGCCAAGAAACCCGAATAAGGACCCGGATTGTAGAACGAACCCGTCAAGGCATACAGCGAATGGTTAGAAGGTTCGTAGCCATACACTTGAAGCAAGCCCCAGACGGCTTCCACCGCTCCGGCCGCTATCAACGACCAAATGATAATAATCGTCACAAATTTCATGGCAACTTCTGGTTATCGATAGAAATACTGCTTTCCATTCTTCAGAATAAATACCTGCTCCTCCCTACCACGGGTCAAGTCACGCAACCATAACAAGGAATTACGGGGAATCTGGTCATAATGCACTTCATTGGTTACGGCTGTCTTCCGCCCCAACGACTTCCAACCGGCCGTACCGTCGTGATAGTACAACTCATACTCGTCGCCGATGCGGATAAAGTTGTCATCGTTACGGGGAACAAAAACCAACTTCTCTGCCTGAACCACCTTGCCCATATCCAGTACCACCGGAATATCCTTTTCAGAAGACGCATAATAACTCAACTCGTCATCATCCCCTATATGGGAAACCGAAGTATTCGGTTTGGCTATCGGAGCATCTATACGCTGAATGGACAAGGTATCTCCCGAGACATCCAGCACACTGATTTCACCTATTTCCACATTCTCACCTTCAGGGGCTACTATGGAAAGATAGCGCACTCCCTCATCCGGCAAGGGAATCGTATGATAGTTGGTAGTAATAGTATCGGGAAGGGATACGCTCCATACCGGACTGCCGCCTTTCGAGATGCGTCCTTCTATCCGTCCGCCTGCCATGCGATTGAAGTACTTGGGCAGTCCCCAATAGGAAGGATACTTGCGTAATAAGGTAGCCGATTCATAATCGGAAGTATCAGGAATAAAGGTATGCAGGTCTCCCGACTGAGTGACACAGAAAGGATGTCCAGCCTCCTCCCAAATCCCCCTCCGGTTACGGACAGGAACGAACCGCACTTCCGGTTCGATGTTATAGAAATGAGCCTTTCCCCTTTTCAGTTCCGCCTTATCCAGCGTGATGTATTCGCCACGGCAGAACACACTCAGACGGATGTCTTCCGAGGCATCCGTATAATCCACATCCACCGCTACATGGTTCTCTCCGAAATACTCCGCCGTAACGTCCTGCACCCTACCACCGAACGGATAGCGGTACACCTTCGCCTTCTTGCGCTTGTCCGACCAGTCACGGCTCACTTCCGTCTCGATGAACCAGAAAGGAACGGGAAGCCCCGTCGTATCCTTCAGCACGTTCCAAGAATGACCGCCACGACCTTCGGGAGAGATGCGGTAATGATCCACATCCACCGGAATGCCCAGTGAACGGAGAATGTACACGCTATAGTCGCACGACTCCCTACAGGCACCCAAATGATGTTCCAGCAGATAGGCAGCACCCAAATGGGGCAAATGGAACTCCGTATTATACAGGAAATAGTCCTCCTTCACCATACAACTCAAACTATTGGTGGCCTCCACCACATCACTGCCCTGATAGAGCGAATCGAGCACTGGAGCATACATTTCATAATAAGGTTTCTGCCAGGCGGACAGAGGCTCATCGGCTATGCGGTAAGGAAGCACCCACTGGCAGAAATCATCCAGGGTATAGTGTTTCGCCCAAGGACGGCTGTCCCATACGGCAAAGGCATGGTCGATATGGTTAATCAGATAGTCCGCTGTGATGACTTGGCAATCATACACCTTCTTTTCCCGGAGATAGGAAAACCCCTTCCATACCGCATCCACCGAATCTATCCATTCCTGACTTTCAAAAGTAGCCATGGCCTTCAGTTGCATCAGCGAGTCGATGCGGTCGCTCCGGTAACTGTAACAGTCCGCCATGTGTTCTATCAGGTAGCAGGCTGCCCGATATTTCCGTTCGTCCCCTTCATAGTAGCGAAGCACCTTTTCCAACTCCGCACGGTTCTCACCTGCTCGCTGGAAAGTACGTTCCAAACCCACGTTGCGGGTGCAGGAAATCATGCCCAGCACACCCAGTAAAAGTATCAGTTTCTTCATACTCCTTTCATTCTATTTTTTTCATCACTCTGTTCCAACGTATCTTGCCTGCGGACTTATCCACCGACTTCCATATCCTTGTGGCCACCCCCACGATATAAGGTTCGGGAAGCAAGCCCCAGTAACGGGAATCCTTCGAGTTCTCCATATAGTCACCACCCATAAAGTAGTAGTTTTCTTGGAAGCGATATTCCTGTATCAGGCTATCGCCCAAAAAGACTTCCTCCCCTTGAAAGGTCAGTTTCTCTTTCTGTTCCCACTCTATCAAATTGCGATAGAGTTTCACGGCAGTAGAATCCATCACCACCGTCTGTCCCCTGGCGGGAACATGCAGAGGACCGAAATCCTGTATCGTCCAGTTGATGTATTTATCCCAAGGATAGGCATCCATGACAATGCCTCTTGCATTTTCTTTCTGTAACTTTTCTATCCGCTTCTGCGCCTCGATATTCCCTATCGGTTCATTGATACCTTTTATATAATAGTAACCTTTCCGTATTCCCATGGTATCACCAGGTAGGGCGATGCAGCGTTTTACATAGTATTTCAGCAAGTGCATGGAAAGGCTGTCGTTCTTATGGGGATAGGGATAGTGAAACACCAGTACATCGTTCCGTTTCACTTTCCCTAGTCCCGGTAGGCGGTGTATCTCTACTTCCTTTTCTTCCGCAGCATCCCAGATGTTGAAGATTCTGGCTCCCATGATGCTTTTGTTTACTAGGATGTTGTCACCAGGTTGCAAGGTAGATTGCATGGAGTCAGTGGGGATGCGAAAAGAGGAGAAAGAAGTTACTATCAATATAAAATAAGCTGACATCCCTATAGACAAATAAAAAGCTATAGACAACAATTTACCTTTCAAACACATATCTTTACATTAAAGTATTCAAATTCAAATATCCAAATTGAATTTCATCATCAAAAGCCATTACAATTCTATTATTCGTCTCATCATAACAACAATCAGATATTTTATAACCTACATCCAATGTTTTGATATAATTTCCCGTTAAATCAAAAATCAGAATCTTTGTCGGAAAATACTCCTGATTATAATCTCCTCCCGAATAGGTTGCTACTATATTTTCTTTTGTAACAATCACATCGCCAAAACAACTAATTTTACTTCTTTCTCCCCCATTCCAATCTGGCCCATAAATATTACATTTCAAATTTCCGTCCAAATCACAAATACTTAACAAATCGTGACGAAGATAAGCTTCTACATAAAATGCATTTTCCATAGACACATCAAATACGCTCCGCTTATTTTCAATTGCAGGATGAGTATATGACATCATTTTCATTTCACCTGTTTGCATATTCCATTTGGCTACAGTTTGTTCAAATGTCGATATACTCGTTGGAGTTATCACCCTTGCATAAGATAATGTATCATTTATATAACAATAAGAACTAGGAAACATAGAACTCTTTATTTCAGCCTTAATTTGATGTCTATATAATTCTGGCGAGATTAACAAACTATCCATATCATAACTGAATATTTTCATTTTACCATGATCCGACACATAAAATTTATTCCTTACATCATCTACTACAATTGTACCCATATTTGTTATTTCGTATGGTCCTTGTCCTAATTGACCAACACTACAAACATGCCTATATTCCTTATTATCAAACAAATGAATCAACTTGTCATAACCTTTAGAATCTGCAATCAATAGATATTTTTCACTACTAAACAATCTAGCGACAGAACCAATCAACACCTCTCCTGTATCTATTTCTTTCACCATACTTTTTACATTGACTACTTCTTGTCTCTCTCTCTGTACTTTTTCTAATTTGGTTTCATCTGTACCACATGCTGTAAACAATAAAGTTACAAGTATAAAACTAATATATTTTTTCATACGTCTATTTTTTATCATTACATAATTAAGTTCAGATTTCTCACTTTATCATTCGGGAATATAATTACCCGAATGATAAAATGAATTTGGAAAAATTAAAACTTAAATGACTGGACCTGCTTCTCTATATGTTTCAAACCAACCATTACAATAACAACCATCACCATTTGTATAACAGCCATTAGGACATAAGTCACTTTCAACATTAGCCAATGCTTCCACATTAGACAAAGCCACATCTGACAACACTTCTGACTTTTGAGCGTTAAACACATTGATACCACTCACCATAGCAATTGCAGCAACAAAAACTGCTTTCATTACCTTCTTATTCATAATCTGTTTATTCTTTATTTGATTTATACTAATTCTATTTTTCTGCATTTATCCTTTCAGCAGACAAGCAAACGAATTGCTTCTTTAAAATTTTATTCTTACTTTTGTGACCTCCTTTCTTTTCAAGGAGAACTGGCGGGGAGAGAAAAGAATATTGCTTGCAGTTGGAGTTCTTTCTCTCCTTCTTTGTTCTCTTGGGTGAATACTTTTTTTTCGGACGTAGTCCTCAACAACACGTCTTCGCTTCGCTCTGAATGACAATTAGTAAGCACTGCCTTTTACCGTAAAACGAAGTGGGGAATCCTTGGTATTGCAATATACCGTTACTGTCTTATTGAAGTGTTCCGCTTTCTCGGCTTCGTAAATCACTTTCAATTCCATGGTAGTACCGGGACGAATAGGTTCTTTCGAATATTCCACTTTAGTACATCCACAAGAAGTAGTAATGTCTTGTATTACCAACAATCCTTTACCCGTATTGGTCAGAACAAAACTACGCTCCTGCTTTTCTTCTTTCGGGAAATTTCCAAAATCCAATTCCGTTTGGTCAACGGATACTTGCGTAATCTGTCCCGAAGAATTGGATGAACGTCCTCCTGTAATCAAGTCCAAGTAGAGCTCCTTCACCTTTGGATTATGAACCGGATTTCCCATGGCTACCACCTTATTGTCCTTATCCAATAAGAAAGTTTGGAAAGTCATGTCCGTAGGAAACTGGTTCAAACGGTTCAGTTCGTCCCGTTCATCAAAGCACACGGGATAAGTGAAATCGTCCCGACGGGTCAAGTAACGCAATTCCTTCCTATCCTTGGGATGAAAGTAAAATAAGAAAGGTACACGTCCGTTCGTCAATGAATCCACTTTCTCCACCAACTTCTTCCAACGGGGCAACTGAAGTTTGCAACTAGTACATCCTACGGAATCGATATACGTTACCACCTTATAATCGGCATTACCCCATTTAACATCCACCGTATCCTTTCCTTGAATGGTAAAAACCGAACGGGCAGGGAACTTGATTTCCTTTCCGTTCCATTCGTTTACCAATCGGAGCATGGCTTCCTCCCTTGATTCCTGACAGGAAGCCAGCATCCATACACACATTATCAAAGTTACTATCCTTCTCACACCTCTATCATTTATCATCTATCAACTATCATTTCAAAGTATATTCCACCAACGGTTCATCACTATTTACGTCCAAGGCCCATATCTTGCCTTCTTCTTCCATGACCCAAATACCACTAACATAATGGTCAAGCTTGTACTCCTTCAACGGTTCACCCTCCAAACTGAAAACACGGACAATCTTACCTCCCTGCGGTAAAGGCTTTCCTTTCTGATGAGCTAACCTATCGTCCTTCATGGATACACCCCGATAAATAACATAAATGGCACGGTCGGTTACTTGAATATCGCAATGACCTACCGCCCCGGTAGGGATAGCATACTCCGGAAGGATTTTAAATTCAGGTTCATCTAACTTTCCTTTTATTACCTTGTGGGTATTCTTCTTTACGTTCCATATCTCCATAACTTCCCCGAATTGGGTGGCAGCAACCAATATTCCGGTTTTCGGAGCATAGTCGATAAAACTACGCCAACCATAACCAAAGGCATACGGATACTTCTGCAAGTCGTCTTTTCTTTCAGTCGGAATTTCACCCCATTTCTTGAGGAGTTTTCCGTTTCTATCCACTTGGCAGAAACGGGAGTCACCCGAATAATTGGGAATCAAGAAAGAATTGTTCTGAAAAGGTACGATGTCCAATGCCCGGAAAGTAGCCTTATCCAACTTAATGCGTTCCTTCCGAAGCATCTTGTCACGGCTGTCGCTCAGTTCCCAACGAACCAATTCCGACTTGATGTTGTCCAAAGCCCAAAGGGTCTGACCGTTCCAATAGAAATCATCCACCGTCTGCATTTCTTCCGGCCCCTCTCCCCTTTGTCCGAAAGAATGGAGATGACGGAAATCGGGATAAGTGTAGAGATGATAGTAATGATCAGGACCGTGCAAATCTTCAATGACCACTCTATCACCCCGAACTTCGAGACGATAGGGATAACGGAAGAAAACGGAATCGAGTGAAACTACCCGACCTTGCAGTTCTTGCATCACAGGAAAAGTGATTTCGGAATGCTCAGCCCTAGGAGAAGTCCTGGTAAAAGCATAAATAGACAAGACTCCCAACAAAACTACTATACTAATAAGTTTCTTCATCGGTTTCCAAACTATAACCTTCATAAACTACAGCAACTTTCGCACCATTATTAGGACAAGTACAACTACCTTGATCCCAACAAACTGTTGGCAAAGAAGTTTCCATATTGGCCAATGCCTCCACATTAGCCAATAATACATCATTATCAACAGTTGACGTTTTCATCGCTTGATTACCAATGAAAACACCTAACACACCTACAAATAAAACAAGAAAAAACTTCTGCATACACTCTTTATATTTTTAACATTAATACTTGTCAAGAAACATAATCCTGACGTTCACGATGCAAAAGTAAAAAGTGTTATCTCAACACCCTAATTTTTCGACTGACCATTACTGACCAAACGCTTTTGTCAGTCTTCGTCAGCATCTACTATTTCCTATTTCTTCGATGAAATGGGCAATTTTAGTTCATAGTCTCCATTTACGTTTTTGACAACAATGTCTGATGAAACTTTCTTCAATTCCATTCTCAATCGCTGGATAGCTTTATGAAGTTGAGCAGTCGTACCTTGTCCTTTCCATAATTCTTGCTCTATTTCACTCGTTGATAAGTGATGATTCTCTTTACGCAAAAAAAGTCTGAGCAAAAGAGCGGACTGAGGAGGAATCGTATAAGACAAATCACCTTTCGATATAGTACCGGCTAATGAATCGAAAAAACTATCATCCTCCAAACGAAATATTTTAGCTTTTTCTATCTGTACATCCGCTACATGAACTTCTTTTTCGACAATCTTTTCTTTGATAAATTTACTACGAGAAAAATGCTCTATCGGAGTATAGAATACGACTAGCAACACCAACAACATCCATGGCAATATCAACCAAACATAAGCATCCCTAGATAAATCCAATAACCAATAAGGATGAGACACAAAGGCTACCAATTCATGTTCACAACGAAAGCCTAAATATTTCACGGTCAAACTATCTGAATGAGACAATTGTTCATCTACCATAGAATATACTGTATCATTCTGCAATTCCCAATCCGTATAGATATAACGAAGCTGATTACCAACTGTTATTTCTTTTTCTAACAAAATACTATTCCAAAGAACGGACAAAGTATCAATTGACAAAGGATATTTTTCTAATAAAACACCCAATTGTCCTCTTCTCATCCTTTCTTTTATCAAACTATTCTCATATTTATAACGTTCTATCCGATACCCTTTACGACCAAGTGCAGAAGTAACAAAGACCGAATCTGGAACCCTTTCTTTTAAAGTAGTCATCCCATGTTCTCCACTTGAAGATGAATAAATCGGAACCTCCGCCCGTTTATTCACTTCCAGCCACAACGCTTCCTCAAAAGCAGCCTTCGCCCCTTCGTTCCATTCCGCCACTTGCTTGCGATGCGCATCATACAACGTCCAGGCATAATAGCCCGTACCTAGCAAACACAGAGTAGCCAGCAATCCCAATATGTAGTATTTTCGTTTCATTCGGTTTTCTTTCTTATCGAAAGTGCAAAACTACAAAAATAAAAAAAGGAATCTCCTAATCTTTCGGAATAAAAATTTTCTAAAGTCCACTACACCTAAATAACATAATTTGGTCAAGACTTGACCAGAAAATAACGTATATTTGGTCAAGACTTGACCAAATACACGTTTCCAAGCACTTAAATAAAGAAAAAATGCCCTATTCATATATGAATACAATATTATTTTGGTCAAGACTTGACCAAAAAAAACAATCGTTATTCCCACTAATTTCCCCGGAACCACATACACAACCAGCACCGGCAACTTAACCTTTTGAGTGACAACTTCTACAGGGTGGTGGATATTCCTGCACCCGAACAATTTCCCTGTCTTATACTGCTATAGGTAGACACATTTATAAACGATTAAAAATGTGTAAGCAGTATGCGAAAGAAATGGCAACATTACAGTGAAGAAGAATGTCTTCGGATTCTTCGTGATTATTACAGTTCTGGATTAAGCCAAGG
>JBGVGD010000009.1:0-29260 GCA_045121515.1 Phocaeicola sp. | reverse complement strand
GAGCTATCGAGCGGCTCAAAGGCTTATGAGGCGTATGGAAAGTCCCATATAGAAGAGCGTCATCGCCATCGTTATGAATTCAGTAGTCCATATCGCCAACAATTCGAGCGAGCAGGAATGTTGTGTACGGGTATAAATCCCGATAGCGGTTTGGTCGAGATTGTCGAAGTGCCCTCATGTCGTTGGTATGTGGGAGTTCAATTTCATCCGGAATATACAGGAACCGTTCTTAATCCCAATCCATTGTTTATGGCTTTTGTCAAGAGTACAATATCTAAAGACCAATAATTATGTGTGGAATTGTAGGATACATCGGAAATAAGAATGCAGCACGGATATTGTTGAACGGGCTTCACCGTTTGGAATACAGGGGCTATGACAGTGTGTACATATTCAACTAAAAGGTCGTCATTCATTCTCAATAATTTAGACCTTTTTCGTAACTTCTCTTCACAAATATAAGAATAGAATAGGAATTACTCAACAAAATAGATTAAATTTGCATGTATGAAGCCTATCCGACTAATGACATATCGCAATGGAAGTGCTATTCCAACTTTACCGGAACAAAGCCTTTCCAACTCGTCCGAACTTTTCCAAGTATACGGACAAACGCCAGGATATACCCCCATTCTAGTAGTAGCTTCAATCGACGAAACCCCTATCGCTAAACTTCAAGCGGTAATCCGTCGGAGCGTACGCATTTTTCCTCCTTCTCTCATCAAGCGATGCGAAATTTTTGGTATTGGAGAATACTTCAACGATACTTATTCCCAGGAGGAATTATTCGGACTAATGCTGGAACATCTTACCAATGAAGTGCTGAAAGATTGTTTCCTTATAGAGTTCCGGAATTTGCCCACAGCCCTTTTCGGATACAAGCATTTCCGACGTAACGGATATTTCCCGATCAACTGGATTCGTGTATATAATTCCTTACACAATCTATCACCCGAAGAACGGTTGGAAAGCAAGCGAAAACGACAAATCAACCGCTCCTTTAAATATGGAGTAACTCTCCAAGAAGCGCAAACAGAAGAAGACAAAAAGACGTTTCTACAATTGTTGAAACTCCATTATTCATCAAAATTGAGAAAACACTTCCCGGACACCAAACTTTTCCAATTACTTACCCAAGGAAGCACTACAGGAAGCATTTCCCGCATATTTACAGTAAAATATAAAAACATTATCATTGGTGGCTCATTCTGTATGTATTCATGTGACCGAGCATATCTATGCTTTTCTTTTGGACTTCGCAAAACCTTTACCTGGCTTCATCCAAACACTATGGCTATTTGGGCTGCCCTCATCGATGCCTACCAAAGAGGATATCCACATTTCGAGTTTATAGACGCCGGACTTCCCTTTCAAAAGGTGGGATACCGCAACTTCATTTTGAGTTTTGGCGGCAAACAAGTTAGCACCCGTCGTTGGTTCCGTTTCCGTTGGGAATGGCTGAACAAATTATTTACACGCCTTTACCAATAAACCTAAGGATATTTCAAACCAAACGTCATCTTGTTTTAAAAAAACACCAAAATATTTCTTTATTTAGGTAGAAATTGTTTTCTTTGTGCTTTGTTTTATAGAATGAAAAACATATAAACTCATCAAAAATTATACAATTATGAAAATCTCACACATCGAACATTTGGGTATCGCTGTGAAGAGCATCGAAGAGGCTCTCCCTTATTACGAAAACGTGTTGGGCTTGAAGTGCTACAACATTGAAACCGTGGAAGACCAAAAGGTTAGAACTGCTTTCTTGAAGGTAGGCGACGTAAAGATCGAACTTCTTGAACCAACTAGCCCTGAAAGTACTATCGCTAAATTTATTGAAAAGAATAATGGTAATGGTGGTATGCACCATTTGGCATTTGCTGTAGAAGACGGTGTGGCTAACGCATTGGCTGAAGCAGAAGGTACAGGTATCCGCCTCATCGACAAGGCTCCTCGCAAGGGTGCTGAAGGCTTGAACATTGCATTCCTTCACCCAAAGTCAACTCTTGGCGTATTGACTGAACTTTGTGAAAATCCGAATAAGTAATATAATACTAAACACTAAATCAATAAAGAAATGAGCAATCAACTTGAAAAGATAAAAGAGCTTATTGACCGTCGTGCTGCGGCACGTTTGGGCGGTGGTGAAAAGGCCATTGCAAAGCAACACGAAAAGGGTAAATATACAGCCCGTGAACGTATTGCCATGTTGTTGGACGAAGGTAGCTTCGAAGAAATGGATATGTTCGTAGAACACCGTTGTACCAACTTCGGCATGGAAAAGAAGCACTATCCTGGTGATGGTGTAGTAACTGGTTGCGGTACTATCGACGGCCGTTTGGTTTATATCTTCGCACAAGACTTTACCGTATCGGCTGGTTCACTTTCTGAAACCATGTCATTGAAGATCTGTAAGGTTATGGACCAAGCCATGAAGATGGGTGCACCTTGTATCGGTATCAACGACTCGGGTGGTGCACGTATCCAGGAAGGTATCAATGCGCTTGCAGGTTACTCTGAAATCTTCCAACGCAATATCTTGGCATCAGGTGTAATTCCTCAGATTTCTGGTATCTTCGGTCCTTGTGCCGGTGGTGCTGTATACTCTCCTGCCTTGACTGACTTTACATTGATGATGGAAGGTACTTCATACATGTTCTTGACAGGTCCGAAGGTAGTAAAGACTGTGACTGGCGAAGACGTGACTCAAGAAAACCTCGGTGGTGCCAGCGTACACTCTACTAAGTCGGGTGTAACTCACTTCACAGCTCAAACTGAAGAAGAAGCTCTTGCACTCATCCGCAAGCTCCTCAGCTATATTCCTCAGAACAACCTGGAAGAAGCTCCATTCGTAGAATGTACAGACCCTATCGATCGTTTGGAAGACTCTTTGAACGAAATCATCCCTGATAGTCCGAACAAGCCATACGATATGTACGAAGTAATCAGTGCAATAGTCGATAATGGTGAATTCCTCGAAATCCAGAAGGACTATGCAAAGAATATCATCATCGGTTTCGCTCGTTTCGGTGGACAGTCAGTTGGTATCGTTGCCAACCAGCCTAAGTTCTTGGCAGGTGTATTGGACTGCAATGCTTCTCGTAAGGGTGCACGTTTCGTCCGTTTCTGTGATGCCTTCAATATTCCTATCGTAACATTGGTAGACGTACCGGGCTTCCTCCCAGGTACAGGTCAGGAATACAATGCCGTTATCCTGCATGGTGCTAAGTTGCTTTACGCTTACGGTGAAGCTACTGTCCCTAAGGTAACTGTTACTTTGCGTAAGTCATACGGTGGTTCTCACATCGTGATGAGCTGTAAGCAGCTCCGTGGTGACATGAACTATGCATGGCCTACAGCTGAAATTGCTGTAATGGGTGGTGCTGGTGCCGTAGAAGTATTGTACGCACGCGAAGCGAAGGAACAAGCAGATCCAGCTGCATTCCTCGCTGAAAAGGAAGCTGAATACACTAAGTTGTTCGCTAACCCTTACAATGCAGCGAAGTATGGCTACATTGATGACGTGATTGAACCGCGTAACACTCGTTTCCGCGTGATTCGTGCATTGCAGCAATTGCAGACTAAGAAGTTGACTAACCCGGCTAAGAAGCACGGTAACATTCCTTTGTAATCATCCCTAAAACAAGAACGATTATGAATAAAAGAAAAATCGGAATCCTTCTGTCTTTGGCGATGATGCTGGGATTGGCTTCCTGCGGTGAAAAGGAAGTGAACTCCAAACTCGTGCTGAACGAAGTGCTGATTGAAAACACTGACAATTTTCAAGACGACTACGGACTTCAGAGTGCCTGGATTGAAGTATTCAACAAATCATACACTAGTGCAGACCTTGCCGGCTATCAACTCAAGATGAGCAACCAGGCAGGCGATACTGCTACTTATTTTATCCCGAAAGGTGACGTACTTACGATGGTGAAGCCTCGTCAACACGCCTTGTTCTGGGCTGACGGACAACCAAACCGTGGTACTTTCCATACTAACTTTGTAATGGACGGCACAACTGCTACTTGGGTAGGTCTTTATGACTCAGGCAAGAAACTCGTCGACCAAGTAACAATCCCTGCCAACACTCTTCAAGCCAACCAATCCTATGCCCGTGTAAGCGATGCATCAGCAGAATGGGAAGTGAAGGGTGCAACAGATGACAAGTATGTAACTCCGAGCACCAACAACAAGACTCTGGCAGGCAATGCCAAAATGGAAAAGTTCCAGAGCCATGACAGTGCCGGTGTAGGTATGTCTATCACTGCCATGAGTGTGGTATTCTTCGGTCTTATCCTGTTGTACATCTGTTTCCGTGGTATCGGTAAGTTGGCTATCATGCTCCGTCGCCGTAACGCTATGGAAGCTAAGGACATCAAGTGCGAAGAAGAAGCCAAAGAAAAGAAATTGGGCGAAGCTCCGGGTGAAGTCATTGCAGCTATCTCAATGGCTATGCATGAACTGAAGAACGATGTACATGATGTGGAAGACACCGTACTCACCATTACCCGTGTAAAGAGAACTTATTCTCCATGGAGCTCGAAGATTTACACCTTGCGTGAACTCCCTAAGAAGTAATAATCACCTTTAAATCTGATAAAACAATGAAAGAATATAAGTATAAAATCAATGGCAACTTGTACAATGTAGTCATTGGAGACATCGAAGAGAACATTGCCCATGTAGAGGTCAATGGTACTCATTATACCGTAGAAATGGAAAAGAAGCCAAAGGCGGCTCCTGCTCCGAAACCAGTAGTTCGTCCTGCCGCTAAGCCAGCAGCAGCTCCAGCAGCTGCAGCTCCAGTTACTAAGCCAGCAGCCGGTGGTGCAAAGAGTGGCGTGAAGTCACCACTTCCAGGCGTAATCCTTGATATCAAGGTGAACGTAGGCGATGAAGTGAAGAAGGGACAGACCCTCATCATCCTCGAAGCTATGAAGATGGAAAACAGCATCAATGCCGACAAGGACGGTAAGATTGCTGCTATCAATGTAAGCAAGGGCGAATCAGTCCTTGAAGGTACTGACCTCGTAATCATTGAATAATTATGGGCGAATTTCTGAATTTCATTTCGAATAACCTGGCCGACTTTTGGACCTATACCGGTTTTGCCAACGCAACCGTTGGTCACTTGGTAATGATCCTTGTAGGCTTGGTGTTCATCTACTTGGCGGTAGCCCATGAATTTGAACCCATGCTGCTGATTCCTATCGGTTTCGGTATGCTCATTGGTAACATTCCTTTCAACATGGAAGCAGGCCTTAAAGTCGGCATCTATGAAGAAGGTTCTGTATTGAATATCTTGTATCAAGGGGTAACTTCGGGTTGGTATCCGCCGCTCATCTTCTTAGGCATCGGTGCTATGACCGACTTCTCGGCCTTGATTTCGAATCCTAAGTTGATGCTCGTGGGTGCTGCTGCCCAATTCGGTATCTTCGGTGCTTACATGATTGCCTTGGCGCTCGGTTTCGACCCGATGCAGGCAGGTGCTATCGGTATTATCGGTGGTGCAGACGGTCCGACTGCTATCTTCCTTTCTTCGAAGCTGGCTCCTAACCTGATGGGTGCGATTGCCGTCTCGGCCTACTCTTACATGGCCTTGGTACCAGTTATCCAGCCACCTATCATGCGTTGGTTGACTACCAAGAAGGAACGTGTCATCCGTATGCAACCTCCTCGTGCCGTATCGCACACTGAAAAGGTGATGTTCCCTATCGTAGGTTTGTTGCTTACTTGCTTCCTCGTTCCGTCAGGTTTGCCATTGCTCGGCATGTTGTTCTTCGGTAACTTGTTGAAGGAAAGTGGTGTGACCCGTCGTTTGGCTGAAACAGCCCGTGGTCCGCTGATTGACACGATCACTATCCTACTCGGTTTGACAGTAGGTGCATCTACTCAGGCTTCTGAGTTCTTGACATTCGACTCGGTTCTTATCTTCGGTCTCGGTGCGTTGTCATTCATCATCGCTACTACATCAGGTGTTCTCTTCGTGAAGTTGTTCAACCTCATCCTCCCAAAGAACAAGAAGATTAATCCGTTGATTGGTAATGCAGGTGTATCAGCTGTGCCTGATGCTGCCCGTATCTCTCAGACAGTAGGTTTGGAATATGATCCGACCAACTACTTGTTGATGCACGCTATGGGTCCTAACGTAGCAGGTGTCATCGGTTCGGCGGTTGCTGCCGGTATCTTGCTCGGATTCTTGATGTAATCTATCGAACAAATAATCTTAAAAGGTGTTTCTCTATAACGGGAAACACCTTTTTTATTGCTAACTTTGCCTAAGAAAACAAAAACGATAAAGCCATGATATTTACAGCAGAAAACATCTTATTGATTGGTGCAATACTTATCTTTTGTAGTATCCTTATCAGCAAGACCGGCTATCGGTTCGGTATTCCTACCCTCTTGCTTTTTTTGTTGGTAGGAATGGGATTCGGCAGTGACGGCTTGGGACTCCAATTCGACAGCGCTATCGACGCCCAGTTCATCGGTATGATAGCACTCAGCATTATCCTCTTTACCGGCGGTATGGATACCAAACTGACTGATATCCGTCCCGTGCTTACACAAGGGATATTACTATCCACTGTAGGCGTACTACTTACCACCTTGCTGACCGGTGGCTTTATCTACTACCTCTCGCAATGGACCAGTACCAACATATCCATGTCTTTTCTAACCTGTCTGTTGTTGGCTGCCACCATGTCGTCAACGGACTCGGCCTCGGTGTTCAACTTGTTGCGTTCACAGAAGATGAACCTAAAGGAAAATCTCCGTCCGATGCTGGAATTGGAAAGCGGTAGTAACGACCCCATGGCCTATATGCTCACCATTGCTTTAATTCAAGTCGTGGCCAGCGGAAGCGACCTGGAACTCGGTCTTATCGGCAAAGACTTATTAATTCAATTCCTTTTCGGTGGTGTGATTGGCTTCACTTTCGGTAAGTTTGCCGTTTGGTTGATCAACAAGATCAATCTTTCCAACGGTTCCTTATACCCTATCCTCTTGCTTAGTTTGATATTCATCACCTTTACTACCACAGACTTGCTCAAAGGTAACGGTTACTTGGCGGTTTACATTGCTGGTGTAGTGGTCGGAAATACCAAATTGGCCTTCCGTAAGGAAATCAATACTTTCATGAACGGTCTGACTTGGTTGTTCCAAATCGTCATGTTCTTGTCCTTGGGTCTACTAGTCAATCCTCATGAGATGATCGATGTGGCCGTTGTAGCCTTATTGATTGCACTCTTTATGATTATCATTGCCCGTCCTATCAGTGTCTTTGCCTGTCTACTTCCTTTCCGGAAGATGACCAATCGTGCCCGAGTGTTTATATCATGGGTGGGACTTCGTGGTGCCGTACCTATTATTTTTGCTACTTATCCAGTAGTAGCCGGTATCCCCGACTCCAACCAATTGTTCAACATCGTGTTTTTCATCACCTTGCTTTCACTGGTAATCCAAGGCATGACCATTGCAAAGGGAGCACGCATGCTTCACCTCGATTTGCCTCAGGAAAAGGAAGGAAATGAGTTCGGTGTGGAACTGCCGGATGAAATTGATTCGCAACTAATGGACCAAACCCTCACGGCTGAAATGCTGGCTAATGGCAACCGACTAATGGATATGAACATTCCTAAGGGCACACTGGTGATGCTGGTAAAAAGAGGCAATGAGTTAATTATTCCGAATGGTCAGGTGGAACTGCACGAAGGTGACAAGTTGCTTTATATTTCGGAGAAGAAAGATTCGTAAGAAAATATCAATGTATATTTAGTATATCAGCCATTGCATTTTGTAATGGCTATTTTTTTATTTTTATCCACCCATTTTATCCAATTAAAATTCTTACATTTGCAATGTCTTCACGCCGACACTTCGCCATGAAGTGAAGGGTGGTGGGGACAGACATATAAATAATGGCGTATTCTTACGCTTTGGTTTTGACAGTTCGAAAGTCCTGAGAAAACATTCAAATAGTGTCAAGAACAAAGCAACGAAGAATAGCGTTGGGTATGTTGTATCTATACAACTCGAAGTATGCTCGTTAGCCTATGGTGTATCCACACGGTAGGCATAACGGGTGTATAGGGTGTAATATACATGTATCAGCGTGAAGTTCGGAGTTGCTCGTTTCGACACTATTGGGCAATTCTCAGGCGCCTTGAACTGTGGAGCGAGCGACGGATGGGCTTCACGTTTTTGTTTATATGCGTCTTGATTTACTACATTTAGAACTTCGATGCCGAAGCCCCGTCGTGCTAATACATTATATGTATGATAAAGAAAGTAATCTTTATGCTTGCCATGCTGACATGTATCTTGGCAAGTTGTAGCGATGGAGGTAGCGATAATCCCGTTGACCCTACTCCAAAACCGGAAGAAGTCAAGGCAGAAATTTCCATTGACTCTAATATTGTTTCCAATGGTTTGTCTTTCGGTGTAGCATCTGGAGAACAAACTGTATCTTTTTCTGCCAATACCAATTGGACTTTATCAGTAGCCTCAACTACTAGCGGTGCTACTTGGTGCAAGGCTTCTGCTACAAGCGGAAGTAAAGGTACGGCAAACGTAAAGTTTACCGTTGATGAGAATACGGGATACGACGACCGTAGTGTATCTGTTACTATCAAGGCCGGTTCAGTCAGCAAGACCTTTACCATAACTCAAAAGGGTGCAGATGCATTGTTGGTTACTACCAATAAATATGAGGTAGCACAAGAGGGTGGAAAGATTGAAGTAGAAGTAAAAGCCAACATCAACTATGAATTGGCTATATCCGAAACCGCCAAAGATTGGATTACTGAATCAAAGAGTCGTGCTTTGACTACTCATAAGCATACATTTGAGATTGCTCTCAATGAAGAATCCAAAAAGCGTGAAGGTGAAATCACTTTCAAGAGTGGCGATAAGGTGGAAACCGTAAAGGTATATCAAGCCGGTGGTGCTATCCTTTTGCTCTCTCAAAATGAATTTACCGTGAGCGATGCCGGTGAAACCATTTCGGTGGATATTAAGAGTAACATTGAATATGGCGTACAAATGCCGGATGTGGATTGGATTACAGATGAAAATTCTTCACGTGGTATGTCTAGCCATACTTTGAAGTATGTCATTGCTCCGAATGAAGGTTATGACACTCGTTCAGCAGAAATCATTTTCTATGACAAGAATAGTGATTTGAAGGATACGTTAAATGTGATTCAGGCACAGAAGGATGCGATTGTTATCTCGCAGAAAACATACGATGTAAAGGCCGAAGGTGAGACCATTGAAGTGAAACTTTCTGCTAATGTAGATTTTGAAATTACCATGCCGGAAGTGGATTGGATTAGTCAGACAGAATCCCGTACTTTGACAGAACATACACTTTATTTTAAAGTGTCAGAAAATGCTAGTGATGAAGATCGTGAAGCAAAAATTACATTCACCAATAAAGATTCCCATTTAAAAGAAAGCATTACCGTCAATCAAAAATGCCCAATACAAGCAGGATATGAAAATGGTATTGTTACAATTGCTATAGCCGGTACTATGAAAGAACTTTTGGGAGATGATTATTTGAATATCACTTCCTTGAAAGTAGTTGGTCCGATTAATGGGGATGATGTGTACTACCTTCGTAAAATGCTTGGTGGTAGTAATTTCAGTGAAGTGGATTGGGGTAAACTTACTACACTTGATTTGTCAGAAGCTTCTATTGTGGAAGGTGGAGGTGCATATACAGATAAAAAAGGATACGTTTATACAAAAGGTTATACAGAAAACAATATTATTGGAGAATATATGTTTAGTGAATGTGCTAATCTGCAGAGTATTATTTTACCAAACACAGCCATTTCTATAAATAGTTATGCCTTTGGGTCACATTTTTATTTTAAAAATTCACTGAATTCTGTTATTATCGGTAATAGTGTAACGTCAATTGGTGATAACGCCTTCCAGTTTTGTGATTCTTTAACATCTGTCAATATTCCCAATAGTGTTATAACTATTGGCCAATTTGCCTTCTATTCGTGTGAAAAATTGACTTCTATCGTTATAGGTGACAATGTTACAACTATTGGCGAATCTGCCTTCAGTTCGTGTGAAAAATTGACTTCTATAACGATGGGCAACAATGTTTCTTCGATAGATAACAATGCCTTCGCAGCCTGCCATGCAGTAACTTCTGTAAGCATTAAAGACATATCGTCATGGTGTAAGATACAGTTTGATTTTTCCTCTTCTAATCCTTTGAATGGAGGTGCAAAACTTTACTTGAACAATGAAGAATTAAATGAATTAAAAGTCCCCAAAGATGTTATAGAAATAAAGAATTATGCATTTTATAATTGTGATAATATAACAAAAGTAATCATTCATGATGGAGTCACTTCGATAGGTAAAGATGCTTTCTCTGATTGTATTTAGAAGCCCAAAACAACCAAAAACAACCAGAAATAACCAAACATAAACCTTTAATTATCAATATATTCTAAAATTTAACACTTTCAGGCTGCTTTTTGATGGTTCCCAAATTTCCACATATTTTTGAGACATATTTCTGACGTGGAGAATTTGCGGAGCTTATTTTTTGTCATTTCGTGTAGATAGTTGACAAGGATTTACATCCGTTTACAACGAGTGACAAATTCCGCAACGATATGTGAGGATTATCACATCGAGTAGAAAGGCGACAACGGTTTACAACTGTTTACCTCCGTTCACCACTTCAGATACATGAGAATGAAGAAGTGAAATTAGTAAACGATAAGCAGTATGAAAGTAACCAAGAAATGTGCTTTTTGTGGTCAGTCCTTTGAGACCCGAAGCGGAATGCAACGCTATTGCAGTGAGGCTTGTCAGGCAGAAGCCAAACGAGCCAAAGTAATGCAGAAGAACAACCTCTTCAAGCTGGCTCTGCCACTCATAGAGATACAGCATCAGGAGTATCTCACCTTTTCCAAAGCAGCCATCCTCATGGGCTGTTCCCGTCAATACATCTATAAACTTGTAGCCATTGGTAAACTGAACGCCTCCCGTATCAGCAACCGAATGGCATTCATTCGCAGAGCCGACATCGAGCAGATGCTGGCATCCAATCCCTATCATCGTATCCTACCCAGCAGTACCTCTGCACCGAAAAAGTCCGCATCGTCTTCCACATCCCCCAAAAAGAAAATGAGGGAAGAGAAAAACGATGAAGTGTTGGACTTCTATTCGGGTGAAGAGGTCATGACCCTTTATAAGGTCAAGCAATCGTGGCTTTATACCTCTGCCAAACGCAACAAGATACCCATTTGCCGTATCGCTGGAAAGAACTATTACAGCAAGAAACACATTGATGAGTTCTTCGGTGTTGCCGTTGACATCAGCAAAATCAACCAATGGCTGACAGCCGAACAAGTGGAAGAGCTGTTCAACATGAAGCCCACAGCCCTCCGTGCATATACCTATCGCCATAAGATACCCACCAAAAGGGAATATGGACGTACCTATTACTCCCAATCTCATTTGGCGGAACTCCGCAGAACCGACCTTATGAGCGATGAAAACTACTATACTGTAGAACAGATACAGCAGATTTATGGACTCACCTCTGCCAATATTTGCCATATCGTCAAGGTTAAGCACATCGGAAAGGTCAAAGTAGGACGAAAGAACCTGCTTTTGCGTGCTGATGTAGAGCGTGTTATGGCTGAAAGAAACGAACAACCATAAGCAACCGCCATTATTCAGCAATTATTTCAAAATGATTATCGTGATTGTTCTCACGGTTATTTCATTGTATTCCTTTGCACCGACAAAATCAGTATTAACAAATAAAATCAAGAAAAATGAAGTGTAAGACCGTAACGCTAAGAAAGCGTAAGATTAAGAACGGAACCCAGTATTCACTCTGCTTGGACTACTATCCCGGCTATCGTGACAATGCCACCATGAAGGTAATCACACGCGAGGCATTGGGCATCTACATCTTTGCTAAGCCTGCCAATCAGCAGTAGAAAGACTTCAACGCACGCATGATGAAGAAGGCAGCCATCTTGCGTAACCAGCGCTATGAAGCCATTTTCAACGAGAATCATGGATTCTTTGACAAGAACAGGATGAAAGGCGATTTCCTTGCCTACTTCAAAGAGTTGGCAAACAGGAAGAACATCAAGTGGCAACACGTTTACAAGCACTTTGAACGCTTTGTAGACGGTAAATGCACCTTTGATGAAGTGGATGTTGATTTGTGCCGTAAGTTCATGGAGTATCTGCTTGATGCCCCTCAGTCCATCCACACCAATAGGAAACTGCATGTCAACTCTGCTGCAGGCTATTGGTCAACATTCCGTGCCGTACTCCACACTGCCTACCGTGACAGGAAAATCAAGGAGAATCCCAACCCCTTCCTGGATCGTATCGAATGTATCCCCACTATCAAGGAGCATTTGAGTGAGGACGAACTGATACGACTTGCCGAAACACCATGTGAGGAAGATGTTCTAAGACGAGTCTTTCTTTTCGGATGCCTCACGGGAATAAGAAAGAGCGACATCACGCAGCTCACATGGCAACAAGTCCAGCCCTATACCAATGGCAGGATGTATGTTACCACCCGTATGCAGAAGACACAGCAGATTATACACAACCCCATCAGCCAAGAAGCCCTTGAACTTCTTGGGGAACATTGTGAGGGACTAATCTTCAAGGGCTTCAAGGAAAAGATGTTACAAGGACCACTGCAACGATGGCTGGCAGCAGCAGGAATCACCAAGAAAATTACCTTCCACTGTTCACGTCATACCATGGGTTCGCTCCATGTGGAGAAGGGAACCGATATGGCAGAGATTCAGGCTTTGTTGGGACACAAGAACATTACTACCACACAGATTTATTCCAAGTTGGCATCAGACCAGCTCTGCAAGGTGGTGGATAAAATCACATTGAAGCGTAAGGCTGAACAGTAATACTGCATCAACGCAAAATCCATCAAGGGGTGTCATCAGCTGACATCCCTTTTTCTGTATAAAAAGCCCTTTCTACGGCATTTTGAGTATGATTTTAGAGTATGATATTGCGTCAATAGTTAACAAATGTAGACAAATGATGCAACAGTAGGCAATAATGAGTGATAATTGAAAGAACTCCATTACTTTTGCAGAAGAAATGAATGAAAATTAAGTAATAACCGCAAAAAAACATGAATAATATGGAGTCATCTATCAAAGAAAAATATCTTATCTGGACGGCTGTCGGCTTGGCGATTTGTGTCATTTCTCTCGGAGTTACCATTATTATAGGAAGCGACTTCGGTCATGACAACTTTATCAGGTTGATTGTCTTTGTTTGCAGTAATGTGTTCGGATGGTTAGTCTATCTCGTCTTCCAGTCGTTCATCTTTGATGCCTATCATATCTATAAATTGAAGTTCGGCAAAAAGGAGAAGCCATTGAAGGTAGAGGCGGTTGCTCCACAAGATGTGATTACTCCAATGGCTGAGGAAACCGCAGTTGCTGAAGAAACATCCGATAAAGAGCCTGTCCAAGAAAGTCAGCCTATTGAAATCCACATCACCTCTCAACATCATCAGGAGAGAAAGACTTCTTATGAGGAGATGCAGAAACAGGAAATGGAACAGCGTGTCCGTATGGTAATGGAGTACATTCATTTCATAATGCCTCGTATAGCAGACGAAGAGACTATCAACCATATCTGTACCGAGGTTCATAATTGGATGTACAATCCAAACTATAAACCGAAACCAATCAAAAGAAGACTGACCAAGCAGATTACGAGTGTGCCACTCCGCCATTTGGTGTGGAACATCACTGCCCGTTTCATGAATCCCAAACTTTACGATGGCGAGAATAAGGCCAACTTCATCAAAGCCTTGTTCCCGAAAGAGTTTGCCGACACCGAGATTGATACCATCAAGAACTTCAAGGTAGATGCTCGAAAGAGCGAAATCCCCATTGATGAACCCGAAGGAGATAATTTTTCATTCCACTATCCCGAAGATTACACACCAAAACAACTTTTATAACCCATTTCAATAGAATAACCATAAGCAGTAAGTAAAGCGTAACTGTCTGTATCACATCGTTTCCCGAATAACTTTGCCCGTCATTTATGGTCGGTCATCGTTATTCGGGAATTATTTTGCAATTATCATCCGTGGAGGTAGTCACGGCTGTATCATTCAAGTCCTTTGCAGCAAGTCCCACTAAAGGGGCGAGTTGCAAAATGGAAAATAATATGATTACCTTCAACGACCTTCCTATGGTCGTGGCTCAGCTTCGGGATGAAGTGATGAGTCTGAAAAGCCTGCTCACCGAGCAGCACAGTGTGAACAACGCAAAGGCAGTGGACACCCACGTCCCCATGTCAGTGGATGAAGCTGCGGAATATCTGGGCATTCCCAAAGGAACGCTTTACATGAAGCTTTCCGATGGAACCATCCCTGCCACCAAGCCCGGCAAACGCTATTGCCTCTACCGTGATGAACTGGACAAGTGGCTGGAGTCTTCCCGTAAGAATCCTGTACCTCTATCCGATGAGGAACTTAGCGAGTCCATATCCTCTTCCCACCGTCGCAAGCCCAACAAACGTAACTGGTAGATGCTATGGAAGAGGATAAGAATTACATCAACATGATCCATGGCGACCTCGAACGAGCCACCCAGGTACAGAGTGGTATGCCCGAGAATGTCGGTGTGATGAATATCAAGACTGCCAACCGTACCATACTCGAAGCGTCCCAAAAGCCCACACCACGTTCGCTATGGGATTGCTTCTGGTATGAGGGGGAACTGTCCTGCCTCTTTGCTGACTCCAATGTGGGCAAGTCCATTCTTGCCGTACAGATAGCCGACCATATAGCACAAACCGACAATGTGCTGTACTTGGATTTCGAGTTATCCGAGAAACAGTTCCAGCTCCGTTACACCAACGAGCACGGCAATCTCTATTCGTTCCCCGAAAGGCTGTACCGTGTATCATTGGATTGCGATTCCCTCCTTGATGCCAACTTTGAGGAGGCAATCATCGGTAGCATAGAGCAGATGGCAGTGCAGACGGGATGCAGGATATTCATCGTTGACAACCTTACCTATCTGTGCTGTGCCATGGAAAAGGGAGATGCGGCAGGACGGCTGATGATCCAGCTCAACAATCTCAAGAAGAAGTACGAGCTTTCAATCCTTGTCCTGGCACATACTCCCAAACGTTCCTTGGACTATCTCATCACCTCCAACGACCTTGCCGGAAGCAAACGCCTGTACAACTTCTTTGATAGCGTGTTTGCCATCGGCAAGAGTGCACAGGATGGAAGTCTACGCTATGTGAAGCAGTTGAAGGTTCGTTATGGGACATACTCATACGATGCCGACAATGTCATCATCTATGAGATTGAGAAGGTCGATTGCTTTCTGCAATTTGTACACCGAGGATACTCCACGGAAAAGGAACACCTAAAGCAGTTGGGAGACGATGAATCCACCCGTAGGGACAGCCAGATACTGGAACTCTCCCGAATGGGCAAGTCGCTAAGGGAGATTGCTTCACAAGTTGGTTGCGGCAAATCAACGGTCGGTCGAGTAATCCACCGCAGCAAGGAGAATGAAAATGCCATCGTCCCAAGTGTCCCACCGTCCCAGTCCTTAGGGGAACGGGACATGGGACAGGACGGGACACCTTGTATCATCAAAGAAAAGGAGGCCTGACTATGAAGAACTATTCATTACAGACATACAAAGGCATAGCTACCCGTCATACTTGCCCTAACTGTGGCGACAAGCGTTCCTTTACCTATTATGTGGACGAGGAGAATACATCTCTACATCCGTCAGTCGGAAGATGCAACCACGAAAGCAGCTGTGGGTATCATTACACTCCCAAGCAATACTTTCAGGATCATCCCGAATGCCGTACCTCTGATGCTTCTTCTTTTGATGGGCAAATGAAAGAAGTGAAGAGCAAGAGCACTCCGATAGAACCACAGAAGCCTACGGCCATCGGCTATGTTCCAATTCACTATGTGGAGAAATCGAAAAGCGTGCAAAGTAACTTTTTCCGCTTTCTCTCTACATTGCTGGGCAACTACTATGGCAGCAAGTCTCAGG
This sequence comes from Phocaeicola sp., assembly GCA_045121515.1. Lineage (GTDB taxonomy): Bacteria > Bacteroidota > Bacteroidia > Bacteroidales > Bacteroidaceae > Phocaeicola. The sequence continues at coordinate 13,163 of JBGVGD010000009.1, read as the reverse complement.
AGGTGTTGAACCGCTTGTTGGGTGAGTATCGTTTGGGGGCGACCCGTGACGATGCTGTTATCTTTTGGCAGATAGACAAGAACGGAAAGGTGCGTACAGGAAAGGTAATGCAGTACAATCCCGAAGATGGACACCGTATCAAGGAACAAGGTGCAGCCATCAACTGGATACACAGCATACTGAAAAAGCAGAATGTATTGCCAGAAGAATGGCTACTATCCCAATGTCTTTTCGGTGAACACCTGCTAAGCCTCTATCCCGACAAGGTGGTGGTATTGGTCGAATCCGAGAAGAGTGCCATCATCGGCTCTGCCATCTTCCCTAACTATGTATGGTTGGCAACAGGTGGCAAGAGCCAGATGAAGGAGGAGAAGATTAGTGTGTTGAGCGGAAGAACCGTACTTCTCTTTCCCGATGCGGACGGATATACCGAATGGAAACAGCGTGTAGAAAGTATGACCTATTGCAAAGCCATCGTATCTGACCTCATAGAGAAACACGCTACTCCCAAGCAGAAAGCCGACCACATCGACATAGCCGACTGGATAATTTTTCAGATACAGGAAGGCAAGCTAATGTCCACTGCCAACCACTTGGTAAAAGCTGAAAAAATCCTGCAACGGATGATAGAGAAGAACCCTGTACTGCAAAAGCTGATTGATGAACTCGACCTTGTATTGGTCGATGCAAGTCACATCGCAAGCGATGATAAAAGCCCTCCTTGACGGAGGAGAGCGGAAGCCGTAGGCTGTAGCGGACTGACAAGGGCTTGCCCTTGATATAGCCCACTATAACTACACGCTTCGCTTCCGTAGTTGTGGGCTCTCCCGAGGGGATTAAGGCTTTGCCCTAATAACCCACTCAGGGCGTTTCTCCCCTAAGAACCCAGAGCAAAGAGTGACCCTCTCTTTGCAATCTCCGCTTATGGGTTGTACCCCTAAGAACCCCTTGCGGTTATGAGCGGACAAATAAAAGAAATGTTAGTCAATAACTCAAATCAAATTCAAAAAAATGGCAACAAAAAGCAGTATACATATCAAGCCTTGCAATATAACATCAAGCGAGGCTCATAACCGCAGGACTCCCGAATACATGCGTAACATCGGGGACTCCAAAATCTATATCGTACCCGAACTCTCTGCCGATAACGAGCAGTGGATAAATCCCAGTTTCGGCAATGTCGCTTTGCAGACGCTTTATGACAACATCAAGCGTATGGTTAAGGAAAAGACCGGGCGTGCGATGCAGGAAAAGGAACGTGAACGCAAAGGTAAAAACGGAAAGATTATCAAAGTGGCGGGGTGTTCTCCTATCCGTGAAGGTGTATTGCTTATCAAAGCAGATACTACCTTGAATGATCTTCGCAGATTTTGTGATATATGCGAACAGCGTTGGGGTATCACTCCGATACAGATTTTCATGCACAAGGATGAAGGGCATTGGCTCCCTGGCGAACCCGATGCAGGCGATAAGGAGAGCTTCAAAATTGGTGGCAGATGGTTCAAACCGAACTATCACGCCCATATCGTTTTTGATTGGATGAACCACGAAACAGGAAGGAGCTGCAAACTCAATGATAACGATATGATGGAAATGCAGACATTGGCATCCGAGATTCTTGAAATGGAGCGAGGACAATCCAAAGCCGAGACAGGCAAGGAGCATTTAGAACGTAACGACTTCATTCTTGAGAAGCAGAAATCCGAACTCCGCAATTTGGATGCCGTAAGGCGATACAAAGAGTATCAGGTGAAGGTTGCCGAGCAGGAGGTTCAGGAAGCAGAGAGTATAACACAAGCCCTACGTGATGAAGCCTTGCAAAAAGAGAAGCAGAATGAAATGCTCGACAAGGCTATCAGCGATAAACGATCCAAACTGAACAAGGAGAAAGGAAGTCAATTGCTCGGTGCTGTTGCAGATTGGGCTACAGGAAAGTCCAAAGCACTGAAAGGTGATATAGAGGACTTGAAACTTGATTTGGCGGAAGCACACGAAGCCATAGCCGAAGAACGTAAACGAACACAGGCAGAAACCGCCAAGCTCGAAGCCTATAAGAAATCAGTTGCACAGCAGATGGATAGTGCCGTTCGCAATGCTGTTCTTAAAAAGGATGATGAAATCCGCAATCTGAAAGACCGTCTTTCGTGGAGAGACAAAATGCTGAGGATATTTACAAAAATCCTAATGCAAAGTAATGGCACTTTCAGAAAGGCAGTCGATTCGATCATCAGTTTTGCCAAGGATACATATCGTAGCATCTTCAGCAGAGAGGAAGCAAAGACCATCAAAAGTGTGATGGAAGCCTTTGGCAAAGACAAGGAGGATTACAGAACTATCGGAACTTTCCTCGTGTTCACGGCAGACAAGAAAGAGGACCTATCCAACAGCGAATACCGCAAGGCTGCCCGTGAAGTGGATGATATCGCCATAGACAGATATGAGCAGACTCAGAAACGTGGGAACTCAATAAAATTGTAATAAGGCACACTTAGATAATAAAATTCATTGGAAAAGTTGCAAAGGTAAGCGTTTTTTGTTTACCTTTGCAATAAATAAACCGAATATGAGTTTGAATGATTGGATAAAGGAGCAAGAACAAAGAGGAATTACCACATTCTCTTTTCAAGAAATCCGATGTGTGTTTGATGAACGTTCTGATAAGACGCTGAAAACAGATATCAACAGACTTACATTGTCTAAGAGGATTCAAAACGTTTATAAAGGCTTTTATGTAATCATTCCCATCCAATACCAGTTAAAGGGAGTAGTGCCACCGACTTATTACATCAATGAACTGATGGAGTATCTTGGCAAGCCTTACTATGTGGGATTGCTTTCTGCTGCTGCCATATACGGAGCTTCACACCAGAGAGCAATGATGACTCAGATTGTAACTACAGGACCAAGACCAAGAACCTCAAATAAGAACTCGCTTCTGAATTGGAATTACCGTCAGCAGATACCAAATGAACTGATTGAAATCCGAAATGCTGAAATGGGGCAAATAAAATATTCATCAGCAGAGCTGACTGCTGTGGATATTGTTCAGTTTGCATCAAATATTGGAGGTTATCAAAGGGCTGCCACCGTTCTTGCCGAATTGGTGGATGTACTTGATATGCCGAAAATGGAAGGGGTTCTTCCATATTCCACAACGACAGCAATGCAACGGTTCGGGTACTTGTTGGAGTTTGTCTTATTTGAGCAAGATAAGGCAGACCAATTATACGACATAATGAAAAAGCGGAATGGTTATTTTAATGCCGTGCTTATGAGTTCCGAACATCCGGCATCGGATGATACAGAGAGTAACCGATGGAGAGTAAACATGAATATTGACATTGAAATTGATGAATTATGATAGATAGAGCTTCCATAATGGCATGGAATGAGTTTGTTCCATGGACGGATTTTGCAATGGTTGAGCAAGATTTGATTATCAGCCGTGCATTGGTAGATATATTTAGCGATGATTTTCTGAGAGAGCAATTGGCTTTCAGAGGTGGAACTGCCTTGCACAAATTATACCTCTCGCCACAAATTAGATATAGCGAGGATATTGATTTAGTGCAAATAAATCCTGGCCCAATCAAGCCTATCTTATTCCGATTGGGCGAGGTGTTGAGTTGGATGCCTGATAAGGTTATTAAGCCTAAGAGACACAACAATACTATGCTGTTCCGAATGGAGTCTGAAATACCACCAGTACAGCCTATACGCTTAAAAGTAGAGATAAACTGTAAGGAGCATTTCAGTGTAATGGGCTTTCACAAAGTTCCGTTTGAGGTAAACAACAAGTGGTTCAGCGGTAAATGTGAGATAACGACCTATGCTCTTGATGAATTGATGGGTACGAAACTTAGAGCTTTATATCAGCGAAAGAAGGGGCGTGATCTTTTCGATATGCAGGTAGCGTTGGATTATGGAAACATAAATATTGAAAGGACGCTTGAATGCTACAACAAGTATATGGATTTTGTGGTAGAGAAAGCACCGACCTATAAGCAATTTGTGCAGAATATGGAACTGAAACTTCAAGACCCCGAATTTCTTGATGACACAGATATACTCCTTCGAGCCGATGCCGATCAGTTTGACCCACAGCATGCCTATGCTATGGTGAAGGAGGCTTTTATTGATAAATTGCCTGGAAAAAGAGATTAAAAAGCATATCGCCCGTAATAAAAAACTTACGGGCGATATAGATAATTATCATATCAGAACAAACGACTATCCTTTTCTGCTCCAAGCGGAAATATTGATGTAAAAATCGTTATAGTCTTCATCCCCTTGATCTTCTATGCAGAAAGAATATATTTGGCCGACTTTGTTTGCATTACTATCAGTTATGCTATTAGATGCGATACTTTGACGAATTTCACTGCTTTCATTTATTTCTATTTCTACATGAAGACTTTTTCCATAAAAATCAAAGTTCCCATTCCCCAGAACTGTATATAATTGACATCTATCATACTTTTCTGCTTTAGCAAGAACTGTACCTTTTTCGTCAACAAGTTTGATTGTTCCGGTAAACATTGCTTGAGAAGCAACATACCAACCTACATTATTACCTGTTTCTACTTCTGTTAAATTAAATCTTTTTGTTGCCATAATGCTGATAATTCTAAAATTGTTGCTGATGTAAATACCTTTAATTCATGCTCCATTGCTGTGCGGAATATCTCCTTAGCTTTAGCTTCATCAATATCACTACGATATGCCTCAAGCATATTAGCCATCTGATAAGCTCCGTTAGGTATTCCTGCATTACCCTCTATCCAGAAATAATACAGTCCTTCTGGATTAGCTTTCAGTTTCAATTTCAATTGGTTTGCGACCCAAGTCCATAAGTACTCACAAGGAAGCATAACTGCAAACAAATAAGGCGTATCAAGATTTCCTGCCACATAGGCTTCATAGTTTGTATAGTTTAATATTTCCTCACCAGGAATGACCCCGTGCGAGTCCCTAACATGCCATATTTTATGGTAAGTTTCATTGTAAGATGCGTAGGATTCTTTCTTCTTTTCAAGAAATTCTGCACAATCGTTATCATAGGGATGAGTTGCCGCTGCAATATAACTATCCAATGCTTCAAAGCAGTAATAAGCATCTTGTACCATTAGACTACCGTATGCGTTCGGGTCTAGATCGTTGTTGAGAATTCCCTTGAAATAATCGGTTTCAAGGACTGCTTTTGCAATGTCTTCACACTCTTTCCACATCTCCCAAAAGAGTGTATCTGTGGGAGGTTGGTCTTGTAACGGTGTACTAAACCTCTTTTGAAAAGAGAGTGGCGTTTTAATTGAGAAGTCTCTTCTCGGATACCATTTTGTCATCATGTTACAATTATTTGTTCGTGAATAATAGTTGCCGAGCACTTATAACTCCCGCCCGGCTTGGGAGTTGGTGAGCAGGAGAGGTATCACCCTCTGCCTGCCCTATAAATTAGTTATTATCTGGTGTAACCGTCCACTTGCCGTCCGCTTCGGTTGCGGTATAGCCCTCGGCAAGATATGCGGAAGGATCAAAGCCGAAGGTGCCGCCGGAAATAATGATTCTGCCGTATTTTATTCCCAACGCTTCCACATGACCGCCGGAAATCGTTACGATGCCACCCCAACAATTCAGGTGTCTCACATAACCGCCGGTGATGTGGCTGGTGTCATCATCCGAATTGAGTTTATCTGTGTTCAGTTGATATACCCAACCGCCAGACATGTTGATTGTTCCTAAAATATTTGTATCGCCTTCAATAGTGCCGCCCAGCAGGTTCAGCGTACCCCAAACATCAACTGGCAGATCACTATCTGGATCTGTAGCCTTAATTGTGCCGTTGCCGGATATGGTCAATACTGCGTTTTCAGGATTTGGATTGAATACATACACACCGGTAATAGTATGTCCGTTGAGGTCAATGGTGGTATTTTTTGTAATTTTATAGCCTCCCCAATATTCATCGCTCACGGTGATATCGCCCGTCAGCATAATGTTGCCGCCGTTTTCGAGGGCTGCTACTAATTCAGCTTCAGTAGATGCAGGAATGACTTCCTCTGCCACACTGCCTTCAATAGTACCGCCAGTACCCCAAGGAGCAACAGTAACCGTACCCACTTCAGCCTTGTCCTTACCCAAGTTCAAACCTATTTTGTAGTGAACACCATCGGTCATACCACCAGATATAGGAGCCTTTGCAGTGAAGATACGGCCGCTCTGCATTGTCACGCGGAGGTCGAGAGTGGTAGCTGCATTAGGCAAGGCATAGCCAATGTAATAGTCTGCAACCTCATCATAGTCTTCGTCATCGTATCCATATAATGCGATTCTACCATTGGCAGGACCGTATTTATCGGGATCTATTGCACCTGTGGTGGCACTTCTCTCTCCATTACGAGGAACATTGGCAAGCGCAATTTCTGTAACCACATCACCCTCCAACTCGTTACCCATCACATTGACGCTGACCGATACCTTCGAAAAGGCATGGCTCAGCGTGAGGCTGATAGGATTCTGCGACAAGGAAATGCCCTCCTTGGTACAGAGATAGTCGTAACCCTCGAAGTTGCTATCGAAAGTTTCGGGGAGGGTGACAGGTAAGTTTTCTGTACCCTCAATGATATCCTTAGCATAAGGATAGTAAGCGTAAATCTTTTGCGATTCGCCGTTGCCCTCATAAAGTACCACTTTCTGATTTTCAACAAGTCCCCATACTCCATTAGAGCCGTACCAATTCACATTGCTGCCAGTATAGCGTTCGTCATTGCCAGTAGAGGTTATTGTTACACCGATGTTACCTTCCACCAGTTTGTCATCCTCGATGGTTGCACGTGTTGCAAGGTTTGCTACGCCTACTGAGGCAATGGTAATAGGAGCACCTTTCTGATTGCCTTGAGGAGTGAAGTCTTCCTCTTGCGAGCAGGCGGCAAAGCCAAGAGCTATTGCTGCAAGGGCTATATATTTATATGTCTTCATATTGAGTTCTGTTTAGGAGGTTAGTTGTTTAGAGACTTAAAAGTTGCGTTCACGGTAACAGCAGAAGCGGGCATAGTGAAAGCGTTGTTCTCAACGTTCACAGGGTTGTCCTCTCCATCTGTAACAGTCAACTCATCCAGCATATAGCCGTCAGCAGGAGTAACATTCAGATTGACGGTCCATCCTGCGGCAACGAAAGTCATGTGAGCGGTGACGGTACCGTTTTGAGATTCATTTACAACAACATTATAACCATATCTAATTTCGGTTCTGAGCTTTTCCTCGCTCCATGTCTGACCACCATCGTTGGAATATTGGTACTCCGAAAAATGACCATCGATACTTGAGTATAGATCTGCGATATATTTACCATCTTTATATACTAATCCATACAAATTATCTTCATAATCGCCAAATTCAGTATCTGATTGGTATATCATCAGCATTTCTGCACACGGATGATTTTTAGAATAATACTCCAGATTCTTCCCAATAAATTGAACATGAGGAGCTGCCAGACCCGCACTCGGCGAAATCAAAATAGTATAGGTATTGGTTTCTGCGTCATAAACCGCTTCATCACCGACGTACTTCATACCGGTAATCTCGATAGTAGCACCGCAGTCTGTACACTTATTACCGCTCCATGTTGCGTGCATACATTCTGTCTCCACATCGTCAATGATCTGATCCTTCCACGGTGTAACGTTGATGTCGGCGATTTTCACAGCCTCCTTACCCACAGTAAGAGAGAATGTATAGTGATTGCCCGCCTCTATCTTAGTGGAAGATTCTGCGGTCAACTCATCTTGTCCTACTTTGAGCGTTACAGTAAAACCAGTTTCCGATGGTTCAAGGATGGCTGTATAAGCAGTACCATTCACAGGCAAATAAGGAGTGATTTCGCCAATCTTGAAGCCTGTGATATCACTGATTGTCTTGCCCTCATACTGTGAGGCAAAAGATGGAGTTATTGTTACCTTGGCATTCTGACGCTCGAAGCTGAGTGCTACGGCATCGCCTTTGGCTACACCAGTTGCAGTGGCTACCATACGGTCGGCCATCTTGATTCCTGCCACTGTACTTTGGTCTGTTGGCAGGGTGTAGTCTGCTTCTGTCACAGCCGGATAGTAAGCGGTGAAATCATTCGTGCCTGATGATGCATAAAGCACGGTACCGTTAGTGAGTTCCCAAGTGGTGGCAGGGTTATCGCCTGTGGTGACGGTAGCCGTATAAGTACCGCTGTTCTTGGTAGTGCGGCTATTGTTTACCAAGAGAATCTGGTCGGCATTCTCCCATAATGTTCCGTCTTCGAGGGTATTGACACGGGTCTGCACCTCGGTAGCAATGTTGGCAGAGGCAATCTTTACGATGTCCTCCTGCTGCGGTGTAAAGTCGTCATCCTGCGAGCAAGCTGTGAAGCTGAGGGCGAAAACCGCAAGTGCGGTGTATTTATAGATTTTCTTCATTGTCTCTTTCATTTATCAGTTAGTTTCCATATTTCCATTTGTACCTTCCTCTTCGCCATTGGCATCACCGGTTTCCCATCCTTTGGAAATCTTTATTTCTCCTGTTTGGGTTGCAGTTCCACCAATGGCAACATTCATGGTATAACGATTACCGCTTACAAAACCACCGGTTGGCACAGTGACATTGAGCGAGAATATACGCTCCACATTGTCAATCAAAGCCGTGATTACAAGTTTCGGACTACCAGTTTGTGGTGTGAAGATGGCTTCGGAAGTAGAACCACTTATGTATGCCTTAATGTAGTCTATGGTTGTTCCGCCAGAAATGGTACAAGCAGCACGGTCGAGGGTTACATCCGTACCGAACCCCTGATATTCCACACTCTTGATGCTTTTGGTAACATCGCCAAACTCTGTTCCCCAAGAGTAAGTAACATCGAGTTTGCAGAGAAGGTGACGGAAACGGACACTGATATTGTTGCCACTGATGGTTACATCACCATCCGTGGTGCTCACCGCACCGAGCAAGTCACTTGCAATGACATTTTCCGCTGTGCTTTGGTCGGTCTGTACGGTGAAAGTGGCATCGGCAGTAGTATAGGCACTGACAAAAGGAGTGCGCGTAGCATCCTTCCATAAAATATTGTCGGAAGGAGTGTAGTTGTTACCGTTACCTTTGGTCATTTCCACATTGGTGTAGTTGTACTGGGATGCTTCCTCTGTCTGTGTCACAGTTAGGTAGAATTTGGCGGGCAGATTGTCCGCATCGTATCCGGCACGGGTTTTCAAATCCGCCACATCTGCCGTAACAGTGATGGGAGTGTCCTTGAGGTTGTCTTGTGGGACAAAATCCTCATCATTAGAGCAGCTTGCCAGCATAAAAGCAGCCGCTGCAAAAGCTAAATACTTGGTCTTCATTGCTTCTTAATTTATTATATTGTTTATACTCTTTTATTCTATATCATAGTCGCCAAGATGTCCGCCGTTTCCCCACGGATCGACATCCACACTACTGACGGCAAAGCCTTGTTCAACAGCGACTTCGATAATCTCCACTTGCGGTGCTTCGTATGCGCACGAATTTCCTTTATTCATATATTACTCATTTCTTAGTTGTTATACCATAGGTTTCCCCATTCACCACGGCGAGAAGCACTTTCTTCCGCTTCGCCACCTCCGAGGCTTCCTCCATCGCCCCAGCCACCTACGGTAACATCTCCGCTTGTGGCTATCATTTGTGCAATCTCCAAGTTGATGATAGTCATACTTGGATGTTCGTAACGCTTCTTTCCTTCTGCAATCATTTTGTTTTTTAGTGTTAATAGTTGAAATGAAAATACGGCGTTTCCAACATGGCACGATGAGTGCCGACTGGTAACGCCGTAATATGATGATGCAATGCTTCTTGTGCCACCACACGGAGGGGCGGAGCACCATTGCGTAGATATAAGTCTGAGGAAACGGTTAGCAAAACCGGAGAAAAATGAATTGCTAACTCTTTGACATTTAAGATATTTTCTGTAAAATACGCGCGATGAGAATGTGTGTGTGTGTGTGTGTGTGTGTGTGTGTGTGTGTTTACACGATTTTCGCACATAACCAAATTATCCACGACATAATTTGCAGAAATCTGATGATTCCCGCAGCACCCAAATTGGCTGTATGTCATTGAATAATTGTTCATACTTTTCTGTTAAAGCATATTTCTCTACGCAAAAGTAATTAAATTTTCGCACAAACGGCATTTTTGAAAGCATTTTTTAGCATTTGCAGCGCATTTTTTGTTCTTAGAGGGTTATAAAGTAAATATAGATATAAGTCTTCACAAAACAATCCGTTTCGTTTGCCGTCTATCTTCGTTTTCGGATGCAAAGGTAGCCAAACCTTATACTGAATAAGAAAAGGTCAAGCGGTAAACCGTTTGGAGCTGTTTCTTCCTCCGTTGGAGAGTAAACAGCTCCAAAACCTTTTCCTATTCATCGGCTTGGCTTGAATCTGCATCCGGCAACGGAGATAAACGACTGACGAAATAGTAGAAACAAAGAACAGCATAAATAATAGGTCTTTACTTGGCAACCTATCATTCAAACTGTTCTCAAATCTTTCAGAGGCTTATTATTTTCGACAGAGAGAAATTTGGCAAGCAGCAGATTTCACTCCCTCCAAAATAATAGATTGATAGAAGTGTGCCTTTGCCGTTCTTGGAAATTGTCGTACCTTTGTGCCGAAAACGTGGAATGATGGAAACATCAAACTGCAAATAGCACTGAAAAGAGAAGAAACACCCTTTATTGATACGCTTCGAGCGTTAAGAAACAATAAAAATGTTAAATCTCCACCTTTTAGAATGCACCGTTAAAGGTTATGACCATATTTCTGACTTATTACTCGCAAAATATTGAGTAATAACTGGTTGCAAATACGAGTATTGTAATAACATAACAAATCTCGTTTTGGGTAAAGGTATTTCTAGCATAGATTCAGAAGCTTTTGCATATGCTAAAATTAAAGAATGTTATTGTTATGCAGTGAATCCGCCTAAAACAGGTGACTATGTTTTCTATGAAATGGAAAACAAAGCTACACTTTATGTTCCTGAAGGATGTGGAGCTAAATATGAATCCACTTGGGGATATATATTTGATTATGTTGTTGAAATGGATTAAAAGAAATAGTATGAGTAAAATATACAAGTTTGAATTGACAATTAGTACTGGAGAAGAATTAAAAGATATAGTTAGTAAGAATTTTATCATTTATCGAAAAAAATATAGCTATTCTCCAATGTATCTGGTGTCTAATGATAAAAAAAGTTTTCGAGGTAGGATATTTTAATGCCAACACTATTGTTTGTACATATAAAGAAAGTGAAATAACAGAAAATGAAATTTCAACTAACAAGAATAATGATTATATAAGAATTGACAAAGTTGAATCTGTATCTGATTTCTTTATGGGAATATATTCACTAATACAAGATATGCGCAGAATGAAAGAAGAACTGAAATAATGGTTTCTCGAGAACCAACATCTCTTGCACTTGTACAAAGAGCAGAGAATAGATTCTTATGATATGTTTAGATTAAGTATTTATTAACATGAAAGTAGTTTCCTTATGGACATGACACTGATTTTAATTGTACTGGTTGTGATTGTTGTTTTGAGACTCAACATCAATGTATTCAACAATTGCAGCAACATTCATCTAGACCGTTGATGCGCTTTCACAAGTGCTGAGACAAGCCAGTCAGCAATGACAGCTATATTATGAGATCGAAATAGGAATCAGACGGTGATAAAGCCTTGAGGTTACACTTCGTCCGCGGTAAGAAGTGTGGGCTGAGCCGATGGTACTGCAAAACCTCGTAGGAGAGTAGGCAACCGTCTGATCCTATTATTCCCACATGATTATATAACAAATTCATAACGAACAAAGAATAGATATGGATGATATGGATTTTTTAAAAGAAGCAAAATTTTGGTTTTTCGGAACAATAATTGGAACGATATTTTCTACAATTGGAATATTTGCTGAAAGTAAAACATTTAGTATTATTGGTCTTCTGCTAACAGTATGGGTAACAATATATTACGCATATCAATATTGGCAAGCAAGTCAATGGCATGAAGAATGATTAATACGTTATTTTCAGCCCTATAATCATTCGAATAAATAACAAAATGTTTTCAAGAACGATGGAAGAAATCATTTTCAACCTTCTTCTTATGATTAGCATTTGTGTCCGCATAAATGTAGATTGTAAGATAAATCTAAATCGTTAAGGGAAATTTTGACGTGGCTTGTACGTGTACAAAGCTATATTATGAGATCAAAAGAAAGCGGGTGGCTAAAGTGGTTGGGTATTACCTCTTCCCATTCCGAACAGAGAAGTTAAACTAACTTACGCCGATGGTACTGCATTAATTTGCGGGAGAGTAGGTAGTCGCCTTATGCTTTCTTTATATTGGATACAGACGCTCACTATGTATCCTCTTACAGATTTGTGGCAGGGGAAGCCCTTATTACTAACCCCTTAATAAAGATAATCATGAAAATGATAGACTTGAATAAGGTACTTAGAATAGCGTTGGCAATCCTGTTCCTTGTGCTCAGTACATTGCCTGCTTACTAAGGTTAAACAAACTCCCAGTAGGTTATAGTAACCTTATTGGGAGTTTGTCATAAAAGAAAACCCTCCAAAAAAACATGAATTTTAATTAGTATATAAAATCCGCCACACTTGCAACACTCACTGATTATCAGCAAATTCCAGTTGCACAAGCCTATATTTCTGCCACACTCTACCACAATTAAGAATAAAGCATCAATCACTTGAACACAAAACTCCAAGACAACTCATCCAAACCTTAAAAATTCCACATCCATAAGTTAATCCACACTGTTGATTGACAAAACCACACTGTAATTTCGCAAATCAGCACTGTAGTTTATCTAAACTACAGTGCTGATTTGGTTTTATATCAAGAGCTTTCATTCTTTACCTACTCACATTCAGCACTTTAAACATAGAAATTATCTTAAGCCCAATACGCACGGAGAATCTGTTGCACAGATACGTAAGCGTCTCCGCGATTCTCTTTCTCACTTATAAAATCAGGGCTGATGTCCTTTCATCAGCCCTGATTCCACTTATCCGGTAATAAATCCCTGTATTTTTCCAATGGTGTATTTGGCTGCCATTCAGCAGTCCTCTCGAT
>JBGVGD010000008.1:0-11279 GCA_045121515.1 Phocaeicola sp. | reverse complement strand
GTTTGAGGATTCCAGTTCTTGAACCACATAGGCAATCCGCCATTCACTTCATTTTCGATGCCCGGATAGGTTGGCCACTCATCATAGTCCTGATTTTCTTCCAAGCTTATATCGGTTTTCTGACAAAGAACCTTTCCTGTCGATTTCTCGTATGAAAGTAAATACCAATTACCGTTATTGAAGAAGCGGAAATAAAGATGCTTTGGAGTTTCACAGGCATGACGTATATAAATCAGTTCCGGATGAGATTCCATGTGAGTTTCAAAGAATAACTTCTTTTCCGCTGAAGAAGCCCCTCTATCCATAATCAAGAATGGCTCAATTCCTTTTTTTGTCATGGTAAACAGGGTATCATTGCAGGAAACACCATAACGGTATCCTTCCTGGCATCGGATGAAACACCCCATGAAGAAATTCGTTTTCTCCAAAGGAGCGACCGAAAGATCCCAGTAATCCTTTTTCATCGACAATGTATCGATAGCGGCAGAATCTTGATAACGGAATGTACCGATACCGAAATAAGGTGGAATGTCAAACGGGAAATTCTCACGATAAGTTTCTGCCACCCAATCCAAACCGTCTCCACCGGCATAATTTACCCAACGTCCGTTTCTGTTTATTTTCTTCTCAAATTTTCCGTCGAATGTAAACACACTGATGTTTTCGGCTTCAGACACGTATAGCTTCTGTTCCTTCTCGTTGGTCCATATACTGAATCCCGGTGTTTGCAATCTGCCTGGTCCGTCTCCCTGTTGAGTAATGGTACGGATATATTTGCCATCACGACCAAACTGAAACAACTTGAAATCTTCGAAAGTTTGGACAAAGAAGAAATTATCCGACATGGCGATATCTACAATGGTCCCAATCAACGAAGCATCGTCATCCGTCAGTTCCAAAGGAACATATTCGATATGTTTGATTTCATCCGTACCGATTGAAATCTTGTCCGTATGATTCAAATACTCCTTGAATGGAATGCGTGGAAGACCTGTGCTTCCCTTTTCTTCTGTACAACTTGTCATGCAATACATGCTTAAAAGCATGAGACATAAATAACTTAACTTTTTCATAATATAACTGGATTTTATTTTGTGAATTCAACTTGCAAATGCAATCGAATCCTAATTTGTTAATATTGAATTAAATTTCTCATTTGGTGTGAGATAACCAAGCCTCTTTCTGGGTCTGTTGTTCAACTTGTTCTCAACCCAGGAAAGACGGAGTAAAGTAAACACTTTTATCCCATTCAGTAGAGCATGAGAGGGAATTTTCCTCTCTGCTCACTGAAATTATCTCAAACCGACAATTCCGTTGCATTTATTAGTTGAATTTGCGTGTTATTAAAATTATCCATATGTTACTTATCTTTCAGTTTACAAATAGCCACCACATGACAATCTTCTTCTGTTAATTTAGAAGCAACTTCCTTCAATTTCCCTTTTAGCTTACCTGCTTCATATTCTTCGCAAAGTTTTTCGGCCTCATACCTTATAAATAGATGATTAGGACTTTCAAATTGAAAACCTTTATTATTCATGGTAGTTTTAAAGTTTTTATTTATATTGTTGGAATCATACAATTTGACACGATGTATATCGTTCGTTTTTCTATTCCACATCATGAGTGGAGCATCAACTAATGGTTGCAATGCATAGTTCTTATCATATTTCATTTCAACAGGCTTAAAGATTAGAAATTGATCCGTATAGAATAAAGGTGCTATAACCACTGGAGGATTCGTGCTATGTGCAGATGGATATTGTACAGCTATTGGAGTCAATCGGTCATTTTTATAGCTATACAATGTATCCAATCCGAAATCGGCAATCAGGATATCCGAACCATTAGCCAGCATTGGCTCGATTAAGATTTTTTCCACAACCGGTTGCGCAATGTTTTCGGATATGTCTTTGATTTCTTTATGTACCACTCGGTTAATCCTGTTTTTCACCGTCAATGGCAATGGAATAAACTCGCCTGTTTGCTTGTCTATCAAATAATAGGGTGTGAGATCAGCCGGTAGTTTCTCGAAATTCCAATAATCATGAAATACATTGTGTGTTATCAGATATTTCTCATTATAATCATATGTAAACTCCGGCCTTATACCTTCGGGTATGTTTCCGACAGTGCGTATCCATTCTCCGGAGAAAGAGTAGACTTGTATCTTTTTAGGGTCATAAATATAAAGTTCTTTGGTCTTGAAGTCCGCTTTGCAACCATGAATGTAATGATATTCTTTAGGTCCTGGTCCAGTATGGTCGAATCTTGTTATATGTTTTCCCTTTCTGTCGAAAATCTGTATGACTCCAAGGTCTTGAACAATGATATATTCATCGGATATAAAATGCAATAATCCAACGGTCATAACAGATTCGTCCGTCGTTTCCAACGGGATATATTCTACTTCCCCTAATTCATGAATATCTACCTTTTTTTCGGGATAGTCCTTACTTAGGTCAAGAATGGGAAGTGTAGAGTCGGTCGGTGCTTTAGGTTGTGTACTACATCCAATAAATAACAATGTAAAAAAGAAGAGATAAAAATTTTTCATACTTTATATTTTTTATGATTAAAAGATTTAGGGCTATTCACATTAAATTCTATTGAGGCGAATTCAACTCGCAAATGCAATCGAATCCTAATTGGTTAATATTCATTTAGTAATTATTTAGTTAAACAGACGAACGCTTCATTTCCTCCAATAAAGCATCTACTTCTGCTTCTGTCATTCCCGTGGCACGGATGTACTCAATCACCAGTCGGGCGAAGGAGCCGTCGTAATACTTGGCCAGTACCTCCGACAATTCTTGCTTGATTGCTTCTTTATTCATTTTTTGTTAGTAAAAAAGAAATTAAAGTAAAATAAAGAATAATGTCTTTTTCATGATACTTAGTTATTATAGGGTTAATAATGTGCCTATACAAACCGATTCAAAAACTTACTTAAACTGTCCTCCTTGCCGATGCCTAGTTTCTCCTTCAAGCGGAGCTTCCGTCGGCTCACCGAGTTGATGCTGATACAATAGATATCCGCCAATTGTTGTAGCGACATACTCATCTTCACCAAGCAACAGAAGTTCAATTCCTTCTCGGACAACGCGGGGAAATTCTCCCGTAAGTTGGCAAGGAAGCCTGGATAAGTGCTTTCTAGCATCACGTGTATGTCTTTCCAATCCTCGTCCGCAATATGTACCCGATTGCCTTCCTCCAAATCCTTGACGATGCGGATGCGTCGGAACAACTCTTCGCGCATCCTGGCATCCTTTTCACGGAGCACGGCCTCTTTCTCGCGGAGCGTACTCAGTTCTTCCTGCTGCTTCAGCAACAGGTTTTCCTGCATCAGGTGTTTCCGCTTCCTATGAAGCAGATAGATGGTAAAGCTTCCGCATAGTATAAGGATGAATGCACCCAATCCCAATATCAGGATGACGTAGCTCTGTTGTTTTACTTTCAGCTCGTTCAGTTCGTTTTTTAGTTTCAAGGCCTCGAAGTCGCGGGTGTCATGTTCGTATGCATAATCATATTTCAAGTTATTTTTCACGTCGATGCTTTGGATGTGCTTGTCCAGTGCTGCATCCAGTGTTCGTTTCTCTTCCATCAGCAAGGCCAAGCGCTCGTAAGCCACGGAGGTGATGAAATCGTTTCCTGTCTCCGATGCGATGAGATAATGCTTCATCGCCGAGTCGGGTTGGTGAAGTTCCATCCACAAGTCGCCTTCTATCAAGTTGATGTAAGGGATGTCCGAGCGCTTCATCTGCTTCCGTAGTCCTTGGATGTATTGTTTGGCAAGGTCGTATTTCTTCAAACTATGCAATAATCCCAACACCCTACCGCAATAAAAATAGGCGCTTCGGGTGGTATCCTTTTGTAAGGCAAGAAAATAATAATGGATGGCGGAGTCGTTCATCTGTTTTTCCTGATAGATTTGTGCCAGATGTGCGTAGGTACGGCTGCTGTAAGCCAACCGTAGGCGGATGACTTCCTTCAGGTAATGGATGGCGGAATCCGCTTCTCCCGACTTGCGTTTATGGTAGACCTGATAACCATACCAATTGAGGCTGTCCTGCTTGGTACTCGTTGGAGAGAGCACAGGAATATTCAATGAATCCTCTTCCATCTGCTCCATGTGCTGATGGTTTTCTCTTTGGCATCCACTCCAAAGGATGACCCACAAAAACAAATAAATCAGTTTTTTCATTCTTCTCCTTTCAGCTTTCCTAAGATGATGTAGTTGTTGTCATTCTCATTGAACGAGTCTTTCAGCGTCTCCAACTTCTGGCGTCGTTCCTCATTCCATTCAGGATGCTCGTCCAAGGCTTTCTGTATCTCTTCCATCAGTACAATGGGTTCTGCAAAACGATAGTAGTATCCATTGGCACCGGATAACCAAGTCACCTCCCTGTCATACAGATAATTGTCGTAAATCCGGCAATAGTTACCCTTTCCCGTTTTCTTTTCCACGATGAAATAGCGGATGTTGTCGTAATCGAAAAGGTTTTGGTTGGTTTGCTTGATGTCCGATACATACCCATAATAATGACTCGGAAGTTCGTAGAAATGATGCGGACCTATTTTCCGGTTTCCGAAATCGATGGTAAATTGAGGGATGAGCTTTCCTTGCTCGGCGATCAAATGATAAAGTGTGTCCTGACGAGGCTCGAAGAAGGTCGAGATGTGGAAACTCAAGTCTCCCTCCGTTGCTCTGGGAGCTTCTACTTCGTTGCTGAAATCGAAGGCGATGCGGAGGTGTGGAGCCGGTATCTCGTGGATGTAGTTGCCCTCCATGTCCTGCACCCAAGCCACTACGGGCAGGTTTGGAAAGGGGAGTGCCACCACCGATATGCGGTTCTTTTCGGCATCCACGTGGAAAGTTCCTTTGGGAGCTACCATATTGGCATACTTCTGGTTCAGCGGGATATAGCGTTCAAACTTCCCTTGCAGGTCATACACTAGGATGCGGTTCGTTGACCACGGAAGTAGGTAGATGCGTCCGCTCACCTCGTCTATCTGTGCATCATAGATGTTCTTATATTCACCCGGCCCTTGTCCAATGCTCCCTATCTTGTTTATATAGCTACCATCCCTGCGGAAGAGTTTGCAAGGCACGTTATGGCTAGCCAGTACCAGAATGTAGTTGTCCGAAAAACGGATGTCTCCCGAACCTACAAGGGCTTCTTCGCGGTTGTCCAACCTTACAAGTTGAGGTTCTTCTACCAAATCACTGAGCGGGATCTTCACCGTGTCTTCCAACAAGTCGATGGGACAGACGGTCAATGCGACATCGCCTATCATTTGAGTATGTGCCACTACGGGCATCTGTTCTAACGAGCCTTTCTTCTGCGTACAGGCGGTCATCGTCAAGACAAGGATTGTTATTATGGTGAATGTGATTTTCATTGTAGTAATTTTTAATATGGGTATAAAGTTAAAGCATAATTATGAAATAATACCCAGAAAACGATTCATTCGCTACGTTTTTCTTCTTCATTGTCTTTATCTGGCTATCATTTTCATTTCAAAAATCGTATCATTCACCGATATGCTGTCCTTGGCTTCCATCTTTATCAAGAAGTCAGTGGCCAACTGATGTCCTTGTGCCGATGCTTGCCGGAAGAGCCGCTTCGCTTCTTGGTCGTTTTGTGGAACT
Organism: Phocaeicola sp.; assembly: GCA_045121515.1. GTDB lineage: Bacteria > Bacteroidota > Bacteroidia > Bacteroidales > Bacteroidaceae > Phocaeicola. The sequence continues at coordinate 5,626 of JBGVGD010000008.1, read as the reverse complement.
CCCTTGCCCAATTGATACATCCGCCCGAGGTTGAATTGGGCTGCAGGTAATCCTTGTAAGGCAGCTTTGATCAGATATTCCGCTCCTTTCGCCAAGTCTTTTTGAAAGCCATGACCTTCTATATAAAAGGTAGCCATGTTGTATAAGGCTACCGGATTATTCAAGGCAGCCGACTTTTGGATATAGTACAAAGCAGCCCGGATGCTGGTATAAGTTCCATAACCAAATGTATGCATATAGCCCAAGTTGTTCATGGCATCCGTATTGCCATGGGCAGCGGCTCTTCGATATAGTTTGAAGGCTTCCTTGTAATCCTTCAATACTCCCCAACCGTTTCTGTAAAGACTTCCCAAACCGACCATTGCTTGCGGATGACTTTGAGCCGCACCCATGCGTAACCATTTCTTGGCTTCGTAGAAGTCCGTCTCTGTACCAATGCCCATGGTGTAAATGTAACCCAAGTTATTTTGTGCATCGGCATTTCCACCTTCGGCTGCTTGAATGAAAAGTGTTCTTGCTTTGTCGTAATCTTTCTTTCCACCTTGGCCTTGAAAATACATGTCGCCCAATACATATTGACAACGGCTGGCAGAGTCTATCCCGGCTAACTTTGCATAAAGTTTTCTGGCTTCTTTGTATTCCTTTTGTTGATAGAAACTCTCGGCCTGAGCATAGAGTGACTTTACATCTCCCAATGTCCATACGTAGATTTCATTATGGAATTTCAATCCTACTATCCCAAGCAGAAGGAATAAAGAGGTTACGATGGATAGAATAAGCGTTTGTTTCTTTTTCATCATTTCTTTAATCTAAGTTTCACCAACACCGGATTGCTGTCTTCCACCAATTCGGGGAAAGGGGGCTTGGCACCATCTTCGAAGAACTTGAAGGCATCGACTAGCACGTACAGGTATCCATCCTTCTGAAAGCCTTTCTTTCCGTTGAGAATGCTATATGAAAGTTCCAAGGGTGGCAAGTATTCGTCCAAATCGTTTTTGAAACCCTTGTTGGAATAGGTCTTCGCTTTTCCGTTCTTGGGACAGAAGCCGAAACCGCTTTTCTCCTTATCCATACCTACCGCGTAATGATAGAATACTCCAGCATCCGTTGCCAATACATTGCCTAAATAGTGTTTGGACTTGACATCGGATAAAGTTATATCTGCAACCACCATCCGAACCTGAAAGTCATAGTTAGCCATTTGAGTATGACGTTTCATTATGAACCAAGGTTTAAAAGTGACGGCATCAGAAGTACGATAGATAGTATCCTGATGGTAATGGCGCAACCAGAAATCGTTGTCCGCATATCCATAATTCATCGGCCAACCATTGTTTATTGCCATGCCTCGATTGATGACTTTGGGTTTGATGTGATAAAGACCGTTTACCTTTTTGTATTCGATAGAGTCGGTCAGTTGGTTATTTACATAAAATAGATAAGGTCCGTCGGGATTGACACGGTCTTCCTTCGTGTTGTCTTTCGTGTAATCGTAGAGTGTTATGCCTTCGTGATGGAAAATTTCCCTGTTATTGACTATGCTCAAATATTCACGCACATGACCAGCACTGTCTATTTTGGTAACTTTCCCTAGATAGTCACCATTCAGTGTAAATTTGGCAAAATCCGTTTTTCCATGGTCGGGTACATACACATAGTTGTCATTGAGATTAAAGGCTGCATACACATTGGAAAGTTTGTTGGCTATTTCTCCAGGTCCTTGCCCTATTTTAAGCAAACTTTTGACATGCTTTCCTTCGGGTGTGAACTTCTCGATATTGCCGTGTTCGATGTAGATGTTGTCGTCCTTGTCCAACAACCAGCGCAAGTGGAACATATCGGGCAAGAGTACATTGTCCGATAGCATGATGTATTCGATGCTGTCCGCAAACTCCGATAGGCATTGCGGTTCGTGTGAAAACTCCACCTCACTCAAGTCGATGGTGTAAGGCCATTGTGGTGCTACCGTCTCTGTTTCCGTTTGTTTGGGTGTAGAGCTGCAAGCGGTAAGTAGTGCCATAACGAGTACCCATGCGATTTGCTTTTTCTTGGTCATCATAGATAGATAGATAGTTTTTTCTGATTCATCGCTGCAAAGATAGAGGGAAAGAATAGGATGACCAAATATTCCGTATGGACAAATGTTATTCTTGACAATTAGATAAATAGTTGAAAAATAATATATTAAATAAAATATCTATATGGACAATTTTATAAGAATATCCTTACGTACTATCAAAGTTAAAAATAAATAGAGCAATTCCCTTTATATTTAAACTCATCCCAATTTCAGGAACGATTACATCTGAATAATCAAACGAAACTACACTTTTTCTAGTGAATGCCATTACTTTTCACATAAACCACCGCAGAACCACGTCCTACCGAGGTAATCCCCGACGAAGCATCACGGCTGAAAGCCCGAAGTTCGCAGGCTGCTGTGGTGTGGGCTTGTCCGGTCAGTTCCATATATTGACTGACTTTCAATGCTCCGTTTTCCTTCAGGTACTCCAAAGCTTTCTGCAATCGTTCTTCTTTGGTGTACGGCGAACGCTTCACACGGATAATCCCCTCACGTTCCAACTTGCAATGACGCCTGGCATTGCGTACCAGTTTCTTGTCGGCTTGGAAGTTCACTCCGTTCAGCTGAAGACTGCGGGCGTTTCGTTTGGGCTCATCCCCGTCAATCGTATCCATTTCCTTACCCTCTTCCAGACCGATGGTCGCCTTGAAGGTACCCCAGTCGTCCAATGTCACCGAATGGCCTTTGCCCAACAGTTCGGCCAAGACATCTGAGGCACTGACCAACACACGCAAGGCTTCCCCACGGCTGATGCCCGAATGATAGGAGCAGAGCCTTTCGATAAACTCCTGAAAATCCACATTGCGCTCTACCTTCAGTCGGTAGAAAGCCTTTGGTTTGCCCGTTTTCAGCATGTCGGGCACTTCCTGTTTGATATATTTTGCCATAGATTAAGATTTAATGTTTTTTCAAGTAATACAAGCTGCCTTTTTCCGTTCTTTTGTTCGGAACATTCCATTTTTTAAGCAATCTTCCTAGGTGATTCAGTTTTCCTATCGGAAGTTTTTCCCGTGTATTCGCCTGTAAAAGGTTGAATACCTCCATGGTCATCAGCCATTCCCCGTCACCGGCTTCGGGCGAAGCCGCACTGAAACAACTTTGCAACAAGTGCTCCAGCGGAGAAACCTGACGGAATTCCTCGTTGCTTTCTTTCAACAATGCTTCTTCGGCATCGTCCAACCAATATCGCTCGCCGTGCATCACTGCATGAAAGGCCTGCGCATAGAGTTGGCTGTAGTTGACGGACACGTTCGTATCGATGGGAGCCGTCACCTCCACACAGATGAAGCGTCGGTTGCCCGAAAGATCGGACAACAGGTCCTTGTGATTGCTTGTCGCGATGAACGAAGCATATCGACGCATCTCGATGATGCTCGTACCATAAGGCTTGCGGAGACTTGCCGAAGGTTTCTGTAACAAATGCTTCAAGAAGGCTTGTTGGTGGACGCTGATTTGGTCGAACTCGTCCAGATTGACCAAGAAGAAACGCCCCAAGTAGCGTTCGGCATCCCTCTTGCTACTGAAATCCAAGCTGTCCGTATAACCGAAACGCAGTTCGGGTGGGAGCAATATCCGGCAGAAAGTGGACTTGCGATAGCCTTGCGGACCGATGAGCACCGGTGTTGTGGCATTGCCATGCTACTTGTCACGCCCCAGCCAATGTGCCACCATGCTCAGGAACCAACGGTAGAACAAATCGCGCCAATGCGGATGACGGCACACCACTCTATCCGCTAGTTCACGGATGCGGTCACGCCCGTCCCATTCTCCGAGTTCATACAGATATTCCTCCACGGGGTTATAGACTGGCACATATTCGGAATGCAGGAAACGGTCGATGTCCCTGTCCCAAGCCTGAATGCCTTCCTTCAAGGCATGGATAGCGATGCTGTTTCGTGCCCGCTTGTCCAGTGTGTTGAAACTGAAACGGATGCTGTTCCGTTCGCGGTATTCCAAATCGTCTGTCATGGAATTGAAACGGATTTCGTATCGGCGCTTCAGGAATTCTTCCAGACGCAAGGCGGTATCCTGTTCACGGGTCACAGAAGGTCGCTTCCCAAAACCCTTCATCTCCGTATAGACATTGTGGAAAGTGGTGCGCAAGCCGGTCTCATCCTGCAGATAGTTGAAATGCTTCATCGTGCGATACACCGCCTCTTCTTCGGGAATACCCGACTTGAAACACTCTTCGGCCAATGGAGCCAGTAAGGGAACAAGGTCATCGCCTCTCCGCCAATACTCCAAAGTATCAAGCGCACGTCGCAAAGCCGCCTGATACATCACTGTCAATGTATGATAGGAGTCGTACCCCAACTCCATGCGGGTCAACGGATTCTTCTCCGCACGCTTCTGCTCACGGAAAGAAGTTCCGTCGGACAAGCCTACCGGTTGTTCCAAACAGAAGGCCGCCGCTTCCGGATGATAATAGGGTGTCTCGTCCACTGTCATGCGGAAACTCTGTCGCAAGGAAGGTTCTTTCAAGGTCACAGGAAAAGGGATGAGGGGTTGGTAACACTGTACCGCTACCCGATAAGCCTGGGCATGAAAGAGCGAAGCCTGTTCTTCGGTGTCGGGCAAGGAACCGTCGGGCAAGGAAAAGCGTACCCATATCTTTACGCTCCTTCCGCTGGAGCCTACCAAAGCAGCCAACGTCTGTGGCAACAGAGCCGCCTTCGACTTGACCAATTCCGCTTCGGCCAATCCCGAAAGATGATTCACCTCTACCAATACGATGCCATTGTATTGCTTGAATTTCCAACTACCGTCCTTGGTGCGACGGAACTCAGCCACGGGATAGATGTGCGGAATCTTGTCCAAGTGGATAAAACGGTTCTCGGATCCTTGCAAGGAAGGCAATCTTTCCCTCAATTGAGAGATGTATTTTCCTTTCGTTTCTCGCTTCACTTTTTCCATGAATGTTTCCATGGTACAAATGCTAGCTATTTCAGTTGCATTTGTCTTTCGTAATACTCCAATTTTCATTTATTTCTTCCTTATAATTTACCTACAAATATACGAAATTCGGAAGGAAAAGTCAAGGGTTGAACTCATCATTCTTCATAAAATTCGGAGTAAAACTGCTTTCTCTACAGGACTAAATCATTTACGCTTGGATATTTTTTTTATTCATAATTCATTGACGCACCAATCAAAGTATTATAAATAGTGCTTCGAATAACATTGAATATCCGTTCAATGTACTTTGAATAGATGATAGATACTGATTTTCAGTATTTTATGTATACGTTTCAGCTTTATTAGATTGGAATATGTAGAGACATGTAGAGAACTTTTTCTCTACATGTTTCTCTACATGATATAATCATCAGAATATCTGCTTATTAAGTACAATCATGTAGAGATGTAGAGAAAACATTGAAATACGTACAACAAATTTACTCCGTAAGCGTCTCCGGGATTACGTCTAACAATAAAAACGGCTTACAAACTTGAAGTTCGCAAGCCGTTTTATTATTTATCCTTAAACTTGTCCGGAAGCAGTTCCCTATATTTCTCCAAAGGACTGTTGGGCTGCCATTCTGC
>JBGVGD010000007.1:0-18418 GCA_045121515.1 Phocaeicola sp. | reverse complement strand
CATGGCATCACAACCGTACAACTGAAAGGGGTGGGCTTCTCCACCTACTATCCCGTACCTTCCCATCGCGAAGGAGGAGACATCGACATCTATACGTATTCTTCGGACAAGAACAAGATGAGCGATGCGGATGCAAACGCACTGGCGGATACCTTGATGCAGGAGCAAGGCATAGAGGTGGAACTGCATACCTACAAGCATAGCAACTTCTATTACAAAGGTATCCCTATAGAGAATCATAAATCATTCCTGAATGTAAAGGACATCAAAGAAGCCGTGCTGGCAAACGAACTGCTCAACCGATACCTGAGCCCCAGGGAAGTGTCTCTGGCAGAAGGACGGGTACTGATTCCTTCCCCTGCGTTCAATGCGCTGTTCATCGCCTTCCATGCCATGCAGCACTATGGAAACGGACTGGCGCTGCATCATCTATGCGACTGGGCCATGATTCTGAAACAATACGGACCGAACCTGCCGAAAGAAATGGACTTCAAGCCGTTCCTAAAGGGAGTAGCAGCCATGACCCAGTTGTGCAACCGCTATCTGGGAACATCGGCAACCGTAAGCGGTGGGGAAGAACTGGCCGAAAAGATGTGGAAGGAGATATTGAATCCAAAATATAAGACGGCAGTGCCTGAAAAGTCAAAGGTGGGTATCATTCTCTACAAGACTGGAAGACTGCTTCATACCCACAAGTTGATAAGTTCTGTCTTCGACCGTTCGCTAGTCAGACGGTTGTGGGGTTCTATCGTATTCCACATCCGCAATCCTAAAACCATCTTTGGACGAAAAGAGAAATGACACTGCTGAAACGCATATACAGATTGTTGCAACCCGAGGAACGCAAGAAAGCATGGCGGGTGGCCGGCACGGTTTTCCTGTCGGCACTGCTCGATTTTGTCGGATTGGCGGCATTGCTCCCCATACTCTACTATCTGATGGATGGAGGCGAGAACAAACGGGCAGGCCTGCTGTTTTGTCTGTTTGCCGTAACGGTCATCCTCGTCAAGAGCCTTTCTGCCGTGTTCTTCTCACGCTATCAGCAAAAATACCTGCTCGACTTTTACAAGCGGCTCAGTTTCTCCCTGTTTTCCGCCTATTACCGTAGGGGATTGCTCTTCATCCGCGAGCAGGGAAGTAACAAGTTGGGATACGAGGTAAATGCCTTGTGCTATTCTTTCAGCCAAAGCCTGCTTTCTCCTCTGCTCCGCATGGCAGGAGACGGACTGCTGATAGTGTTAGTAACCGTCGCCCTCTTCGTTTATGACGGTGTGACGGTACTGATGCTCTATGCCACCTTCCTTCCCATGATGTTCATCTATCTGTGGGGAGTAAGGAAACAGGTCAAGAAATACGGGAAGATAGAACTGGAAGCCAAGCGGGAACAATCGAGGGTGGTCATGGATACCTTCAGAGGATTTACGGAACTGGAAGTGAGCGGTGCTTTCCCTTCCCTCCAGGAATCCTTTCTGGTAGGAATGGACAAGATAAGCCTGAATCGCATGAAACTGAATACCATCCTGCAACTTCCGCTGTTCTTGTCTGAACTCTCCGTTATCATCGGCTTGGCATTGCTTGTGGGTTTCGGAGATGGAGACGTGAAACTGCTGGTTGGAGTCTTTGCGGTGGCGGCTTTCCGTTTGTTGCCGGCACTTCGTACCTTGCTATCGGGGTGGACACAAGTGCAAAATGCCCTTTGTAGTCTGGAAGTGATAGAGGAAGGATTGAAAGATCCCAATGAGCATGAAAGTGTTTGTCGAGCACAGGAAATTGAATTTGAAAAAGAAATAAAGACATGCCATTTGTCGTATGCTTATCCGGGAGGTGAAGAGGTCTTGGAAGATTTGAATGTATGCATCCGTAAGGGAGAGTATGTGGGATTCCGTGGGTATAGCGGAGTGGGAAAGTCCACCTTGTTCAATCTGCTTTTGGGCTTCTTGAAGCCTACTGAAGGTGAGATTTGTATTGATGATACGGTATTGACTCCCGATGTGCAGACTTCGTGGCTTCGGAAGGTAGGGTATGTACCTCAGGATGTATTCATCTTCCAAGGCACATTGGCGGAGAACATTGCATTGGGATGCAAAGAGATAAATAAAGAACGGGTGATTCGAGTGCTTGAACAGGTGAGTTTGGGGAAATGGTTGCAGACCCTGGAACATGGTATCGATACAGCGTTGGGAGAAGCTGGTGGACGGCTTTCCGGTGGACAAAAGCAGCGCATCGGTATTGCCCGTGCACTTTATAAAGAAATAGATGTACTGTTGTTGGACGAGGCTACTTCGGCTTTGGACAATCAGACAGAGAAGGAGGTAAACGAAACTCTTTCTCAGTTGAAACGGACGTATGAACAATTGACCATACTTTCCATTGCGCATCGGGAAAGTTCGTTGGCCTATTGTGATCGGGTAATTACTTTAGAAAAGGAAGATGAATAGAAAATACCAGATAGCAGGACACTTGTTTGAAGTGTTTGGAGAAAAGTTGTGTGAAGCAGTCGCTCGGATTGAGGGATTCCGTCCGTTCGAAGTAGCGGAGGGAGAACCGGTATTCCGTTTTCAGGAAGGAAAGGTAACCGATGTTCCTGAAATGGCGAAGGTGGAATATACCCTAGAGTATGAAGGAGTGAAGGGAACTTTCGGGCGGACTGCCGAAGGTTTTCGTCTGAATCTGCAACCGGAAGCGGAAGGAGCGTTCGATATTTGGTGTCGCGAAGGAGAAACGGTGGTCTACCTTGGTGGCAATTGGTCGGTGTTGCTCTACCGGTTTGCCTTGTGGGTGGCATACGGCTTGATGACTCTGCGGCGGGATACATTGGCTATCCATAGTAGTTGTATCGTCTACCAAGATAAGGCGGTATTGTTCTTGGGAGAAAGTGGTACAGGAAAGAGTACGCATACCCGTTTGTGGAGAGAGCATATAGAAGGGGCTGTGCTCTTGAATGATGATAGCCCTATGATACGGGTTGAAAAAGGTAAGGTATGGGCTTATGGTAGTGCCTGGAGCGGTAAGACACCTTGTTACAAACAAGAACGTTACGAGTTGGTAGCTTGTGTACGTCTGTCGCAAGCTCCTTATAATCGCATTCAGAAATTGTCTGTTTTACAAGCTTATGGGGCTATTCACCCTTCGTGTGCTCCGGAGTTTGCTTACGATGATGCTCTGTACGATGAGGTGAGCCGTATTATCGGACAGATTTTATCGGTCGTGCCTTGTTATCATTTGGCTTGTTTGCCGGATAGAGAAGCGGCTTTGTTGTCTTGTCAAACCTTGTTCCCATGCGAAGGATAGTTTATCAGAATCATTTTCTGGAAGAAGTGGCCCGTTTGTTGCAAGAGGGAAGTTCCGTAAGAGTACGTATAGACGGTGAAAGTATGCATCCTTTCATTGTTGGAGGGAAAGATGAGGTTATGTTAATTCCTTATGACAAGAAAGAACCATTGAAATTGTGGTCTTGCGTATTCTATCAGTGGAAAGGGCATTATATGATTCATCGTTTTGTAGGACTCCAAGATGGGCAATATTGCATGATGGGTGATGGGAATTTAGTGCAAATAGAAAGAATAGAAGAATCAGATATTTTGGGAATCCTTCAAACGATTTATCATGCTGACGGTTCCATACAAGACTGCCTTGGCAAAAAATGGTTATGCCAAGGCAGATATTGGTTTAAGTTTAGAAAACTTCGCCGCTTTTTACTTCCAATCTATAGAAAGTTTATATTGAAAGACTAACCTCTACCGTCCGCTCCCCACATCATCTTGTCTCGCAAGGTGTGGAAAAAAACGTGGTCCGGACGTTTGATTACCTTTATTTTATAGTCGGCTTTACGGATAGTCAGTCGGGTGCCTTCCCGGCAAGTCTCACTTCGGCCGTCAATGGCTACCAGGAAGTTGTGGCTTCGGCTTTCTACATCCAAAGTGATTTCCCAATCGTCGTTGATGACAATTGGACGCACATTGAGACTATGCGGCGCTACCGGAGTAATGGCAATGGTTTGGCTATGCGGTACAATGACCGGACCACCGATGCTCAAGGAATAGGCAGTAGAACCGGTAGGGGTAGCAATGACCAAGCCGTCCGCTTGGTAGGTGGTCAGGTAAGCACCATTGATAGAAGTATGAATGGTAATCATGGAAGAACTGTCACGCTTCAAAATCGCAATTTCGTTCAAACCACAAGGATAACCTTTCAATGGTTGCCCTTCGCTGAATGCCTGAAGGATGCTTCGGTCTTCTATCTTGTAATTACCTTTATATATATCTTCGAACGTTTCTTCCATTTCTTCGGGGGAAACATCGGCCAGGAAGCCGAGACGTCCGGTGTTAATACCTAGGATAGGAATGTTCTTATGGCCTACATAACTGGCAGCCTTCAAGAAAGTTCCGTCGCCACCCATGCTCAGTACGATGTCTGCTTCGAAATCACTTCCTTCAAAAACACCGGCAACGTGGATATCCATTTTTTGTTCTTTGGTCAAGAATTGGTAAAATTCCTTATGCATGTAGACTTCTGCCTGATGCTTCCCAAGAATGGAGAGCAGGCGAAGGACATGGGCCGATTTCTTGGCCTGATAAATGTTCCCGAATAAGGCGAATTTCTGTGGCTGAATATTCATTTGTTTATTTTATATATCTTTTATACTACAAAATGGGCTTTATTTTCCCAAAACATGCTAACTTTGCACTTTGATTATGCAAAGATAATAATATATTGGCTAAGATGACAAAGTTAAGTGTAAATATAAACAAAATCGCTACGCTTCGTAATGCACGCGGTGGTAATAATCCGGATGTGGTGAAGGTAGCATTGGATTGTGAAAAGTTTGGTGCGGAAGGTATAACTGTTCACCCTCGTCCGGATGAACGTCATATCCGTAAGAGTGATGTGTATTCCTTGCGTCCGGTGTTGACAACAGAGTTTAATATCGAAGGCTATCCGAGTCCTGAATTCATTGATTTAGTATTGAAGGTGAAACCTCATCAGGTGACATTGGTACCGGATGCTCCGGATCAGATTACTTCGAATGCAGGTTGGGACACCAAGACACATCTTTCGTTCTTGTCGGAATTGATGGATACGTTTGGTGGTGCGGGCATCCGTACATCTATTTTTGTCGGTACAGACCTTGAAATGATAGAATATGCAGCGAAGGCTGGTGCCGATCGTGTAGAACTCTATACCGAACCTTATGCTACGCTATATCCGAAAAATCCGGAAGCAGCGATTGCTCCGTTTGTAGAAGCGGCGAAGGCGGTACGTAAAATGGGTATGGGTCTGAATGCCGGTCACGACTTGAGTTTGGAAAATTTGAAGTATATGCACGACAATATTCCTTGGTTGGATGAAGTGTCTATCGGCCATGCACTGATTAGTGATGCCTTGTATTTGGGATTGAAGAAAACAATAGAAGAATATAAAAATTGTCTCCGATAATGATGAATGTCTTTTTGCAGGCTGCTGCTGTAGCCGATACCTTGGCCGGTGGTAATCCGGTGTTGACTCCGCTTGCTTCAGGTGAGCCACAGATGAACTTGTTGGAAATGGCCATGAAGGGCGGTTGGATTATGGCTGTTCTGGTTCTCTTGTCCGTTGTTTGTTTTTACATATTCTTTGAACGTTTGGCGTTCATTCGTAAGGCAGGTAAGGAAGATCCTTTGTTTATGGAGCGTATCCGTGACTATATCCGTAGTGGAGAAGTGAAATCTGCTATTAACTATTGCCGTATTACCAATACTCCGACTGCCCGTATGATTGAAAAAGGGATTACCCGTATGGGTCGCCCAGTAGCCGATGTGCAGGCTGCCATTGAAAATACAGGTAACATCGAAGTGGCTAAGTTGGAAAATGGCCTGCCGATTGTGGCAACTATTTCCGGTGGTGCGCCGATGATTGGTTTCTTGGGAACGGTGACTGGTATGGTGCAGGCTTTCTGGGAAATGGCCAATGCTGGTAATAACATCGATATCACCTTGCTTTCAGGAGGTATTTATGAAGCGATGATTACAACTGTAGGTGGTTTGGTGGTAGGTATTGCTGCTATGTTTGCCTACAACTATTTGGTGACTCGTGTGGATAAGGTGGTAAGCCAAATGGAAGCCCGTACCATGGCTTTTATGGACTTGTTGAACGAACCGGAACAACAAAGATAAGTATATGGCATTGAAGAGAAGAAATAAGATATCTCCTAACTTCAGTATGGCGTCCATGACGGACATCATATTCTTGTTGCTGATATTCTTCATGATAACCTCGACTATGGTGTCTCCTAATGCCATTAAGGTGTTGCTACCGCAAGGAAAGCAGCAGACATCGGCTAAGCCATTGACTCGAGTAATCATTGACAAGCAGTTGAATTATTATACAGCATTCGGCAATCAGGACGAGATGCCGATTGATTTGGAGGAACTGCCTGCATTCCTGCAGGAATGTGCAGAGAAGGAACCTGAAATGTATGTGGCTCTTTATGCGGATGAGGCGGTGCCTTATCGGGAAATCGTACGAGTGCTGAATATTGCAAATGAAAATCATTTCAAGATGGTGTTGGCTACCCGCCCGCCTGAGAAGAAACGATAACGAAATGAAGAAGAACAAAGTAACAGGTTTGGTAGGTACTATCGTACTGCATGTTGTTCTGCTGCTTCTGTTGTTGCTGGTGGCTATCAGTAAACCGAAAGCGCAGGAGGAAGGCGGTGTGCCTGTTATGCTCGGAAATATGGAAATGGCGCAAGGGAATGCAGACCCTTATACGTTGACGGATGTGGACATTTTGGATGAACCACAATTACCGTCGGAAGTGTCTGTTCCGGAACCTGTTCCGACTCCTCCCGTTAAAACAGAAATGATTACGCAGGAGGATGAACCGACAGTGACCGTTCCCAAGAAGGAAACGCCGAAACCGAAAGTGAAGACTGAAACGGTCAAGAAAGAAACTCCTAAAAAAGAACCTGTTAAACCGAAGGAAAAGACCGAGGTCGAAAAGCGGGCAGAGGCAGAACGTCTGGCTGCCGAAAAGAAAGCGGCTGAGGAAAGAGCTGCTGCAGAAGCTGCTGCCAAGCGCATTGCCGGTGCTTTCGGTAAAGGAACACAAATGGGCAGTAAAGGAACGGCTGATTCGGGCGAAGGTTTGCAGGGGAGTCCTACAGGAAATGCGGCGGAAGGAAAATCAACGGGCATAGGTGGATACGGTACATTCGATTTGAATGGTCGTTCTTTAGGTCCTGGTGGCTTGCCGATGCCTGTTTATAATGTACAGGAAGAAGGTCGTGTAGTGGTTACCATTACGGTAAACCCGGCAGGACAAGTGATTCATACGAGTATCAATAAACGTACCAATACGGCGAATGCTGCTCTCCGAAAGGCGGCTGAAGATGCGGCAAAGAAGGCGCGCTTCAATACCGTGGGCGGTGTGAATAACCAGACGGGTACCATAACTTATTACTTTAAATTGAAGTAGCATGATGAAAACCATTTTTGTATTTTTAGCGGAAGGCTTCGAAGAAATTGAAGCGCTGACTCCAGTAGATGTATTGAGACGTGCAGGTTTATCTGTACAGACGGTATCCGTTATGGATGAACAAGTAGTGGCTGGTGCACATGGTGTACCTGTGGTAGCCGATAAAATGTTTGCTGAAATCAATCCCGAAGATGCGGAAATGATTTTATTGCCGGGTGGCATGCCTGGTGCTACCAATCTGGATGCTCATGAAGGATTGGGCCAGATGATTTTGGACTTTGCTAAGGAAGAAAAACCGTTGGCTGCCATTTGTGCGGCTCCATTGGTATTCGGTAACCGTGGTTTGTTGCAAGGCAAGAAGGCTACTTGCTATCCAGGTTTTGAGGCTTATTTGCAGGGAGCTGAATATACCGCTGCTTTGGTGGAAAAAGACGGTAATTTCATTACTGCCAAGGGACCGGGTGCTGCTTTGGAATTTGCATTTGCCATTGTGGAGAAATATTGCGGTATCCAGGTAGTGAATGAATTGAAACATGGCATGATGATTCAGGCATAAGATGAAGAAATACATCATCATAGTAGCTGGTGGTAAAGGATTACGAATGGGCGGAGACATTCCCAAACAGTTTCTGCCTATTTGTGGTAAACCTGTGTTGATGCGTACGCTGGAGGCTTTTCATGCTTATGATGCTTCCATGCATCTGATATTGGTGCTTCCTGTTAGTCAACAAGCTTATTGGAAGCAACTTTGTGAGGAGTATCAGTTCGACTTGGTGCATGAGATAGCCGATGGAGGGGAAACCCGTTTCCATTCGGTGAAAAATGGTTTGGCTTTAGTCGAGGAAGAAGGCTTGGTGGGTGTGCACGATGGTGTCCGTCCGTTTGTCTCTCAAGAAGTAATAACCCGTTGCTATGAAGAGGCAGCGTCTTTAAAGGCTGTGATACCGGTAATTGGAGTGGTGGAAACGGTTCGGCATCTGACCGAAGAAGGAAGTGAAACGGTTCCTCGTGACCAGTATAAGTTGGTACAGACTCCCCAAGTGTTTGATGTAACTCTGTTGCATCGTGCTTATCAGCAGGAATACACGGATTTGTTTACCGATGATGCTTCGGTCGTGGAAGCATTGGGTGAAAAAGTGTATCTCGTAGAAGGAAACCGTGAAAACATCAAGTTGACAACTCCTTTTGATTTGAAGTTGGCTGAGTTGTTATGTTTGACCTAACGACTCGTGACATAAAATACCTTCAGGGGGTTGGACCTCAGCGGGCAACCTTATTGAACAAGGAACTGGATATCCATTCCTTGCATGACTTATTATATTATTTCCCTTATAAATATGTTGATCGGAGCCGTCTATATTATATCCATGAAATAGACGGTAACATGCCCTATATTCAGTTGAAAGGGCAGATTCTCAGTTTTGAAACGGTAGGTGAAGGTCGTCAGCGACGGTTGGTGGCTCATTTCTCGGACGGAACGGGTGTAGTCGATTTGGTGTGGTTTCAGGGTATCAAATACTTGATGGGCAAATACAAGGCTCACGAAGAATACATTGTATTCGGGAAGCCGACTGTTTTTAATGGACGTATCAATATTGCTCATCCGGACATTGATCTGGCAAAAGACCTGACCTTGTCGACCATGGGGCTTCAGCCTTACTACAATACGACCGAAAAAATGAAACGGGCGGGATTAAACTCCCATGCTCTGGAAAAACTGATGAATAATGCGTTTGCTTTGTTGCAAGGTCCTTTATCAGAGACTTTAAGCCCTAACGTGGTAGAGGAGAATCATTTAATGTCCTTGGATGAGGCTATCCGCAATATTCATTTCCCTCAGAATCCGGAAAAACTTCGCCGTGCTCAATATCGTTTGAAGTTTGAAGAACTTTTCTATATACAACTCAATATCTTGCGCTACACGAAAGATCGCCAGCGGAAATACCGGGGCTTGGTTTTCGAACGGGTAGGTGAGGTCTTCAATACGTTTTATTCCCAAAATCTTCCTTTTCAGTTGACGGGTGCCCAGAAAAGGGTTATTAAGGAAATCCGGAAAGATATGGGGAGCGGACGGCAGATGAACCGACTGCTTCAAGGCGATGTGGGCAGCGGCAAGACGTTGGTGGCTTTGATGAGCATGCTGATAGCATTGGATAATGGCTTTCAGGCATGTATGATGGCGCCTACGGAAATTTTGGCGGCCCAGCATTATGAAACGGTCAAGCAGTTTCTGTTCGGTATGAATGTTCGGGTAGAATTGCTCATGGGATCGGTCAAAGGTAAGAAGCGGGAGGAGATATTGAAAGGTTTGTTGACGGGAGAAGTACAAATCCTGATAGGGACCCATGCCGTTCTGGAAGATACAGTCAATTTTGCTTCGTTGGGTATGGTAGTCATTGATGAACAACATCGTTTTGGAGTGGCACAACGGGCCAAACTTTGGGCGAAGAATACCCGTCCGCCTCATGTGTTGGTAATGACGGCGACTCCTATACCCCGTACATTAGCCATGACTCTTTATGGGGATTTGGACGTTTCAGTCATCGATGAATTACCTCCAGGTAGAAAGCCGATACAGACGATTCATCAATTTGATAATCGTCGCGCAAGTTTGTATTCGGGTATCCGCAAACAGATAAATGAAGGACGACAGGTGTATATCGTTTATCCGTTGATTAAAGAAAGCGAGAAGATCGATATAAAGAACTTGGAAGAAGGATATGAGCATGTTTGTGCTGAATTTCCCGAGTGCCAGGTTAGTAAGGTGCATGGCCAGATGAAGCCGGTGGAAAAGGATGCTGAGATGCAACGCTTCGTCAATGGTGAAACGCAGATTATGGTGGCAACAACGGTCATCGAAGTCGGCGTGAATGTGCCTAATGCTTCGGTCATGGTCATTGAGAATGCAGAACGTTTTGGTTTGTCGCAGTTACACCAATTGCGTGGGAGAGTGGGACGTGGTGCCGACCAATCTTACTGTATTTTAGTTACTTCGTATAAGTTGTCGGAAGAAACACGTAAGCGATTGGAAATTATGGTGCAGACCAATGATGGATTTGAAATTGCTGAGGCTGACTTGAAACTTAGAGGACCTGGTGATTTGGAAGGAACTCAACAAAGTGGAGTGGCTTTCGATTTAAAGATAGCAGATATAGCCCGTGACGGACAATTGTTGCAGCATGTTCGTGAAATTGCTTCGGAAATTATCGAAAAAGATTCGACAGGCGTTTTGCCTGAAAATGAGATTTTATGGCGCCAGTTGCAGTCATTGAGAAAAACGAATGTGAATTGGTCGGCTATTTCTTAACCATGAAAATGAGTCAAACCTTTGTTTTTCACTTTATTTAATTGATTGTTTAGAGAAAAAGAGGAAAAGAATACAGCTTTTTCTCAGATAATTGTTGTAACTTTGGGGCGGAATTTTGAACTGAGTATATCATAACCTTAAAAGAACCTAGATATGTTAGAAAAAACACTTGTAATTTTGAAGCCTTGTACCATTCAAAGAGCTTTGATTGGTGAAGTTATTAACCGATTTGAACGTAAGGGCTTGCGCCTTTGTGGTATGAAGATGGTTCAGTTGACAGATGAAATACTCAGTGAACACTATGCTCATTTGAGCGAAAAGCCTTTCTTCCAACGTGTGAAGGATGCCATGATGGTGACTCCAGTGATTGTATGTTGTTTTGAAGGTGTAGGTGCTATTGAAGCAGTTCGCTTGATTACTGGTCCTACAACTGGCCGTAAGGCTCCTGCTGGTACTATCCGTGGTGATTACAGCATGAGTTTTCAGGAAAACATCGTTCACGCTTCAGACTCTCCAGAAACTGCAGAAATTGAATTGAAGAGATTCTTTAAGCCGGAAGAAATTTTTGAATACAAGCAGTCAACATTCGACAACTTGTATGCTAACGATGAATTTTAATTGAAGAAATTAGATAGAAACGAATGATTTTGAAGTGTATTAAAGTAGTCGCAGTAGCAGTTTTTGCGTTGGTAAGCTTGAATGTTTCCGGACAGGACTTGTTGGCACGTCAGGCTCCTATTGACAAGAAACTGAAAGCAATTGATTCGGTTGCATTGATTCGTCAGATAAAAAAGGAAATGGCGGCTTATCCGTCTTTTGACCTCTATCCTGAATGGACCAATGCGTATGCACACAATTACAAGAATGTGGTACTTCCGGACAGTTTCAAGATTGACTTGTCGGAATTTTGTATGCCGACTACAAATACCAAAATTACCTCCAAGTTTGGACCACGTCGTCGTCGTTTGCACAATGGTATCGATGTGAAGGTTTATATCGGTGATACCATACGTTCAGCGTTTAGTGGCAAGGTGCGTGTGGTGAAGGATCAAGGCCGTCGTAAGGGATATGGAAAATATGTAATTATCCGTCATGAGAATGGCTTGGAAACCGTTTATGCTCACTTGTCTAAGCAATTGGTAAAGGAAGACCAATATGTGGAAGTTGGAGAAGTAATTGGATTGGGAGGAAATACGGGCCGTTCTACAGGTTCGCATTTGCATTTCGAAACTCGTTTCTTAGGACAGGCTATTAATCCAGCTTTGCTGTTCGACTTTGAGAAGCAGGATATTGTGGCAGATACTTATCTGTTCCAGAAAGGTAACCGTTATCGTCGAAGTAATACCAATGCCAGTGCGGTCGCTTCTGGTGCTCAGTATTACAAAGTGCGTAAAGGTGATTCTTTGAGTCGTATATCGCAAAAGACCGGAGTGTCTATCGACCGTTTATGTAAGTTGAATGGTATTACTCGTAGAACTACGCTTCGTGTCAATCAAGTGTTGAAATGCTCATAAGCAAGTCTTAAAAATAAAATAAAGGCGGAAAGGTGTTCTTTTCCGCCTTTTTGTTTATGCCGTAAGCAGAAAAATATGTAACTTTGTGCCTATTCATGGATGATGGAAAGCAACATATCGTTATAGGTGTCATTACAACCGTGTGTCGTTTTGTCTTGGCAGTCGTATTTATATTCTCGGGGTTTGTGAAAGCCATAGACCCATTGGGGACTCAATACAAGATTCAGGACTATTTCGATGCTTTTGGTTGGGCAGGTGTATTTCCTGATTACATTCCTTTTTTAGCTTCAGTCTTATTGGGAATGTTGGAGTTTTGTTTGGGAGTATATTTGTTTTTTGGTATCCGTAGAATTATAGCTCCACGGGCTGTAGTAGCCGTGATGGCTGTTATGACACCTTTGACATTTTGGCTGGCATTGGATAATCCGGTATCGGATTGTGGGTGTTTTGGAGATGCGGTAGTGCTTACCAATTGGGAAACGTTTGGTAAGAATGTAGTCTTGTTGGTGATGTCTTTGGTCGTGTTGAAATGGCGTAAACGTATTTTCCCTTTGGCCACTATCCGTTTTGATTGGTTGATTGCATTATATGGCTTTTTGTTTATTCTTTGTATGACCATATATTGTTATCGTCATTTGCCGGTATTTGATTTCCGTCCTTATTATGTAGGGGCTGATATTCGTTCAGGAATGGAAATTCCTGAGGGGGAAGAACCGACGCTTTATGAAACTCGTTTTGTCTTGCAAAAAGATGGTGTGGAAAAAGAGTTTACGTTGGAGGATTATCCGGATAGTACATGGACATTTGTTGATTCCAAAACGGTTGTCAAAAAGAAGGGATACGAACCGCCTATTCATGACTTTTCGATGATGAGCTATGAGGATGGAGAAGATATAACAGAACAAGTCCTTACGGATGAAGATTATACGTTTTTATTGGTAGCTCATCAACTGGGACAAGCTAGTGACGGTAAAATTGATTTGATCAATGAACTGTATGATTATTGTTTGGAAAACGATTATGCTTTTTATTGTCTGACTTCTTCATCGGATGAGGATATCTTGAAATGGCAAGAGTATACAGGAGCGGAATATCCTTTTTGTTTGATGGATAACATTACATTAAAGACGATGGTTCGCTCTAATCCGGGGCTTGTGTTGTTGAAAGGAGGAGTTGTAATCAATAAATGGAGTGTGGCTGATATTCCTGATGAATACCAGTTAATAGGAAGATTGGAACATCTGCCTTTGGGAAAGATAAATAAACAATCGTTTGTCTTTCAGGTGTTTTTGGTAGTTGTATGGTTTGTTCTTCCGCTGTTGATGGTATGTATAGCAGATTTGGCGTGGAAGCGTTATCGGAAAAGTCCGGAATTGTTGCAGAAAGAAGATTAGAATGATATATTATTATTAACCCTTTAATAGAAATAAAATGAGAAAGAACATTGTTGCAGGAAACTGGAAGATGAACAAGAACCTTCAGGAAGGTATTGCTCTTGCAAAAGAATTGAACGAAGCTTTGACAGCTGACAAGCCAAATTGTGACGTAGTAATCTGTACTCCGTTTATCCACTTGGCTTCTGTAACTCCTATCGTTGATGAAACTATCATCGGTGTAGGTGCAGAAAACTGTGCAGACAAGGTTTCAGGTGCATATACAGGTGAAGTTTCAGCTGAAATGGTTGCTTCTACTGGTGCTAAGTATGTTATCTTGGGTCACTCAGAACGCCGTTCTTACTATGGTGAAACAGTAGAAATCTTGGAAGAAAAGGTGAAGTTGGCTTTGGCTAACAACTTGACTCCGATTTTCTGTATCGGTGAAGTGTTGGAAGAACGTCAGGCTGAAAAGCAGAACGAAGTGGTTGCTGCTCAGTTGGCTTCAGTATTCACATTGTCTGCAGAAGACTTTGGTAAGATCGTATTGGCTTACGAACCAGTTTGGGCTATCGGTACAGGTTTGACAGCTACTCCGGAACAAGCTCAGGATATCCACGCTTATATCCGTTCTTTGATCGTTGAAAAGTACGGTCAGGAAGTTGCTGACAACTGCTCTATCCTTTACGGTGGTAGCTGCAAGCCTTCTAACGCGAAGGAATTGTTTGCTAATCCGGATGTTGATGGTGGTTTGATTGGTGGTGCTGCTTTGAAGGTTTCTGACTTCAAGGGTATTATCGATGCATTTAAGTAAGAAATAGTATAGTGTCATTCAGATGGCCGTAGGGAGAAAGAATCTCGGATACATAATCATGGATGTACACGAGATTCTTCACTACGCTCTGAATGACATTTGAATAATTTTCGATAAAAAAAGAATGATGAGATACTTTTTATTTGTAATTGGCTTTTTCTTAGCTTTGTCTGCGGCCGCTCAAAAAAATATTGTGGAAGATTTGCAGACGAGTCGAGTAGGGCAAGGAGCGGTAACGATTCATCAAGATGCAAAGATTTCGGCTTTGTTGGGTGCTACCTATGTAAAGAGTGCCGGAGAAAAAGAACCGAAAATGTTGAAGGCTAGAGGTTATCGTGTTCAGGTATATGCCGGAAATAATTCCCGTATAGCTCGTCAAGAAGCCAATGATGTGGCTGAACAAATTAAGATAGAATTCCCGGAACTGCCTGTATATGCCTTTTTCCAGCCACCTAGATGGTTGTGTAGAGTGGGTGACTACCGCAGTATCGAGGAAGCCGATGCGTCTATGCGTCGTTTGAAGGCCACCGGTAAGTTTAAAGAAGTGTCAATCGTTCGTGAACAAATTAATATTCCTTTGGAGTAATCATGGTAGAGTTATTGCATCCAGAATGGTCTGCAGAAAAGATTGAAAAGTTAAAAGGCCATTATGAAGCTATATTGTCGCTGTTGGGCGAAGATGTGGAGAGAGAAGGATTGTTGAAAACACCGGAACGGGTAGCGAAGGCTATGCTGACCTTGACGCGTGGTTATGAGCAGGATCCGCATGCGATTTTGTTGGGCGCTAAGTTTCAGGAAGAGTATAGTCAGATGGTTATCGTGAAGGATATTGATTTCTTTTCACTTTGCGAGCACCACATGTTGCCGTTTTATGGCAAGGTGCACGTGGCTTATATTCCAAACGGTTATATTACAGGATTGAGTAAGATTGCCCGTGTAGTTGATGTCTTTTCCCATCGATTGCAGGTTCAGGAGCGAATGACGCTCCAAATCAAAGAATGCATTCAGCAGACATTGAATCCGTTGGGTGTTATGGTGGTGGTGGAAGCCAAGCACATGTGTATGCAGATGCGTGGAGTGGAAAAGCAGAATGCCATTACGACGACTTCAGACTTTACGGGAGCTTTCAATCAGGCGAAGACTCGTGAAGAATTCATGAATTTGATACAGCATAACTGATTATAACCAGTTATGCTTTTAAAATAACGCGGTCTCCTGCTCTTTTGGCTAATTCTTTTAGGGTATCCGTGAGTTTCTTGTAATGTTCCATAACTTCCTTTGTCTTTTGTTGGTTGTTAAGGACTTCTGGAAGGCCCAATTGTTGCATGGTTTGTTTCCTATCCTCTTCTAAGATTGCTAACTTGAAGTCGATAAGCAGATGGGGAATCAGTTCATGCAGACGCTCTTCGTCTTTTACAATCATCTGTTCATTGCTTTTGCTTAGTCGGTGCTGGTCGCTAATCATTTCTGCTGCCATTTTGCTTATGGTAGGGTTGGGGTGAGTCAAGAAATAGCGTTCTGTACTGAAGTCGGCGTCGTTAAGATGTGCTTGAGCTTCTTGTAGTAAGTTTCGGTGTACGGGATTGTGGAACAGTAGATTGTCCTGTTCTAAGTCGGCTGCGATGAACTCTGTGACAGTGATAGGAATTTCTTCTTCCTCTTCTCCGGCTATATAACATACTATTTTTTCTCCATAGCGAACCAATGTCTTGATAAGTTCCTTTTCTTTGGCGTAGAATGGAAGTTTCTCCCAACCGGTTTGGGGGAGATAACTTTCTCTAGCAGGCTCATAGACTTCTTCCATGGGAGGAAATGGTGGAGGAGGTATCAATCCGTCGTCAGGTATCGGATTAGATTCCGGTGCTGATTGGATGGCATTGATTTTAGACGCTTCCTCTTGTTCCTTTTTCCGTTTTTCCAGATACTCATCCTTTCGTTGCAGGACTACCTTCTTGATTTCGTTTTGGATAATCTGTTCATCCACATTCAGGATAGAGGCACATTCCTTCAGGCAGGCATATCGGATGATTTCATTAGGAATCAAGCCGATGCTATGAGCCATGTCTGCTATCAGACCGGCACGTTTGATGGGGTCGTTCTTCGTGTCTTTCAGCAACAAGTTGGTCTTGAAGCGGATGAAATTCTCTTCGTTGTCTTGGATGTATTGTCGGAATTCGGTTGCGTTATGCTTGCGGGCGAAACTATCTGGATCGTCCCCGTCAGGTAATAGCAATACCTTTACATTCATACCTTCGGCTAACAGCATGTCTGTGCTTCGGATGCTGGCTTTGATGCCTGCTTCATCACCGTCATATAATAAGGTAATATTGGATGTGAATCGATGTAATAATCGGATTTGCTCTTCCGATAAAGCTGTACCGGAGTTGGCTACCACGTTTTCCAATCCACATTGATGCATAGCGATGACATCGGTGTATCCTTCCACCATGTACACGCAATCGTTTTTGACGATAGCGCTCTTGGCTTGATAGATACCATATAGTTCCTTACGTTTGCTATAGATTTCCGATTCCGGCGAATTAACGTATTTTTGTACCACGCCTTTAGTTCTGCTATCCAAAACACGTCCTCCGAATCCTAATATTTTCCCGCTGATGTTAAACCAAGGGAATATGACACGGCCCCAGAAACGGTCGCGTAGGCTTCCGTCCTCTTTCTCGTAACATAGTCCCGTTTTTAGCAGGAATTCTTTCTGATAGCCTTTTCGAAGGGCTTCTTTGGCTAAAGCATCTTTGGTGGAGGTGCTGTATCCCAATTGGAATTTCTTGACAATATCGTCCCTAATTCCGCGTTGACGGAAATAAGTCATCCCAATTGATTTGCCGTCAATGTGGTTGTAAAGAACGTTCTGAAAGTAGTCGCGGGCAAATTCATTGATGACAAAAAGGCTTTCTCGCACGCTCTGTGCTTCCTTTTCTTCGTTAGAGAGTTCGCGTTCCTTTACTTCTATGTGATATTTCTTGGCGAGCCATTTCAGCGCTTCCGGATAAGTCATCTGCTCGTGCTCCATGATGAAGTGTACGGCGCTACCTCCTTTTCCGCAAGCAAAGCATTTGCATACTCCTTTGGCAGGTGATACGTAGAAAGAAGGTGTCTTGTCATCATGGAAAGGGCAGAGGCCTACATAACTTGTCCCTCTTTTCTTGAGGGTAACAAACTCTGATACCACATCAACTATCTGTGCGGCATCCAAAATCTTGTCTATCGTGGCTCTGTCTATCATAGAACTACAAAGATATATAAAAAAAGAAGAACCTACAACGATACAAAAAAAAAGGAAGATGTTTTCAAAACATCTTCCTTTTTTGAGCCTCTTGTCGGATTCGAACCAACGACCCCGAGATTACAAATCACGTGCTCTGGCCAACTGAGCTAAAGAGGCAATCACTAAAGTGGAGCGGAAAACGAGGCTCGAACTCGCGACCCTAACCTTGGCAAGGTTATGCTCTACCAACTGAGCTATTTCCGCAGGTTTGTAGTCCGTGGGGGAATCGAACCCCCCTTGCAAGAATGAAAATCTTGAGTACTAACCGATATACGAACGGACCCTGAAGCGGTATGGACGGGACTCGAACCCGCGACCCCCTGCGTGACAGGCAGGTATTCTAACCAACTGAACTACCACACCAACTTTTAAGAACTCACTTCCTTTCTGAAAGCGAGTGCAAAGGTATGGGATTTTTTAATATCCTCCAAATGTTTTGATGATTTTTTTTAGAAAAAGATGATTTTTACATTAAAAAAGGCGTTTTCTCATCGAAAACGCCTTTTTAATATCAAATAAGGTATTAATTATTCACCCTTGATAGCTGCTACACCCGGCAATACCTTACCTTCGATAGCTTCCAACAAAGCACCACCACCTGTAGAGATGTAAGATACTTGGTCAGCCATACCGAACTTGTTGATACAAGCTACAGAGTCACCACCACC
>JBGVGD010000006.1:0-11174 GCA_045121515.1 Phocaeicola sp. | reverse complement strand
CTTGGCTTAATCCAGAACTGTAATAATCACGAAGAATCCGAAGACATTCTTCTTCACTGTAATGTTGCCATTTCTTTCGCATACTGCTTACACATTTTTAATCGTTTATAAATGTGTCTACCTATAGCAGTATAAGACATTTCCGTATGCATTTTCGGCTTTTAAAGATTCTCCAAGTTCTTCTTTATTTTTTTCAGAAGAAAGATGCATCCCTGCATTTTAGGATTCTCATAACAAATGTATGCTTGATCGAAAAGCATATCGATTGTTTCTTTCAGATCGGGTGTGAAAGCACTGGAATCTATCTGCATGGTTTGTGGAAGTTTGTCCTTGTTGTCTATGAACCATTTTTTCAGTTCGTCTATTTCTTCGATGGTATGTGTGCGTTTCTTTTCCATATAGTTTGATTGTTTGAATTAGAAAGGATATCCCACGGCAAAGTGGAAGGCAAAGTCCCGATTGAAATTCGGTCGGATAAAAGGATACTTATCCTTGCCTGACAGCATCGGGTTGACGGCCTTCATACCGCCGTCGAATCGGATAATCAAGTAGTCCAAGTCGAAACGGATACCCAATCCGTAGGCTACCGCCAATTGCTTGTAGAAGCGGTTGAAACGGAAGCTCCCCTCCTCTTGTCCCTCGTATTCGCGGATGTTCCAGATATTACCGGCATCGATGAATGCGGCGCCATTGAACTTCCAGAACAAGTGTGTACGGTATTCGATGTTCATGTCCAGTTTGATGTCGCCAGAATGGTTGATATAATTCATATTGTCGTTTGTTCCTTTGTAGGAACCAGGACCCAATGAACGGACAGACCAACCGCGTACACTGTTCGGACCGCCCGAGAAATAGCGCTTCTCGAACGGAAGGACTTGCGAGTTGCCGTATGGATAGGCTACCCCCATGCCGATATGGAAGACAAGTGAGTTCCGTTGGTCTATGTTCCAGTTGTGTGCAAAGTCAAAGTCACCCTTTACATATTGTGCAAAAGGAATATTCGCCATTACGTAGCCATTATCCTCTTTCGGTGTGGAATGGATGGCTTTGGAGGCCGCGTACAACAGATTTCCCGCCTCTTCCAGATTTACTCGGATGGAATAAGAATTCCGGCTGTTGGAGGTTCGTGTCTGGTCGTTGGCGCTATTGTAGATGTAACTATATCCCATGCGTACAATGAGTTGGTCCTCGTAACTCTTGATCAAGATAGAGTTGCGGTCGGTCAGATTTTCCAGATAGGCCTTGAAATTGTCAGATTTCCAAGGCACATAAATATAGTTGACGTTCAATAAGTCAAATCGGTGTTGGGAACGCTTGTTGTCCACCCACTTGTAACTCCATGATGCCGAAGCCAATGTACGGGTAAATTCCGGTCGGATTTGGGAATTGAAGTTCATGCCCACTTCCGAGGTAGCCCGTATTTTCCGTTTGAAATCCGATGAAAGGAATGGAAACTTGAATTCTGGGAAATTCAGGTTGGCTTCTATCCCATATTCTTTATAGTCATCATTTTCATATCCTTCCTGGAGTCCGGTTATGGCTTCGTAAGCGCCACGTACTTTCATGGTGAAGGTTTCAGACCCCTTGAATACATTCCGATGTTGGAATGTCATGGAAGCAGCCGCCCCCAAGTCTCCGGCCGAGTTGGTTCCTTCTATTTCGAAAGAAAGGGATTGGTTTTTTCCCTTTGTCATCAAAACATTGGCGTCCAGTTGGGTACTGTCGTTCTGGTTGATTTCACTGAAATTGATATTGGTATATTTCAGTGCGCGAAGTCGTCCCATGGAGGTATAAGTATTTTGTACATCCTGCTCTCTGTATAGTTTTTGAGGCTGGATGTAGTTAAAATCCGCCAAGACATTGGGACGTAAGTACAAATTGTCCTTGTAAAAGATGCGTAGTCCTTCGTGATGAATGGAATCGTATTCTTCCAAACTATTTCCTTGTAGGAAAAGATTGTCCTCGGTCAGGAAATTCACATTCCGGATGGTGTATTGTTTATGCCGGGTAGGAACATCTTCTTTTCTTAATTGGAAAGGCAATAGTTTCATGGTCAGGTTTACTTGGAACGTATTTTTTACCGTATCAGCCTGGTAAACCAGGAAATCCTTGTTGAACTTATAATATCCGTTATTTTGTAGAAGTTTGGTAATTCGGTTGCGTTCATTGTCGAGGACGGAAACATCGAATGGCATCCCTTCGTGTAGATAGGAATTGGCAGAGTCTTTTTCGATATAATCATTGATAACCATATCGTCAATGTTGTATGCGATGTGCTTGACGGTATAAGGTTGTCCGGCTTCGATGAGGTAGTTTACCTTCAGTTTGTTCTTCTTGGTTTCCGTATTCAGATGTACCTTGGCTCTCATGTAGCCCATGTTTCTGACGGCTTTCTCGATTTCTATTTGTGATTTTTCAGTCACGAAAGGATCATAGATTACCGGTTCGTCTCCCAACTTTTTCAGAAAACGGTTGAATGAACTGGTAGAGTCTTGTCCGGACAAGCAGTAGATGTGCATGGGAACCTTGACCAAATTGAACCATTTGGCATTCGGGTTTTGTCGGACATAACTGGTAAAGAGCGAAGGATTGACTTCTTTGGTGTCCGACAGAATATTCACTTCATCCAGCAAGTAGTGGTTTTCGGGGATAAAGCGGTTGGCAGAACAGGCTGAAATCAATGCTACCAACATTATATATAGGAATAAACGGACTATTCGTTTCATGTTATCAAAAAAGGTATCGATTTGGAGTTGCAAATATAAAAATATCTTTTTTACTTTGCCTTCTAAATTGAATATTTCTTGACTATATCATGCTCAGTAAAAATAAAATCAAATATATCCGTTCATTGGATTTGAAGAAGAACCGGAAGGAAGAACGTGCATTTGTGGCGGAAGGTCATAAGTTGGTAGGCGATTTGTTAGGTCATTTTGTATGTAGACTCCTGGTGGCTACCCGTTCTTGGTTAGATAAGAATCCGAATGTAAAGGCACAAGAAATCATCGAAGTGACTCAGGAAGAACTGACCCGTGCCAGTTTGCAGAAGACACCTCAAGATGTTTTGGCCATATTTGAGCAGCCTGCCTATGAGATGCAGCCCGATGTTGTTTCCCGGTCCCTTTGTCTGGCGCTGGACGATATTCAGGATCCGGGCAATTTAGGAACGATCATCAGAGTGGCCGACTGGTTTGGCATAGAAGATATATTCTGTTCTTTGGGAACCGTGGATGTATATAATCCTAAGACCATTCAGGCTACCATGGGTGCATTGGCCCGTGTGAAATTGCATTATTGTGATTTGCCTTCATTCATTGCATCGTTGAAGGGTATTCCCGTATATGGTACTTTCCTGGACGGAGACAATATGTATGAGAAAGAATTGACTCCTCACGGATTGATTGTAATGGGAAATGAGGGTAATGGTGTCAGTGCAGAAGTGGCGAATCTGGTGAATGAGCGGCTTTATATCCCGAACTATCCTCCTCAGAGGGAAACATCCGAGTCATTGAACGTGGCTATGGCTACGGGAATCATCTGTGCTGAGTTCAGACGGAGAATGGCAAGCGTGTGATGATGCTTTTCGCTGTGGGTGCTTCTTGTTGGAAGTCAAAGTCAGAGATGTGTAAAGCGTAGCGTTTCTCTGTCTGCCCTTCCGACATAGGTTTCAGAACGATAACCCCTCCTATCCATTCGGTAGAAGATATTTCTTCTGTGAGGGGCTTACATTCCAAAACTTCTCCATCGGGAGCAATGGTTACAACCGATTGTGGTAAATAATGGTTGTAACCGTTGTCATAAACCCGATGACATGCATATTTTTTTATGCCATTCATGCTTATTCGTTGTTTTGTTCCATGCGGGCAGCCTTGCGAGGTATTTCTTTTCTCTTTGAAGGTTGTTTTTTAGGAGCGTCCTTCTTGATTTCTGGAGTCGCAGGTATACTGTCTGTAGGTAATGAATCCTTTGACTCTGTCTTATGATACCTTGTCAGCGCTACATGATGCAACAGAATGTTTGGTTTCTTGTTCTGGTTTTCTGGTACATAAATAAAGCCGTTCAATGTCTTGACCTTGGATGTAGAATCAGTCTGTAGACGGATACTTTGAGGACCGGATTGTGTAACGGACTTGGTAAGACCGATGACTGAGTCATTCTCATAAACCACATTCAACCCCATAATGGCCTCGCCTTCTGCAAAGAAGCGATAATCCATGTTCCAATGAAAAGCATCCTGGGCATGGAAGGTGGTATCGGCTTTAATTTCAAAACTCAATTGGTTGTTCAATGGATCTTTGGTAAACCATAGGAGGTCTTCTCGTGTCCATACGTCTACCGTGTCTCCTGAAACGAATGACCGTATGTTGGTATTATCTTCCCTGCTTTCCAACAAACGTGCCGTATGCTCATATTCCCGTTTGAAGCGCTTGTTCAAATTGTCATAGATGGTCATCAGTTCTTTCGATTCACGGGTGTACCATACCATGGATGAATCAAAATCGGCTTGGGTAATACCATGTTTCTGAAAAAGATAGTTCTTGCTGGCTGCCTTTTCTGTGTTCTTGCTATTATCAGATATACTCAACATCAGATGATAGTCATATAGCACATTTTCCATTTTGTTAGGCTGGATAATGTCTTCAGGAATCTCTTTTCCACAACTGGTCAAGAGTGCAAGGCATGCTATGAATGTCCACCGAAACTTCATTTCTTGTCTCCTTTACGTTTACTTATTTTCTTCCATGATATTGCCCAGATACTTTCCGTAGAACAGAATCAAGGCAATGATGCCACAACTGATGGCTGCATCAGCGAAATTGAATATCGGGCTGAAGAAGATGAAATGCTCCCCTCCTACGAATGGCATCCATTCCGGCCAATTGGTTTCAATGAGAGGGAAATAGAACATGTCCACCACCTTGCCATAGAACCAGTCCGAATAGCCTTCGCCGATAGGAACGAACTGAGCAATGAGGCTGTGTGTACTTTCACTGAATATTTCTCCATAGAAGACACAGTCGATGATGTTACCGATAGCACCCGCCAGAATCAAAGACACGCAAACCAGGAACCCGGTCTTATAGTTCTTCTTTACGTATTGGATTAGCAGCCAAGTGATGGCGATAGCCGCAATGATACGGAAGCCAGTCAGGAAAAATTTGTTGAAGATTTCCATGCCGAATGCCATACCGTTGTTTTCGGTAAAGTAGATATAGAACCAATCAGTGATTTTGATGCTTTCATGCCAGTACATGCTTGTCTTCACCCAAATCTTGATAATTTGGTCGATGATGAGTACAGCAAATACAATGAGTGCAGATAGTTGTCCTTTAGTGAGAAATTTCTTCATTCAGTTTTCGTTCTTTATTGTCTCGTTCATGTCATTCAGAGCGAAGCGAAGAATCTCGATTACATTTTCTTTATGTCTTCGAGATTCTTCCTCCCTTCGGTCGTCTGAATGACAATTGTCTTTGAGACAACTTTAATTGTACATTTACTTCTTTTCAGTTTGCTTTGCTTCGATGCAAAGTGTTGCATGAGGCACAGCGCGGAGTCTGCCAGCCGGAATCAACTTACCGGTTTCACGGCAAATACCGTAAGTCTTGTTTTCGATACGTACCAATGCAGCCTGCAAACTTTGGATGAATTTCAATTGGCGTCCAGCCAAACGAGTTGTTTCTTCCTTAGAAAGCGTGTTTGCACCTTCTTCCAACACTTTGTAGGTTGGAGATGTATCGTCCACATCGTTGCCGTCCTTGTTCATGATTGAACTTTTCAGTCTATCATAATCTCGTTGGGCCAATTCGAGCTTTTCCATGATAATGGCACGGAATTCTTCGAGTTCTGCATCAGAGTATCTAGTCTTTTCTGCCATAACATTTAGGTATTAAAAGAGGTATAAATTAAGGTTGTTTATGCTTTAACGACATTTACATCGAGTGTAAAGCCGTCGAATTCCAATGTTGTTGCATCGGCCACCTCATCAACAATCTGCAATGAGTTTGCCAACACTTGGTTGCAAATGTAAGAATTAAATTCATTAATTGCATCATTTGTGTTATCATTTTTCGCTACAAGTACATTAATCTTGTCAGTAATTTCGAAACCGCTACCCTTACGGATATTTTGAATCTTACTTACCAATTCACGAGCGATACCTTCGCGACGGAGTTCGTCAGTCACTACAGTGTCCATGGCTACGGTCAATGTACCTTCGTTGGCTACTACCCAACCCGGGATGTCTTCGCTGAAGATTTCCACTTCACCAGTTTCGATTTCAGCCGGAGTACCGTTCAAGTCGAGAGTGAGTTTGCCGTTTGCTTCGAGTTCTGCGATTTGTGCCTGGTCGAGTGTGGCAACAGCAGCAGCAACCTGCTTCATCAACGGACCGAACTTCTTACCCATGATCTTGAAGTTACACTTCACCTTCTTCACGAGGATATCCGATGCACCTTCCACGAAGTCGATTTCCTTGATGTTCACTTCGTTCATGATGAGTGACTTCACGGCTTCGAGACGTTCCTTAGTCACAGCATCTACTGGGATCATCAACTTTTGCAACGGCTGCTTCACGATGATGTTGATCTTCTTACGCAATGCCAAGCCCATAGAAGATACCTTCTGAGCCATCTGCATACGGCTTTCGAGTTCCTTGTCGATGATGCTTTCGTCGCATACCGGGAACTTAGCCAAGTGTACAGATACCACATTGTCGCGACCGGTTGCCGATACCAAGTTCATGTACATCTGGTCTGCATAGAACGGAGAAATTGGAGCCATCAACTTAGCCACAGTTTCCAAGCAGATGTAGAGTGTCTGGTAAGCAGCGAGTTTGTCTTGTGAGTAGCCTGTACCCCAGAAACGCTTACGGCAAAGACGAACGTACCAGTTAGAAAGGTTGTCGTTCACGAAGTCGTTGATCAAACGACCAGCCTTAGTCGGTTCATAGTCTGCATAGCAAGCATCCACTTCCTTGATCAATGAGTTGAGTTCAGAAAGAATCCAACGGTCGATTTCCGGACGTTCTGCTACCGGCACTTCCGCTTCAGCGTATGTAAATCCGTCGAGGTTTGCATACGGAGCGAAGAACTTGTATGTATTGTGGAGGGTACCGAAGAACTTACGGGTTACTTCTACCACACCGTCTACGTCGAACTTCAAGTTATCCCATGGAGATGCGTTTGTAATCATGTACCAACGCAATGGGTCAGAACCATATTGTTCGATTGCACCGAATGGGTCAACAGCGTTACCCAAACGCTTAGACATCTTGTTGCCGTTCTTGTCGAGTACGAGACCGTTAGAGATTACGTTCTTATATGAGATGCTGTCGAATACCATGGTAGCGATTGCATGGAGGGTAAAGAACCAACCACGAGTCTGGTCCACACCTTCTGCAATGAAGTCAGCCGGATAGTATGAACGGTTGTCTACGATTTCCTTGTTTTCGAACGGATAGTGCAACTGAGCATAAGGCATCGCACCTGAGTCGAACCATACGTCGATCAAGTCGAGTTCACGCTTCATTGGCTTGCCCGATTCAGAAACGAGGGTGATATCATCCACGTACGGACGGTGGAGGTCAATCTTGTCGTAGTTTTCCTTATTATATACGCCCGGTTCGAAGCCCATTTCCTTATAAGGATTAGCAGTCATGAAACCAGCAGCGATAGACTTTTCGATTTCGTTGTAGAGTTCTTCTACAGAGCCGATGCAGATTTCTTCGCCCTCTTCGCTACGCCAGATAGGAAGTGGAGTACCCCAATAACGAGAACGGGAAAGGTTCCAGTCGTTCAAGTTTTCGAGCCACTTGCCGAAACGGCCAGTACCAGTCGATTCCGGCTTCCAGTTGATAGTCTTGTTCAATTCGATCATGCGTTCCTTTGCAGCAGTCGAGCGGATGAACCAAGAGTCGAGCGGATAGTACAATACCGGCTTGTCTGTACGCCAGCAGTGCGGATAGTTGTGCACGTGCTTTTCAATCTTGAATGCCTTGTTTTCGGCCTTCATGTTCAAGCAGATGAAGATATCGAGAGATTCAGCAGCCTGAGCAGCCTTTTCATCATACTTGTTGTCTACAGTGAACTGAGGGTCGTAAGCGTTCTTCACCCAACGACCTTCGTAGTTCTTATAGAGTTCCTGGTTTACACAAGTAGCCAAGAAGTTTTCATCGAGTTCTTCCATCAAGTAGAACTTACCAGTCAAGTCTACCATCGGACGAGTTTCACCCTTCTTGTTGATCATGTAGAGAGCTGGGATACCAGCAGCCTTGGCTACGAAGGCGTCGTCCGCACCGAATGTCGGAGCGATGTGTACGATACCTGTACCGTCTTCAGTAGTTACATAATCACCCGGGATCACACGGAATGCCTGAGCCGATGCATCAGTCCAGTTACCCTTTTCGTCCACGCTCACCGGCTTCACCCATGGGAGGAGTTGTTCGTATTCCATGCCTACGAGGTCAGTACCCTTGTACTCGCCTACTACCTTGAACGGAACGAGTTTGTCGCCCGGCTTGTAGTCTTCGAGTGCGAGTTCAGCAGCCTTCGGGTTGAAGTGCATGTTGAGGAGCGGCTTCGCCAATACCACAGTCATCTTTTCGCCCGAGTAAGCGTTGTATGTCTGTACGGCTACATAGTCAATCTTCGGACCCACACAGAGTGCCACGTTTGAAGGCAATGTCCATGGAGTAGTGGTCCAAGCGATGAAGTACGGAGTACCCCACTCTGCCATTTCCGGCTTCGGGTTCTTCATCTTGAACTGACCGATTACGGTAGTATCCTTCACGTCGCGGTAGCAGCCCGGTTGGTTCAATTCGTGTGAACTCAAACCAGTACCTGCAGCAGGAGAATACGGCTGGATAGTATAACCCTTGTAAAGCAAGTTCTTGTTGTAGAGTTGCTTCAAGAGCCACCAGAGAGTTTCGATGTAACGGTTATCGTATGTGATGTATGGATCGTCGAGGTCTACCCAGTAACCCATCTTGTGAGTCAAGTCTGTCCATTCCTTGGTAAACTTCATCACGTCCTTACGGCAAGCAGCGTTGTATTCGGCTACCGAAATAGTCTTGCCGATGTCTTCCTTGGTGATACCGAGTGCCTTTTCTACACCGAGTTCTACTGGAAGACCGTGAGTATCCCAACCAGCCTTACGCTTAACTTGGAAACCCTTCATGGTTTTATATCGACAGAAAGTATCCTTGATGGTACGAGCCATTACGTGGTGGATACCCGGCATACCGTTTGCAGAAGGAGGACCTTCGTAGAAAACGAAAGAAGGACAGCCTTCGCGTTCTGTCATACTTTTGGAGAATACATCATTTTCATCCCACTTGGCCAACACTTCCTTGTTCACTTGCGAAAGGTTGAGTTGGGATAGTTCAGCAAATTTCTTACTCATAATTTTATGTTGTTTTTCTTTTGTTCTTTTTACCTTAAAAAGGTCCTAAAAATTTAAAGTCGCAAATTTACAAGAAAAATATGTAGTAACGAAAGAAAATGTTGTAATTTTGCACCCCGAAATCAAAAAAGAGAGATGAAGAAAACAAAAATTACTCCTATTACCAAGCAACCGAGCCTATGGGCCCTCAGTCCGTTGCTTGTTTTTTTATGTTTATATCTAGTTGTTTCCCTGATTGTAAACGATTTCTATAAGGTCCCCATCACCGTGGCTTTCCTGGTATCTTCGGTATATGCCGTGTGCATCACCAAGGGACTTTCGCTCAATGACCGTATCATGCAATACTCCAAAGGCGCGGCTGACAAGAACATCATGCTGATGATTTGGATTTTCGTTTTAGCAGGGGCTTTCGCTCAGAGTGCCAAGGATATAGGTGCCATTGATGCAACCGTTAATTTAACCCTCCAACTCCTTCCGGGCAATCTGCTTTTGGCCGGATTCTTCTTGGCGGCGTGTTTCATTTCGCTCTCCATCGGTACATCGGTAGGTACGGTTGTGGCCCTTGTGCCCGTCATTGCGGGTATTGCCGAAAAGACCGGCATGGATATGGGCTTCATGACTGCCATTGTAGTGGGTGGTGCTTTCTTTGGCGACAACCTCTCGTTCATTTCCGATACCACGATTGCGGCTACCCGTACGCAGGGATGTGCCATGAAAGACAAGTTCAAGGTAAATTTCCGTTTGGTGCTTCCGGCTGCCTTGTGTGTGTTGGCCTATTACGTTTATCGCGGATTCGGAATGAGCGTGCCTCATGAAGCCTACCCGATTGAATGGGTGAAGGTACTTCCCTACCTCGTGGTGCTTGCTACCGCTTTCATGGGCTTCAATGTTGCCGTTGTATTGTTGTTGGGTATCCTCACCTCCGGCATTGTCGGTATCAGTACCGGAAGCATTGACATGTTCGACTGGTTTGGCTCCTTGGGTGCCGGTATGAGCGGCATGGGCGAACTCATCATCATTACCCTCATGGCGGGTGGTATGCTTGAGTTGATCCGTTTCAATGGCGGTGTGGATTACATCATCCATGCATTGACTCGCAAGATCAATGGCAAGAAAGGTGCCGAGATGTGCATTGCAGCCCTTGTGAGCATTGCCAACATCTGTACGGCCAACAATACCATTGCCATCATTACCGTAGGTCCTTTGGCGAATGATATTGCTACCAAGTACGGAGTGGACAAGCGCAAGAGCGCCAGCATTCTCGACACCTTCTCGTGTGTGGTTCAAGGCTTTATCCCTTATGGAGCACAGATGCTGATGGCGGCCAAACTTGCTTCTATCTCGCCGCTTTCCATCATCGAATACTTGTATTATCCGATGGGTATTCTTATCATGGCCTTGTTCAGCATCTATGCCCGTTGGCCGAAGAAGTACTCGTAAGAAAGATAACCAATCCGTGTTGCGGGTATCGGGAATACCGAAAATAGTTTTTCTATTCCTATTTTTGATGATGAGAATTAAGAGATTTTAATCAGACAATAAAGCGCCTATCATTTATTAAATATCATATTTGGTGACTCGATTTTCACTACCATTGTAACCACTATGGAAATGATAATCTACACATCTATTGTAATTCTCAACGTTATCACGTTCTTCTTATATGGCATCGATAAGTGGAAAGCCAAGAAGGACCGGTGGCGTATCCCGGAATCGACCTTGCTGTTGCTTGCTGTTTTGGGTGGTAGTATCGGGGCATGGCTGGGGATGAAAAT
>JBGVGD010000005.1:0-33464 GCA_045121515.1 Phocaeicola sp. | reverse complement strand
TTTCTGGGATAGGCTCTTCGTTTGCCAAGCAACGGAGAATATCAAGCAAGGCTTCCATTTTCTTACGTTGGTTAGCATATCGTTTCAAGTCTTTCT
Organism: Phocaeicola sp.; assembly: GCA_045121515.1. Taxonomy (GTDB): domain Bacteria; phylum Bacteroidota; class Bacteroidia; order Bacteroidales; family Bacteroidaceae; genus Phocaeicola. Next base: position 33,368 of record JBGVGD010000005.1, on the reverse strand, counting down.
TATATTGGGTAGTGGGGATTATTTGTTTCATAATCCCATTGATTTCAGCATATTATCTACGTTGGAAAGATCTATCGGCTTTACGTCCAATGTACCATTCTTGTATGCAGCCTGTTGTTTCCGTGCTTCTTCTATAGAAGCCATGGTTACATCTTCAGGGTTGTCGCAATACATCACGTTAAGAAGAATGCTCTCAACAAAATTGTTCAGACTTCTATTACTAGCCTTGGCTGCTGCCTTCATCTTTTCAACAAGTTCCGCATTCAGACGGAAAGATGTTGATACTTTAACTGCTGTTTCCATATTGCTTTGACTTTAGTGTATGCAAATGTAATACATTGTATGGAAAAGTGCAATGCTTTTAACGCAATTTCAAGAAATAAATGCAATGAAATAATCTGTCTGAAATAATATTAATGAGCAGAGAGGAAAATATCCTCCCATGCTCTTCTGTTCAGACTTTTGACCCTAACTTTAACGATTAGGAGCCTTTATATTATTCATCCCGTAATGCATCGGCAGGAAGAATGTTTGCTGCTTTCACAACAGGTATAAATGTCCCTATCAATGAAACGAAAAGCAATATTAGATAAGTAATCAGGGTTACAATACCGAAATGCAATCCAAAACTGTTGACCCAATATTTATCGCTGACAATGGGATAACGCCCTGGGGCAAAGACTTCGTCGAACATTCCTTCCATGTGGATATAGTTGAAAAGAAACGGTAAGCTACAAACAAATGCCAATGTAACCAACAAGGCTGCTTCTGTCAGGAATTGGACTATGATGGTATTTCGACTGGCTCCCATGCTGCGCATCACACCGATTTCCTGCCGACGTGCATTGCTGCGAATCCAAAAAGTTCCTAACATGCCCAAGAAGATGCAGAGAATGGCAAACCCCGCCAATGCATAGTGCATACGTATCTTGTTGTAAATACCACTTGCGTTGTTGTTTGCTTCACATACTTCGCTGAAACTTTGGATACTGTCGAAATAGATGTTACCCCATTCCAATGCCGGAGCGATTTCTTCGACAAACCGTTCAATGAAAGCTTCTTCGTTTACTCCTTCTTTTACCTTGAATACGAAAGGATACCGCCAGTGCATCCATTGGCTCGCTTCTATTTCCTTTTCAAAGTAAATGGCCAAAGCGTAAGGTTGCGTATAATCATAATGCTTGTAATCGGAGAACACCCCCAACACTTCAAGACCGCTACTCATGTTGGCACCTTGATAGACCATTCTTCCACGTGCATCTTTCGTTCCGAACAACTCTATCGCCAAGTTTTCAGAAAGATAGATTCCTTCCTTCTCTGGAACCATAATGACAGGGCCGTTGGTCGTGGCATCTCTCATACCGTATGTGACAAATGGATTGCTGCCTTTTACAAACGAATACCATTGCAAATGTGCGAAGTTCTTCTGGGCTACATCCGCAGTATCACGGAATAGTTGGGAACCGCTCCAGTTCCTGCTGCCTGGAAAACAAAGTTGGACAGGTATAGCCATACTTTCTACTTCGGGCAAGTCGCGGATAATGCGTGCCACCCGATTGTAATGTTCCACTTTCATCGAGTCATTGGCCGCGGCTTCAGCATCATACTTGCCATGTGTCTGTTCGTACATGGCGAGGCGCACGACATAACGTCCTTCGGCTTCATACCCAGGGTCAATATTCTTGGTGGATGTCAATACGCAGATGGGGTCAAGTACTACCCAAAGGAAAAAACTGACTATCAGCAGTTCGATGAATATCCAGCCGTTCATACGGCGTTGGTTCCATAATTGTCGGAATATAACTTGTAACATAAAGCCTTAACGTTTAGAGTGAATACTATGGATGATGGAATGTCTCAAAGCCCAAATAGTAGGTACCAATGCCGAAATAAGGTTCAGCAGAACGCAAAACAAGATGGAAGAACCAAATACAATGGGATTGAAAAGCATTTCGAATGTAACGTTTATTTCAGAACCGCTTCCTGCTACAACACCGTCGAATAAGTGTAGAATCCAATCACTTGTTGTCAATATGATGAGGTAAGAAAGCATTAATCCCAACAGACTGCCTATAGCCGTGAGCAACAGGTTTTCCCACAATACCTGACGGATGATTTCACGGCTGTTTGCACCATAGGCACGTCTTACTCCCAATTCGGACATACGGCTGTCCATGCGGTTAGAAATCATGCCACTCAGGTTCAGGGCAGGAATAAAAATCAAGGCTATCAGGATAAAGATATAGTTTTTCATCAGGCTCCAGAAAGAAAACCCATATTCGTCGTTGTTGCCTGTACGGAAAGTACTCATCCAATAGTCGTCCGGCTGGCCGAAGAATTCGTGTCGATAGACAGAATCCTGTTGGTTGTAACGGTCTATCATGTCGAGCACCTCACGGCGCAGTTCCTTCTTGTCGGAAGCCAGCATGAACGCATGGATTCCACCCATAAAGCCCATATATTCCTTGTGAATAACCGAAGAAGCATTATGAGTAATAGGTGTCCATGCATCGGCGGTAGCATAGGGAGTGGCGTTCGAGGCGTCTTTTACCACACCTATTACCGTAAATTCCTTACCGTTGAAAAACACCTTTTCACCCAATGGAGTGGAATGGGCAAATATACGACGGGCAAACGATTCACTGAGAACCACTACGGGTTGTACCGCTTCCTGTTCCTCTGGTGAGAAACCACGTCCGGCCAAGAATTGGAAAGTGAATACTTGCCAAAAGTCGGCATTCACATAACGGAGAAATGTTTTTACAGCTTTTTTGTCGCCTACCTTGGATGCCAAAGTAGTTCCGTTGTTGGTCTCCACTGCAGCTACAGACTCTGCATGCTTCAGTTTTTGGAGATAGTCGGACACGAAATAGTAGGAAACGCCACTGTTGCACGACCAGTTTCCTTCATTGTTCTTGTCTACTCGCATGGAGGTACTTATAGTCAGGATTCGGTTGCGGTTGTATTCCGGATAGATAGGAGCGAATTTCACGTAGAAAATGATGAACAAAGTCATCACCAAAGCAATGGAAAGTCCCGTACCGGCTACATAGATGGACGTGAAGAGCTTGTTCTGCTTCATCATCGTCCATGCCTGTTTCATGTAGAGTTTAATCATAATTTTTGTTTTAGAGTTGTTTCTTATTTTAATGTGAATATCTATTATACTACAAAAACCGTGCCAGAACTATAAAATATTGATAATGAGAGGAAATGTAATAAATAAGGGTGTCCGATATCGGACACTTTTTTCATTTTCGGACACGAAAGCGGACAGAAAAGTATCTCAAACCCCCAACACCCCCATTATTTTCTTTCTCCACTCCTTCATAAAACCATCAGGAAGCAACCGCCTTGCCATTCGTGCCCGAATCTTCAGTACGGCATAGTCCGTCAATCGGATATAAGCATCCACATTGATCAGTTCTCCCTGTTTCATGCGGTAATAGGTGCTTCGTCCCACGTAGCAGTTCTGAATCACTTCATTGTCTGTAATACCCAATTTTCTGAAAGTAGTTACCAGAAAATCGCCCAAGCTATCGCCCTACGTTTGGAGGTCTCGATTGTATTTCAAATATTACGTAAAAAATCCAAGGAATGCATAAATATGTATTCCCCAAAGACGACCGTCTTTTTAAAAAAAGATGACCGCCTTTTAAAAAAACGCGGTGGTGTTTGGACTTAAACACGGCGGTGTTTTTTTAAAACGCCTTGATGTTTGTCTAAAGCAAGGCTTTATGCATAAATATTTGTATATAAATAGATTCTATACCGAATTTTGTAATAACAGGGTTCACTCGTGTCACAAACTTTTAATTTCTTGAATCTTAAAATTTTAGCGTGAATGCAACGCGATTTTGCTGGTTTCACGGTTTCACAATGTATGTCGTCCTGATTGGAGTTGAGAGCATTGGGTGAAACCGTGAAACTTGTGAAAGGAGTCTTCGTTCACATGCTTGTGTTGTAAATGAGAGGGTTATACGTCTGTGAAACGGTGAAATCAGTTTCCGTACTTTTAGTGGGTTAGTTCAAAATAGTTCCAATCAACGTCTTTTTCCCGTCTTTGTTTAAAGCATACACTAAATAGAATCCCTTTGGCAATAACTCCAACGAAATTTCATGATGATACCTCACTCTTGAAATCTCCTCACCCATACTGTTACAAATAAGGATTTCTTGAATGTCAGAACGTTTTGGAAGTATCAATCTGTCTCCTTGGTTTAAGATTGGAATATCCAGTTCGGGTGCATGATTCAATGCCAATGGGGCACTCTCGTTTCCATAGCGGTCGGCAGAGGTTACAGCATAATAATAACCTTCCTTCACGGTGGTTTCAGTTTCCTTTAGATAGGTAGTGTGCAAGTTCTGTGCATCATTCGTGTCTACAGGGTAGGTAGGCGATGCATACAAATGATACACCACAGGCAAGTCGTGGTTGTCCTTCGAAGGTTCCCATGCCAATCGGATGTTCCCGTTTTCTAGTGTCTCGCAAATAGGAGAGGACGGCACGGAAGGAGCGATGCTGTCCTGCCATGTCATCGGTGGAATGAGGGCAGGGGCATTATAGAATTCATACTTAACTTCATCGAATATTCCCTTCACATTGTCCAAAAGGAACTTGTTGCGGAAATAGGCATGACCGGCCAATCCTTGCTGACGGGTGAAGAACAGTTGTCGGCTCACTTCATCGAGGGGCCAATCTCTTTCACGGGGCGAGAGGAAGTAGATGCCGATGCCCGGTACTACCCAACGGCCGTGGTCATTTTCTTTCCAATCGAGGGCGAAAGGATAGAAGTGGTTGTCCTTGAAGTACATCATCGGGAAGAGGGCATCATGGATGCCTCCCTTCAGCCAACCCTGTGCATCTTGATACACCGTTTCGTAGGCATTCCAACCGAGAGAGGAATATCGGCTGGTGTCGCGATATTTTCCAATGGGTGAACTGCTTACCTTTACCCATGGTTTCAGTTGTTTCACCTCGGTGTAAAGTCGGCGGGCAATGGCAGTGATGTTATCCCGTCGCCATTGTTTCAAGTCCTTGCCTTTGCCGTATTTACGATGAGTGTCCTTATCCGGGAAACGACGGGCATTCTCCGGGTATCGGATGTAGTCGAAATGGATGCCGTCTACATCGTATCGGTTTACGATTTCTTTGACGATGCCGGCTAGATAGTCGGCTGTCTCGGGATGACCGGGATCGAGATACCAGGCACCTTCGTGTGGTTTACATATCTTGCGGTTTTTCTTGACGATAGAATGTTTGCCAAGGAGTTTCACTTGTCGGTTGTTGCCGGCAGGAATGGTAACGATCCAGGCATGAAGTTCCATGCCCCGCTTGTGACATTCTTCGATAGCAAAAGCCAACGGGTCATATCCCGGATTTCGTCCCGTACGCCCGGTCAAGGCTTCGGGGAAGGTTTCGATAGACGAAGGATAAATCAAGTCACCACGGAGGCGGGTTTGAAGCATTACGGTATTGAAGTTGGCTTCCTTCAGTTGGTCAAGTATCTGGCGTAATTCTTCTTGCTGGCGTCGGATGCCGTAGGCATGGGTTGCCTTGTTCCGAGGCCAGTCCATACCGCCGAGAGTCGTTACCCAAGTGGCACGGATTTCGTGTTTGGGTTGGGCTTTCGAGTGTATGGTTCCAAGCAAAGATATGAGTAGAAGGATTAAAAAAGTTCGCATGAGTGGTAAATTTGGCGGCAAAGATACGAAGTTATTGATGATTTTCTTACTTTTGTCATCAGAATTGTCATTCAGACGACCATCGGGAGGAAGAATCTCGGATACATAAAGGTGGATGCTATCGAGATTCTTCGCTACACTTCGTTTCGCTCTGAATGACAGAATGTAAAGAATAACAAATAACTTTATGATAACATTTACTATCGCATTACTCTTGCTCATCGGCGGATATGCCGTCTATGGAGCATACGTCAACCGTATCTTCGGCCCGGATGACCGGAAGACACCGGCCTTGACCATGGCGGACGGAGTAGACTATATCCCTCTGCCTACTTGGAAAATCTTCATGATCCAGTTCCTGAACATTGCGGGCCTTGGTCCTATCTTCGGGGCGATTATGGGAGCGCAGTTCGGTACGGCTTCCTATTTGTGGATTGTCATCGGTACGATTTTTGCTGGGGCGGTACATGACTTCTTTTCGGGTGCCCTTTCTATCCGTAACGGTGGCGAAAGTTTGCCGGAAATAGTCGGTCGTTACTTGGGGATGACTACCAAGAAAGTGATGACACTTTTTACCATGGTTCTGATGATTCTCGTGGGAGCCGTGTTTGTGAGTGGCCCTGCCGAACTCATCGCTGGTATGACACCCGACTGGATGGATGCTTATTTCTGGATCATCATCATCTTCCTGTATTATGTATTGGCAACGCTGATGCCGGTGGATAAGATTATCGGAAAGATTTATCCGCTTTTTGCCGTTGCTTTGTTGTTTATGGCGGTAGGAATCATGGTGATGCTGTATGTGAAGAATCCGGAATTGCCCGAGATGTGGAATGGTTTTGGTACCAAATATGAGAAGAACCCTATCTTCCCGATGATGTTCATTTCCATTGCTTGTGGAGCGATTAGTGGCTTCCATGCTACTCAGTCTCCGCTAATGGCACGTTGCATGAGCCATGAAAAGCATTGTCGGCCTATTTTCTATGGAGCCATGGTGGCAGAAGGGATAGTCGCCTTGATTTGGGCGGCTGCGGCTACCTACTTCTTTCAAGAAAATGGAATTATTGACCAAGTAACTGGAAAGGCATTCTCAGGAGCAGCGGTAGCAACCCGTATATCGAATGAATGGTTGGGTACTTTCGGGGGTATTTTGGCTATTCTTGGTATTGTGGCTGCTCCGATTACCAGTGGTGATACGGCCCTTCGCTCGGCCCGTTTGATTGCTGCGGACTTCTTGCATATCGATCAGCGTCCGATAGGTAAGCGTCTGTTGATTTGTATTCCTTTGTTCTTGCTCACAATCGGTGTGTTGGTCTATAGTTTGAGCGACGCCGAAGGATTCAAGATTATCTGGAGATACTTTGCTTGGTGCAACCAGACCTTGTCTGTATTTACCCTTTGGGCTATTACCGTTTATTTGGTTCGTGAAAAGAAGAATTATTACATCACCTTGTTGCCGGCTTTGCTGATGACATTGGTATGTTCAACCTATATCTGTATAGCACCCGAAGGATTATCGCTTCCGCAGACGGTGGCTTATGGTATTGGTGGTGCATGTACCTTGATTGCAGTGGTATGGTTTATGACTTGGTTTAAGAAAGAAACACAGAAACGATTATGAGAAAGAAACTTAGAAAATCTACCTGGATGCCCTTGGCTTTGTTGGCTTATACTACAGCCATGGCTGCTTATTTCCTTCCGAAGAATTCAGAAATTAGTGATACGGAAAAGTGGGTTACATTTGGTGCCTCGTATGTGATTGTAGGCTTGTTGTGGTATGTGCTCCGCTTGAAGGAAAAACGCATGGAACAGCGTAATAAGGAAATAGAAGAAACTTATAAGAAATAAAAGAATAAGGGTGCAATTAGTTTGCACCCTTATTCTTTTGAATTTCATCGGAAACTCTAGAGAACCAATTTTGGTATTGTGAGGCGATTAAAGTTCTACCACCAGATTTTACTCCTTTTCTTTCATCATTGTAATTTACTGTTGCATAATGAAATAGTGTCCAGTGTACTTTTGTTTGTTGTTCATTGAGTTTGTTTACAAGGACAGATACTTTATAGTTATGATTTGTGTCCGATATGCCCGCAAGCATCGCTTCAATAAAGTCGGCATTTTTTGTTTCAGATGATTCTGCTGCTATAACTCCTGCTTGATAGTCTGTGTTTGTTATCAAATACCCTCCATTGGCTATGGCAGAAAGGATGGATTTATAGACCAAATCATAATTCTCGTCATAGGTGCGAGTTGTGATAGATTGAACCTCTTCTTGGGATAATGCTGTACTCTTGCTTGTTCCACATCCTGTCAAGAATAATATGAGTACAGGAAATAATAATAGTTGTGCTGCTCTTTTCATCATTATAATATTTTAGTCGTTTTAGACAAATATAATGTATTTTTAGTCTGCAGGTAAAACTTTAAATCTTAATTTTATTTGTTTTGTAAATTTTAAGGGGAGGCCCAATTTATTGGCCTCCCCTTCTTGTATTAATGTGCATACAGATAAGTAAATGGAATTTCCTTTCCGTCATTACCGCAAACCTTTAAGTGGATAGAACCACCACCATGGTCGAAATATTGTACTTCTATCGGGTGATAGCCTTGTTTCAAGGCTGCCTGACCAGTCACTTCGCCTGGAGCATGGAGACCGTCATTGTCGATTACTTGCTTACCGTCGATGTACAGCATGCTGCCGTCGTCCGAACTGAGGTAGAAGGAATAGATTCCGTCTTCCGGAATGTTGATGTATCCCTTGTATGTCAAACCGATGATGTATGATTTAACACCCCGAGGAATGGTCACATCTTCTACTCGGTAAGTATTCTTGACTGGAGCCGCAGCGATTTCTGCGCAAGTCTTTCCTTTGAAGTCGTACCAGGTGGCTTTCAAACCAGGATTACTTGGAGCAGCCGTAGTGGCCGGACTATATTCGGTTTTTTTGAAGTGAGTTTTCACGATGTCCGAACGTTTGCCTGTCGGGCGGAATACACGAAGGGTAAGGTCGGTGGTCTCTGTCAAGACGAGGTTGCCGTCATATTTCGGTGACTCCAATGTCGGTATGCTTCCGTCAGTGGTGTAGTGGATGCTGGCGCTAGGGTCAAGGCAAGTAATTTCTACCTTCTTTTCGCCGATGAATACATTGTTCTTCATGAAGCCTTCCAAATCAGGAATACGGTATTGGATATCCATGACGTTGAGGCGTCCGAATTGGTCGGCCATGCGGACTTGGAAGTCTGCCCAATCCTTACGGTCGTTAGCGCTCCAACCCAACTCGGCAATAGCAAGCATACGTGGAGCGGCCATGTAATGCATACGTTCACGGCTTGGAATCCATTCGCACCAGATGTTGCCTTGTACACCCTTCACGAGGTGTTGCTTGTCGGCATCCGGTACTTCCTTCATTGGTTCGTAATTGTAAATGTTCAGTACCGACTTCTTGTCTTGTGCATAGTCCAGGTAGAACGGAGCGTTAGGTGTGAAGATCAAATCGTTGCCTTGGCCGGTCGTTTGGCTTGGAGCAAGTTTCGCCCAACTGCGCCACCACATGACGGTAGCCGTTTCCGACAAGCCTCCTTCGATGATTTCGTCCCAACCAATCATTTTCTTGCCTTTCGAGTTGAAGAAATGTTCCATTTCGTGAATGAACCATGCCTGGAGTTCTTCTTCGGTCTTCAAACCGTGTTCCTTCATGCGTGCCTGGCAATCCGGACATTTCTTCCAGTTGGTCTTTTCCACTTCATCGCCACCGATGTGTACATATTCGTATGGGAAGAGTTCGATGAGTTCGGTATATACATTTTTGCAGAATTCAAGAGCCGAATCTTTGCCCGGACATACTGGAGAAGAGAAGGTAGAGCCCCAGCCTGTTTCTTCGAAGCACGATACGCCGTCGTAGTTGCTTACGGCAGCCAACATGTGACCTGGCATATCGAGTTCCGGGATGATATCGATGCCTCGTACTTGGGCGTATGCAATTACTTCCTTTACGTCTTCTTGGGTATAGAAACCTCCATAAAGTGTATCACCTTCCACTATCTGCATCTTGTCAGTCGGGATTTCATAGTCCGGGTTGTCTTGTTCGGCAGCATACTTCATGCAGTCACGGTCGTGGTTGTTGAATTTACGCCATGCGCCTTTTTCAGTAAGGAGTGGATATTTCTTAATTTCCAGTCTCCAACCTTGGTCGTCGGTAAGATGCCAATGGAACTTGTTCAGTTTATAGAGTGCCATGAGGTCCAAAAACTCCATGACTTCTTCCTTGGAATAGAAGTGGCGGGAGACATCGAGCATCAAACCACGCCAACCAAAACGTGGCGCATCTTGAATCTGTACCGAAGGGATACCCCAACTCATGCCACTCACCTTCTTGTCGGCTTCTATCTCGGCTGGGAAGAGTTGGCGCAAAGACTGGATGCCGGCGATGACACCACGGTAAGTATTACCTGTGATGTTCACATTTTCAGGATTAGATACCAACGTATAGGCATCTTCTGCACCTTCCATGGTACCAATGCCCAAGTTGATGTTTCCTTGCCCTTCGCTTACCTTGAAACTATACCCGGTGGCTGGTGAAAGAATGCTTGCTAAATATTCAGCAGCAGGTTTCAGTTGCGGGTCGTTGATGCCGATAGTGGTACTCTTTGGAAGTATGAAACAAGTGGTGTCTTGTTTTAAACTTACAGGAATCGGTAGGATAGAGGCATCCTTGATGATTGGAGGAGCATCATTGCAGGCTGTCATTAGCGCAATACCTAAGGTGAAGACTGCTACGATTTGTTTTAGTTTCTTCATTTTTATGTATGGTTTTAAGGTTATAACTTTTCTTTCAAAAATTGTCCTGTATACGACTCAGTACACTGTGCCACTTCTTCCGGTGTGCCTGCTGCTACAAGATTACCTCCTCTGTCGCCGCCTTCCGGCCCCAAGTCAATCACATGGTCGGCACATTTTATTACATCAAGGTTGTGCTCGATGATGACAATGGTGTGTCCTCGGCTGATGAGTGAGTCGAAGGCTTCCAACAACTTCTTGATGTCGTGGAAGTGGAGACCGGTGGTCGGTTCGTCGAATACGAAGATTGTTGGCGAAGCCTTCTCGATGCTGAGGAAATAGGCGAGTTTTACACGCTGGTTTTCCCCACCCGAGAGAGTGGAAGAGGATTGTCCTAATTTGACATATCCCAAACCGACTTCCTGTAATGGACGTAATTTCTTGACTATTTTCGCTTGTTTATGTTCGGTAAAGAACTCAACGGCTTGGTTTACGGTCATCTCCAGAATATCGTAAATATTCTTGTCCTGGAACTTTACTTCCAAGGTATCGGCCTTGAAACGCTTGCCATGACAACTTTCGCATTCCAATACCAAGTCGGCCATGAACTGCATTTCTACCGTAACCGTACCTTCGCCCTTACATTCCTCGCAACGGCCTCCTTCGGTGTTGAAAGAGAAATAGCCGGCGGTAAAGCCTAGTTGTTTGGCTAGAGGTTGTTCGGCATAGAGCTTGCGGATTTCATCGTAAGCCTTTACGTAAGTTACTGGGTTGCTTCTTGATGACTTGCCTATCGGATTCTGATCTACAAACTCAATATCCTTGATCATCTGTATGTCGCCTTCCAGCGATAGGTGTTCACCCGGACGCTCGCTGCTTTCGCTGTATTCACGCTTCAGTGACTTATAGAATACGTCGCGCACCAAGGTACTCTTTCCCGAACCGCTCACACCGGTTACCACGGTCATCACATTTAGTGGGAAACGTACATCAATGCCTTTGAGGTTGTTCTCACGGGCACCTTTTACCTCTATATAGTTGTTCCACGGGCGATGCACTATAGGCGGGTCGATAGTCTCTTCTCCCAGCAAATAGCGTACGGTATGGCTGTTACTGCCTTTCTGTAAATCCTTCATGTCGCCTTGATAGACGATTTCGCCTCCCAAACGACCGGCATTCGGGCCAATGTCGATGATATAGTCGGCGGCACGGATGATTTCTTCGTCATGTTCCACTACCACTACTGTATTGCCCAATTGTTGTAATTGGCGCAAGACTTTGATCAAGCGGTCGGTATCACGGCTATGAAGACCGATACTTGGCTCATCCAATATATATAAAGAACCTACCAAACTACTGCCCAGCGAGGTCGCTAAGTTGATGCGTTGGCTTTCTCCGCCTGAGAGCGAGTTGCTAAGGCGATTCAGGGTAAGATATCCCAAGCCTACATCCTGTAGGAACTGGATACGGTTATTGATTTCAGTCAAGATACGTTTGGCTATGGCAGCATCGTGTTCGTCCAATTGCAAGGTACGGAAGAATTCTTGCAAATCGTGGATAGGCAAGTCCACTAACTCGGATATGGAACGTCCGCCCACCTTAACATATCCGGCTTCTTTTTTCAGACGAGTACCGTGACAAGTAGGACAAGTGGTTTTTCCCCGATAGCGTGCCAACATCACTCGGTATTGAATTTTATATTGGTTTTCTTCCAGCATCTTGAAGAAAGAATCGATGCAAGTCTTTTCTCTTGGGCCATGCCACAGATAGTCCTTCTGTTCTTGAGTCAGTTCATAATATGGAGTGAAGATAGGAAAGTTGTGTGCTGGGGCTTCGTGCAAGAATTCCTTCTGCCATTCGCTCATTTTGTCTCCTCTCCAACATACTACGGCTCCGTCATACACGGACAAGGCTCGGTTTGGAATCACCAATTGTTCATCGATGCCGATAATCTTGCCAAAACCTTCGCAAGTAGGGCACGCACCGATAGGCGAGTTGAATGAAAACATTTGGTCGCTCGGCTCTTCGAAAGTAATGCCGTCGGCTTCGAACTTCGTGCTGAAAGTAAAAAGTTGGGTACCTCCGTCCTCGCATTGGAAACGGAGCATACAGGTACCGTCACCTTCGTACATGGCTGTTTCGGCTGAGTCGGTCAGTCGGCTGATGCTGGCTTGGTCATTGTCGGCACTCATGCGGTCGATGAGCAGGTAGACATTCGCCTTCTTGCTCTCTCCTTCGGCTTGTAGTTGCACGAGGTAGTCTTCGATACGCATCACCTTCCGGTTTACTTCCACTCGCACAAACCCTTGCTTCATGTCGATGTCCAGTTGTTCTGTCAGTGTGCGGCCTTCGCGTAAGGTGAGGGGCGCCAGTACCATAAACTTGGTACCTTGTGGAAAATCCAACATGCACTGAACAATGTCTTCAGCGGTATGCTTCTTTACCAACTGCCCACTGATAGGTGAGTAGGTCTTGCCAATGCGGGCAAAGAGTAGACGCAGGTATTCGTAAATTTCGGTCGAAGTGCCCACGGTGGAGCGTGGGTTACGGCTGGAAACCTTTTGCTCGATAGCAATGGCAGGTGGAATGCCCTTGATAAAGTCGCATTCCGGTTTGCTCATGCGTCCTAAGAATTGACGGGCATAACTGCTGAGGCTTTCCACATATCGGCGTTGTCCCTCGGCATACAATGTATCGAAGGCCAAAGATGATTTCCCTGACCCGGACAATCCCGTTACTACCACCAGTTTTCCGCGAGGAATATCTACACTGATGTTTTTCAGATTGTTAACCTTGGCTCCTTGAATGGAGATGTATTTGCTTTCACTCATAGTTTTACCAATTTATGGGAGACATCCCATGTTCCACTAAATAATCGTTGGCTCGGCTGAAATGTTTATTCCCGAAGAAACCATTGTAGGCCGAGAGGGGAGACGGATGAGCGGATGCCAATACTAAATGCTTGCTCCGATCGATGAATGCGCCTTTTTTCTGGGCATAGGCTCCCCATAAGATGAATACCAAATGTTCCCGTTGTTCAGCCAAAGAGCGGATAGCGGCATCGGTAAATTCTTCCCAACCCTTTCGTTGGTGGGATCCGGCTTGGTGGGCGCGTACCGTCAGTGTGGCATTGAGTAACAGTACACCTTGGTTAGCCCAACGGGTCAAATTTCCGCTAGTCGGGATGTCGATACCTAAATCGCTCTTGATTTCCTTGAAAATATTCTGGAGGGAGGGCGGAAAGGGTACTCCGTCGTTAACAGAGAAGCAGAGGCCATGTGCCTGTCCGGGACCATGATAGGGGTCTTGTCCGATAATGACAACCTTGGCCTGATGAAACGGACAGAGATTGAAGGCATTGAAAATAAGTTTTCCAGGAGGATAGATAGTTGTGGTGCGATATTCTTCTCGCACGAAATCCGTCAGTCGGACGAAATAATCCTTTTCAAATTCGGGGGCAAGTTGTTGTTTCCAACTTTCTTCTATCTGTACATTCATGGTTCTTTCATTTTAAGGGTATAAAGATAGAAGTTATTTTGGTAATAGGCAAACTTTTGAGTTATGAGTTATAAGTACCAACCGGAAGGAACTCATAACTCATAACTTATAACTCATAACTTAAATAAGTTGCATTCCCCATTCAGCACATTCACGGCGCATATCTTCCGGCCAAATACTAGCCTGAATTTCGCCGATGTGCGCTTTCTGTAGATAGAGCATACAGAGACGGGACTGGCCGATACCTCCACCGATACAGAGCGGGAGACTGCCGTCCAGCAAGCGCTTGTGGAAATAGAGTTCCTTGCGGTGTTCCTGTCCGCTGAGGGCGAGTTGTCGGAGCAAGGCTTCCTTGTCTACACGGATACCCATGGACGAAAGTTCTACAGAGCGGTCTAGGATAGCATCCCATATTAGCAAGTCGCCATTGAGACCTGGCAAGTTGGTTGTAGGGTCAATGGTACTATAGTCATCATAGTCAGGTGCGCGATTGTCATGCTTCTCCCCATTGCTCAACTCACATCCGATACCGATGATAAACACGGCCCCATATTCCTTGGTGATAGCATGTTCACGTTCCTTTGGACTAAGGTCCGGATACTTCTGCATCAACTCTTCCGCATGGATAAAGTGGATGTCGTGCGGCAGGAATGGCTTGATTTGTGGATACATCTCGCATACCATGTATTCGGTACGTCGCATAGCCGAATAGATACGGGTCACGATTTGTTTCAAGTAATCCACGGTACGCTGTTCGGCAGTGATAGTTCGTTCCCAGTCCCATTGGTCTACGTAGAGGGAGTGGAGGTTGCCTAATTCCTCATCGGCGCGGATAGCATTCATGTCCGTATAAATCCCATATCCAGGTTCAATGTTGTATTCGGCCAATGTTAGTCGTTTCCATTTAGCCAATGAATGTACCACTTCTGCTTGTGCATCCCCCAAATCCTTGATTGGAAAAGATACAGCACGCTCTACTCCGTTCAAATCGTCGTTGATACCCATTCCCTTCAATACGAATAGGGGAGCAGTGACGCGGCGTAAGCGGAGTTCTGAAGATAAATTCTGCTGAAAAAAATCCTTTATTTGCTTGATGCCCAACTCGGTTTGCTTCAGATCGAGTAGGGCTTTATAGCCTTTTGGCTTTATCAGATAACTCATTCTCTCTTTGTTTTATATTTTAATTGGACGCAAATATAGATAAGTTTTTGGAATAATGGTAGTAAATATGTGTTTTTTGTTGTCAAATTGCTTTCGGGAAGATTTTTTCCTGATTTGTTAGGAAGATAAGAAGATTATTGGTACTTTTGCAGCACTTTTGTTTTTAGGTTTACTGCGCCCGTAGTTCAATGGATAGAATACCGGATTCCGGTTCCGACGATATGAGTTCGATTCTCATCGGGCGTACAATAAAACGCGCTGATGTTTTTAATAAAACGTCAGCGCGTTTTTTGTTTATCATCAAAATAAATGCAGTTTTGTGCAAAGACCTCCTTGAATGTTTGGGTATTTCGGTAAAATTAATTATTTTTACCGAGTTAATTTAGGGATAATAACTATGAAAAATATAACTATGAAAAAAACACTTGTTTTATGCTTGGTTATGGTGCTTGTTTGTATAGGTGCTGTGGCTAAATCTTCTAAAAATTTGCTTCCTATGCCGCAGCAGATAACTGTTTCTGGCGGTAGTCTTACAATAGGGAAAGTTGCGTTGGAAACTTCCGTTTTACAGCCGGAGTGGCAGAAATTCATTGCTGAAGCTGGTGGGGAAATTGTCCCGAAATCTTCTCGTAAGATCGAAGTGAAGTTGGTTCCCGAAGTAAAAGGAGCCAAGTTAAATCAAGAAGAGGCATATCGTTTGGTTGTTTCTCCCAAAGGTGTTTTGGTAGAAGCAACTACAGAAAAAGGTGTATATTGGGCCTTGCAGACTCTTCGTCAGTTGGAAGAAAAGAAAGGACATTTTGAGGCTTGTGAAATTGTGGACTGGCCCGCATTTAAGATTCGTGGTTTCATGCACGATATCGGACGCAGTTATTTGTCCTTAGATGAACTGAAGAAGGAAATCGAAATCCTTTCCCGCTATAAAATCAATGTATTCCATTGGCATCTTACCGAGAACCAGGCTTGGCGTTTGGAGAGTAAGATTTTTCCGATGCTGAATGATAGCGTGAATATGACTCGTCTTCATGGAAAATATTATACCATTGAAGAAGCAAAAGAACTGGTTGCTTTCTGCAAGCAACACAATATGTTGCTGATTCCGGAAATCGATATGCCAGGACATAGTGCTGCTTTTGTTCGTACTTTCCGTCATGATATGCAAAGTCCGGAAGGAACAAAGATCCTGAAACTTTTGATTGATGAAGTATGTGAGACATTTGCAGATGTGCCTTATCTCCATATCGGTACGGACGAAGTGGGCTTCTCTAACAAGACCTTCGTGCCTGAAATGGTGGAATATATCCGTGCCCGTGGCAAGAAGGTGATTTCATGGAATCCGGGTTGGAGATACAAGCCGGGAGAAATCGATATGATTCAGATGTGGAGTTTCAACGGTAAAGTGACTCCAGGCATTCCTCACATTGATTGTCGCTTCCATTATACCAACCACTTCGATACTTTTGCTGATTTGGTAGCACTTTACGATAGCAAGGTGTACAATCAGACCGAACAGACTGATGATGTGGTAGGGGCTATTGTGGCTTTGTGGCATGACCGTCTTTTGTCATCGGAAGAAAATATGGTGCTTGAGAATAACTTCTATCCAAGCATGTTGGCGTTGGCCGAACGTACTTGGCTGGGTGGTGGCTCGCAGTATTTCGATGGCGAAGGTACCATGATGTGGAACGAACAGACCGATACATATAAGACTTTTGCTCAGTTCGAAAAGCGTATGTTGCATCACAAGGAAAAATATTTCCAAGGCTATCCGTTCGGTTATGTAAAGCAGACCAACGTGAAGTGGAATATCACAGATGCATTTCCTAACGGAGGTGATATGACTAGGGTCTTCCCGCCTGAACAAGGTTTGCAGGATTCGTATGAATATGAAGGCAAGGAATATGGTGTAAAATCGGCTATTGGTGCAGGTATCTACTTCCGTCATGTTTGGGGCGGATTGCCAACCAGTATCCCGACCTTCTACAAGGAACCGAAGGAAAACCATACGGCTTATGCCTATACTTATGTGTATTCACCGAAGGAACAAGAAGTGGGCATGTGGGCAGAAACCCAGAACTATAGCCGTTCGGAAATGGATCTTCCGCCGAAGCAAGGTACTTGGGACTATCGTGGAAGTCGCCTTTGGATCAATGATGAAGAGGTTATGCCTCCTACCTGGACTGCAACCCATACCACCAAGAGTAATGAAATTGCCCTCGGCAATGAAAACTGTGTAGCCCGTCCGCCTATTATGGTGAAACTCAATAAGGGTTGGAACAAGGTGTTCTGGAAACTTCCTATCGGTAAATTTAGAAGCAATGAAGTGCGCCTTGTGAAGTGGATGTTCACTACCGTGTTCGTTACTCCTGACGGACAGAAGGCAGTAGAAGGATTGGTTTATTCACCTGATAAAATAATGAAATGATGAAGAAATATATTGCATTTGGTTTGGCCTTAATCCTTTCTTGTGTTACTTATGCACAAGATAAAATCAAGGTGGCTTGTGTGGGAAACAGTATCACTTATGGCTCGGGTGTTGCCGATAGAGAAGTGAATGCCTATCCTGTGAAGTTGCAAGGTATGCTAGGCGATAAATATGAGGTAGGCAATTTCGGTAAGCCAGGGGCTACCTTGCTGAACAAAGGACACCGTCCTTATACTCAGCAGCAAGAATACAAGGATGCCTTGGCCTTTGCCGGCGATATTGTGGTGATTCATTTGGGTATCAATGATACCGATCCTCGTAACTGGCCTAACTATCGGGATGAATTCATCGGTGACTACCGCTCTTTGATGCAGTCATTCCGTGAGGTGAATCCGAATGTGCGTTTCTTGTTGGCACGTATGACTCCGCTATCCGATCGCCATTGGCGCTTTGAATCGGGTACTCGCGACTGGCATGCCGAAATTCAGTTGGCTATCGAATGTATCGCTAAGGCTGAAGGTGTTCAACTGATTGATTTCCATGAACCGCTTTATCCATATCCATATATTTTGGAAGATGCTGTTCATCCGAATACCGAAGGTGCGGCTATCTTGGCCAAGACCGTCTACGAAGGCATTACTGGCGATTTCGGTGGATTGCAGGTGTCGGAAATGTATTCGGACAACATGGTACTTCAACATAATCAACCGCTCACCATTCATGGTAAGGCCAATGCTGGCGAGAAGGTAACGGTAAAGATTGCCGGTCAGAAGAAGAAAACTGTAGCGGCATCGAATGGTAAATGGAGTGTGGTGTTGGAACCATTGAAAGCCGGTGGTCCTTATACCTTGAGTATCGAGGCTGGAAAGCAGGAACTCAAATATAATAATGTATTGGCAGGCGAAGTTTGGCTTTGTTCGGGTCAGTCGAACATGGAGTTTTATCTCAGTTGGTCGGCCACTGGCAAGCGTGACATTCCTCAAGCAGCCAATGATCAGATTCGTTTGTATGATATGAAGGCACGTTGGCGTACCAATGCAGTGGAATGGGAGGCTTCTGTACTGGATTCACTGAATCATTTGCAGTACTTTACCGATGCATCATGGACTGTTTGTTCACCTGAAACAGCTGGTCAGTTCTCGGCTATCGCCTATTATTTCGGAAAGATGCTTCAAGATAGTTTGAAGGTCCCTGTAGGGGTGATTTGTAATGCTATTGGTGGCTCTCCGGCGGAAGCATGGGTTGATCGCCGTACGTTGGAATATGAGTTTCCGGCTATTTTGAGAAATTGGACCAAGAACGACTTTATTCAGGATTGGGTACGAGGTCGTGCTGCTTTGAACGTGAAGAAATCTTCGTATAAATTTCAGCGTCATCCGTATGAACCTTGTTATTTGTATGAATCAGGTATTCTTCCTTTGCAACAATATCCAATTAAAGGTGTGTTGTGGTATCAAGGAGAATCGAATGCCCACAACAAGGATGCACACGAAAAACTCTTTAAACTTTTGGTACAGAGTTGGCGTAAGAATTGGAATAACGAGCAGATGCCTTTCTACTTCGTTCAGTTGTCCAGCTTGAACCGTCCGTCGTGGCCATGGTTCCGCGATAGCCAACGTCGTTTGATGAATGAAATTCCAAACACAGGTATGGCTGTATGTACCGATAGAGGCGATTCACTCGATGTACATCCTACCCGCAAGCAGGAAGTAGGCGAACGTCTGGCTTATTGGGCTTTGAACAAGACATATGGTCATGAAGTAGTTCCTTCAGGTCCGCTCTACAAGTCCGTGACTTTCGATAAGAATATAGCTTATGTATCGTTCGATTATGCGGAAGGCATGAAAGCTGCCGAAGAAGGTGCTGAACTCCTGACATTTGAAGTGGCGGGCGAAGACCAGATTTTCTATCCGGCCAAGGCAGTAATTGTAGGAAATCAAGTGAAGGTATGGAGTGACAAGGTGAAAGAACCTACCATTGTCCGTTATGGTTGGCAACCATTTACAAGAGCCAATCTTGTGAATGGGGCTGGTTTGCCGGCTTCGACTTTCCGCTCGGATGTACAATAGTGAGAAAAGAACAGAATGAGAAAACAATTGATAATAATGATACTCAGCGCATTGCCGATGTTGGCAGGAGCCATGGAAAACCAGGGGCCAGAGACACTCTGCTTGAATAAGGGGTGGGAGTTCTCTCAAGTTGGAACTAATGAATGGCATCCTGCTAAGGTACCTGGAACCGTTCATCAGGACTTGATGGACAATGGTAAACTGGTAAATCCATTCTTTGGGTTGAATGAGGCGAAAGTGCAATGGGTAGAAAAGGAAGATTGGCAATATAGAACCACCTTCATGCTGACCAAGGAGCAATTGGAAAGAGAGGCTGCCTTGCTGAAGTTTGAAGGTTTGGATACCTATGCAGACATCTATTTGAATGGCTCGTTGTTGAAGCGTACCGATAATATGTTTGTGGGTTATGAACTCCCTGTGAAGGAAGTGCTTCGCGAAGGTGAGAACTGTTTGCAGATTTATTTTCATTCACCGATCAAGCAAGCCATGCCACAATGGGAAACCGATGGCTTCGACTATCCGGCAGACAATGACCATAGCAAGCCTCGTTTGAGTATCTATAGCCGAAAGGCTCCTTACAGTTATGGCTGGGATTGGGGAATCCGTTTGGTTACGAGTGGTATTTGGCGTCCGGTAACTTTGGAATTGTTCGACGCAGCTCACATTGAGGATTATTTTGTTAAGCAGGTGGACGTTAGCAAGGAGTTGGCTAAGGTAGACAACATGTTGGAAGTAAATAGTGTAGCTACGGCTCCCCAACCAGCTGAAATTGTGTTGACTTATGCTTATAAAGATGATGTAAAGGTGACTGAACAAAAGTCAGTAACTTTGCAACCTGGATCCAATAAGATATCTATACCGGTAGAAATAACCGATCCGCACTTATGGATGCCGAACGGTTGGGGCGAGGCGGCTCTTTACGACTTCGAAATCGCCTTAAAGGTCGATGGAAAAATCATTGCTTCGGAAAAGAAACGGGTAGGCTTGCGTACCGTTAAGGTTGTATTGGAAGATGATAAGGACGGCAAGGCATTCTATTTCGTAGTGAATGGTCAACCGATGTTTGCCAAAGGTTCTAACTTGATTCCGGATGATGCTTTGTTGCCGAATGTTACTAAAGATCGATATTATCAGTTGATTAAGGATGCGAAGGAAGCCAATCATAATCTGATTCGTGTATGGGGTGGTGGTATTTATGAGGATAATCATTTTTATGATGCAGCAGACGAAATGGGTATCTTGGTATGGCAAGACTTTATCTTTGCATGTACCACTTATCCGAGTGATCCGAACTTCATGCGTCGTGTGGCGGAAGAAGCCGAATATAATATCAAGCGCCTCCGTGGTCATGCTTGTTTAGCGATGTGGTGTGGAAATAACGAAATCTACGAAGGCATGCGCTTTTGGGGCTGGAAAAGAAGATACAAGAATCCGGCCGTTTGGGAAAACATGCAGAAGGGATATGATAAACTTTTCCACCAATTGCTCCCGTCAATGATAAAGGAATATGATTCCGATCGTTTCTATATGCATGGTTCTCCGTATGAAGCCAATTGGGGTCGTCCGAATACATGGAAGATTGCGGATAGTCATAATTGGGGCACTTGGTATGGACGCAAACCTTTCGAGAGCTTGGATAAGGAGTTGCCGAGATTCATGAGTGAATTTGGTTTTCAGGCTTTCCCGGAAATGAAGACTATCGCTACTTTTGCTGAGCCAAAGGACTATGCGTTGGAATCGGAGGTGATGAATGCTCACCAAAAGGCATCTATTGGCAATGCTTTGATCAAGAAGACCATGGCTTTGTATTATGATGTGCCGGAAGATTTTGAAGAATTGGTATACAAGGGATTAGTGTTGCAGGGGTATGGTATTCGTCATGGTATTGAGGCTCATCGCCGTAACCGTCCTTATTGTATGGGCAGTTTGTATTGGCAGTTGAATGATAGTTGGCCGGTGGTTTCTTGGTCAAGTATAGACTATTATGGCAATTGGAAGGCCATGCATTATCAGGGCAAGCGTGCATTTGCACCGGTCCTTTTGAATGCATTTAAAGAAGGTGATGAACTTTGTTTCTATGTCCTTTCGGATGTATTACAGGACTATAAGAATGTGACTTTGCAATTGAAATTAATGGATTTCAATGGAAAGGTCTTGAATAAAAAGGTCGTGAAGGGAGAAGTTCCTGCTAATTCGTCTACTATTTTCCATAAGGAAACATACGCAGACTTGGCGGTCGATCCGGCTAAAACGTTGTTGCTGATGACTTTGAAAACTCAGCAGGGTGAAGTGCTTTCGGAAGAAATCTTCTATTTCAATTATCCGAAAGACCAGGAATTGCCGATAACCAAAGTGACTTGTAAGACCAAACAATCAAATGGAAAATGTGAGGTCGTTTTGTCGGCTAAGCAATTGGCGCGAGATATTTTCATTGAGATTCCTTATCAGGGAGCACGTTTCAGTGATAATTTCTTTGATTTGTTGCCAGGACAGACCAAGAAGATTGTCATCACTTCGAATGAAATAAAGAAGGGAGAACCGATTGAAATAAAAATTAGACATTTAAAAACAATTATTAAATAATCTACTCTATCATGAAGAAAAAATTGATGAGCCTTGCAGGCTTGTTTGCAGCAGGTTTGATGCTTTTTTCCTGCTCGTCGGAAGTAAAAGAAGCTAGTTATCAAATTATTCCTATCCCACAGGAAATCGTATTGGGACAGGACGGTGCGTTCACTCTCGCTAACGGTACCAAGGTAATGTATCCGGAAGGCAATGAAAAGATGCAGAAGAATGCTCAGTTCTTGGCTGACTATGTGAAGGAATTGACAGGCAACACCCTTCAGGTGGTGGCAGGTACAGAAGGTAAGGGTATCCTCCTTCAGGTGACTCCTAACGAAGCTCAGCCGGAAGGTTACCAATTGAAGGTGTCTGCCGATAAGGTAGTCATCAATGGTGGCTCAGAAGCAGGTGTATTCTATGGTATCCAGACATTGCGTAAGTCTATCCCAGCAGGTCAAGGCATCAACGTAGCTTTGCCGGCTGTAGAAATTAACGATGCTCCGCGTTTCTCTTACCGTGGTGCTATGTTGGACGTTTCTCGTCACTTCTTTACTGTAGACGAAGTGAAGAGCTTCATCGACATGTTGGCTTTGCACAACATCAACCGTTTCCACTGGCACTTGTCGGACGACCAGGGCTGGAGAATTGAAATCAAGAGCCGTCCGTTGTTGACTGAAAAGGCTTCAAAGCGTCCGGAAACTGTCATCGGCCGTAACTCAGGCAAGTACGATGGTACTCCGCACGAAGGTTTCTATACTCAGGAACAAATCAAGGACATCATTGCTTACGCTGCTGACCAGCACATCACCATCATTCCTGAAATCGACCTCCCGGGACACATGCAGGCAGCTTTGCACGCTTATCCGGAACTCGGTTGTACAGGTGGCCCGTACGAAGTATGGCGCGAATGGGGTGTATCTGAAAATGTACTCTGTGCCGGTAATGACGATGTATTGAAGTTCATCGAAGACGTATATGCTGAAATCGTTGAACTCTTCCCGTCTGAATACATCCACGTGGGTGGTGACGAATGTCCGAAGACTCGTTGGCAGGAATGTCCGAAATGCCAGGCTCGTATCAAGGCATTGGGCATCAAGGGCGACAGCAAGCACACTGCAGAAGAATACTTGCAGAGCTTCATCATCAACCACGCTGAAAAGTTCTTGAACAGCAAGGGCCGTCAGATGATTGGTTGGGACGAAACATTGGAAGGTGGTTTGGCTCCTAACGCTACCGTAATGTCATGGCGTGGCGAAGGCGGTGGTATCGAAGCTGCCAAGCAGAAGCACGATGTCATCATGGCTCCGAACACTTACTTGTACTTCGACTACTATCAGACAAAGGACATCGACAATGAACCGTTGGCTATCGGTGGTTACGTGCCGTTGGAAAATGTATATAAGTATGAACCGATGCCGAAGTCATTGACTCCGGAAGAACAGAAGTACATCATCGGTGTACAGGCTAACTTGTGGGTGGAATACATCGCTACACTTTCACACATCCAGTACATGGAGTTGCCACGTATGGCTGCATTGTGTGAAATCCAGTGGAGCGCTGCTGACAAGAAGAACTACGACTGCTTCTTGAGCCGTTTGTCTCAGTTGACTGACCTCTATGACGTGAAGGGTTACAACTATGCTACTCATGCATTCGACATCACAGGCCGTTTGGTTCCTAATACAGAAGAAGAAGCTTTGGAAGTAACTTTCAAGACTATCGACAACTGCCCGATTTACTATACACTCGATGGTACAGAACCTACTGCTCAATCGGCTAAGTACGAAGGTGCATTGAAGTTGAAGGAAAGCTGCGTGATCAAGGCAAAGGGTATCCGTGCAACAGGCGAAACTCGTATCTTCACTGAAGAAATCAAGATTCACAAGGCAAGCTTCAAGCCTATCACGATGTTGCAACCTATCAATCCGGGTTATAAGTTCGAAGGAGAAGGCGTATTGCTCGATGGTTTGAAGGGTAACTTCAACTACAAGACAGGCCGTTGGATTGCTTTCTATAAGAATGACTTGGAAGCAATCATCGACATGAAGCAACCGACAGAAATTAGCAGTGTAGGTATCTCTGCATTGGTAGAAAAGGGTGACTGGGTATTCGGTCCTCGTAAGTTTGTTGTTTCTATTTCAGAAGATGGCAAGAACTTTAAGGAAATTGCGAAGGAAGAATATCCTGAAATGACATTGGATAATGCAAACAAGATCTATGACCATACTTTGACATTTGATCCAGTGAAGACACAATATATTAAGGTATTTGTTCAGCCGGAACACAAGTTGCCAAACTGGCATGGTGGTAAGGGTCTTCCAGCGTATGTATTTATCGATGAAATCACTGTTAACTAATTATAGTTCGTGAAAAGAAAATTAGCAAGAATTAATGCAATGTTGGTAGGTGGCATGCTCCTTTTGGGGGCATGTCACCCTACTGCTTCCAATACCTCGGCTCTTTCCGTTGATAAAATGGACGGATTTCCTGCAGAAGACTCTTGTTTTCTAAAGGGAGTTTCTGCTTTATATGCAGGAGTTTTGGACGGTCAACTCATCATGGCTGGCGGTTGCAATTTCCCTCACGTTCCAGTAGCCGATGGTGGTAAGAAGGTTTATTATGATGGCATTTATGCTGCATCATTGTCGGATGATGCAGCTCTCCAATGGCAGGAAATAGGGCTGTTGCCGGAGGCTTCGGCTTATGGCGTGACTATCCCTACAGACAAAGGCTTGGTTTGTGTTGGAGGAAATACGGCAGAACGTAGTTTGTCCGAAGTCTTCACCTTGACTTTGCAGGACGGGGGAGCAGTGATGGAATCATTACCTTCTTTGCCGGTAACGATTGACAATATGGCTGGTGCTTTGCTTGACCAGGTAATCTATATCGTAGGAGGTAATGTGAATGGTGTACCTTCTTCGGCGGTTTATTCGTTGAATCTGGAAAATCTTGCAGAAGGTTGGAAAGAAGAAGTGTCTGTTCCTGGAAATCCGAGAGTCCAGCCGGTATGTGCGGCACAAGGTGGCAAACTTTATGTGTGGGGAGGTTTCTCTACTGCAGGTGAAGGTCGTGAAGCAACCTTGTCGGTAGATGGCTATGCTTATACTCCTTCTACTAAGGAATGGAAGCAGGTGGCCACACCTGTGGATGAATCGGGTACTGCTGTTTCATTGGGCGGTGGTGTTGCTCTTCCGATGGGAGAGGATGCTGTATTCTGTGCCGGTGGTGTGAATAAGGATATTTTCTTGCAGGCATTGCAGGGTATTCATAAAGGCAAGGAATACTTGTCTCGTCCGGTAGAGTGGTATCAGTTCAACCGAAAGTTGATGAAGTATGATACGAAAACAGACCAATGGACGGTCTTGGGTGATTATGAACAAGGTGCTCGTGCCGGTGCGGCTATGGTATCGGACGGCTCGTCCTATTATATCATCAATGGAGAATTAAAACCTGGTATTCGTACCAAAGATATTAACCGAATTAATCTGAAATAAGAAATGAAGAAACTAGTTAAATTGGCAGGGATGTTCTTGGCTTTGACTTTGGTAAGTTGTGGCCAACAACCTGTAGAGGAACTCTCGATAATTCCTGTGCCTTTGAAGGCTGAATTGCAAGGAGGTTCTTTCGTGATAAATGAAAATACACAATTGTGGATTGAGGCTCCAGAAGCAGACAAAAACCAATTGCAGGAATATTTGGCTGCTTCTCCGTTGAAATTGGCCGTTGCGGCTGAGGCTCCAACTTCTAATGCGATTGTATTGAAACAAGTAGAAGAATTGCCTGATGTAGCAAGTGCAGAAGGTTATGTCTTGACTTCTACTAAGAAGGGTGTAGAAGTTCAAGCTAAAACAGGCGCAGGTTTGTTCTATGGTGTGCAGACCTTGTTGCAAATGGCTACAAAAGGTAACAAGGTGGCTTTCGGTACTATCACAGACGAACCTCGTTTCGAATACCGTGGTATGATGCTCGATGTATCCCGTCACTTCTTCGGTTTGGATTTCGTGAAGAAGCAGATCGATGCCATGGCTTACTACAAACTCAACCGTTTGCACATTCACTTGACCGATGCTGCCGGTTGGCGTATCGAAATCAAGAAGTATCCTCGTTTGACCAACTTCGCAGCTTGGCGTTCAGGCAAGAACTGGAAAGAATGGTGGAATGGTGACCGTAAGTATATGGAAGAAGGTGAAGAAGGTGCTGAAGGTGGTTACTTCACTCAAGACCAATGCCGTGAAATCGTAGAGTATGCCAAGAAGCATTACATCACTGTGATTCCTGAAATCGAAATGCCTTCACACTCGGAAGAAGTGTTGACTGCATATCCGGAATTGTCATGTACTCATGTGCCTTACAAGCAGGCAGACTTCTGTGTGGGTAATGAAAAGACATTCGAATTCTTGGAAAACGTGTTGCTCGAAGTGATGGAAATCTTCCCGTCTGAATACATTCACGTAGGTGGTGACGAAGCCAGCAAGCAGTCATGGAAGACTTGTCCGCTTTGCCAGGCTCGCATGAAGAAGGAAGGCATGAAGGAAATCGACGAACTTCAGAGCTACCTCATCAAGCGTATGGAAAAGTTCTTGAACAAGCACGGACGTAACTTGCTTGGTTTTGACGAAATCTTGGAAGGTGGTTTGGCTCCTAACGCTACCGTAATGTCATGGCGTGGCGTAGAAGGTGGTTTGAAGGCCATCGAAGGCGGTCATCGTGCCATCATGTCGCCGGGCGGATACTGCTACTTCGACTCTTATCAGGATGCTCCTCACACTCAGCCGGAAGCTATCGGCGGTTACTTGCCATTGAAGAAGGTTTACTCTTACGACCCGATTCCTGAAACATTCACTGCTGAACAGGCGAAGTTGATGTATGGTGTACAGGCAAACTTGTGGGCAGAATACATCCCGACTCCTGAACACTTGGAATACATGATTTATCCACGTATCTTGGCGTTGGCAGAAGTGGCTTGGAGTGCGGTGGCTAACAAGAACTACGAAGACTTCCATGGTCGTGCCTTGAAGGCCGTTGACGAACTTCGTGCAAAGGGTTACAATACTTTCGACTTGAAGAACGAAGTGGGCAATCGTCCGGGTGCTGACAAACCAGTTGAACACTTGGGTATCGGTAAGAAGGTATCATACGCCGAAGGTCATAACTATTACTCAGGCTATACTGCTGGTGGTGATGATGCATTGGTGAATGGTATCCTCGGTGGTTGGAGTTACTCAGACCAATTGTGGCAAGGTTTCTTGAAGGATATCGATTTGACTATCGATTTGGAAAAGGAAACAGCTATCAAGAATGTGGGTGCTGATTTCATGCAAATCTGTGGTCCTGGCGTGTTTATGCCAAAGCAGGTCATCATCTCTGTATCAAACGATGGCAAGGAATTTACTGAATTGGCAAAGATTGATCATCAGGTAGTGAAGGACGATGCGGTAACTTTCAAGAACTTCGGTTGGGAAGGTGAAACTAATGCCCGTTATGTACGCTATCAGGCAGAAATCGACAGAAACTTTGGTGGTTTCTTGTTTGTTGATGAAATTGTAATCAAATAAAACCATATGCTCATGAAAAAGACTCTTTTAACAGGGTTAGCATTGTTTACTTTGCTTTCGGCTTCGGCTCAGAAAGAACCGGTGGATTATGTGAATCCTTTTATCGGTACCACTAACTATGGTACTACCAATCCGGGTGCTATCTGCCCGCAAGGCTTGATGTCTGTTACTCCGTTCAATGTAATGGGTAAGATTGAAGGCAACAATATTGATAAGGATAGCCAGTGGTGGTCTACTCCTTATGAATTCAACAATAAGTATCTTACAGGTTTCTCGCATGTAAACTTGAGTGGTGTCGGTTGTCCGGAAGTAGGTTCTTTGTTGCTCATGCCTACTACCGGTGAACTAAATGTTGACCATAGCAATTACGGAAGTGTGTATAGTAACGAAGCTGCTACTCCGGGTTATTATACCAACAAGTTGGATAAGTATGGCATCAAGTGTGAATTGACTGCTACTCCGCGTACCAGCAGAGCTCGTTTTACTTTCCCGGCAGGTCAAGGTAACATCTTGATGAACTTGGGCGAAGGTTTGACTAACGAAACAGGTGCTAGCGTACGTTTTGTGAATGAACGCGAAATCGAAGGTACTAAGTTGCTCGGTACTTTCTGCTATGCTCCAGATGCTGTATTCCCAATCTACTTTGTGATGCGTATTAATAAGGTGCCTGCTGAACGCGGTTTCTGGAAGTTGATGCGTCCAATGACTGCTGAAGCAGCTTGGGATAACACTGCCGGCAAGTACAAGATTTACAACTCGTACTTCAAGGAAATGAGTGGTGACAATGTAGGTGCTTGGTTCTCTTTCAACGCTACTGAAGGCGAAGTGGTGGAAGTGAGTGTAGGTGTTTCTTTCGTAAGTATGGAAAATGCCCGTTTGAACTTGGATAAGGAACAGCCGTTCGGTACTACTTTTGAAAAACTCCGTGCAGAAGCTCGTAACAAGTGGAACGAAGACTTGAAGCGTATCTCTGTAAAGGGTGGTACAGAAGACCAGAAGGCGGTATTCTATACATCAATGTATCACGCTTTGATTCACCCGAACATCCTTCAGGACGTAAGTGGTCAGTATCCACAGATGGAAGGTGACAAGATTTTGACTACTAACCGCAACCGCTACACTGTATTCTCATTGTGGGATACATATCGTAACGTTCACCAGTTGATGACATTGGTTTATCCGGAACGTCAGATGGATATGATTCATACTATGATGGGTATGTACAAGGAACACGGATGGTTCCCGAAATGGGAACTCTTCGGTCAGGAAACATTGACCATGGAAGGTGACCCTGCTATCCCTGTATTGGTTGATTCTTGGATGAAGGGCTTGCAAGACTTCGACATTAACTTGGCATACAAGGCAATGTACAAGTCTGCTACTACTCCGGGTAAGGATAACTTGATGCGCCCGGACAATGATGATTATATGGCTAAGGGTTATGTACCGATGGAAAGCCAATTCGATAACTCGGTATCTCATGCATTGGAATACTATGTAGCTGACTATGCGCTTTCTACTTTGGCTGAAGCTCTCGGTAAGAA
The DNA here is from genome assembly GCA_045121515.1 of Phocaeicola sp. GTDB lineage: Bacteria > Bacteroidota > Bacteroidia > Bacteroidales > Bacteroidaceae > Phocaeicola. The sequence continues at coordinate 4,093 of JBGVGD010000005.1, read as the reverse complement.
GGAAGATGCGAAGTTGTTCTACAAGCGTTCAATGGGTTATAAGAACTATTATTGCAAGGACTTCGGTACGCTTCGTCCGATTACTAAGGAAGGAAAGTTCTATGAACCGTTCGATCCAAAGCAAGGTGAAAACTTCGAACCTAGTCCAGGTTTCCACGAAGGTAATGCTTGGAACTATACATTCTTCATTCCACATGACATCAAGGGCTTGGCCAAGATGATGGGTGGTGACAAGAAGTTTGTTAACAAGTTGCAGAGTGTATTCGATCGTGGTAACTATGACCCGACTAACGAACCTAACATTGCTTACCCATACCTCTTCAGCCGTTTCAAAGGTGAAGAATGGCGTACTCAGAAGTTGGTGAAGGAATTGCTCGCTAAGCACTTCACTAACCAACCTGCAGGTATCCCGGGTAACGACGATACTGGTACCATGTCTACATGGGCTATCTTCAGTATGATTGGTCTTTATCCAGACTGTCCGGGTGTTCCTGAATATACTATGACTACTCCGACTTTTGATGAAGTGGTTGTGAAACTCGATCCGAAGTATTGGGGTAAGGATAAGCTCGTTATCAAGAAGGAAGGCAAGGGTGACTACATCAAGGAAATCAAAATCGACGGTAAGAAGTACGGCAAGTACCTTATCTCTCATGAAGATTTGATTAAGGCTGGTGAAATCACATTTGTTACAATGGATAGATAATATTGTTTTACTTTTCCCCTCTTGAGAGGGGCAGGGGTGTGTAAAAATGCATTTTTGTGGATGTTTCTCACACACCTCTAGCCCCTCTCAAGAGGGGAATTTATTAATAATACGATGAAAAAACTCTTAACTCTAATAGGCGGCCTTAGTGTCGCATCCATGCTCCAAGCACAAGTCCGCACAGAACAACTTTTAGAAAAGGGCTGGAAATTCACTCGTGAAGATAAGGTGGAATTTTCACAAATAGGTTATGACGATGCCAAATGGCAGAGCGTGACCGTTCCACACGATTGGGCCATTTACGGACCTTTCAGTATTAATAATGATAGACAGAATGTTGCCATTACGCAAGACGGTCAGAAAGAAGCCATGGAACATGCCGGACGTACCGGTGGCCTTCCGTTTGTGGGAGTGGGTTGGTATCGTCTTGACTTCGAGGCTCCTTCTTTCAAAAAGGGTAAGAAGGCAACCTTGATATTTGACGGTGCCATGAGCCATGCCCGTGTGTATGTCAACGGTAAGGAAGCAGGCTATTGGCCGTATGGATATAATTCGTTTCACCTCGATGTTACTCCGTTCTTGAAGGCGGGTGAAATCAATGAATTGGCGGTCCGTTTGGAGAATGAAAATGAATCCTCACGTTGGTATCCGGGAGCTGGTCTTTATCGTAATGTACACTTGGTGGTAACTGAAGATGCTTATGTGCCTACTTGGGGAACTTATGTTACTACTCCGGTGGTAAAGGATAAGTTTGCCAAGGTGCATTTGGAAACTCAATGGAACATGCCGGAAGGTAAGAAGATTACCGATTATACTATTGCGACTGAAATCCTCAATCCGGAAGGAAAGAAAGTCAATGCGGATACTCGTCCGGGTGATGAATTAGATGAAGCCTTGTTTGTGCAAGACTTTGTGGTTCGTAATCCTGCCTTGTGGAGTGTGGAATATCCTCATCTTTATACTGCTGTTTCGAAGATTTATGAAGGAGATAGACTTGTGGACGAATACACTACCCGCTTCGGTATCCGTACCCTTGAAATCATTCCTGAAAAGGGGTTCTTCCTCAATGGTAAGTTGACTAAATTCCAAGGTGTATGTAATCACCACGACCTTGGTCCGCTCGGTGCAGCCGTGAACGATGCGGCTATCCGTCGTCAAATCCGTATCATGAAAGATATGGGGGTAAATGCTATCCGTACTTCTCATAATATGCCGGCACCGGAGTTGGTGGCAGCTTGTGACGAAATGGGTATGATGCTTATGCTTGAATCATTCGATGAATGGAAAAGTGCGAAGGTATCTAATGGCTATAATAAGATTTTCGATGAATGGGTGGAAAAGGACTTAGTGAACTTGATTCATCACTATCGTAACAATCCGAGTGTAGTGATGTGGTGTGTGGGTAATGAGGTACCCGATCAATGGGGAGGCATTAAATTGGCTCGTATGTTGCAAAATATTTGCCACCGTGAAGATCCGACTCGTCCTGTAACACAAGGTATGGACCGTCCGGATGTGGTGGTAGAAAATGGTATAGCAGCCATTATGGATGTGGCTGGTTTCAACTATCGTCCGCACCTCTATCAGTATGCTTATGATAAGCTTCCTCAGCAGATTATTCTTGGTAGCGAAACGGCTTCTACCGTCAGCTCTCGAGGCGTGTATAAGTTTCCGGTAACTCGTCAAAGCATGAAGAAGTACGATGACCATCAGTCTTCATCTTACGATGTGGAACATTGCGGTTGGTCGAATTTGCCGGAAGATGATTGGCTTTGGCATAACGACAAGTCGTGGGCGATTGGTGAGTTTGTATGGACGGGCTTTGATTACTTGGGTGAACCTACACCTTATTATACCGATTGGCCAAGCCACTCCTCGTTGTTTGGTATCGTCGATTTGGCAGGCTTGCCGAAGGATAGATTCTACCTCTATCGTAGCCATTGGAATAAGAATGAAGAAACCCTCCACATTCTTCCGCACTGGAATTGGGAAGGACGTGAAGGCGAGGTAACTCCGGTATTCGTTTATACCAACTATCCGAGTGCCGAACTCTTCATCAATGGTAAGAGCCAAGGCAAGCGCACCAAGGATTTGAGCGTAACCGTTGAAAATAGTGCTGATTCTACTTCGATGGCTAATTTCAAACGCCAGCAACGTTATCGCTTGATGTGGATGGATACCAAGTATGAACCGGGTACGGTAAAGGTGGTGGCTTACAACGACAAGGGCGAAGCCGTAGCCGAAAAGGAAATACATACCGCAGGTCAGCCTCATCACATTGAATTGGTAGCCGATAGAGAAACTATCAAAGCTGATGGACGCGACCTTTCGTTTATCACCGTGAAGGTAGTGGACAAGGATGGTAACCTTTGTCCGAATGCTCAACACTTGATTAAATATAGTGTGAAAGGTGAAGGTTTCTATCGTGCCGGTGCCAATGGTAATCCCGTTTCAATGGAACTTTTCCATGAACCGAAGATGCAGGTGTTTAATGGCATGATGACAGCCATTGTACAATCCAATGGTAAATCAGGTGAAATTACATTGACTGCTACTGGTAAGGGATTAAAGGCTGGAAAGATTGTGATTAAGGCAGAATAATCATTAGAATGTAAACGCTTCGGTGTTTCAACTAAAATGCTTCGACGTTTCGAGTCAAACGCCGAGGCGTTTTTTTTTATGACCCGATAGAAGAAATAAATCGTAAAATACAATATGATTAGAAAAAAACTTCGTAAATTTGTTTGCACAATAAAAAAGAGTATAAAATTATAAATCATAAGATACTATGTTGAAGCAAATTATCAATGCTAAAATCCTTACACCTCAAGGTTGGTTGAAGGATGGTTCTGTAATCATCAGAGACAACAAGATTCTCGAAGTAACTAATTGCGACTTGGCCGTAGTAGGTGCTGAGTTGATCGATGCCAAGGGTATGTATGTAGTACCTGGTGGTGTTGAAATCCATGCTCACGGTGGTGGCGGTGGTGACTTCATGGAAGGTACTGAAGAAGCGTTCACTACAGCTATCAATGCTCACATGAAGCATGGTACTACTTCTATCTTCCCGACACTTTCTTCATCTACTATCCCAATGATTGAAGCAGCTGCCGAAACTTGTACTAAGATGATGCAAGATCCGAACAGTCCTGTATTGGGTCTCCACCTCGAAGGTCACTACTTCAATTTGAAAATGGCGGGTGGTCAGCTTCCTGAAAACATTAAGAACCCTGACCCGACAGAATACATTCCTTTGGTAGAAAAGTGGAATTGTATCAAACGTTGGGATGCGGCTCCTGAACTTCCGGGTGCTATGCAGTTTGCTAAGTACATTACAGGTAAGGGTATTCTTGCTTCGGTTGGTCACACTCAGGCTGAATACGACGA
>JBGVGD010000004.1:0-49777 GCA_045121515.1 Phocaeicola sp. | reverse complement strand
TTTCTTGCAAGTTTTCAATGACTTCCAATGGCAAACCTGAACGCATAGCATAGTCAATCAATTCTTCCTTTGATGCTGGCCATGGAGCATCTTCCAACTTTGAAGCCAATTCTAATGTCCAATACATAGTATTTCAAATTTTAAATTTAATACATTCTAGTTATACTCTCTTATTAGACCGCAAAAGTATAACAAAATATCTCAAATGCAACTTTTATCCCAATAAATTTCATCTGTATCAGCCAAGATGTTCATTTTCCGTGCCAAAACGAATAAATAATCGGACAAGCGATTGACAAATGCCGATACGTTTTCAGTCACTTCATGCTCTTCTGCCATGGCTAAAATACGTCTTTCGGCCCGACGACATACGGTCCGACAAACATGGCAAACTGCTGAGCCCCTAGCACCACCTGGAATCACAAACGCCTTTAATGGAGGGAGTTGGGCATCAGCCTCATCAATGGCATGTTCCAATCGTTGGATATCCTCATCGGCTATCTGACTTTCTATCCGAAGTGTCGTATTGGTCTGATCTGTAGCTAAATAAGAACCTACCGAGAACAACTTATGTTGCACCCAAAGCACTAGTTTCTTATCGGCTTCGTCTGTCAGATAAGTATAGAGTAAACCTAATTGGGAATTCAATTCATCTACCGTTCCATAAGCCTCCAAGCGGACATGTGTTTTCGACACTCTCGCTCCCCCGACCAATGAGGTCTTCCCTTTATCACCCGTACGGGTATATATCAAACTTTTCTTCATAACTAAAAGAAATTTACCTTATAATTCTGTTTAAACCGTTTCTTTTCAAATCTCAACAAACCAATGTCATACAAGTCGAACGAAATACGTACCCGTTCATCGTTTGTCAGTTGTTTCCACCATGTTTTCCGTTCTTCCGACGCATAAATGTCTCCTACCACCACAGACGATTCATCATGCAAATAGGGAAAAACCATTTCAAAGACTTCCTTATAATAAGGAGTAAAAGCGATGTGCAAGAAATCTACCTTCTCCAATCGCTTCAATTCCATTTCCAAACGATGCAATGTCTCGTCCTTCTCCTCGCCTTTCAGAGAAACAGAAACCATGGAAGTACGGGCATTGCTTATGTATCGGAAAGCATCTCCATTCCCCTCTCCCACTTCTATCAACGACATCGGACGGAAATAGTTGACCAACCGGAAAAGCAACTTGTTGACTTTCTCCCGATAATGAGGCAAAGACTTCGAAGAAGAGGACATCTTCAAGCGTTCGTAAGCATAATACGGCAAATCCTCATAGACCACGGAAGTGATTAAGAAGAAATCCGAAGGCGAATGAACCCCGTAACCGCAACGATATCGGAAACGTCGACACCAATTCCATATTCTTTGGGCTAAAAGCATAGTATTCTATTTTAGTAAGGCAAAGATAAAAAGAAAAATCGTACATTTGTCAAAACAAACAAACGATTCATGAAGATTCTTTGGTTAGACCTTAATAGTTCATACGCCCATTCCTCCTTGGCATTGCCTGCCCTTCATGCCCAAGTGAAGGAAGATTCCGATATTCAATGGGAAATCGTATCGGCCACTATCAATGAAAATGTAGGGATGATAGTCGATGAAATTTATCGCCATCAACCCGATATCATAGCGGCCACTTGCTGGCTATTCAATCACGAAGCGTTAATGCATATCACATCCCGGGCAAAAGCATTGCTTCCTCATGCTTGCCTCATCTTGGGAGGACCGGAATTTCTAGGCGAAAACGAATCGTTCCTTCGCCGGAATCCTTTTGTAGATTGTGTTTTTCGAGGAGAAGGCGAAGAAGAATTCCCACGCTGGCTGAAAGTTTGGAACCAACCGGAAGAATGGTCAACCATTACCGGACTTTGTTACCTGGATGCCAACCAACAATACCAGGACAATGGACTTGCTAGAGTATTGCCATTCGACCAATTGGTATCTCCCGAAGAAAGTAAATTTTTCAATTGGAGCAAGCCTTTCGTACAATTGGAAACCACTCGTGGATGCTTCAACACTTGCGCCTTTTGCGTAAGTGGAGGCGAAAAGCCGGTACGTACTCTTTCTATGGAAGCCATTCGACAACGTTTGGAAATCATTCATCAACATGGAATCAAGAATGTCCGTGTACTCGATCGTACCTTCAATTTCAATCCTAGAAGAGCCAAGGAACTTCTGCAATTGTTCTTGGAATTCTATCCACACATCCGTTTCCACTTGGAAATTCATCCGGCCTTGCTATCTGAGGATTTGAAAGCCGAATTGCAACAACTACCCGAAGGATTATTGCACCTTGAAGCCGGTATCCAAAGTCTTCGAGAACCGGTTTTGGAGAAGTGCAAACGATTAGGGAAACTTGAGCAAGCATTGGAAGGTCTTCAATTCCTTTGCTCGCTCGACAATATGGAAACACATGCCGACCTCATTGCTGGATTGCCTCTCTACCGACTGGATGAAATCTTCGAGGACATTCGAATTTTAGCCGAATTCCAAGCAGGGGAGATTCAATTGGAATCCCTCAAATTATTACCAGGAACCGACATGCGTCGTAGATCCAACGAATTAGGCATCCAATATGCCCCCATGCCTCCTTACGAAGTCTTACGAACAGAAGATATCACTCCCGAAGAATTACAAGTAGCCCGACGTTTGTCCCGCCTACTCGATGCATTTTATAATACTCCGGCATGGCAATCACTGACCCGCGAACTGATTCTAGATGATGATACGTTCTTATATCATTTCTTGAATTACCTGACCGAAGCCAACCTTATCGACCAGCCCATGAGTCTCGAAAAACGTGGATTGGTCCTTTATGAATATTGCAAGAAACATCGTCCCGATTATCAGATAAAAGCCAGCATCGCTTGGATAGAAGCGGGCATGTCCTTGAAAAAGCAACCTGCCGAACGGGTAAAGACCAAACATCAGGTACCTCCTGAACATTGGGAAGTTATCCAAGGTTCTTATCACGAGAAACTAAGACTCTGTTTCTTACCGACCAATTCCGAAAACACACATGGATATTGGTTCGGATTCGAGACGAAAACACAACGTATAACACCAGTATTCAAAGCAAAATCTTAACCTTTATGACAAATATCATTGAAATAAAAACTTACTCAACAGAGTATCACGAGGCCATGCAACGTTTCCTCGACCAACTCACTACCAACCCGATGACATTGACAGAATCCATGTTCCATCAATTACTGGATTCGGGGAATAGTCACTTGTTCTTCTTGATGAAAGACGAACGAATAGCCGGTATGCTCACCGTAGGCATTTACCATAGTCCTACCGGTGGAAAAGCATGGATAGAAGATGTCGTAGTAGACACCTTATTCCGTGGACAAGGCCTCAGCAAACTATTAGTGGCGCACGCCATCGAGTTTACTAAATCAAAAGGAATCCCTTCACTCATGCTCACCTCCAACCCGAAACGCATAGCAGCCAACAAACTCTATCAAGCCATGGGATTTGAACGCAAGGAAACCAATGTATATCGAATGAAATTCTAAAAGAATGGGGGTACATCATCATGCACCCCCATTCTTTTATTTGAACAATCTAGGAACAAACTCCGTGAGATAGATACGCCAGTTTCTCCAGATATGACCATCTTCATTTTCGAAGTACTCATACGGATAACCTTTCTCATCCAATAACTTCCGATACTCTACGTTGGCCTTGTACAAGAAATCGGTCTTTCCGATTGCAATCCAATAAAGAGCCGGCTTCTTGGCAAACTGAGTAGCCAACTTCTTTTCCATATCCTGATAAATCGGAGAAGTGGCATTCTTACCCGGCATGATTGCCGCAGAGAATAATCCTACATAGTTGAACATATCTGGGTATTGCTTGGAAATGTGCAAGGAATGGAAACCACCCATTGAAAGTCCAGCAATGGCACGACTTTTCTTATTGGCCCTTGTCCGATAATTCTTATCGACAAACTTTACCACTTCTGGGAAGTGAGTTTCAAACGAACCTTCCATGGTCTTTGGCAATTGGAAGGTAGGTTGTGCATTCCAACCTAACGAAGATTCGCCCGGTGCCGCTTCCAAAGCAGCATTGCCATTGGTCATCACTACAATCATCGGCTCTGCCTTGCCTTGTGCTATCAAGTTGTCCAAGATCTGTGTAGCACGTCCCAATTCACTCCACGCATTCTCGTCACCGCCCATACCATGCAACAAATAGAACACTGGATAACGCTTACCACTTGTTTCATACCCTGCAGGAGTATAAATGGTCAAGCGACGATGCATTCCCAATGAAGGGCTATCATACCAGATCTTTGAAACTGTACCATGAGGTACATCGTTTATCTTATAGAAATCGGCCCGCTCGCCACCAATGATAAATACATTTGTAATCGTATTTACGTCACGAATCATATATACATTACTTGGATCATTCATTTTCAAGCCGTCCACCAAGAAGTTATAACCATAAAGTTCAGGTTTCAAAGCTTCCGGAGTGGTATACTCCCACACACCTTCCTTATTTTCCACCAAGTCGGCCACTCCTTTTGGAATACAATCGCCCATCACTTGTACCTTTACCGCTTTCGGAGCACGAAGACGGAAAGTCACCGTATTATTCTCATGGATTTCAGGAGATACGATTTTCGAACCTCCACCTAATGCTTGCTGCGCCAATGCCTCGATTGGCAATAACATCAATGCCATACAAATGGCTACGAATGTTTGGATTGCGTTTTTCATAAATAAATTATCTCATTTCACAATAAGAAGATAATCATTCGGATTGCAATTTAAGTTTAATAAGTCAACAAGATTTCTTTCACAGCTTTTTGCATACGAGGCAAATCTTCCTTTATTACATCGAATACTATTTCTTCATCGACATTTGCATATTCATGAGAAATGAAATTTCGCATGTCATAAGCTGCAAGCCAAGGAATCTCTGGATATTTATCAAACGGGCAATTTTCTTCTTTCAAAATTTTACCAATCTGTTCACCAATCGCTTGAAGCCTCATCACACATGAGTCAAACTTCATCACATTATCTGGCGACAATAAAAAGTCATTGGCTGAATAAACATTCTCGCATCTGGAAACAATCAAATCGATAGATTCTGAGATTTGTTCCAATCGATCCTTTACTGTATATTGAGATTTCTTAGACATAGATAGCTTCGTTCTGAATATTACTCTTTAACATCGGTCGCAAGGAATCTCTAAATCTAACCAAATCGACATCACAACCGAATAATTGCTTCAAGTTCTCCCGTAAATCATACATAATAGACAAGGAGGGTTTCTCCAACTCCACAACAATATCTATATCGCTATTGTCTGTATTCTCTTTCCTTGCTACGGAGCCGAATATACCAATCCGAATCAAACCATATTTCAAACTTGATGTTTGTTTGAAATTGGCCAATTTACGTTTACATTCTTCCAGTCGAAGCATATCTAAAATAATTTATTATTGCGAAGATAACATAAACCATTCAAACAACAAAAAGTTCAGATATTTTTTCACTAAATTCTTTAATCAAATATCCTATTAAGTCATATTATTTAACTTACCATTTCCTTTTCCTAATAGTTATTTCCCCTTGATTCTTTGCAGCTTCCTTTACAAAAAATAATCTCCTAATTATATCTCGCTCGTAAAAACGCTCGTAATCGTTCGTAATTTCTATAATTTTACGAGCGAAAACGACCGAAAAACGACCGCATTACGACCGAAAAACGACCGCGTTTACAATCCCCCCACTTCATCCGCTAAATCCATAACATGTTTATTCCGTTTATGAGCAGAAACTTCCGATACTCTCGTTATGGTATCCTTCTCGTATGAAATGAAAAGAATACGATTTAATTTCATGGCTTCTTCATACAGCAGAGGCATTTTACGATACATACCTCGAGCAAGGACAACGATGATACCACATTTTCCTTGAAGCAAGATTTTCAGAACATCCTTTTCCATACGAGAATGGAAGCCACTTACTACGGCTACATCTTCTTGTCTGCTTATCTGCATAGTCCGATCGAGAGTAGGCAATACGGGAAGCGTGGAAATCTTGCGTGGCATAAATAAGAAAAAGATTTTCACCTTCACATCTTGTCAACAGCTTCATACCACTGAAAATCTGAAGGTTACACTACCACCATCAACTAAAGTCCTCACATATTCCTTTTATAATGGCATAGACATTATTATACTACAAGAATAAGCCATGAACATAAGAACTACATATTCATAATAATTTGTGGCCGAGAATTAATCCTCAGCCACAAATTCTAGAAATCGCCAACAACAAACTCTTTGTATGCTCAATTACTCCCACGCTAATTTAGGACATTTTACAGTTATAGTTTTTCCGCCAACAGATCCTGACCAAGTCCAACTTTTCTCAAAATTGTAATACTCTGCATAATCAGAATAACAAGAACGTAAAAATTCTGTTATATCCGTACAAGAAGTATTACAATTGGTCAATCGGCTATTCTTATCTGAAATAACAGAAGCACAATCAATAGCCCTTAAATCAGAAAATCCACATAACCCACCAAAATCTTTATGTGAAGAAGACATTGTGGAATAACAAAGTACCTGTTGTTCTGAATAATCAAAATCAGTAAATCCTCCTATGCCACCAATAATCGCACTAGTATTTTCACACGAGATAGTTCCTGTACTATAACATCCTCGAACCCTTATAGCACCTTCACCATATCCATATATTCCTCCAGCAATATTGTCAGATATAGTGATTTTTGCATCAGCTTTACAACATGATATTACCAATGTATTTCCATATCCAACAATAATATATCCCCCATATATTCCTCCTACTTTTTGCTCCCCATCAATTGAGCCAAAGAATGAGCAAGTCGAAATAAGGTCACCACCAGACGGCTTACTTGCACCACATATACCTCCAACTAAAACTTCACCACGAAGATTAGCTTCTACATGACATTTTTCTATTACAACCTTATGCGAGCTAGACATACAACCAACTATACCTCCAATTCTACTAGAACCCAATATTCCTTTTGAAGAGTTTATTGAAGTAACCCTACAATTAGCTACACTCATATCGTAATCATTATATTCATACCCTAAGAAACCTATGATACCTCCAACACAGTCATTTCCTTTTATCATTGAATTTGTATCCAATATGACTGAACAATTGGATATCTCCCCTTTCATTCTTAACGTTCCTGCAATAGTTCCGATATTATTAGCCGATCCTGCCTGAATATCAACCCCTCTGATTGTGAGATTTTCTACTTTACCAGTTACTACAGAAAAGAGTCCCTGATTATCATCACTCCTAGAAATCGTCAAATTAGAAAGTATATAACCAGCTCCATTCAATGAGCCACTGAATTCAAAAGGCAACCAGTTGTAATTATTCAAGTCAATATTTCCACCTAGTTCAAAATAGCTGCTAGAATAATTCTTAGCTAATAATAGTTGTCCTCCCGTCTTAATAATGTAAGGATCTGCATAAGTACCACTTCCTCCCGCAAACGATGATGCAATATTACCATCCCATTTATCACTCTCTACATCTTGAGTTGTTACCGCAATTTGATCACTATATGATATACCTTGTGCATTCATAGCATAAGCACGCACATAATATGTTGTCGACGTATTCAAATTTTCCACGGTACTTATAAACGAACAAATAGCATTCGTACTTCCAATATCTGTCTTACTATCATCTATAGTAGGATTGCCTGTTGTATTCCAACAATGTCCATAATTTGTGACTTGGGAACCTCCTGTTGCTGTAATATTACCGCCGATATTAAAACTTGTCTTTTGAATGTTTTCTGCCATTCCTGAAATGGAAACTATTGGTGAAGATAAAACTACTTTCTTCATTTTCACCATTAGAGAAACAGATCCTGAAGACTTACCTGAATAAGATACAGTCACATTCTGACTATACTCACCTTCTTTAACTTTATCTCTTTCAACGGCCATTGTCAAAGTTTCGCTTCCAGCAGCCTTTACCACACCTGTTAATTGATTAAACGAAAGCCAAGAAGGAACATTAGATATAGTATAAGAAGTATTCTCATCACTATTATTAAAGAAATATATAGTTTTTGTCATTTCCATGTCCCCAAAATCACAACTACTTTCAGAAAGAGCAAAAGAAGATTTAGCCTTCAACAGCACATCCGCAGACAAATTCTTCCCTGCGGTAACAGTAACTGAAGTATTCACATCATCATATCCAGCTTTAGAAAATGTAAGAGTATACTCTCCTGGCACGAGTTCAGTAAATTCGTATGTCCCCGAGGAAGAAGATGTTTTGGATCTACCTCCTGGCGAAAGCGAAATATTGCAATTAGAAATCAATTGTCCACTTGCATAATCCTTTATTACACCAGAAATCGAACCCATTGTAGCCGAAGACAATTTCAAATTTACACTCACACGAGTTGTCTGTCCCGTAATTACAGTAACTTCTTGCGTTTCATCATCATACTCTGATTTACTGAAAGAAAGTGTATATGTCCCTTCCATTAAATTTTGAAAACCAAAAGAGCCATTAGCATCAGTTGAAGTAGATTTACCTCCAGGTGAAAGCGAAATATTACAATTGGAAACCAATTGACCATTGGTATAATCTTTGACCGTACCTTGAATATTCCCTGTCAAATCAACAATATCTTTAGCACAAGATGTTAAAAGAACACCTACGAAAAATGCTATAAACTGTTTTATATTTTTTTTCATTATCATATAGTGTTAAAAATTTAATGCAATACCTATACCTATACTTTGGCTATCTGCATACGGCATTGCAGAAAATCTAGTTTTTGCTCCTTCCACTACAACACGTTTAGCTCCCGTGGAGACAAAAGCATCAATAAGGTTATACACATAAATTGCAGCTGCTGCACCAATACAAATGTTTCGCCCAGTTTCCCAAGAATCAATCCGGGAATTATATTCTGCAGCATGTTGAGGTTGTTCTTTCATTTTCTTCACATAAGAAGCTCTGGTATTTTCACACAGAATAATACCACCAGCTGCTAGAATTTCCCCGCCAAGAATAAAACATCCTTTTGTGGTACTTCCCTTATAAAGTTGACCCAAACCTGGAATAACGGACAAGAATCCAACAGCACCATACTTTGATGTCACTGTTATCTTGTCATCATAACTACCTCTATAGACATTCTTATCCGCTACTGTATAGAGTATATCTACAATATATTTACCTTTGCAATACTCCCAATATTCATCAATCTCTCTGCAAACAATCTTAAGCTGATGTCCTTTTTCTATAACATCAAGAACTATTTCCTGCTGATAATCAGTATTTGTAGAAGACTGGGTCTGAGACAACTGTTCTCTTATCTGTATACTTGTATTTACAGATAACCCTCGTTCTACTTCAAGCATCTGCGACATCGACACAAATGCTTGTTGCTTAGCTCCTGCAAGAGTTGCCCCTTCCCCATGTCCACGAACGAAAATATATGTTCCCGATTTACTTTCAGGAAGAGCATGAGTAACCCATTTAGGTTTCAACTTATCTGACTTATCCCCTGCAAACAAATTTGTAGAGCTACACAATAGTGCCACCATACAAAATATTATATTTATAATACGTACATTCATCTTTCCCAATATCCTTTCATTTCTTTACTAAATAGTTTTTCATTATGGTTTATTCTATCAATATCATCCTGCCCAATTTGACGTACCGATTCACATGAGGAAACTATTCCACCAACAAACAATAGAGCAAAAATCCATTTTATCATTCTTCCGACGAATAACACATCAATAATTTTTATTATTTTGAATATTTTGTTGATATTGACCTTGAATACGCTGGCTATCAAGATTATACTTATTCTGTTGATTCTGATATTGCATATTTCGTTGATTCTCACGGTCTAAATTATTTTGTTGCATCTCGTTTTGACGCATCTGTTGTTGCTCATTCAATGAAATCCTATTGTTCTTAGCATCAAGTTCGTCCCAAGCCTGCTGCATATCCTGTTCAAATTTCTTTTCATTCGCACGAATTCTTTCACTCTGCTGTTGCATGACATTCATTATGCCTGCACGATCATATGTAACACAGACTTCATATTTGTAGCGCTTAGTATTTGGATTATAAAGTTTCCGTGTGTCAAGAACAGAAGCACCATTTACAATACCTTTTGCCGCTACAATTACTTGATTCCTTATTGATTCATCAAGACCATACTCACCATTAACACCTGTTTCCTGAGCATATTGATCAAGACCCGCCCTCACATAGACTTCAATTTTTTCCTGCAAAGCTGCAATAGCCTGAGCACGAGCCGCATTTAAAGCCAATTGAGCATTACCAGATTCAGCTTGTCCAAAAGCACGAATCTCATTTGTACCAATAGCCATAGATAGTTCTTCTATTGGAGATCTACTAATTTCCACAAATCCTGCAACATCAGGCCCTTGCTGTGACTGATATTGTTGTTGATAAACTGGTTGTTGCTGATTTTGATAAACTCCTTGGTTCGCCTGCTGATAGTAACTAGACTGTCCTTGAGGATTATACCCTCCATAGTTAGGGTATTGTTGAGGAGAATCATACACTTTTTTAGTTGAGCCACAAGACATCAAGGCAATGGATGCCATAGCAATTAGAGTAATACGAAGTGCTTTCATAATTAAATAGTTTATGCCTATCAATTCATATCAAGGCAGGTTTGTTTTTCAAATCATATAATAAACACAAGAGTCCCAATCTGAATTTGCATTGGAACGCTTGTGCCAAATTTAGGAATAATAAAAAATGGTTTTAAAACGCAAAGCTTGAAATACGTAAAACCTACTATTTATTTCGTGAAGCATTAAATCTATTTATCAAATCTCGCAAAACAGGCTTTGAAACATGTAAAGAATGAGTAGTTCCACCCATGTCCGTTAAAAGAATTATTTGTTTAATTGTATTTACATGAAAAAGGAATGACATATTAACAATGTATTTACGACCAAGTCGAAAAAAAATAGTTTGAGTTGGATAACGTGCAGCTATTAAAGATTCTATTTGAGAAAGACCAAAAGATACCATGAACGTAGTACCTGTAGTATAATATACCAGTGAATAATGGTCATCTGCTTGAAAATACATAACCATATCCAAATTTATTAAAAACATCTCATCATGACTGCATAGACATAAATTCATAATTACTATCCATCTCTTGCCTATAGCCCCCAATTCAGCAATATATAAAAAAGGCGTGGGAACTTTTGCTTATTATTCTATTGAGGCTCTGGACTGCCCGACTTGTATAACAAGCAAAGCCCACGCCTAATGATATAACAATCCCAATGGGATATAGATATACCACAGACGTGGACGTTCTTTGCTCATTATCCACAAGTCGAAATGGTCCAGATTCCAATAGAGGATAATATCGCTAAACGCCCTTTAATTAAAATGCAATGTCCCTAAGGACATCGCAAATTTAAGCAAAAGCATTTTAGTAAGCAAGAAATATTGTTATTTTCATAACTTTTCCTTCGACTACCTCACCGTATAATTGTATATAAAATAACCTTCACATCCTCAGAACTTCATACACTCTGAAAATGTGAAGGTTACAATGAACTTCCCGCATGAAGTTCCTTTATCATCGACTCACCCCATAATTCCCTGGCACCGGAAAATAGAAAGGAGCCCTAAGATGCCCCGGATGCGTGAGTTTTCCTTCCTTTACACGTTCCTTCAACCGACGAAGAGCCGTGGCATTACTCAATCCGCAGAGTGTTTGCATCTCTTTGGTAGTGATATAATCATGCTCCTTGAAATACTCCATGAGCAAACCGTCAATCTCAATGTTACTGATGTCATCCGAACATTGTGAGTACTTGGTGCGCAAGAACTTGGTCGCTTTCAATTTCCTCAACAATTTATTATCGGCTTTATATACTACTCCTTTAAACTCAATGCTTTCTGCACGAATCTCATGTTTGTCACGAACGGAAGGCGACTTGGCACTGATGCGAAACGCGCCAACACCATCCAGTTGCACACTCTTTCCTTCTGCCAAAGCTTCCTGAAGAGCTTCCTCTAATCCGATAAGTACCCCCGTTACTACCCCCTCTTTAAATGCACTCCGTTGAGCAATCGCGTGAACCAAGTCACGGGTCGTCATTTTGCCCGTCACCACCGAACGGGCATGATAACGCACCTTTTCTTCGCCTTTCGGTTGAGGGGTACGAAACAAATCATACAATGCTGCCATACAATATTTATTTAAGTTCGGGAAGTATTAACCATAACTTCCCTACGAATTAACAATCATCTACTTTTCTATTATCTTCGTCACAATTGTGACGAAGTATATTTATATAATGTGCCGTAGTTACGTCATAATATATAACGTATCTTCTTTACATTTGTGACGAAACAAAGATCTCAGCGACAAATATACAACATTACAAGGAGTTTTCGCTAATATTCCAAGCTATTTTTACT
The DNA here is from genome assembly GCA_045121515.1 of Phocaeicola sp. GTDB lineage: Bacteria > Bacteroidota > Bacteroidia > Bacteroidales > Bacteroidaceae > Phocaeicola. The sequence continues at coordinate 37,265 of JBGVGD010000004.1, read as the reverse complement.
AGTGAAGATTTCCCATATTCATCAAATAAAAAACTTGCAAAACGCTATTTTTCGACTATATATTTGTGTCCTCAAACCCATAAAACCAAGCTATTATGAAAGAATTTATCTGCAATCTGATTCAAAGAATGGGGACATTTTTCAACCCTAAACATGAAAAACAAGTACAAGTAGAAAAGGCAAACGGGAACACTCGAAAACTGCAACGTTTTCTCCTTGAACGTTTCGATTTTCGATACAACTTGCTGACAGGAGTAACTGAATATCGTCCCAAGAGTGTTACCAACACACCGTTTTCCCCTATCGACGAACGAAATATGAATGGTATGATAGTGGATGCCCGACTGAAAGGTATCGCTTGTTGGAACAGCATGGTTCCTACACTTGTACTCTCGGATAAAGTGGAAAGTTATCATCCTTTCCATCTGTATATGAGTGAATTGCCGGAATGGGATGGGACAGATAGAGTTACTCCTTTGCTAAGTAGAGTTTCCAATGATTCACTTTGGCTAAGAGGGGGGCGATATTGGCTTCGTGCCTTGACTGCCCAATGGCTAGGATTGGATCGTACTCATGCCAACACTTTGGTGCCTGTACTTGTGAGTAGCGAACAAGGATTGGGAAAAAGTACATTTTGCCGTTCCTTACTTCCCGATTCGCTTCGTGCCTACTATCTGGATAATCTGAATCTCTCACCAAGCACTTCCCCTGAAAAGAAATTGGTAAAGGTGGGGTTAATCAACCTCGATGAATTCGACAAAATCAGCGAGAAACGCCAACCAGATTTGAAGAACTTGCTTCAGATGATGTCCGTCCCTGTGTATCGTGGCAAGCGATTGGGATATGTCACCGAACCTCGCCTGGCATCGTTCATCGCTACGACCAACAGCCGTCAGATTCTGAGCGACCCGACGGGAAGCCGACGCTTCCTCTGTGTGGAGGTGACCGATATGATTACTAATGAAGCCATAGAGCATAAACAACTTTATGCCCAACTGAAACATGAGGTATTGAACGGAGAACGTGACTACTTGAATAAGGAAGAGGAAAAGGAAGTACAACGTCGCAACAAAGCTTACTATCGCCAATCACCTTTGGAAGACATCTTTCATGCATGTTATCGCCGACCGAAAGCCAATGAAGAAGGAGAATGGTTTACTGCAGCCGAGATGTTCCGTACGATGAACAAACGCAATGCCTCTGCCCTTCGTGGTATTTCCGCCAAGCAACTTAGCTATCGCCTTACCGCCATGGGCTTCAAACCTCGTCATACCGACCACGGGAATTATTACCATGTAGTTCAGACGGGAACGGCAGCGTAAGTCCCTCATATTCAACGAATCTGAACTTCCTGAAAATCTGAGAACAAATTGGATATACCATAACAAAAAAGGAGAAAGTTTAAAACTCTCTCCTTTTTGTACCCAGACCCGGGGTCGAACCGGGATGGAAGTGAATCCACTGGTGTTTGAGACCAGCGCGTCTACCGATTCCGCCATCTGGGCAAACTAATTAATTATGTTTGCACTCATCGAAATGTCCTCTTTCTTCGTACCCAGACCCGGGGTCGAACCGGGATGGAAGTGAATCCACTGGTGTTTGAGACCAGCGCGTCTACCGATTCCGCCATCTGGGCATTTCGAATTCGAGGTTTGTTTCTCGATTGCGGATGCAAAGGTACGACTTTTTTCTTAACCTCCAAACTTTTTCCCGTTTTTTCTTCAAAAAAAGTTATTATAACATCATTTACCACAAATATACATGCAAGAACGAAAAAAAATTATATCTTAGCAGAAACTTTAAAAACCTAACCTATCATGACTAACAACAACAACTATTGTGTGATTATGGCCGGAGGCATCGGAAGCCGTTTTTGGCCATATAGCCGTAAAAATAAACCTAAACAATTCCTGGATTTCTTCGGAACAGGACATACACTTCTACAACTAACATTCGACAGATATAGTAAAATTGTACCTAAAGAAAATATTTTTGTATCGACAAATAGTCAATATGCAAAACTGGTAAAGGAACAATTGCCCCAACTGAGCGAAAGTCAAATCTTACTGGAACCTATTCGTCGGAATACGGCTCCTTGCATTGCGTGGGCTTCTCTCCATATCCAGCAACTCAATCCAGAAGCCAATATCATCGTTGCGCCAGCAGACCACCTAATCCTAAAAGAAGCGGAATTCATCGAAGCCATAACTCAAGGATTGGAGTTTGTAGCCCAATCACCTCAATTATTGACTTTGGGAATCAAACCGAATCGTCCGGAAACCGGCTATGGATATATCCAAATTGACGATGAAAAGCAAGGCAACTTCTACAAAGTGAAGACATTCATCGAAAAGCCACAGTTGGAATTTGCCCAAGTCTTTGTGGAAAGCGATGAGTTTTATTGGAATTCTGGTATTTTCCTCTGGAATGTAAATACCATCCTGAAAGCTTTCGATACCTTTATGCCTGAGCTCCGCGAAACATTCAAAGGAGACGAAGACGATTTGGAGGCTTTACCGAACATTTCCATCGACTATGCAATCATGGAAAAAGCAGATAATGTCTATGTACAACTCTGCAATTTCGGTTGGGCAGACTTGGGGACATGGGGAGCCTTGCACGAAGCATCTCCTAAAGACCAGCAAAAGAATGTCATCGTCAACGGGCACACCATGCTATATGATTGCCAAAACAACATCATAGCCATGCCAAAAGGAAAACTAGCCGTAGTTCAAGGATTGGAAGACTACCTGGTTGCCGACACGAACAACGTACTACTAATATGCAAGAAGGATGACGAAAGTACTATCCGCCGGTATGTAAACGATGCACAAATCAAATTAGGAGATGAATTCGTATAAACAAAAGAAGAGGATGCCAAATGGCATCCTCTTTATATATAATAAGGAGAAGATTACTTTCTGTTGCCTTCCCAAGCCTCGTTAATCGCCTTGGCAATCGCCACAAACTCTTCACTAGAGAGTTGCAACTTCGGATTGGAGAAAAGCATATCCGATTCTTTCTGAATAGGAATCAAATGAATGTGCGCATGAGGCACTTCAAGGCCAATCACCGCTTCACCCACTTTCTTACATGGGAAAGCCTGCTGGATAGCCAACGCTACACTCTTTGCAAACACATGCATTGCTGCCACTTCATCATCTTCCAAATCGAAAATGTAATCCACTTCACGTTTAGGAACCACCAACGTATGGCCTTTCACCAACGGATTGATGTCCAGAAACGCATAAAACTGTTCATTCTCCGCTACCTTGTAGCTAGGAATTTCACCTGCGATAATTCTACTGAATATTGTTGCCATATCTAATATGTATAAAAGAAGGCAGACTCGCTATGACGCGAACCTGCCTATCCGTTAAAATGAAATGTTCAAAATTTCCAAACTGATTTTACCTTGTGGAATAGTGATTTCTGCTACATCACCCACTTTCTTACCCAACAAACCTTGTGCAATCGGAGTGTTTACTGAAATCTTACCCAACTTCAAGTTGGCTTCACTTTCTGCAACCAAAGTGTATGCCATCTTCATGCCAGTCTTCACATTCTTCAATTCCACCTTGCTCAAGATCTGTACAGTATCTGCCTTCAACTTTGAAGTATCGATAATTTTTGCATCACCGATAGTTGCCTTCAACTGGCTGATTTTCATTTCCAACAAACCTTGCGCCTCCTTAGCGGCATCGTATTCCGCATTTTCCGACAAATCGCCCTTATCACGAGCTTCGGCAATCGCTGCCACAATCTTCGGACGTTCTACAGATTCCAAGTGCTTCAACTCGTCGAGCAACTGCTTGTAACCTTCTTCTGACATATAAGCCATAATGTTTTCCTCCTTAAATTATTATTTGATTCTATTCTTTACTATAAAAACAAAAAGAATTCCGACACGGATTAATGTCGGAACCCTCTTATCACCATTTGCGTTGCAAAGGTAGTTGTTTATTTCATACGAGTCAAGTCCAAAGGAATGCTTTTCAACATCTTTAAACTTTTTCCCTCTCTAAATTAGCATATTACAACAACTTACGTATCTCTGCCTCCAAATCCTGGATATTTTCTCCACGCAACTTCAAAACGTTATCACGTCCAACCAAGAACACTGAAGGAAGTCCTGCCACACCATAAATGGATACATATTGCGAATAAGGACCTGCAGCATCACGCACACAAACCCAAGGCAAATTATCTGCAGATGTCTTCCAGAAATGTTCGTCTGTATCCAATGAAATCTGGTAAATCTCCAATCCCTTTGCCTGATACTTATCATAAAGTTCGCGCAAAGCCAAATTATGTGCAGCCGACATGGCATTATTGTATACAGTAAAGTCAATCAGCACCACCTTACCCTTCAATTCAGTCAAAGTGCGCACATTACCCTTCAAGTCTTTCAACTTAATATCAATAATATCTGCTTCTTGGATGATACTAGGGTCTATTTCCACCACTTCCTGTTGCGGTTCACGAGTATTCTTCATACCCTTGATTACCATATTATAAAGATTACGTGAACGATCGGCATGAGGGTAAGCGTTATTCAAACTAGTCGCAACAGCTGCAAAACACTTCACGTCTTCCTTATTGGCCATTGGGTCGAAAATCATATAGCCGTTCAATGTCTGAAACAAAGCAAAATAAGCATACGACTGATTTGGCGCCGCATAGATATAACCACGCTTTACCTTTTCCTTATATTCATTGATATAGTTAGCCAACTGATTCTGCGCCAAGCCTGCAGGAATTCCGCTTTTCGCCAACTTGTCTACCTTCTGCTGCAATTCTGCTTGCAACATTACCAATTCCTTAATCTTCAAATTGCTTTCAGAACCTTCAATCGTATAATCAGTATCGAACTTAGCGGCATCTGTTTTTATAATAACCGTTTCTGTAGAGTCTACTGAAAAATTAATGACTTGACCTCCCATACGAAGACGATAGAATTCCGGAGACTCCGGACATGCTTCTGCAAAACTAAAACTACCATTGCCGCCCAATTTCACTGAATCCAACAATTCGACGCCTTCCAATCCCGATGCTTCCAAATAAAGAGTCTTGTCTTCAGCACCTGTTACTTCTCCTTGAACCTTGAATTTCGGTCCGTTATCGCAAGCACCCAATCCTACTACCACAAGTGCAAGCAAAAAATATACAACTTTCTTCATCACCAATTTTTAATAAAAGTGTGTGTTCTTAATAAAATTGGTGCAAAGATACGTCTTTTCAACATTAAACAAAGTATTTCTTCACGTTCTTGAACGTTAAATTGTAAAAAAATAGGGGTAGAAGCAACTTTTTATCTCATTTCCACCCTATTAGAAGAATTAAATGCCTATCTTTGCACGATTTTTAGACAAAAAATTTATAACTATACATTTTTATGATTAATCCTATTATTAAGACGATCGAGCTTCCTGATGGAAGAACCATCACGCTCGAAACGGGAAAGCTGGCAAAACAGGCAGACGGTTCTGTAATGCTTCGCATGGGAAACACCATGTTGCTTGCTACTGTTTGTGCAGCAAAAGATGCAGTTCCCGGTACAGATTTCATGCCGCTTCAGGTAGAGTATAAAGAAAAATATTCAGCATTCGGACGTTTCCCGGGTGGCTTTACCAAGAGAGAAGGCAAGGCTTCAGATTATGAAATCCTGACTTGCCGTTTGGTAGACCGCGCTTTGCGTCCTTTGTTTCCAGATAACTTCCACGCAGAAGTTTATGTTAACATCATCCTCTTCTCAGCTGATGGTATAGACATGCCGGATGCTTTGGCTGGTTTGGCTGCTTCGGCTGCTCTCGCTGTTTCTGACATTCCATTCAACGGTCCGATTTCAGAAGTTCGCGTAGTTCGCATCGACGGTCAGTTCGTAATCAACCCTACTTTCGCTCAACTCGAAAAGGCAGACATGGACTTGATGGTCGCTGCCACTTACGAAAACATCATGATGGTGGAAGGCGAAATGGACGAAGTAAGCGAACAAGACTTGCTCGAAGCATTGAAGGTTGCTCACGAAGCTATCAAGGTTCACTGCAAGGCTCAAATGGAATTGATGGAAGAAGTGGGTTCTACTGTAAAGCGTGAATATTGCCACGAAGAAAACGATGAAGAACTTCGCAAGGCAGTTCACGACGCATGTTACGAAAAGGCATACGCTATCGCAGCATCGGGTAACCGCAACAAGCACGAACGTGGCGAAGCATTCGAAGCTGTTCGCGAAGAGTTCAAGGCTCAATTTACAGAAGAAGAATTGGAAGAAAAAGAAGGCCTCATCAACCGTTACTACCACGATGTAGAAAAGGAAGCAATGCGTCGTTGCATTTTGGACGAAGGCAAGCGTCTCGATGGTCGTCAGACAACAGAAATCCGTCCTATCTGGTGTGAAGTAGATCCATTGCCAGGTCCTCACGGCTCTTCTATCTTTACCCGTGGCGAAACTCAGTCTTTGACTACTGTTACTTTGGGTACTAAGTTGGATGAAAAGATGGTTGACGATGTACTCGACCAACGTAAGGAACGTTTCTTGTTGCACTATAACTTCCCTCCATTCTCAACAGGTGAAGCGAAGGCACAACGTGGTGTAGGCCGTCGTGAAATCGGTCACGGTCACTTGGCATGGCGTGCATTGAAGGGTATGATTCCTGCTAACTATCCTTATACAGTCCGTGTAATGTCAGACATCCTCGAATCAAACGGTTCTTCTTCTATGGCTACTGTTTGTGCAGGTACTTTGGCATTGATGGATGCAGGTGTTCCAATGAAGAAGCCAGTATCTGGTATCGCAATGGGTCTTATCAAGAACGCAGGCGAAGACAAATACGCAGTATTGTCGGATATCCTCGGCGATGAAGACCACTTGGGCGATATGGACTTCAAGGTTACAGGTACTAAGGATGGTATCACAGCTACTCAGATGGATATCAAAGTAGACGGTTTGTCATACGAAATCCTCGAAAAGGCATTGATGCAAGCTAAGGCTGGACGCGAACACATTTTGAACAAGTTGACAGAATGTATCGCTGAACCACGCGCAGACTTGAAGCCGCATGCTCCACGTATCGAAGTGATGACTATTCCTAAGGAATTCATCGGTGCTGTAATTGGCCCGGGCGGTAAGATTATTCAGGGTATGCAAGAAGAAACTGGTGCAACTATCACTATCGAAGAAGCAGACAATGCTGGCCGCATCGAAATCTCTGGAACTTGCAAGCAATGTATTGACAACGCTATCCGTTTGATCAAGGGTATCGTAGCTGTTCCTGAAATAGGTGAAGTATACAAGGGTAAGGTTCGTTCAGTAATGCCATATGGTGTATTCGTAGAATTCTTGCCGGGCAAGGATGGTTTGCTCCACATCTCTGAAATCGATTGGAAGCGTCTCGAAACAATCGAAGAATCAGGTTTGAAGGAAGGCGATGAAATCGATGTGAAGATGATTGATATTGACCAGAAGACTGGTAAGTTCAAGCTTTCTCGCAAGGTATTGTTGCCAAGACCAGAAAGAACTGAAAAGCCAGAACGTAAGGAAAAGAAGCAGAACTAATTGCTATCCTTAATATATATGTAGAGCCGCAACCTTTTTAAAGGATGCGGCTCTTTCTTCATATTTGTTCCAAGAAAAATCGTATATTTGTCAGCATGAAAATTCATAGTCTTTTTATCCTTATTTCCCTGGTAATACTTGCCGTCAGTTGCCAAGACAAACAGGAAGCCTTGTTACAAGAAAAGTTGCAACAAGCAGAAATGTTTATGGCATCAGGAAACAACAAGGAAGCGGTCTGGCTATTGAAACAAGCTGAAGAACACATCAAACAACCAAGTCAAACTGCTGCTCAAATTTATGGTTCTCTAAGTAAACTGAACCACAAAGGAGGAGATTATGAAAAAGCCCTTTATTATCAAGACAAGGAACAGGAAATCAATCGACAACTCTCACGAAAAGTACACTCACAGCAATTAGACAATTACCATATACATAACGTTAGTTTTGGGAAATCCTTTGAAATTCAAGGACAAATACATAGAGCGGAAACTCTTTATGCCAAAGCAATACAAACTTCGCCCACAGATGCTTACTTTGCTTATCAGAACTTGGCGCAATTATACGACCGCACTCAACGAACAGCCTTGGCAGACAGCCTTTATCAAGTAGCCTTGCAAGTCGGGACACCGGTCATCCGCCAAGCAATCTGCCAAACACTCTATCAACGATGCTTGGAACGAAAAGATACAGCTTTGGCCATCAGCTACATCCGTCGTTACATTGCATTGACCGATACGTTTGATAATCAAGGAAGCATACTTGGCATTCAAGCTCAATACGACCAAGAAGTAGCTGCACGAAAGAAAGCCGAGATGCAACGAAACTATCTCCTTGCCTTAATAGGAGCTTCCCTTTTGATTGGAACCATCGCTTACGGTTGGAGAAAGAAAGTTGCCAAAGAGCGGGCATTGTCTCAAAAGGCTTTGCAAGCACAACAAGCAGTTACACAAGAAAAGGAAATCAAAATCAACCAACTGAAAGCCATTCAAGGTCTTCGGAAGGAAGATGTTTCCTTGACTCACGAACAAATAGCCTCCTTCGACTATTACCTTCGCTTTAAATCCAATCCTACGGCCTACTCCACCAAAGAAAACCGTGAGAAATTGGCTTGCTGGCTGGACATGGTCCACAACAACTTTGCTTCTCGACTAAAGGATGCTTTTCCCGAACTTACTCCCCGTGAATTGGATATTTGCTATCTGCATCGATTAGGATATTCCACTTGGGACATCAAGGAAATCCTAGGTATGACACAGATTAACTCCGTAACCAAAGCTATCAGCCGTACTTGTAGTAAGTTAAACTTGGATGCCCGTCAAAAGAGTCTGTCCGAATTTATCCAAAATTTCTGATTCATCAGTAAAACTTCAATTTTTCATTTGTCACCATTTACAATCGATAACGTGATTAATGTATTGCAATACAGATGTTTACCTTGTCACTTTTTTGTATTCGTTCTTCTTTAAGCCTAAATGACAAAGCCATACCTTTGCCATATCAATTATAACCGGAATTATTATGAAAACAAGTAAACTGATTCTAAGCGTATGGTTCTGTGGAGGCCTTCTTTGTGCGTGTGGTGGTGGACAAAAGCAAAGCACAGCCGAAAAGAATGTCACCCAAGATTTGGAACGGATAGAAAACCTTTCAATCGATGTGACGGAAAACTATGCCCAAATCTACGAAAACAGCTATTGTCGAGCCGCATCGGCCAAAATTGATGGAGCCGACTGTATGTTGGCATACAGCGACAAACTCCATTGCATTGACGTCATTGACTTGACCAACAAACGTCCGCTCAAACAAATCCAATTGGTTAAGGAAGGTCCTCATGGCATAACAGGTATAGATGGCCTCTTCTATTATGAAAACACCTTTGTTATAAGAGGAAACGGTAACCTATACCGAGTTAATTGGGAGGGACATGTTGTTTCCAAATGGAGCTTGAATGATTATATCGCCAAAAAACCAGGATTCGGGCTTCGCTTTCCCGACCAATACTCCATCTTCAACATGTACACACATTTAGGATTTAATGCAGAAGAAGGATTGGCAGCACTTCCTATCTATAAATACGAAAAAGAAAACGGACAATATCCCACCAAAGTACTCATCGTGTCATGCAAAGATTGGCAAGTGGAAGAAGTGGATATTACCTTCCCCGAACAGCTTAAGAAGCAAGAATGGTTAGGTAATTTAGGACTGGTTCAAGCTTTTCCATACGAACAAAAGCTAATCTATAACTTCCCGGCATCGGCAGACATTTATGTCTATAACCGTCAAATCAAAGAAACTCAGACATACACCATTGAGAGCAAGCATGTAGCGCCTTTAAACCTCCCTAAGTTAGAGAAAGATGAATTCGGCATGGGAGATGACGGATTGCTCAAAGGCTACTATATGCCTCTCCGTTATGATGCTCTGCACAAATCTTTCTGGCGCATCCAACTCAAACCAACCGACAGAGGGATTTTCAGCCGTGACTTTACCATCAGCCAAATTTCTCCGGACTTCAAACTGATGGGCGAATACGACATTCCCGATGCAAAGAAAAAAAGCATTTCCTGTTTCAGTATTCTCTTCACGGAAGAAGCCGTTCTGTTCCCTTATATGGGTGGCGATTACATCGGTGAAAACAATATGGCATTTTATGGATTGAAATTATGAAAAAGTTATTACTCACATTGGCAAGCGGCATTTTGATTTCCGCTTGCTCCACTTCCCCCAAAGACAGAGCAGTAGTCATTGACCTAACCCATCCTACTGATACGGTTTGCTATCTGAGCGAGATTGTGGATAGCATTGTCTATTATCCTCTTATAGCTCCCAATCCAATTGAGATAGAAGTTCTTAACCAATATATTTATGCGTTTAGCAGAATGCACAATGAATTAAGGGTATTCGACAGGAGCAACAACCGGCTCATCAATAAAATAAACTTCGGACCTTTAATTGGCGGACCTGGTTATAACCCTTATTTTGCTATACCGGTCAATACGCAATTTCCGTTTGAACAGGAAGAATGGTTCATTTGTCCTAGAAGGGAAGAAAAGGGGAACAACGTTTTTTATTCATCGGCTGTATTGAACACCCTCACCGAAGAATGGAGAGAGAGAATCGATTTCCCTAGATATGGCTATGCGCAAATCAATGATTACGTCGTAAAATATAGGTCGTCTGGGGCTATTATGATAACCAAAAGGGACACGATTCAATGGTTCGACCGAGATATGAAATTGATAAAGGAAAATGTATTGGATGACATCATTCTTGACGCTCCTTATGCGGGCTTTTATGAGAAATTCAATATTTTGAAAGATAAGATATATTATCACGCTCCGACTTCACACGTCATCTATGAAGTGTCTCCCGAGCAAGACCCTATTCCTCTTTATTGTTTTGAATTAGGGAATTACCGTTCCCATTTCAAGGAATTTTCCGACTATGAACTGAGGTCCAAAGTGGGGTATAAGAATGAAAAGTATAATTCTTCACCCTATTATCTGTTGCGCAGTTCCAAAATTTCGGAACATTATATTTGGGGAGCTTATAATTATAAAGGCAAGACAATTGCCGTTTTGTTCGATAAAACCAATGGACGAACATACACACTTCCCACTAAAACTCAATTCGACAGGGTGGATTATCCCATTGTAGAAGGAGGTCTGACAAACGATTTGGACGGAGGTCTTGATTTCTGGCCGAAACGCATATCAAAGCAAGGCGAAATTTTCACCTGGTACTCAGTAGAAACCCTAAAAAACAAAATAGCCCAAAACCAACCCGAACAAATGAAGAATCCTGAAGCAGCCCGTCGTTTGAAAGAAATGTTGAAAACGCTGCCGGAAGAAGTAAATGTAATTGTAGCTGTATTAAAGGTAAAAGATTCCAAACTTCCCCAATAGTTCCAAGCGATTCCATTAGGTGGGACAAATGGTACCACTAGCTGGAACAACCGCATCACTTATGCCTTATCACAAGAAGCTATAAACCTTTTGGCAAGAATATGAATAATGCCTATATTTGTCATCCATAAGACCACAAGATGAAGATTCATACACATATTGTTTACATCCTTTTCATTGCCTTTTGCTTTATAGCGTGCAATGAAGGGACTTCCCGTCGAAGCAAGGTGAAAGCGGAAATGCCTGAATTGGAATTCCATTCATTTAAACTTCCGATAGACTATACGTCGCAAGTCTTGGACGGATTCTGCCATCCTACCTCCACCCGAATCGGCGAAAAGGACTGTATGCTAATCTATAACAATTTGATGCATACCATCGAAGTCATCAGCTTGACCGAACAAAAGGCACTGAAGCAAATCAAGTTAAGGATGGAAGGAGATAACCGCATTGGCGAAGTTAGAGGAGTATTCCTGCACGGAAAGCATTTCATCTTGCGGACAAGTTTCGGCATTCACCGAATAGACGATGAAGGAAACATTCTCTCCACATGGTCAGGCGATGTTTTTTTGAAAGCCAACGATGAACTGGAAGGGTTCAGCATCATGATACCCGAACTGATGACTTATTTCAACCTCTACAACTTTGCCGGTTACGATGAGCAAAACGGGCTGATAACCTTCTCCATCTATAAATGGGAAAAGGAGAACGGAGAATATCCCAAGAAGATATTGGTACTGGATTGCAATACTTGTGAGGTGGTGGATGTGATAGATGTTTTCTGCTCCGAACGGATGAAGCAGGAACCACGCTTGGGTATCTTAGGAAGCGTCAATTCCATCCCGCACGGCAACCGGGTGATATACAACTTTCCGGCATCGGCCGATGTATATGTGTATGACCGTATGGAAAAGACTACGCAGAGATATTCGCCCGAAAGTGATTTCGCCGAGCCTTATTACCGATGCAAGAAAAGGGATGATGAAGAAGGATTACATACGGGCCATTACTTCCCGCTATGCTATGATGCTTTACACAATTGCTTCTGGCGAGTCCAGCAAAGGCCGCAAGCCGAACGACAAGGCATTGCTGGCAAGGCATTCTCCATCGTCCGACTCTCGTCCGACTTCCAAGTGACGGACGAACATATCATTCCTACGGATAAGGAAATACTTCCGTATCCCCTGTTTACGGAAGACGGACTGATGCTGAACCGTCCTTATCGACAGGAGAATGAAGAAAAAGTGATTTGCTTTTATGGGATAAAGCTATATCATCATTAAATCCTTTAGACGCAGATTTTGCGGATGATGCAAATTCTCTATATACCTAATGGAAGTATATTTTATCTGCGTTATCCACAAAATCCGAGTCTAAAAGATGAAACGGTTGCTATTTGGACACCGCCTCATTCATCCATCACCTCGAAGTCGTCCTTGCCCACTCCACACAGGGGGCAAACCCAATCGTACGGTATTTCTTCAAATGGCGTGCCAGGTACAATTCCTCCATCGGGGTCTCCTTTGTCAGGATCGTACACCCAATTGCAAACGGTACAAACATATTTTTTCATAAGCTCTAAAGTTTTTAAGTGCTATTACAAAACACCTGAAACGAACCGTTTGTTCAATTACCTTTTCAATCCGCTAACAAACGCATTAGCTCTTCCATTCCTTCCGAAGCCCCCTTCTGAATAACGTGAACCTTCCGTCCAGAAGCAATGGAAACTTGTTTCGGGTCAATCAGATAGACAGGCACATGGGCTGGTACATAATTGAGCAATCCCGCTGCCGGATAGACATTGAGTGACGTGCCGATTATCAGGAAAATATCTGCCTTTTCACAATAATCGATGGCAGTCTCTATCATCGGCACCGCTTCGCCAAACCAGACTATAAACGGTCGAAGTTGCGAGCCATCACCAGCCTTATCCCCTATCTTGACTTCATATTCTTCCGGTTTCAACTCCTTAATATAATTAGGATTGTTAGGCTGAAAACTCGATGTAACCTTAGTCAACTCACCATGTAAGTGAATAACCTCTGTACTCCCAGCACGCTCATGCAGATTATCCACGTTCTGCGTAATGACCGTTACATGAAAATGCTTTTCCAGTTCCGCCACCAGTTCATGTCCTCTATTAGGCTTCACATCAAGCAACTGCTTGCGTCGTTCATTGTAAAAATCCGTAACCAATTGAGGATTTGCCGCATACCCTTCAGGCGTAGCCACTTGTTCTACTGGATACTTATCCCACAAGCCGCCTGCATCACGAAAAGTACTAATCCCACTCTCGGCACTCATGCCTGCACCTGTTAATATTACTAAATTCTTCATATCCAATCCTCCTTTTTAATAAACTTATCTACAAAAATAATGAAATTTCTACACGAATACACGGATTCAGTCAAAGAAAAGACCTATCTTTGCACGTTTTTAAAATTAAAACTACTTATAGAATAACAACTTATGGATAAATTTAGTTATGCTATCGGCCTCGGTATCGGCCAGAACTTGTTGAGCATGGGTGCTCAAGGTATCAATGTAGAAGACTTTGCACAAGCCATTGCAGACGTACTCAATAGAAACGAATTGGCGATGAGCCACAACGAAGCCCGTGAAATCGTGAACAAGTATTTCATGGAGTTGGAAGAAAAGATGAATGCTGAAAACATCGAGAAGGGCAAGGCTTTCTTGGCTGAAAACGCAAAGAAAGAAGGTATCGTAACTTTGCCTAGCGGTTTGCAATATGAAGTGATTACAGAAGGTAACGGCAAGAAGCCAAACGCTACAGACCGTGTAAAGTGTCATTACGAAGGAACATTGATTGACGGAACTTTGTTTGACAGTTCTATCAAGCGTGGCCAACCGGCTGTATTCGGTGTAAACCAAGTAATCAAAGGTTGGGTAGAAGCTTTGCAGTTGATGAGTGAAGGTTCTAAGTGGAGATTGTTTATCCCATCTGAATTGGGTTATGGCGCTCAACAAGCTGGCGAAATGATTCCTCCTCACAGCACTTTGATTTTCGAAGTTGAATTAATTGAAGTTTTATAATAATAAGAATTAGTAAATGAAAAAGATTGTATTGTTTGCAGCTATCGTAGCTGCTGCAGGCTTGGCTTCTTGTACAGCTCAAGCTCCAAAGGCAAACATGAAGAGCGAAATCGACTCTTTGTCTTACATGATGGGGGTTACTAACACTCAAGGATTGAGCGACTTCGCAGCACAACGTTTGGGCGTTGATTCTGCAAATTACGCTGATTTTGTTAGAGGTATCCAAGATGGTATCCATAAGTCTAGCAAGCAGGAAAAGGCTTACATCGCTGGTATTCAAATCGGCCAACAAGTAAGTGGTGAAATGTTCGACAACATTAGCCTTCAATTGTTCGGCAATGACTCTACTCAAACATTGGACAAGAACAATTTCTTGGCAGGTTTCATCGCTGCTGTTAAGAATGGTGCCGTAGTTTCTGTAGAAGACGCTAGAACTTATGTAGAAACTCATACAGAGGCTATCAAGGCTAAGGCTTTGGAAGCTAAATATGGCGAAAACAAGGCTGCAGGTATCAAGTTCTTGGAAGAAAACAAGACTAAGGAAGGTGTGATTACTACAGAAAGTGGTCTCCAATACAAGATCATCAAGGCTGGTAATGGTGAAATTCCAACTAAGGAATCAAGCGTAAAGGTAAACTACAAGGGTACTTTGATTGACGGTACTGAATTTGATAGTTCTTACAAGCGCAATGCTCCTGCTACATTCCGTGCAGACCAAGTTATCAAGGGTTGGACAGAAGCTTTGACTATGATGCCTGTAGGTTCTAAGTGGGAACTTTACATTCCACAGGAATTGGCTTACGGTTCTCGTGAAACTGGCGGTTTGATCAAGCCATTCTCTACTTTGATTTTCGAAGTTGAATTGTTGGAAATCGAAAAGAAGAAATAATATTCAAAGACTATAATTGAAGGAGGATGGATTCATCCTCCTTTTTTATTCCATCAAAACGTACTCACGTTTTAAGCAAAACGCCCCGGTGTTTCATTTAAAACATCGAGGCGTTTTTGGGAAATCTATTTATCAACGGTTTTCACCCGTTTTCTTTTCCTTTACATTCGTGCGGGCTTCCACTACATTCACGACGTAGTCACCCAACTTTTCACATTCAGCAATGATATCCATATAGTGAACACCCATCTGATAGTCGTATTCCTTATTATTAACGTCTACCACATTCTGGTTCTTCAACTGAGCACGATAATTGTTGATTTCGTTTTCAATATTGAATGATTTGTTCACATCCACTACATGATGGTCATCTTCCACCACAGCAATCATGTGAGCCAAGGCATCACTAGTAAGCTGCATCATCTGATGAATGTGCTCATATTGCTTTTCGGTAAAATCATTACCACCATTGCGTTTGCGATTGATTGTACGAGCCAAGTTGTAGCAACTATCACCGATACTTTCAATTTCGGTTACCTCACGCAACATACCACGGATTTCCAACTTACTTTCCGAACTCAAACGACCTTCGGATACCATATTTAAATAGTTGGCGATTTCCAATTCCATATTGTCGCTAATGTTTTCGTATTTCTCAATACGACTAAACAACTTGTTGAAGTCATTTTCGTTGGTTGTATGAAGCAACTCCTTCAACATACCGAACATACGACGCATACGTTCTGCAAACAAATTGATTTCCTTACGAGCCTGAACAATAGAAAGTTCAGCTGTAGAAAGCAAACCACCGGTAATGAAACGCAAACGATATTCTTCTTCGATTTCCTTTTGAGGAATAATCTTGCAAACAGTCTTTTCAATCAACTTAACGAACCAAATCAAAATAAGCACGTTACAAATATTGAAAGCTGTATGGAAAGCCGAGAGTTTGAATGACACTGCTACTGCAGGATCAACGGTCTTCATTACATCTTCCACAAACCAGGAAACACCCATTGTCACCGGCTTAAAGAGGCAAAGTACCCAAATTACACCGAAGATATTGAACACCAAGTGAGCCATCGCTGCTCTTCGGGATTGTGTATTACCGGTCAAAGCTGCCAAGTTTGCAGTAATGGTTGTACCGATGTTTTCACCCAATACCAATGCAGCACCCAGTTCGAAACTAATCCACCCGTTGGCACACATAATCAAAGTAATGGCCATGGTAGCGGCTGAAGCCTGAACAATCATCGTCAATACCGTACCAATCAATACAAAGAGAATTACCGAAGCAAAACCCATGTCTGTATAATTCTGTACGAATGAAAGCATTTCCGGGTTCTTGCCCAAGTCAGGTGCATTGGCCTTCAAGAGCGAAAGCCCCATAAACAAGAAAGAGAAACCAAAAATAAATTCACCGATAGACTTGCGGCTACTTTTACCCGAGAAGAGCAAAGGTACCCCAACAGCCAACAAAGGCAATGACATGGCAGCCATATCCACCTTGAAGCCTAAAGCCGAAATAATCCAAGCCGTAACCGTAGTACCGATATTGGCACCCATAATCACACCAATGGATTGCGACAAGCTCAGCAAGCCAGCATTAACGAAACTTACTACCATAACGGTGGTAGCGGACGACGATTGAATCAACGCTGTGATGAGAACACCGGTCAGAACACCGGTCACACGGTTGGTGGTCATTACTGTAAGGATGCTACGAAGACGGTCCCCCGCAAATTTCTGCAACCCTTCACTCATAATTTTCATTCCGTAAAGGAACATTGCCAGAGAACCCAGCAACTTTAACAAATCATAAAAAGAATATTCCATCCTTTAATTTATTATGTGATAATTAGTGTTTTTCCCTTTTATTCAGTAATTTAACAGCCAAAATTGTTATTAACCGAAACTAGTATTACAAGTATGTTACAAATATATTGCAAAAATCTTAATAAATCAAAAAGTTTCCCTATCGGAATTTCACTTTTGGACATTTATTCCGGTTTCGGACTGAATATGCCGTATGGCCCAGTCAACGCGAAAGTCAACAACAAGGTAGAAAGTCTAACCTTCCGAGTATATAATAATAAGGATGTAGAGTTTCAGGATATCTATACTTCATCGGGTATGAGAACCTATGTCCGCTCTTTATGCTTCATTTTATGCAAGGCGGTAGAAGACCTATACCCTAATGGCAGTATCATGCTAGAACATCCTGTATCGAAAGGATATTACTGCCAATTAAAGCTGGACCGATCCATTGGGCTAGATGACATACACCGCATCAAACAACGAATGAAGGAAATCATCGCAGAAGATCTTCCTTTTGTACGATACGAAAAACATACCACCGAAGTCGTAGAACTTTTCCGACAAAAGGGGATGAACGACAAAGTCCACCTATTGGAAACATCCGACAACCTTTATTCCTATTATTATACTTTAGGAGACACGATTGATTATTATTATGGCAGTTTATTGCCTAGTACCGGTTATATCCATTTGTTTGACCTAATAAAATACTATGACGGCCTATTGCTTCAAGTTCCCAACCGTTCCAACCCCGATAAATTGGAAGAGATCTTGAAACAAGAAAAAATGTTGGAAGTATTCAAAGAACATCGTCGTTGGAACCAAATTTTAGGGATTGGCACTGTCGGCGATTTCAATAAGGCCTGCAATGCAGGCTACGCTACGGAACTCATCAATGTTTCCGAAGCTTTGCAAGAGAAACGAATATCTCAAATTGCCGATGAGATTTTGCATCGAAATCAGAAAGGCCAACCCGTTAAACTGATACTGATTTCCGGCCCCTCGTCTTCTGGTAAAACGACTTTCAGCAAGCGTTTGAGTGTTCAACTCATGGCAAACGGCTTGAAACCTTATCCCATTTCTTTGGACGATTATTTCGTAAACCGAGAAGACACGCCCAAAGATGAGAACGGAAACTATGATTACGAGTCACTCTATGCTTTAGATCTAGATTTCTTCAACCAACAATTACAGGCCTTAATAAAAGGTGAGGAAGTGGAATTGCCTCGTTTCAACTTTACCACTGGTAAACGGGAATGGAGCGGAAAGCATTTGAGAGTGGACGACAATATGATTCTGATTCTGGAAGGTATCCATGCCTTGAATCCAGAATTGACTCCTCATATCCCGACAGAAAGTAAATTCAAGATATATGTATCTGCCTTAACTACGATTCTGTTAGACAACCACAACTATATCCCAACGACAGACAACCGCTTGCTCCGTCGCATCATCCGCGACTATAAATATCGAGGCTATTCAGCCGAAGAGACTATCAGCCGTTGGCCCAGTGTACGTGCCGGTGAAGAGAAATGGATTTTCCCATATCAAGAAAATGCCGATGTCATGTTTAATTCTGCATTACTCTTCGAATTGGCTATCATCAAGGACTACGCAGAACCTATTCTCCGTAAAGTACCCAATAATCGTCCGGAATATTCGGAAGCCTACCGACTACGGAAATTCCTGGGATACTTCGTACCATTACAAGACAAAGAACTACCTCCAACTTCTCTTTTAAGAGAATTCTTAGGAGGAAGCAGTTTCCGATATTAGAAATTATCATTATTTTTGTCCTCCGAAACAAAAGTAGATAAACGAAACTATGTCACAAGGCTCACATCAGATACAAACACAGGCACAGCAGCTCACACAGACGTTGTCGCCTCAACAAATCCTAGTGGTCAAGTTATTGGAGCTTCCCACTATGGAATTGGAGGAGCGCGTCCGAGCTGAAATATTGGACAACCCAGCCTTGGAAGAAGGAAAAGACATTTCCGAGCAAGATCATTCCGAGGAATACAGCATTGATCCAAATGAAGATTATTCATATGACAACGAAGACATATCATTAGGAGATTATCGTACAGAAGACGACATCCCCGATTATAAACTTCAGGAACATAACCGAAGCAGAGGAGAAGTAGCCGAAGAAATTCCTTTCTCCGACTCTGTATCCTTTTATGAAATGTTGTTGGAACAACTCCAAATGCAACGTCTGACTGAAGAAGAAAAAATCATGGCTGAATACCTGATCGGGTCTTTGGACGACGACGGCTTGCTCCGGAAAGGTACACAGACACTGATTGACGAACTGGCGATTTATCGTGGTATCTATACTAACGAAAAGGAAATCGACAGAATCTTGTCTATTATCCAGGATTTCGATCCGGCAGGCATCGGTGCACGTAGCTTGCAAGAATGTCTTTTACTCCAGCTTAAGCGTAAACCTGAAACGCCTATTAAAAAGGTAGAAGTAGAAATCATCGAAAAATACTGCGATGACTTTACCCGAAAGAATAAGGAAAAAATCATGCAACGCATGAATCTTACAGAAGAGGTCTATGATGAAGCCATCAATGAACTGGCCAAACTGAACCCAAGGCCCGGAAGTTCATTGGGAGACATTGTAGGCAAAAATTTCCAACAGATTATCCCTGATTTCCTTGTTGAATCCAATGAGGACGGTAGTATTACGTTCGCTTTAAATAATGGGAATGTACCCGAACTACATCTTAGTAGGGAATTCAATGAATTATTGGAAGAACATACAACCAACAAAGAAAACCAAAGCAGGGATTCCAAAGATGCTTTCCTTTTCTTGAAACAAAAAGTTGATGCAGCCCAAAGTTTCATTAATGCCATCAAACAACGCAACCAAACTTTAGTTACAACGATGCAGGTTATCATTGATTTACAACGCCCCTTCTTCCTCGAAGGAGATGAAACGTTGCTGAAACCGATGATACTGAAAGATGTAGCAGAAAAAGCGAAACTGGATGTGTCTACTATTTCCCGAGTAAGTAATAGTAAATATGTACAAACTAACTTTGGCATCTTCCCATTGAGACATTTCTTCAGCGATGGCTATACCACCGAAGAGGGTGAAGAATTGTCTGTACGTGAGATCAAGCAATTATTGAAAGAATGCACAGAGCACGAGAACAAGGAAAACCCTTACAACGATGATGAATTGGCTGATATCCTGAGAGAAAAAGGATATCCGATTGCCCGACGGACGGTAGCCAAATATAGACAGCAACTGAATATACCCACAGCACGTTTAAGAAGAATCTAATGGAAACATTTGCACGCATACTATCCACGGTATTCAATCCCTTTTTGATACCTTTCTATGGATTTGTCCTGCTGTTCACTTTTACCTACCTGAACATCATGCCCATTCAGTACATCGCATTTGTACTGAGCATCGTTTTTACCTTTACATTGCTAACTCCTTCGCTTTTCATCAGCCTTTACAAATGGATGAACAAGTGGAGTCTGAAAGAAGTCAGCGAACGTAAAAGACGATTCATCCCTTACATATTGACTATGATGAGTTACGTCACTTGCCTGTTAACCTTGTACAAGATGCATTTTCCCCGTTATTTTGCCGGTATCATAATAGCAGCACTGCTGAGCATGGCCATTTGTATATTAATAAACCTCCGTTGGAGAATCAGTATTCATTTAGCAGGATGCGGCTTGTTGATTGGAGGTCTTTTGGCCTATAGTCTATTGTTCTATTTCAATCCCGTATGGTGGTTGTGTGGATTCATTTTATTGTCCGGTATTCAAGGAACCAACCGAATTATCTATCACCAACATTCCTTATTGGAAGTTATTTTAGGATTTATTGTCGGAATGTTTTGTGGAATCATCGGAATTTTGTTTATTTGAAAAAAAATCATATTAACCCTCTAAATTTATAATTATGAACTTTCCAACTAACGTAAAGTACACTAGCGAACACGAATGGATTCGCATCGAAGGTGATGAAGCTATCGTAGGTATCACAGATTACGCACAAGATCAATTGGGCGACATCGTGTTCATCGATATACCAACTGAAGGTGAAACATTGGAAGCAGGTGAAGTTTTCGGTACTATCGAAGTAGTAAAGACAGTATCTGACTTGTTCCTCCCTATCGCAGGTGAAGTATTGTGCCAAAACGAAGCATTGGCAGACAATCCTGAACTCGTCAACCAAGACCCATATGGCGAAGGTTGGTTGATTAAGATCAAGCCAAACAATGCGGCCGATATCGAAGGTTTGTTGGATGCAGAAGCATACCAAGCAGGTTTGGAATAATAAAAAAGACATTGATAAAGAATGAAACCAATTGTAAGTATTATCATGGGTAGCACCTCCGACCTTCCTGTTATGGAGAAGGCCGCCAAGTTATTGGACGAGATGCAAGTACCTTTTGAAATGAATGCCCTCTCGGCTCACCGTACTCCTGAAGCAGTGGAAGAATTTGCCAAAAATGCCGCTAGCCGTGGTATCAAGGTCATCATTGCTGCTGCTGGTATGGCGGCTGCTTTGCCGGGTGTTATCGCTGCCAGCACTACACTTCCAGTGATTGGTGTACCTATCAAAGGTTCTGTACTCGATGGTGTAGACGCCCTTTATTCCATCATTCAGATGCCTCCGGGCATCCCGGTTGCTACCGTAGCCATCAACGGTGCCATGAATGCGGCTATCCTTGCCGTACAGATGCTGGCATTGGCAGATGCTGAACTGGCGACCAAGTTTGCCGACTACAAGACTGGTTTGAAGAACAAGATTGTAAAGGCCAACGAAGAACTGAAAGAAGTGAAATACACTTATAAGACAAATTAATGGATTTATTCAACTACTCACGCCGTCAGGCGACAGAAGTAAATATTGGCGCCACTCCTATGGGTGGCGCTCATCCTATCCGCATCCAGAGCATGACCAATACGGTTACATTGGATACGGAAGCTTGTGTAGAACAAGCCAAGCGCATCATTGATGCCGGTGGTGAATATGTACGCATGACTACCCAAGGTGTACGCGAAGCCGAAAATATGATGAACATCAACATCGGCCTCCGTTCGCAAGGTTATGATACCCCATTGGTGGCCGATGTGCATTTCAATCCTAATGTGGCCGATGTAGCTGCCCAATACGTAGAAAAGGTACGTATCAACCCGGGTAATTACGTAGATGCTGCCCGCACTTTCAAGAAACTGGAGTACACCGACGAGGAGTATGCACAGGAAATCGAGAAAATCCGTGCCCGTTTGGTTCCTTTCCTGAATATCTGTAAGGAAAACCATACGGCTATCCGCATCGGTGTGAACCATGGTTCATTGTCGGATCGCATCATGTCCCGTTATGGAGACACTCCGGAAGGTATGGTAGAATCCTGCATGGAATTCCTCCGCATTTGTGTGGCTGAAAAGTTTATGGATGTGGTTATCTCTATCAAGGCTTCGAATACTGTAGTTATGGTAAAGACTGTCCGTCTTTTGGCTGCCGAAATGGAAAAGGAAGGAATGGCATTCCCATTACACTTGGGCGTAACCGAAGCCGGTGACGGCGAAGACGGACGTATCAAGTCCGCCTTGGGTATCGGTGCCTTGTTGGCAGACGGCTTGGGTGACACCATTCGTGTCTCATTGAGCGAAGCACCCGAAGCCGAAATTCCTGTAGCCCGAAAGTTAGTCAACTACATTCTAGAACGCGAAGAACATCCGTACATCCCTGGACGAGTTCCTGAAGGCTTTAACTACCTTTCACCTTCGCGTAGAGAAACCATGGCTGTGAAGAATATCGGTGGAGACAATTTACCAGTTGTCATAGCCGACCGATTGGACGAATCGAATGAAATAGATGAACAATTCAAGCCCGACTATATTTATTGTGGACAAACTGTACCTGAAAATCGTCGGGAGGATATCGGTTACATAGTAGATGCCAGTGAGTGGAACCCAACGGACAAAAATGTCTATCCAGCATTCAACTATCAGCAAATGATTGGATTGCATCACACACAGGCAGAATTGAAGTTTCTCTTCTTACCATATATGGCACTGAACCGTGAAGTGATTACTGCTTTAAAACTTCACCCAGAAGTTGTCATCATCGCACAGAGCAATCATCCGAATCGTTTAGGCGAATTCCGCGGTATGGTGTTTGAAATGATGGAAGCAGGCTTAACCAATCCAGTTGTCTTCTTCCAACATTATCAAGAAGAAGAAGCCGAAGACCTTCAAATCAAGTCGGCTGCCGATATGGGCGCGTTGATATTCGATGGATTGTGCGACGGAATTTTCCTATTTAACCAAGGAACCTTGTCGCATCAGGTAGTGGACACCACTGCATTCGGCATTCTCCAAGCAGGTCGTGTACGTACCAGCAAGACCGAGTATATTTCTTGCCCAGGTTGCGGCCGTACGCTCTATGATTTGGAGTCGACCATTGCCCGCATCAAAACTGCCACTTCTCACCTCAAAGGACTGAAGATTGGTATCATGGGCTGTATCGTAAACGGTCCTGGTGAAATGGCGGATGCTGATTATGGATATGTAGGTGCCGGTCGTGGTAAAGTGAGCCTCTACAAGAAAAAAGAATGCATTGAAAAGAATATTCCCGAAGAGCAAGCGGTAGAAAAGCTCATCGAACTTATTCGAAGCAATGGGGATTATATAGAGAAATAAAAATGCGCACGTCCCAATAAGTCGCTATGCTTATTGGGACGTAATCTTTAAACATATTTTTATTTATTTTGCTGAAGCCAAATCAAAAAACAACAAGCGAGTAACAAGATCTTCATCCTTGCTTTTCAAAAGTGAAAAATCATTGCGCTCATAAAAAGGGACAGCATCCAAATAAGCATCCACAGTAACAAAACGACAACCGGTTTTGTTATCCACCAAGAAATAACTTTTAATGAAATCAATTAAAAAAGAGCCAATTGCTTTCCCCCTCATCGATTGAGCGACAGCCAAACGACAAATTTTAACAGCCGGATAAGTACGTAATCTTTTCTCATATGCGAAGCGTTTCCGGCGAAAGCGATTAAAAGCAGAATTACTTTCAAAATCAGTTACAGACACTCGGTCATTCGCCAAACTAAAATAAGCGGTCACATCTTTGGTCGTTTTATTTTCTAAAACATAACTTACCGCAATAAGTTCGTTCCTATAAAGATGGGCTTCGTTGATAATAAAATCATTGAGGTCAGCATCCCCACAATCGAAAGCATTAATTTTCTCGTTTTGTTGCAAGCGCCGTATATCATAATTCGCTAACAACTCGTTGTATGAAAATTGTTCCATTATCTTATACCTTCAACATTTTCATACCAACTTCATATGCTTTCATAATACGCTTTTTCCCTTCCTTCGTAACTAAAGGTGGATTTTTCATTCTTTTTTCAAATCTCCTTGCGTCTTCACCGAAGAGTATCGGAGTTTCTCTAATAGGTCTTGCCATAGTGTAGCCTTTCTCTTTTAATTGTTAGTAATTTAATTCTTAGAACAAAAGTAGTTATCTTTTCTTAGATATGCAATAAACGAATCTAAAATGTGGGTAATAGAAGTTTGACTTTTATTAAAGCACAAGATAAAAGCATCAGAATGAGAAAAATTATATATTTTTGCATTTAAAGGAACAATAGACAAATGAAGCCATACTACATCCACATACTAGGAATCATCTTCTGCTTAGCATCATGCACCCCACACTCCAAGCATTGGGAAACGCTGATGCAAGTGGAGTCTTTCATGGAGGAAAGACCGGACAGTGCATTGACCGTTCTGCAAGAACTCGACAAGGAAGACTTGTCGGGAAAGGAAGAACATGCCAAATATGCTCTATTGCTCTCTATGGCAATGGACAAGAACTATATGGACCGTACCGACTTCGAGGTGTTGCAACCTGCCATTGACTATTACCAGAATCATGGCACGGCTACGGACAAACTGCGTACCTTCTATTATGAAGGACGTATCTATACCAATCAAGGCAATAATGCTTCTGCTACCATTTGTTTCAATAAAGCAATTAACGAAGGACAACAATCTGAAGATATACTAACGAAAGCAAGAACACATTTTGCACAAGCCAACATCTATAATACCTTATATAAATGGGACAACTATATTGAGGAGAACAAACAGGCTGCCGTACTTTTCAAAGAAGCCGGACTATATAATAGTTATGCAAACTGCCTTATCCGTATAATCAATGGATATACACTTAAAAAAGATAAGGAAAATGCAGCCCAATATATTGAAACATGCAAATCAATGCTTGATTCGGTCAGTATAAAAAGACAAAATGATTTTTATATTGCCCAACTAGATTATACCACAAATTACGGAACCAGAGAAGAAATAACATCCGTCTTGAATGAATATCATAACAAAATTCAACAAAAAGAATGGGATTGGCTCTCCATGGCTCAAACTTACCTTGCGCTTGACGACAACCAACAGGCCTATTCTTGTATTCAAAACTACCAACCTACTCCAAACATAAAACAAAAAATCAGATATTATGCTATATTATCCGAACTTTACTCCAATCTTAATTTACCAGAAAAGGCTTTGAATGCCTATCGGAATTATACTAACATAACCAATAGTATTGATTTAGCCACTTACGAACAAACAACTAAATTCATCGAAGAATTACATAAATTCGAGATACGAACTATCAAAGAACGTGAGAAAACAGAACTCATCGTTTTTCTGTCTACCATCATTATTTTTGTACTTCTTTCTATATGTATAGGAATACGTATCCGGCTTATCACAAGAACCAAACAAAAGGAACATCTGGAGGTAGAAAAAGAAAAGTATCGGTTGCAATGTTTGCAGATTGAAGAAGAACTTGGCAATCTTTCCCGTCTTCTTTCCAAACAGCATGAGTTAAGCGAGACAACACAACAAATTCTCGCCGAACGTGTATCATTGCTGAACAAGTTCTTTGCAACTTATATCAAATCCCATGGCGAACCAGATTATACCATTAATGAAGAAATCGAGAAACTGGTCACAGACAAAGAGTCTTTTATCAACTCCAATCGCATATCTTTCAGTGGCAGCCACCCCAAGTTCATCCATTATTTGGAAGAAAAAGGACTGACCGAATGGGAAATCAACTACTGTTGTCTTTATGCTTTAGGCCTGAACGGAAAGGAAATTGGTACTTATATAAAAATGCGAAGTCATTACAACCAGAGTAGCATTATCCGTGAAAAACTGGGTATTGGCGAACATGACACCAATCTAGGGCTTTATATTCGCAAACTTTTAAAAGAACTGCCTTCAGGATAGGAAAATCTTCCACCGCCCATAATGAAAAAAAGAGAAGATATGCGGCTCTAACGGGCTATATGTCTTCTCTTTTTTTATATACCTGAAACTTTTTATAACGCCATGTCGCCATATTTTTTTGTTGCAACAGTTATACTGCGGATAATCAATGCGTTAAGGTCCTGTTATTTTTTTAATACCTGAAACTTTTAATTTGGAGATGAAACTATTTTCGGCTAAATTCGCATAATAAAAAACAATAATAAAACAGGAAAATAATGAAAAAGATGATTGTAACAATGATGCTGCTTTTAGCTGTCAATATCGACTACGTTGCAGCTAAAGAGGGAAAAGATTCTTCTGAACCGACAAGAATTGAAATTGAAAAAAAAGGATTTCACAAATTCTGAAGTTGAAAGAAGCATTGATAATTCTATTATTGAAGCCGTTTTGTATGCAACTGATAAGCAAGTAGAAGTCACTTTATATAATATTGGAGAAGCAGATGTTTATGTCGTAAATTCACGAAATCAAGTTATCAGTAATGCAAACCTCATACGGATTCTCCAACTATTGTGAACTTAAATGTATTAAGTGGACAAGGAGTATGCTATATCATTGTTATGTCTGAAAAATGGTATGCTGAGGGGAAATTCACTTTATAAGTCAATTAAACTATTTAAAGCTAAGGAAAAGAAAAACACTATGAAACTATTTATATCCATTGTCATCTGTTTGCTACAATTAAATGCCCTATCACAAACCACCATTAAAAGAGTGGTGGTGAATGACGAAAGACGTCCATTGATAGGAACTGTTATAACTTGTCTTGATAAAAACGACAAACTTCTACACGGTTCTATCACCGATGTAACCGGAACATTTTCCATCACGGCAGACTTTTCTCAAAAGGAATGGTTGAGAGTTTCATATTTGGGATATGAGAATCAAGACTTCAATAGTCTTGCATCACTTCCCGACACGATTGTGATGAAAGAACGAAGTGAAGAATTGGGTGAAGTCGTTGTTCAAGGAAAATCTATCGTAACACAAAAATCAGACCGATTGGTGTTCAATATTGCTAATTCTAACTTGACAAAGGGAAACAATACGATGCAGTTGTTGCGTTTTACTCCCTTGATGCGTATGGACAATGACAAGATTTCCATGCTTGGGAAGTCCAAAATGCAACTTTATATCAATGGGAAAAAGAGCAATATGGGGGACGACGCTCTTCAAAATTATCTTCGAACTCTTCCAGCAGAAAAAGTGGAACGCATTGAATTGTTGACCAATCCTGGAGGAGAATTTCGGGTGGAAAGTGATGAAGGAATTTTGAATGTCGTTTTGAAAAAGAATGAGAATGAAGGTTGGAAAGGTGTCTTGGCACTCAATGATAAATTGGGATATTACAACAGTTATGGTGGGAATCTGTATTTGGACTATCAAAAGGATAAATTCTCACTTTCGATGAGTGGATATGGGAATAGAAGTCAGGAAAACATCAAAGAAAATACACGCTATGAATATCTTAATGAAAATCTGAGTAATACGGTCAATCAAATAACCCGTTTGGATCATCGGCTAGGTGGTGCTAATCTGAATATGGATTATCAATTGGCTAAAAATCATAATATAGGTATGATGGTGGATGCTTTCTATGCCCGTCGTTATGATAATATAGATAGTAACACGGATTATTCCTCGTTGCATAGTAATGTGGCTGATTCTTCCATTTATACAATGAACAGAGGCGATAGGGAACAACTGATGCTAACAGGGAATTTGAACTATCGTTGGAAAACCGATAAGAAGGGAAGCCAATTGTCTTTTGATGTGGATTATCTATGGGCAGATAACAATTTGGAACAACCGATGACATATACCTATACCATACAATCCTCTGAAAAGCGTTTTACGCAAAATACGGATGAGATTTACAATACTTATTCCGCTAAATTGGAATACTTGCATGTATTTAAGCCTCAATCTCGTTTGAGGGTGGGATTAGAAAGTTATCATACGAATAATGACCGAAATTTCTTTTATGGAAATTATCAGAATGGTCGTTATGAGAGCGATGTGCAAAAAAGTAATCGTTTTGAAATAAATGAAGATTATTGGTCAGCATATGCTACGCTTAATACAAATTGGAGTCGTAAAGTTATTACAATTATGGGGGTGAGAGGCGAATATATTGAACGGAAAGGAACATTACATAATAACGGAGAAAAAGTTTCTAGAGATGATTTTTCCGTATTGCCTAATTTAACTTTTATGTATCGCCCTAACAATAGTCATCAACTTGTATATACTTTGTCTTCAAGAATGGCGTACCCCTCTTTCAATAGATTAAACCCGTTTCGTTATTATATTAGTCCGTCTGTCTACAAAGAAAATGACCCTAATATAGAACATTCGCAGATATTTACACATACATTGCGATATATCTTAAAACAACATTATGTGTTCACTTTTAATTATATAAGTGGTAAAGGAGTGAATGAATTTTCAACTCCTGCGGGAAACGGATTGACCCGTATTTCCGCACGAACATTTGGTAAGACTCATATTATACAAGGCGTATTAAATTGGAATGATTCATTTTGGGACAATTGCTTGTATTTGAATGTTTCACTTGACGGTATGTTTAATAGAAGTTATGGACATTTTGACGAATATAAAATAGACGTGAGTGATTTCTCCTATAGTGCTTCATTAGATTTAGGACTATTATTATCCAAACGATATAAGTGGAGCATGGAGTTTTCAGGAAAATATCAGAGTGAAATGGAACTTGCGCAAGAAGCGTCGGATGATTCTTATCATTTAAATCTAGGAGTGAGAAAGAATTTCAAGAATGGTATCTCATTACGTGTGAATGGTGATTACTTGATTCATAATGAAGGTAGAATGAAATTCTTGAATACCGACAATTATAATTTCAATCAGAATGTCAATTATCATTTTAGAAAATTGTCTGCTACTGTCTCAGTCCCGTTCGGAAAGAAAAAGGTGAAAGGTTCAAGGAAGAATAATGGAATATCTTTAGATGTGAAAAAACGAATTAAAGAATAATTTATTAATTTCAAAATGTTATGGCATCAGTATCATCACCTTTATGCTGATACTGATAGGCAATACAACGCCATTTTACAATAGTGTTTTTATGCTTTTTCTCTACATCTCTACATCAACATTGAAAATCAACACATTAAGAGGTGTAGAGAAAATTCTAAGCCTAATTTCTCTACACTAACAGCCTATTTCCTTACACTTTTCGGTGTTTTATCTACATTTTCATCGTATAATCCTTCTATTTACACGAAAAAAAAACGGTTTTCCCTTCCTATTCTAGCAGCAATACCAACATTTCAGTATACACATCAAATCTCTCTATTTTTCGATTTTCCATCCCAAAAAGTCGATAGTATTGACACTAAAACCTCAAAAAACAGAGGGTAAAACCGATTTTCTCTACACTAAAAGTTCTTTGAGAGTCTTCATTTTTTATATTCATAATACATCGGCTATATATTCAATGTATTTCGGCTATATATACACAATTCATTGGCTACTCATTCAATGTTCTTTGAATATAAAATACGTACTGATTTTCAAGCATTTATAAGCACTATCAGACAGATTTAAATATACGATACACAATTTATGTAGAGAACTTTTTCTCTACACTATTCTCTACACCAACTAACCTACTGATTATGTGAACGATACATCAATTAATGTAGAGATGTAGAGAAATAGCATCATTTCACCGCTACGGTTAATACCTTATTATATTCCTCTAGCTGTTGAAGTACCTCGATAGCCTTCTTCAAATCCGCATCATCCTTCAAGGTTTCTTGTACAGCCCCCTTTTCAAAGTAATAACGCTTCACGATCTCTTCGGCTATCAATGGCTTAATGTCCTTTGCAAAACGATCAAGTTCCAAATCGAGGTTGTGCTGGAGTTTCTTTTCCAAAGCAGCAAACTCTTCTTTTGCATTCTCCATATAACCCTCGAACTCAGCAAATTCCTTCAGTTTCTTCAATACCTCTTCACTTTGGCGGTCATAAGTAAAATCTCGCTTCTTCAACATTTCCTTGAAATCAGCATAGTCTGCATCGGTCAATTGGAAATCTTCCACCTTGGCAATGGTCGGGTGCTTGATGACATACTGCGTAGCATAATCGAAAATCATGTCATCATTAACCAAATAAAAAAGAATATTCGGAGTCTTATCCATTTTCACTTCGATGTCCGGACGAATACCACCTCCATCACGCACCTCACGACCAGCAGCCGTATGAAAAACAGTAGTCAAACTATCCGGTGTACGAGCAATGGAACCGTCGGCATTGCGCTTGGAGTAGTCGATAGCCTGCACACAACGACCACTTGGAATATAATATTTAGCAGTCGTAATTTTCATACTACTATTATAAGGTAAATTACGAAGTGTCTGTACCAAGCCCTTTCCATATGTACGGTTGCCAATAATTACGGCACGATCCAAATCCTGCAACGAACCGGAAAGAATTTCAGAAGCCGAGGCAGTAATACCGTCTACCAATACGACCAATGGAATTTCCAAATCAAGCGGCTCATTGGTGGTACGATAAGCATGATCCATTTGCTTGAACTTGCCTTTGGTCTTTACAATTTCCTTACCCTTTGGCACAAAAAAATTCACCACATTGACCGCTTCACTCAACAAACCGCCAGTATTACTGCGCACATCGAGTACCATGGAAGTGGCACCTTGCTGCTTCAATTCAATAAAAGCACGTTTGATTTCCTTCGAACAGCCTTCTACCGAGAAGGTACTGATATAGATAAAACCAATGCTATCGTTCAACATTCCATAATAAGGTACCGGATTGGTACGGATAGTGCCACGGGTAATCTTGAACTCCATCGGTACATAAGTACTATCGGAAGTCGGGCGGTCTACCTTGATGACACAAAGCGTACCCGGCTCACCACGCAAGTGATCACTGACAAAAGAAGTCATCTCATTCGGAGTACGGTTTTCCTGCAACATTTCCTTACCATTGATTTCCAAAATAATGTCACCAGCCTTCAGCCCGGCTTCTGCAGCTGGATTTCCTTCGGAGGGTTCGATAATGGCTACTCGCTTGCGTGGAGAATAATATCGGATAACCGAACCAATCCCCCCGAATTTACCTGAAGTCATTTCCTTCAGGGTATTGTCTTCTTCCGGATAATATTCCGTATAAGGGTCGGTTTTAGACAACATGGCCTGAATACCGTATTCAACAATTTCTTTCGGATCAATACTATCCACATAGAACATGTCCAATTCCTTGAACACCGAATTAAACACATCCAGACTTTTCACGATTTGGAAATTACGGTCATCCGTCTTATTGAAGCCAAAGAAGATACCTCCCAACAGAAGCATCCCTACACATATACTGATTACTTTTCCGTTTCTTTTCATACCTTATCTATTTTAAGAGTTGCAAAATAACGCATAATTTCTCTTATCCACGCAGAAGTTGGCCAATATTTAACTTTATTTCTTCCCTAAAAAGGTAAAAAATCACTTTTTTCGCCTTTTCTTGAAAATTTTTCGTCTAAACTCTTGCACAGTTCAAAAAAAGCCTCTATCTTTGCACCGCATTTGAGAAACAAACCTTCTTCCTTAGCTCAGTCGGTTAGAGCATCTGACTGTTAATCAGAGGGTCCTTGGTTCAAGTCCAAGAGGAAGAGCTCTGAAACTCAATGCAAATTCTTCCTTAGCTCAGTCGGTTAGAGCATCTGACTGTTAATCAGAGGGTCCTTGGTTCAAGTCCAAGAGGAAGAGCAGAAAGGTTCGCAAATTGCGAACCTTTTTCGTTATATACCCTTTTAAAAAAGAATCCATCAAAAGATGGATTCTTCTGTTTCTGTCGTAAACAACTCCAATGCTTTGATTCCCATGACCGAGTTTCCCTTACTATTCAACCGAGGGCTCCATACGGCTACCGAGTATTGCAATGGATAGATAGCCACAATACCACCACCCACTCCACTTTTTCCGGGAAGTCCCACCAAATAAGAAAATTCACCCGCTTCGTCATAGAAACCACAAATTTGCATGATGGCATTCATACGCTTTACTTTAGAAGCGGTCAAAGTCACGCCGGCATAATTAAACTTACGCCGATGATTGGCAAATGCCAAGAAAGCACGGGAAAGTTCCCGGCAACTCATTTCTACCGAACACATCAGAAAATAGAAACGGAGCACCTGTTCTATATCATTCTTAATAGTGCCATGATATTTCAAGAGATTGGCTATTGCTGCATTCAGATAACCGGTTTCCCGCTCCGAAGCAGCAACATCCCGGTTATAATCAATGGTATTATCACCCGCCAAAGTGCGTACAAAATCCAAGAACTGCTCTTCGGGATGCTCCAGATGACTTAATAAGATATCCGACATCACAATAGCACCGGCATTGATAAATGGATTGCGAGGTATTCCTTTCTCCACCTCCAATTGAATCAACGAATTGAAAGCTGTTCCCGAAGGCTCCTTTCCCACTCGTTCCCAAAGTTTATTCCCCAATAGAGAAAGACACATGGCCAATGAAAAAACTTTGGAAATACTCTGGATAGAAAAACGGGTATCCGCTTGTTCAATCGAATAGATTTCCCCATAAATGGTATGAAGACACATTCCAAACTGATCAGGGTTCACTTTGGCCAATTCTGGAATATAATCCGCCTGCTTGCCTTCCTTGGCATACGGCTGAATGGCCTGATAAATATTTTCAAGTATTTTCTGATAATCCATACACACATTTGATTTATCTACAAAAATAATATATATTTGCGAAAAATCATATTAACCTTAAATTTTTACACTATGTATAGAATGATTTTGAACGAAACTTCGTACTTTGGTGCGGGTTGTCGTGAAAGTATTGCTATTGAAGCTGCTCGTAGAGGTTTCAAGAAGGCGTTTTTCGTAACAGACAAGGATTTGATTCGCTTCAAGGTAGCCGACAAGGTGATTGAAGTATTCGAAAAGAACAACATTCCTTATGAAATTTATAGTGACGTAAAGGCTAATCCTACTATCGCTAACGTACAAAACGGCGTAGCTGCATTTACAGCTTCAGGTGCTGACTTTATCGTAGCATTGGGCGGTGGTTCTGCTATTGATACAGCAAAGGGCATCGGTATCGTTTTCAACAATCCAGAATTTGCAGACGTGAAGTCATTGGAAGGTGTAGCTGACACCAAGAAGAAGGCCGTTCCTACTTTCGCACTCCCAACTACTGCTGGTACTGCTGCCGAAGTTACTATCAACTATGTAATTATCGACGAAGATGCTAAGAAAAAGATGGTATGCGTTGACCCTAACGACATTCCAGCTGTTGCTATCGTTGACCCTGAATTGATGTACTCTATGCCAAAGGGCTTGACTGCTGCTACCGGTATGGACGCTTTGACTCACGCTATCGAAAGTTACATCACTCCAGGTGCTTGGGTAATGTCAGATATGCTCGAACTGAAGGCTATCGAAATGATTGCTGCTAACTTGAAGGCTGCTGTAGACAATGGTAGCGACCCTGTGGCTCGCGAAGCAATGTCTCAAGCTCAATATATCGCCGGTATGGGCTTCAGTAACGTAGGTTTGGGTATCGTTCACTCCATGGCTCACCCTCTCGGTGCTCACTATGATACTCCTCACGGTGTAGCCAACGCTTTGTTGCTCCCATACGTAATGGAATACAACGCTGAATCTCCAGCAGCGCCGAAGTATATCAACATTGCTAAGGCAATGGGTGTCAACACAGACGGTATGACAGAAGCAGAAGGTGTTAAGGCAGCCGTTGAAGCTGTGAAGCAACTTTCACTCAGCATCGGTATTCCTCAGAAATTGAACGAAATAGGTGTTCGCAAGGAAGACTTGCATACTTTGGCAGTCGATGCATTCAATGATGTATGTACCGGTGGTAATCCACGTCCGACTTCTATCGAAGATATTGAAGCACTTTATAATTTAGCTTACGAATAATTGAAAGTAAAATCCAACGTGTCATTCTGAGCAATGCGAAGAATCTGAATACATTACTTATGCAGACAGATTCTTCACTCCGTTCAGAATGACACGTTTTTAATCATCGCTCCCTATGAAACACATCAAACACCTATGGTTACTTTTGGCTCTCTACCTATTGCCACTTACAGTATCCGCCCAAACAGCCCTTCAGGACAAACTGAAAGCTATCAGCCACATCACTGAAATCAAGCCTCTTGAGAGCAAGGAATTTGCAGAAAAATATGTGACTTATTTTACCCAACCGCTCGACCATGATCGTCCGGAACTTGGTAATTTCCGTCAACGTGTCATCGTATCGCATGTAGGTTTCGACCGCCCCACTGTTATTGTAACCGAAGGATATGGAGCCAGCTATGCCCTATCTCCAAGATACCGCGAAGAACTTTCCAGAATGTTCAACACCAATATGATATTCGTGGAATATCGTTACTTCCTGGAATCTACACCCGAACCACGCGATTGGCAATACTTAACTGCAGAAAGCAGCGCAGACGACCTTCATGCTGTTGTCGAAGCTTTCAAGAAAATCTATCCGGGCAAATGGATTTCCACCGGTATAAGTAAGGGTGGACAGACCACCATGCTCTACCGCACCTTCTATCCAAACGACGTAGACATCAGTGTTCCTTACGTAGGCCCATTGTGCTATGGTGTGGAAGACGGCAGACACGAACCTTTCCTTCGACAAGTAGGGACGGAAGAAGAACGGAAGAAGATTGAAGACTTCCAATTGGAGGTATTGAAGCGTAAAGCAGCCTTGCTCCCTCGCTTCGAAAAGCATTGTGCAGAAAAAGGATACGAATTCTTCGGTTCAGTAGAAGAAATTTACGACTACTCCGTATTGGAATACTCGTTTGCTTTGTGGCAATGGGGAACACCAGTCAGCACCATTCCTGCTAACGATGCCGACGACGATGCTATCTATAAGCATTTCATGGCTATCAGCGAACCCTCTTATTTCGCCAAAGGCGGTGGCAATGAATCATTCTTCGTACAAGCTGCCCGAGAACTAGGTTATTACGGCTAT
This sequence comes from Phocaeicola sp., assembly GCA_045121515.1. Taxonomy (GTDB): domain Bacteria; phylum Bacteroidota; class Bacteroidia; order Bacteroidales; family Bacteroidaceae; genus Phocaeicola. The sequence continues at coordinate 1,646 of JBGVGD010000004.1, read as the reverse complement.
GATATCCGCCCGTTCAAGAAATACCTGTCCATCAAATCAAGCAAAGGTTATTTAAAGAAACTGATGCTTCCCGAAGATGCCAAGCACATTAAGTTCGACAAAACCTTAAGCAAGAAGATTACTAAGTTCCTAAAGAAGAACGACCCGAAAATGATCTTCATCTATGGTGAAATTGACCCATGGTCGGCTGCAGCCCCTATGTGGTTGGACACTTCCAAAAAGAAGAACATGCACATGTTCGTACAACCTCGCGGAAGCCACCGAGCACGTATCAACACCTTGCCGGAGAATATGAAACAAGAAGCCATCAACATTATTAAAGGCTGGCTAGAAGAATAAAAGAGGGTTTACCCCATAAAACATACCCTTTTTTACCCTTCACCCCCTTCACCTTTCAGGATGTCTTATACTGCTATAGGTAGACACATTTATAAACGATTAAAAATGTGTAAGCAGTATGCGAAAGAAATGGCAACATTACAGTGAAGAAGAATGTCTTCGGATTCTTCGTGATTATTACAGTTCTGGATTAAGCCAAGGCGGTTGTTGCCGCAAGCATGGAATAAAGAGCAGTAGTACCTTGAGAAATTGGCTTCGTAAATATGAATTTCATCCTGAATTATTATCTTTGCGGACAAACCCAATCGAAGAAGATATGGCCAACCGTGACAAGGAAAGTTATAAGGAGGAAAACGCTGCATTAAAGAAGCGTATCAAGGAGTTGGAGAAGGCTCTGGCCTTTTCCCGACTGGAAACAGAGGCTCGCGACCTTATGATTGATAAGGCCGAGTCATACTTCAACATCCCCATCAGAAAAAAATCTGGGGCCAAACAGTGACGGAACTGGTAGAGGGACGCGGCCTGAGTGTCGCTCTCTCATGCCGTCTGTTTGGCCGTTGCCGTCAGTCCTGGTACCAGTCCAAGACTGACATCGAGACGGTAGTAGAACGTGAGAAACGTCTGTTGGATAATGTTCGTGAGATCCGCAATGAGGATCCCCGCATCGGAGGCTACAAACTATGGCTGATGCTGTGTAACATTTACGGAAGGGAAAATATGACAGGAAGAGATAGTTTCTATACCTTGCTCCGTCGCCATGGCCTGATGCTACCTCCTCCCAAGCCACGTCATACGACAAATTCCAACCACAGGTATCACAAGTGGAAGAATCTTGTATATGACTATGAACCCATGGCTGCCAACCAATTGTGGGTGGCGGACATTACCTATATCAGTCTGGCTGACAGCGATGTATGCTATCTTCATCTGATAACGGATGCCTATTCCCGCATGATTGTCGGTTGGGAACTGGCTGACACACTCCGTGCTGCCATAACAATGAAAGCACTCGGACAAGCCATAGGGCAAGCCGGTGGAGCTCACTTGGAGAATCTCATCCATCATTCAGACCGGGGTGTGCAGTATTGTTGTGATGATTACGTGGCAATGCTCAGGAAACATGGTATCAGAATCAGCATGACAGAGGATTATAACCCGACCGATAATGCTGTTGCGGAGCGTACGAATGGAATTATAAAAACCGAAATCGTATATCCCAGAAAAACCTTCAACAATCTGGAACATGCTAGGAACGTCATCGGAAGGTTCATACACTTCTACAATTACAATAGGCCGCACATGAGTAT
>JBGVGD010000003.1:0-43379 GCA_045121515.1 Phocaeicola sp. | reverse complement strand
TATGATAGACAGACTTACAGTGAAATATCACGAGGAGGTAGTGGGCATCCTCTCCCTCACTCCGGACAACAAGCTTTGTGCCTTTGAGTATGACAAGGCATGGCTGGTGAATGGCTTCAGCATATCTCCGTTGGAATTACCCTTGAAGTCAGGCTTGTTCATTGCTAAACCTACTCCATTCTACGGGAACTTCGGGATTTTTGAAGACAGTCTGCCTGATGGATATGGACGTTACCTACTCCATAGAGCATTGTTGCGTGAAGGGATAGATGACAGGAATCTTACATCTATTGACCGTTTGAGTATGGTGGGCCATAGCGGTATGGGAGCACTTTGCTACGAACCTGAGACCGCTATTGGTAAAGGTCAAGAGCTTACAGATTTTGACATCTTGCAAGAGAAGGCGCTAGAGGTACTGAAGGAACAACAGGACACAGATGCCGGATTGCTGCTGTACAATAGTGGCAATAGCGGAGGATGCAGACCCAAGGCTATCTTTTCGGACAACGAAGGACATTGGTTGGTAAAATTCCGACATACATACGATTCCAAGGACACGGGAATACAAGAGTTCCACTACAACGAAGTGGCTCGACGATGTGGTATCTGTGTGCCAGACTTCAAGCTTGTAAAAGGGAAGTATTTTGCTACCAGACGTTTTGACCTGACCTCGGATGGCGAACGCATCCATACAGCTACGGCTGGTGGTCTGCTTTGCATCTCCCTTTCCGAGCCTGTGCTGGACTATAGCAACCTGTTGGCATTGACAGGCTATCTCACACAAAATCCGAAGGATGTGGAAGAGATGTATCGTAGGATGGTATTCAATTATCTGACAGACAATAAGGACGACCATTGCAAGAACTTCAGTTTTTATGTAAGCAAAGACAATACGGGTAAATGGCGTTGGCACCTCGCTCCTGCCTATGACCTGACGCTCTGCACGGAAGGCTATAACGGACAGCATGCCACATCGGTCAACCAGACAGGCACTCCTACGCTGAAGGACTTCATTGCCGTAGGTACAAAAACGAAGATAAGCGAAAAGCGTTGCCTTGAAATCTACGAGGAAGTTTATCAGAATTGCGGAGACATACTTCGATACAAGGTTACTGATAAATAACCTATTATCAAATTGTTGGATAACACAATGTTCTAAACATTTACTTGAAGATAAACTATAGTCTATGTTAAAGCAGACATAGGAGACCCTGACCGTTGTGAAAAGCAAAAAAAATAAAAGAGCAGTGCTTACAACACTACTCCCTTTTAGTTATATACTTACATAATTATGTAATGCTTTTTTCTTCAATTTATCAAAGCATACTCGCACAATTTTCAAGACGTAAATTGCCTGATAATGGGTTATATACAGAGTATATAAAAAAGTTTTGTCCCATGTCAGCGAATTTCCTTTTGGCTAATGGAATACCGAAATATTGCAAATAAATCGGTATTCTTACCTTATAGAACGGTTCCGAATCTCCAATGTAATATCTATATAACTTCGCTTACCTTCGATGTAATCTGCATAGAGCGTTTCCGCATCCCTACCTTTCAGGATGCGGCACTTACCACAAGCCTCGCAATCGTGCAAGCATTTCCAGGCTTCGATGACATAGGCTTGTCGTTCTTCGCGGGTGGAGTTGTCAATCTTCGGTGGTTGCATGATTTCTTCCAATTAAATGATCGCCACTTTAATCACCCCGTCCAATTTATTCTCAAATATACGATAAGCTTCCTCAATCTCACTCAACGGGAAACGATGCGTGATGAGCGGAGTGGTATCTATTCTCCCCTCTTCTATCAAGCGAAGCACTTCCTCGCAATCGCATCCGTCCACGCCACCGGTCTTGAAGGTAAGGTTCTTACCATACATATCGGGCAGAGGAAGAACTTGAGGTTGGTCGTATAGAGCTACTACTGTAACGATAGCATTCGGACGGGCACACTCCCACGCGAGGCGGAAGGTATCATCGGCTCCGGCCACTTCGAGCACACGATCGGCTCCTCCATGGTCGCTATGTTTCAACACAAATTCCTTACATTTTTCGGGAGTGGTGAGCAATACATCGGGATAATGTTCTTGCACAAACCGACGTCTTTCTTCGGACTTTTCGCAAACGATGATTCGCTTGGGCTTATGAAGCATCACGCAAAGAAGGGTGCAAATGCCCGTAGGTCCCGCTCCTATGATCAGTACGGCATCGTCTTCACCGATTTCAGAGATGCGGGCAGCCCAAAAGCCAGTAGCCAAAACATCGCCCACCAACAAAGCCTGTTCATCGGTCACGCTATCGGGAATACGGTTGAGTCCTTGATTGGCAAGCGGAACTCGAACATATTCGGTCTGTCCACCATCAATTCGGCATCCCAATGCCCAACCGCCATTCGGGTCGGTACAATTGTTCACATAGCCATTCTGGCAGAAGAAACACTCTCCGCAGAAGGTTTCGACATTCACTGTTACTCGGTCGCCTGGCTTTACATTAGTAACCTCAGAGCCAATTTCTTCCACCACTCCCACCATTTCGTGGCCCACGGTAATGCCTGGAACGGCCCGAGGAACGCTTCCATGCTTGATATGGAGGTCACTCGAACAAATACTGCTCATCGTCACGCGTACAATGGCATCGGTGGGTTCAATAAGTGTAGGCTTCGGCTTCTCCACCAAAGCGAACTTTCCTTTTTCTATGTATGTGTATGCAAGCATAATTCTCTATTTATATCATCAACATTATCCGCCCTTCGGCCTTAGTAAACGTATCAGGATAGCGACAAATCACCGCATATACCTGATTGGATGTAACAGGTTGCCCATCCTTACGGATATGTAGTCGTTGGCGGTTTATCATTTCTGCAATCTGTTCCGTCCGCATCCCTCGGTTCTGACTTGCGAGGCAGTAAAGTATGGCTTCTTCTATTTTCATCACTTCTCAAATAAATATTCTGCCACAACAACATTCTGAAATATATCAGAATGAGAATTATGGGCAAGCCCTCGAGTTGTTATCAAAGTAAGATGCACAGCCTTTGTTGTGCCCGTTTCTTCAATAAAACGTTCTCTTCGGCTAAGAATCTTTGTTTCTTCCTCTTCATTAAGCACAAATTCGCTAGATGATGTGTATTTAATCTCACAAATATTTATCGTCTGGTCTCCTCGATCAAGTAATAAATCAATTTGTGCACCGGGACGATCATTCGTTTTTCGAACAAACCACGAATACTCATTGGAAACAACTCCGCCAATGCTCAATGCATGCTTAATTTGGGGTATATGGGCAAAACATACTCGTTCAAAAGCTAGTCCACACCAATTATTGTATAGGCTAGTTCCTGCACTCTTTGACCAAAAGTTAGGGTCGTGTCTCTTATTTTCAAGAATGAATTTAAAGTAGAATAATGTATAAAAATCTACCAATTGATACATTGCTCCTTTTGACAATTTGCCTATTTGATTGTATTTACGGATAAAGCCACAATGTTCCAAATCTTTCAGAATTGTGGTTAGCATTCCTCCTTGTGTCAAATTAGCTTCTGTTGATATTTCATCCCTAGTCATTCCAATCCTTTTCTTACCCAAAGCATTGACTACGCTTAAATAGGATTCCGGCTTTTTGAACAACGAACGATATAGGGCATCAAATTCATCCTTTAACTCGCCATCCTCAGAGAAAAAGATACCGTCTATATTCTGTGGAAGACTTAAATCTTTTCTGAGCAAAGACCAATAGAATGGAATTCCTCCCATAACCATGTAACATTCTAATAATTGACGGTGTTGCATACCAAGCTTTCGGCTTTTTGTATACAATTCACACTCATGAAGCGTAAATTGTTTGAGGTTAATCTTTTTATTGAGTCTATTATGAAGTCCACCATGGTTGTGTATAATTTTATCTACAATCCAAGAGGTAGCGGAACCACATACAATCAATAACACGTCCTTTCGTGCAGATGCATAGGCATTCCAGAAATGTTCTAATGCAGGGACAAAATTACTCGCTTGAGTATCCAACCAAGGTAATTCATCAATAAAAACTACTTTCTTCTTTGCACGCGATTTGCGAATTAAATCATCCAAAAAAGAAAATGCTTCAAACCAATCCTTAGGAGTCGTTTTCCCTTTTAATCCATGTTTTTGAAGAGATTTTCCCCATTCTTCCAATTGTGAACTTCGCGGTGCGTTTGCAATTCCTGAATGTTGAAAGGTAAATTTGTAATTGAACGCCTCTCGCACAAGAAAAGTTTTTCCCACACGACGCCTTCCATACACAACTACAAATTGTGAATACTCGTCGCTATATGCTTCATGAAGCATTTTTAGCTCATTTTCTCTTCCTATAATCATACAAATCACTTTTAGTTGTATGCAAATCTACATAAAATTTCTCAAAACTCAGCGAAAAGTATCTTAAAAAATAGGATTTCGCAGAGTTTTATTTTCAATGGTATACATTATAATACTATCAGTCAGTGTTATATGAAAATTCAATCATATCGCATCTTTTTACAACTTTCACTATTTTGCATTCAGCTCGCTTCACGAAGGAATTCCATCGGAATATAGCAATCCATCAGCATCGGGTTATCGTGTTTTGATTTATTCAGAAATTTCAGTAACTTTGCTTATATTATGAGTAAAGACGAAAGACAATGAAAAAGATAATCATCATCGATGGCGGTCCGCGAAAGAACATGAATACCGCAAAGTTGTTGCAACAATTTGCCGAAGGAGCGAAATCAGCCGGTAGTGAAGTAGAGGTAAAGACCTTACGACTCTACGATCTCGACTATAAGGGATGTATGTCGTGCATGGCTTGCAAGCTCAAAGGCAAAGCATCGAACATCTGCCGTTTCAAGGATTCGCTCACTCCCCTCTTGGAAGAGATTGCCCAAGCGGACGGTCTTGTGCTCGGTTCGCCCATCTACTTCGGCGAAGTAACGGGACAGATGCGTGCCTTCCTGGAACGATTGGCATTCCCATGGCTCTCATACAACGACTATAGTCTGACGGCACCCAAGCGTATGCCCGTAGTGCTTGTAGAAACCATGAACGGTACACCTGAACGCAACAACAGCAACCACTTCGGAACAATGGAATGGTGCATCACCACAGCCCTTGGTGAACCTCAACGTATCATCGCCTACAACACTACTCAGGTAGCCAACTATGGCAATTACGAATTGGGCGGTTTCTCCGAAGAAGCCAAACACGCTTGGCGCGACGCCCATTGGGAGGAGGACTTGCAAAAGGCATTCGAGGCAGGAAAGCAAATGGCAGAACTATAACTTGAAATAATATGCTGAAGTCATTACTAATAGTTGGCACTGGAAGTTTCATCGGGGGTGCCATGAGATATTGGCTCTCCACATGCATGAAGAATGTATGTGGTCCAGGATTTCCGTGGGGAACCTTATCAGTCAATCTGTTGGGTTGCTTCCTTTTCGGGATTCTGTTTGCGATATTCAGCAAGAACAGTTCTACGGATAGCGCGTTGTATTTGCTGCTGACCACGGGTGTGTGTGGTGGTTTTACCACCTTCTCCACGTTTGCCAATGAAAGTGTCCAAATGTTACAAAATGGCAACACCTCCGGATTTATCGGTTATGTGGCAACAAGCGTTGTAGCGGGATTTGCATTCATTGCCTTGGGCTATTGGTTGGTAAAATAACGCAACCCGCAACCCGCAACTTTCGCGATTTTGCGTTTTTAGGTTCCAATCACGATTCCAACTTCCAACCACAGTCGCCGTGGTAAATCATCTGCTTGGTCATACCGCCGTCGATACAAATGCCTCCAGCACCTCTTTTTGGGAGATATCTCCAACGAAATGCTCTCCCTCTTGCTTGTCAATCACATAGACTATGGCTCCCTGAGAACGGAACATATCGGCAATGCATCGGCCAATACCGTTGGCACCACCAGTTACTATGACTACTTTATCTTTGAATGTATACGCTAACATAAATCCCTCTCATTTTCTAAAACATTTCTCTTATCAGATGCTTGATAGCCTCCAAAGGATAATAGAAAATCATCCTCGGTCCAGCCCAACGCATCACTCTTCTCATGCGCTCACGCATATCGGGCTTATAGCAGTGAACCGGACATTTCTTACATGTCGGTTTCTTTTCTCCAAATTTACATCTGTTCAAACGCACCTCAGCATACTTCAACAACTCGATACAATCGGCGCATAAACTACTGTTCTTTTCATATCGACGGCAATAAAGTCTGACCATCAACTCTACAGTCTTCTTTTCATTCTCAATCCTACTCATGGCATTATCCATTCCTTTCTTAACAAAGATATTGATAAATTCCTACATACCATACATGAACTCGAAAAATTATGTTTTCCCAAAAGAAAATCAGCAAGTCACCTCAATACTTTTTCCCTTCTCGAGGGATTATACAATTAAAATCGTATTTTTGTCGATTGATATGTAATTGCATGAAACAAGAACCTGCAATCGTATAAAACTAAAACTAATACCCTATGAAACTGAGATTATTATTTATCACTCTCGCACTATCAAGTCTATTTTGGGGAGGTGAAGTTTACGCTCAAAAGACACAAGCCCTTACCAATGAAGCTATCGAAAACTATCTTTTCGACCAACAATACCACGCCTATCAAGTGGGCCGATTGAATCACGAAAACGGAGTAGGCAAAAGGTGGTATTATCGATTTAGTTTGATGCACATCACCGACGTACACGCCAATTATGACTTGATCAGACAAGCCTTCCGAAGCAACAAAGGACATTTCGACGTCATCTGCAATACTGGCGACGATGCCAATGGTTGTGAAGTAAAGGATGCACCGGCTATCATCACCACCCTTGACTCCATTTCAAGCATCATCAAGACATCCAATATTCATCGTACACCTTACATCAACCTCAAAGGGAACCACGATGTAACAGGCATCACCAATGCCGACTATTTCGACCGCATGTGTACTACGATGCAGGACTTCCACCCAACGGTTTGGGGCAATGCCGAAGAGAAGAGAGCTTATGGATATATGGACGTCAAGTCGAACGAACTCATGGGTTCCTTCCGCCTGATTTTCCTTGATCCATTCGACTACAACGACGGTGAATTCAGAAACACATACCCGTTCATGTCGGCTGTATTCTCGCAAAAGCAAATCGATTGGTTCATCGACGCCCTGGTGGATGCAACAGACAAAGGACTGAACGTCATCACCCTGATGCATTATTCGTTTGGCGACTCTCCTATTTTCAGTGAAGAGAATGCTTGTCCCGATGCTACCTACTATCAGGATGCTTTCATGATACCGGACATCATCGATGCCATACAGAACAAGACCTCAATGAAGGCTGAATACAAGGACAAGGCAGGCAAACACCACATCCGCATCAAGCGTGACTTTTCGAAAGCAAAAGACTTGAAATATGTGTGCCACCTCTTTGGTCATATCCATAGCAAGAATGCCTACCAATGCCACAAAAGCGACGGTTCGAAGAAGTACAACATGCTGATGCTTGGAGAGATGTCGCTTTCGAGCAATGGAACTGCCGTCAACATGGTGTACAAAGACCAGAACAGTCCTATTTATAGCGCCTTCTCCACTTTGTGTATCGATACCATAGAGAAGAAAATCTATCGAGTCTCGTTCGGACCATACTTGCGAAACGACAAGTCCAACTCTTTGTCGGACCGCACCATGGTGTTCGATTATGATCTTAGTGGGAAATAAGGGTTGCAACTCGCAACCCGCAACTTTGCAACTTTCTCGATTTTGCGTTTCGGCACCCGTCGGAGAATAGTGTGACTCCTATCGCTGCAACTTCATATCACCATCCTTCACCCAACCCAATCGCTTCATGATAGCGTGGAAGAAAAGACTGAGAACGGCCGGAGCGATGAAGTAGAGACCGATGATTTCGGCCAGGAGGATGCCATGGTCGGTAGTCGGTGCCATAGTGTCCCAACATCCCAAAGGACCTACCAAACCGGCAGTACCCATACCCGCACCTGCGGCATTATTGGTCATCTTGAGCCACATGGTCGAGACAGGACCTAGAACGGCCGAAGCCAAAGTCGGTGCCAACCAGATGATAGGTTTTCTCACAATATTACCAATCTGCAACATCGATGTACCCAAGCCTTGCGAAATCAAACCGCCCATACCATTGTCCTTATAACTGATAACGGCAAAACCGATCATCTGCGCACAACAGCCGGCAGTAGCCGCACCTGCTGCCAGTCCACCAATGCCAATGGAAATACAAAGAGCCGCCGAACTGATAGGAAGTGTAAGCAGACAGCCCACCGAAACAGATACCACAACCCCCATAATGAACGGTTGAAGCATCGTAGCGCGATTGATGACCGTACCCAAGGACATCACCCACTCGTTGATCGGGCTACAACAATACTTGGCAAACAACCCTCCTGCTACCACTGCCACTAAGGGGGTGATAATGATGTCTACAGGCGTTTTCTTAGACACCAACGAACCTGCCTCTAATCCCACAATAGAAGCCAGATAGGCACCTATCGGTCCACCGAACTGATATCCGAGAGCACCTACTGCTACAGCCGATATCGTCACCAACGGCGCCCGTTTAAGACCTAGACCAATAGCCATACCGATAGAGCCGCCCACCACTGGAGCCGACTGCAACAAAGCGGCAATGCTGGAAAGGAAATCGAGTCCTGGTATCAGGGCTATCTGCTTGATGATGAGACCTAAGATAAGCGAACAGAAAAGACCCATCGCCATAAAACTAAGTGCATCGACTATGTGTGTCTTGAAAAGTTTGCTGATGGTAGATGATAGTTTGTTGTTCATCGGATTAGGGTTTGGTTTATTTACAATTCATTTTACATATGAGCAAATATATGGAATTTTCCTGATGTTACATGAATAATGCCATGAAAAATTCATACCTTTGTGTATGGAAAAAGGTAAACTTCCGAAAAGAAACAATAAAACATCATACTATGAAAAAACTTCTACTATTGATTTTAGCGGTCATGACCGTACAACTGAATGCCCAAGATCTGGCACATTACAAAAAGATCGTAAAGGAACTTAGTTCGGCCAAATACCAAGGACGAGGATATGCGGAAGACGGTGCCAACAAGGCTGGCAAATGGATTGCCAAGGAATTTACCAAGGTGGGTGCCGACGAGGTGACTTGCCAACCGTTCAAACTGAACATCAACACCTTCCCAGGTAAGATGGACGTACGTGTAGACGGCAAGAAACTGACTCCGGGGGTAGACTTTACCGTCAGAGAGTTCAACCCAGGTTTGAAGGGCGAATTCAAGTTGTACTACGTGGACATGGAAAACTTCGACGAAGAAAAGATGCTTGCTGATCTAGCCACTCCAGAGTACCAAGGAGCCATGGCGGTATGCGATTTCATGTTCACCTACAAGCATACGGAAGCATTCCGCAAACTGGCCAGCAAGAAGGACTGTAGCAATGCGGGTATGGTCTACACATGGGAAGAACCTTTGAAATTCTATAAGGCATACGGCGAAGTGGTCAGAGAAAAACCTATCCTTTGGGTGAAGCCTGATTTTCCGAAGAATGCCAAAACCATCAAGGTCAATATGGAAAACAAATTCCTTCAGGATTACGAATGTTTCAACGTGATTGCAAAGGTGGAAGGCAACAGACACGACAGTTGTTATGTGTTTACCGCTCACTACGACCACTTGGGCAAATTGGGCAAGAAAACCTACTATCCAGGTGCTCACGACAATGCATCGGGTACAGCAGCCATCATCACATTTGCTGCCCATTATGCCAAGAACAAGCCTGAATTCGATATGTACTTTATCGCTTTCTCCGGCGAGGATGCCAACCTCCGTGGATCGGACTGGTACGTGGAACACCCGATGGTACCGTTGAGCCAAATCAAGTTCCTCTTCAACCTCGACATGATTGCGGACAATAACCCGAAGCAGTATTGCGAGTTCAACGATGTAGCCATGGAAGGATATGCCTTGTTCGAGAAGATCAATGCCGAAAAGGGTTACTTCGAAGCATTGGACAGACACGACCTCGACGAGAACAGCGACCATTGGCCTTTCGCCAAGAAGAATGTATCGGTGGTATTCTTCATGAACGAACATGGCGATGCGTACAAGTATTACCATACGGTATTGGATACTTATGAAAACCACATCAGTACCAACTACGAACCGTCATTCAAACTGATCGAGGATTTTATAAACCAATATTGATAAAGCAAAGAGAGGGCACTTTTCGGTACCCTCTCTTTATTTTTTATTTCCATCACTCAAAGTACGACAGATATTCTTCAGGCATCTGCTCAATAAGACGAATCTCTATTCGTTTATAGAACACCTCTCCTGCCTCACTCTGCAATTGCAGCTTTCCTTCCACCAAAGGCACATCACCTTGATCAGACGAATAGCGCAAATTCTGCAATGCCATCACCACGTTTCCATTCACGATGTGAAGACTCTTGCCCTCGTAGCAAATCAACTCCAAGGTAGTCCACTCGCCTTCTGGACTATTGAAATCTTGTGTACCACAGAAGTTGGTTACCCCTTGACTACCTACCGTCAACCATTCCCCTTCGGGATCATAACAATATCTACGTACATCGGGATTAGGACGTGAAATCTTGATATCTGCTTTAGAGCCTGCGATGGACCAGAAGTCCCCACTATTGCCTTCACTCGTACCACTCTGCATCACTTGAAATTCGAACGAACGCATCCATGAGTACCAATAATCAATGCCTATCTCGCCAACAGAATGATATAGCAATCCCGAATCAATTGCCTTATCCAAACGAGGTTCCCATCGTTTCTGACCGAACTTAACCTGTAAACGGAGATGATAATTACGATAGCTCTCGTTAGAAATCACACAACCATAGGTAGGACCATCGATATGCAACACAGGTTCACCCTCCTCCTCTGTAACGGTAAAAAGGTTATCAAGATTCTTGTCAAAACCGATAGGTGCAAGTTTCTCACCAGCCTCATCCACAGGTTCACGACCATCGAATCCATTGGCATGCTGATAACTCTGATAAATTCTCCAATGAGACAAATCCTTATCCAAAATAGACTTCCAACCCTCGTCTTTTGTCGAGCATGAAGCCAATGCAAGCGCCATCATCATGACACTAAAGAGGCAAAACTTCTTCATTCCGTCAAATTCATTTTCCTACAACGTTCTCTCTAATCTTAGAATAGATTTTTCTAAGCTTTTTCTCCCTTAGAAGCTTGATGTCAGATACGACCAGTCTCGCTGTCTTCCACAATTCATGCGCCACGAATGGGGCAGGAATGATAAGAAGGGTTGCCAAAAGTGCGGATTGCCATGGCAACAGACAGAATGCGATGATAGCATAAATCAGCACAAACAAAGGCCATACCACTAGATTCATCACAAATCGTACCGAGTTTCTGAAAGCAGGATCCTTCAGTTTCGTGAAGATGAATTGGCAAAGTAGTGCTACCGGACTGGCAAGTAACGATACCGGAAGCGTATAAGGCAAGGTAATCAAAGTCAGCAAGACTCTTCCCAAACGGGAAAGCAACGGTTTCTTGACCGATGCAGATTCTGTATCGATGCCTTTTTTCTTACGCAATTTACTGGCTTCCTTACCAAGTTCAAGCAGTTTCTTGGCCTTCTCCGGATTACTTTCCTTTAATGCTTCGATACGCTTTAAGGCTTGCTTGTTTGCTTCATGCTGCACTTCCAATATATGCTTTCCGCTATGGGAAATGTTCTCCATTTCGAACGGTTCAACCGCATTACATACTTCGTAGGTAGCGGCATAATCTTCATCATTCGGTATATGGAATATGGTGGAATGGAGTCGTTCGGTAAGCAAATCCTTCAGGACGTTTGTTTGTTCCTGAGGGGTCATGTGAGTATTTTCAGCGAAAAATTCTCCCACATTGATAGGCTTTCCAAACTCCATACGGATGGTAGAACGGAAGCGGAAGAAATCGCCATATTTGATTCCCACAGGTACAATATAAAGTGGTACATCCGGCATCAGGTCATGAGCCTGATAAGCAATACGGAATATACCTTTCGACAAAGGTAAGGAAGAATATTTAGCCTGATGCGTGCCTTCCGGGAAAATACAGAAAGGTATCCGGTCCTTCAATACATCGACCGCCTTATCGATAGTCTCCTGATTCTTCTTGACCGCACTGATACCGTCACGCTGACGCATGATAGGCATGATTTTCAGGAAAGTAAATATCTGGGCCAGTTTGCGGTTCCGGAAGATATCAGCACGTGCTACGAACACCTTTGGCTGGCAGTTGTAGGTCAATACCACCAAAGCATCCATTAGCGTATTGGTATGATTCGGTGCAAAAATGATAGCCCCATCCTTAGGGATATTCTCTTCTCCTACTTGGAGAATGCTTCTATATGATCGTTTGACAGAAAACCGCACATAGTGGAAAAGTGTGCTGTACATGCTGTCGTAGTCCTGGATTTTCTTGATTCTTTTCTTGCTCATGCTTTATCCTTTCTACGGAAATAAAATGAAACACCGAGTCCCGATATAATGTGCCAGATACCCCACCACGCAGTCATGAATAGCATACCTCCATAGTGTCCATGCCATATTTCAGGCGGGAAAATTGCCGGATTGAACAAAAGGATCAATCCAAGTCCCGAGTTCTGGATACCTGTTTCTACAGTTAAGGTTCTAACGTTATATTCCGACAATCTGGCTAATCTACCACCGAAATATCCGGTAGCCAACGCCACACCATTATGAAGCATGACGATGAAAAATACATAGAAGATATTATCGATGAAAATCTGGAAATTCTGCGCAAAGGCTACAATAACCATCCCCACAAAGAGCAAGACCGAAAGACCTTGCAGCGGTTTGGTAATCTTCTTGGTGGCAACCGGGAAGTAGCGTGCAAAAAGCAATCCTAAAACAACCGGTAGTCCCAACAGCAACATGATCTGTTCCAGCATCGGATAGAAAGGAATAATCAGTTCCGGGATATGGCTTTTGATACTGATGAAGTGGCTATATACATTCCCCCAGAAAAAGAAGTTGAAGGGAGTAATGATAGGCGACATCGCCGTAGTAATGGCCGTCAACGAGACGGACAAGGCAACATTACCGTTGGAAAGTGCCGACAAGAAGTTGGAAATGTTCCCTCCCGGACAGGATGCTATGAGGATCATACCGAGTGCAATCATCGGAGTGATAAAAGGGCTCAATGCCATAGCAACAGCAAAGGTTACGGCAGGAAGAGCAAACCATTGAAGCATGATTCCGACCATGATAGACTTAGGCTTATGAATGATATCATGCAAGGCCGACATTTTAATGCCTAGTGCCACTCCAAACATCACAAAAGCAAGGATAATATTCACTGCCATCATACCTCCTTCACCAAAATTAATGGCAACGGCATTTAGGGATTCCAATTGTTCTTTCATAGTTTTCAGATTTTGTCAGCAACAAATTTAAAACAAAATCTTTTATTTTTACCATCTTTTAAACAAAAATGACAAAATTATGGAAGAAAAACATACCTTTGCAAAGGAAAAACAGAACATTTCATATTAAAAATAGATAATAAGCCTATGCGTATAGCCATCTATGGTGCCGGTTCATTAGGCACAATTCTCGGAGCATTCATCAGCAAGGCTGGTGTGCCTATCGAGTTGATCAACCGCAACAAAGCCCATGTAGAAGGATTAAAGTCGAAAGGAGCACAAGTGGTAGGAACCATGCAGTTCTGCCAACCCGTCATAGCCTATACTCCCGACGAAATGAGCGGAGAATACGATATCCTCTTCCTTATGACCAAACAACAGCACAATGCCGAGGTCGTGCAAATGCTCAAGAATTACTTGGCTGCAGACGGTGTGTTGGTCACCTACCAGAATGGTCTGCCGGAAATGCAGATAGCCGAAGTATTGGGAGAAGAAAGAGTACTGGGATGTACCGTGGCTTGGGGCGCTACCCTCAAGGAACCAGGGGTATGCGAACTCACCAGCGAACCTGATGCCCTCTCCTTTTCTTTGGGTGCTATCTCCCCAAACCGTAGCAAACATTTCAATAAGGTTAAGGAATTGCTGGAATTAATGGGAACGGTTGAAGTGGAAGAAAATTTCCTCGGTACCCGTTGGAGCAAATTGCTCATCAATGCTGCTTTCTCTGGTATGAGTGCCGTCCTCGGTTGTACCTTTGGTGAAGCGGCAGGCCCACGGGAATCACGCAGAATCGTCCAAGCATTGATCAAAGAATGTATCGATGTATGCAAAAAAGGCGGCATCCGCATCGAACCGGTGCAAGGCAAGGACATCGTGAAGTTGCTCGATTACAACAATGCCTTGAAACGTGCCTTCTCGTTCTTCATCATCCCTATCGCTATCCGCAAGCATGCCAAACTGAAGGCCAGTATGCTCCAGGATCTCGAAAAAGGAAAACTCACGGAAGTGGATGCTATCAATGGTGCTGTATCAGAATATGGTCGGAAAGTAGGATTCCCTACCCCGATGAACGACCGGGTAGTGGAAATCATTCACCAAATAGAACAAGGTAAGCTTAAACCGAGTTTTGAAAACCTTAAATATTTCAAGTAAACAAAAAGAGGATGTGTTCGTAAACACATCCTCTTTTCTTTATTCCTTTATACAAGCATTATATATCGCATTGGTCAGGCACTGTAGAAAGACCTTACCCTTCACTGCTGTAAAGCCATTGGTCATCGCTACAATTCCCCAGTTATCGGCAGGACTCCAGATCATGATGCTGTTCAGTCCATAAGCACCACCTGTATGACCAATGGGATAATGGCCAGGCACATTGTATTTCGCATCATCGATATAATCCACAAACTCTCTCAGGCAAAGGGCATATTGCTCATCCCCTTCCTTTTGAATCATCCACACCGGAGTCTGCATGGTTTTGGCACTCTCTTCGGAAATGATGCGTACACCATTGTATTCTCCATAGTTCATGTGCATCATCATATAGACAGCCAAGTCGTGTGCAGAAATCTTCACGCCACCTGTCGGAGAGAACAAAGGAGAAGAATATCCGAACACATAGTCAGGCATATCTTCACTTCTGCTTCGATAGGCACCTTCAGATTCCACATACTCCTCACCTCGACGGTTATAGATACGAGCAAACTTTCCTGCATCCAACGAATCAATATTATGTCCTCCATAAAGGCCGAGTTTATGAATCACATTGTCTCTCACATAATCATCAAAACGGACACCTGATACCTTTTCCAGAATAGTTCCAGCCAAGTTAAGTCCCATATTTGAATAATTATAGCCTTCACCCGGCTTATATTCGAAGTAAGATTCCACACAATCTCCATAAACGGCTGGATTGAGATGATCGAGCGTGAAATAATCTTCCTTATCCTTGATACTAGCCGTATGGGAAAGCACCATTTTCAAGGTAATAGGCACTTCCGGATGATGAGGATTCCGAATCTGGAAACCAATCAAATCGCTCACATCGTCATCCAAGGAAATCACACCCTTATCGACCAATTGCAACAACGAAGTGGCCGTAAATGATTTCGAGATAGACGCAATTCGCATAATGTCATCATTACCTAACGGAGTCTTGGTAGCCAAATCCTTGTAACCAAATGACTTGTTATACACAATTTGACCGTCCTTTACTACGGCAGCGGAGATACCTACAGCCTGAAATTCCTCCATTACATCCGTAATAGCCTTGCTTGTCTGTTGTTCTGGAAAGGAAGAACAACTGGTCATCCATAGCATACACCATGCTACCAATGCCATAAGAATTCGATTCATACGCATATATTTTTGATTTATCTTTCTTGCCACAAATGCAAAAGTAAGTGAAAAAAATTCTTTTTCCAAAAAATATCATTACCTTTGAAAAAACACCTTTGGAAGGCCATGGCTAAGAAATTGTTACACACTTTGGGATGCAACGAAGAAGGATGCATTCTCCATGTAAACGATGCAGAGAAAGGAAGTATCTATACTTGCCCGCAATGTGGCGACCGGATTATCGCCCGAGTGGGCGGAACGATGCAACGCCCCCACTTCGCTCACTTCAAGAAATCGGATCAATGTAGCGGAGAATCGGTTCTTCGTCACTATTTCTATCAACAGGCCGTTTCCTTCCTCCAACAGAAGATCGAGCAAAAACATCCGTTCTTCATCGAATGGACTTGTCCGTATTGCAACCGCAAATATACCAAGGACTTGCTTCAGCAGGTGGCTTCCCTCTCTACGGAACTGAACATCGAAGGACATCATCCGGATATCGCCTTACTCGATGCCAAAGGAAAACCGCTCTTCGCCATCAAGTTACTCATCCGAAAGAAACTCCCGAAAAAGTCGCTCCATTTCTACGAAGAGAAAGGAATTATCCTTATACAGATTCAAATCGAAGAAGACGATTGGATGCGGGTGGAGGAAAAACTCTCCCAACCCGAGTCGGTGACTTTCTGTTCCAATGCGGAATGTTACAACTTCCAATTCTATCAGAATTGTATCTATCGGGAATATTATACCCAGAAGTTCAAGTGCAAGAAATGCGGCAAAGTGGTGGACGGGTATATGGTGCGTAACACATCGGCCTTGGGCATCATCGGTCTCGACCGACTGAGAGACCACGAGAAACAGGAAATCGTAAGCAAGTTCTTCCGGGGAAAGCGGGCTACGGTAGCCGATATTCTGGTGTATGGCAAATGCCGGTGCGTACCGCACAGCAAAGGTTTGGTATGCCTCAACAAGTCGGATGACTTTAAGGAAAAGCGAGAAGGTAAAATTACTAAAAAGAAATAAACATGAATCTGATTGTACTCTTCAAGAAAATACAACCCTACGTACGTCCTTACAAATGGCTCGTCGTACTGACACTTATTCTCACCCTTATCGGTTCGTTCATCGCACAGATCAATGCCGTTGTACTCGATAAGACGGTTGATGCGATTAATGAGCTAATCATCGAACACAATTTGGCATGGAAGAATGCGGCCCATATCCTTACCATCATCAGCATTATCTTGTTAGGCAAAGAAGTGCTTTCGGCCATCATCACCTATGCACAAAACTACTTTGGGGAGAAGATGCGTATCAATGTTTCGAAAGACCTTTCTCAAGCAGTTATCGACCACATGCTCACTTACCGCATGGCTTTCTTCAGCCGACAGGAAAACGAAACAGGCAAACTCCAGACACGCATCGACCAGGGGGTAGGCAGTCTTTCGTCTACGGTACAGAATTTCTTCATTGACTTGTTACCGCTCTTCATGAGTGCGGTACTGGCCTTAATATTGATGTTTGCAGCCAACTTCTATGTCGGATTGACAGCTCTATTCATTGTTCCTATTTATATATGGATTACGGTCCGACAAGCCAGACGTCTACAAGGCTGGCGAAGAAACATGCGACATTACCGGGAACAGAAAAGTCACGGAGTGATGAACATCATCGAAAGCATCAATGTCATCAAGTCCTTCAACCGGGAAGAAATCGAAAGCCAAAAACAATGGCAATTGCAAACGGAGTTTACAGACAATCAGATGCTCGTTCGCAAGACTTCCTTCTATTTCGACGGATGGAAAAGTTTCATCCGACAGACAGGAACGGTACTGATCATCATCCTTACAGCTTACCTGGTACTCATCGAATATCCGGGTATGACCATCGGTAAAATCATGTATCATGTCATGCTCTTTGCTAATGTCACCGCCCCTATCACCCAACTCCAGCGCATCTTCGACCAAATGAACGATGCTTTGATTTATGCCGAAGGATTCTTCGACATTCTAGAGGCGGATGATGAAATAGAACCTTCCGGCAAGTATTGTCCGAAGGAAGTGAAGGGTAACTTCGAAATTAGTGGCGTAGATTTCACCTATCCGAACGGAACCAAAGCCCTTCACGACATCAACATGCAAGTAGAAAGTGGAAAGATTACGGCTTTCGTCGGTCTTTCAGGAGCCGGTAAATCGACCATACTGAATCTATTGGTCAGATTCTATGACCCTGATTGCGGTAGCATCAAGCTGGATGGTGTCGACTTACGCGAATACGATACTCATTTCTTGCGTGACAACATCGGTATGGTACTTCAGAAGAACCATATCTTTGACGGAAGTATCGAAGAAAACATCCGCTATGGACGTCCGAATGCCACCGAAGAGGAAGTAATAGATGCTGCCAAGAAAGCGTATATCTACGACCAGATCATGAAGTTGCCGAACGGCTTCCAATCGAGAGCCCAACAACTTTCGGGAGGACAACAACAGCGCATTGCCATTGCCCGTATGTTCCTCAAGAATCCACCGATTATCTTCTTGGACGAACCAACAGCCAGCCTCGATGCTATTGCTACCGAACAAATCAAGGCTAGTATCGATGCTATCAAGAAAGACCGTACGGTGATTATCATTTCGCATAGCATTTCACAAATCATCGATAGCGATGTGATTTATGCGCTCAAGGAAGGCCGGGTGGAACAAAGCGGTCATCCGGACGAACTCTACCAACGGGGTGGTGTATATAAGGACATCGTCGATGCATCTGCCCGTAGTCTGAACATAGACAAACTAGCACAAACACTGGATGTAAATGGTGACGGAACTTTATTCAATTAAATTATGAAAGAGAAAACTACAGGACACCTCGCATGTTTCATTGCATACGCCATCTTTGGCATTAATATCATCGTTTGCAAGGACTTGACAAGCAGTCGGCTTATTTCACCGATTGCCTTGTTCTGCTTGCGTTCATTGGGAGCCGGTTCACTTTTCTGGATCATCTCGTGTTTTCTACCGAAAGAGAAGGTGGAAAAGAAAGATTATGTGAAGATTCTAATGGCTTCGCTGTTAGGGTTCTTCCTAACCCAAATGACATTCCTCATAGCGATACCCGACATTACGCCCATGGACTGCTCCATCGTAAGTTCCCTCTCGCCTATCTATACCATGTTTATAGCCGCCTTCGCATTGAAGGAGCCTATCACCCTTCGCAAGGCTGGTGGTGTAGCCATTAGCTTCTTGGGTATCATATATTTGATATTGAATAGTGTGACAGGTGCAGGAAGTACAGTAGAAACCAGTTGGACAGGTATTCTGTTGATGATTGCCAATAGCCTCTGCTTTGCGCTTTACTTGGGTTTGTTCAAGCCCGTCATCACGAAGTATTCGGTCATCACATTCATGAAATGGATTTTCCTTTTCGCCTCTGTGTTCTCGCTTCCATTGGCTGCATACGAACTGGTAACCTTCGATTACAGCCTCTTGTCGGGTATCTATCTGTCAGAACTGGCATTTTTGATTATATGTTCCACCTTCATTACCTACTTCCTCATCCCGTTGGGACAGAAACGCATCCGCCCCACACTGGTGAGTATGTATAGTTACGTGCAACCCATCATCGCTATCGTGATTAGTATCTGCGTGGGAATGGATTCACTGAGTTGGCAAAAGGTATTGGCTGCAGTCATGGTATTCGGTGGTGTCGTACTCGTAAACTACAGCCGAAGCGCGAAATCGGCTTAATTGCCGAGGTTCACTTTCTCAAAATTGTAGCCCATACGCTTCAACTGAATGGCTGCACCGATGCGGAACATCACCTTGCAGGCATGAGCAAACACATGGAAAGCCATTTCACTCTGGGGAGGAATCTGTTCGAAACGAATCAAGCCCACAATCTTTTCGCCACAGGCACGAATAGTATTCTCCAATTCCTTGGCAGAACGACTGTCCAACGGCATACGGAGCAAGTCACGCACGATGTGTTCATCCATATCGTCGAATCCTTGTTCACCATAATAACTTTGATACGGCATCTTCAAGAATGTTTCCCAATCGGCATCCCAACCATAAGCCACGGCCAAGCCCAAGTAAGCCGCCCATGAAACAGATACAGTCGGATAATTGGCAATTTCTGGTACGGCATCTGCCATGTATTCCGGAGCCAGAATCTTCCACTGTTCATCGATGTCTTCGGTAGCGAGCAAGGTAGCCTTCAATGCACCTCTTTCTGTACAAAGACGAAGAAGTTCATTCTCCATCTTATCTTCCAATTTTACTAAATATTGTATATCCATAAAATTAATTCATTACTTAAACCGTCGGCAAAAGTAGACATTCTCCCTTACATTTGCAACCTTTTATTGAATCACATTATCACCTAACAACTTTTGCATAACTGTTTATAAACGTTCAATTACTAAAAATGAATGTTAAACTTTTACCTTCATCTAACAATAACAACCTATATGTTTAGATTTTCCAGTGTTTTATCCTACCTTAGTCTACATAAATCAAACTAAGAAACGTGATAACATGGAAAACATACTTACCTACATAGCCCAATGCGCCATTTGTCTAACGGTACTCTACCTCCCTTTCCGTTGGATGTTACGCAATGAAACTAATTTTCGGGCAAACCGATACACACTTCTTCTCATCACCTTTTTGGCCTTCTTGCTACCATGGATAAACATCCATTGGATAGCCATTCAAATGGGCTACGAGGAAAGCAGTGTCATTACTACACTACCCCAAGATTTTATCCCTTCGAATGATACAAACGCAAGTACATTCAATGGGTGGAAAATAATCGGTGCCATTTATCTTTTGGGAGCAAGCATCTGTTTCCTTTATAAATTAATAGAGTTTATCCGATTACTTCGTTTTATCCCCAAAGGATGTTTATGGATACATAGGGAAAATGGCATACACATCTATTGCCACATACATTCCGTCGTACCTTTCAGTTGGATGAACAAGATTGTAATTTCGGAAGAAGACTATCAAAGAAACGGTGAGGAAATATTGATGCATGAACATGCGCATATCGTTTGCGGACATTCATGGGATGTGCTATGGCTTTCGATGGTAGAACTCATTCAATGGTTTAACCCGTTGATATGGATGCTTTCAAAAGATATGGATGCTATCCATGAATACGAAGCAGATTGTATGGTACTCCAACATGGAACTGACCCAACAAACTATCAATTATCCCTAATAGAAACTGTGACAAAAGGACATGGCTATTCCTTTTCGAACCATTTTACCAACAGTCAAGTGAAACAACGTATCACTATGATGAATCGCCAATCGTCTTCCCATAAAATGCGATGGAAATACTTGTATCTTCTACCTTTGATACTTTTGGGCATGAGCGTATATGCCCAAAAGTATCCAGTCATGGTGCAAGGAAAGGTGACAGACGAAAACGGCCAAGAGATTATTACTGCAAGTGTCATTATTCCCCAAGCATTCACCGGAACCATAACCAATTCCGATGGAAACTATCTATTGCATACCGGAAGAGAAGATATACTTCATTTCGGGATGCCCGGTTATGAAAGCCGTTCCATAGCATTGAAGGATTGCCTGATGAAAAATGGAAGAATCATATTGAATGTACAATTAACAACCATTAAATAAGAATGATATGAAAAACATTTGGATGATAGCATTGGTCTGTCTGAATATCTTGTCCACATTCGGCCAACAAAAGATTGATTTATTAGGTTCATTCGATCGTACCCAGCCTATAAAACTGAGTGAAATAGCAAAGTCCGTCCGTACCATTCAACTGGAAACAACGGACGATTGTCTGCTTGTACCAGAAAAAATGCGTGTTCATTACGGACAGGAATACATCTTTGTCTTTGACGGAACAGAACCTGGAAACATCTATCGTTTCGATTTGAATGGAAAGTTTATCAATAAGATAGGCAATGCTGGGCCTGGCCCCAAAGAATACATTAGAGCATATGTGTTTAAAGTAGATGAAATAAAGAAGGAAGTGTGGCTACCTGACTGGCAGTCAAATAGTCTCAAAATCTATACTTACGAAGGAGAGTTCATACGCAAAATTCTTTGCGAAGGATTGATTCATGACAAATTCCTTATCAAAGACAACCGTGTTTTCTATGCCAACAGTAATTTTTATTGGGGTTCTCATACCAATGAATTAACTTGTGCAGATACTCAAACAGGTGAGTTATATAGCAAATTGAAATCTACGATTCCCAATGATTTGAAAATTAACATTCTATTAGACCCACAGCTTCTCTATACCTATAAGGAGGAAGTATTTTATAAGAATCCATTGAAAGATGTTGTATGTTCCGTTGATGTAAGTGGTAAAAATATCAAGTTGACTCCCAAATATAAATTGAACATCGGAGAGCGCGATCATAAACGGAGAGACGATTATTTCAAGCCTCAACGTAATTTGAGATATGTCACTGTCTATGAAATCCATGAATCGGACAATTTCATTTTAATCGCTTCTGGATATAAGGATAAATCATATCGGACAGTCTGCTCAAAAAAAGATTGGAAATGCCGAAGCATCGAATTTGATGAGGGATTCATCAACGACATGGAACCCGGTAACAAATATTTCCAATACCGTAGTGGTACTTCCATGTCACAAAAACATCTTGTCATGGTCATACCCGATGAAATTGGAGATGACAATCCGGCTATTACTGTGGTAGAATTGAAATAAAATTTAATGATGAAAACAAAATTATTTATTCTAAGTGTATGCTTGCCTATACTCGCTTTTGCGCAAAAAGTACCGACTATGCAAAAGAAGGCAACAGGTATTGAACACCACATCGATATTTATACTGCTATTCAAAACAAGCAACAGGCGCTGATACTCAGTGACTTTGCTGAAGATATAGAGTTTGTTCCTTTGGAAACGACTGACGAATGTCTGTTGGATGAAAACATCATGAACGTTGTTGTAACTCGGCAAGATATTATTGTATATGATTTGAATGCTTGTTATCGCTTCAACAGACAAGGAAAGTTCATGAACCGTATTGGTACCCAAGGAAACGGACCGGGAGAATATGTAAAGTCCTTATACATTACGGTTGACACATTGAAACAGTGGGTATACATGGGTGATTATAATCAACAGAAATTTGTCAAATATGACTATAACGGGAAGCATTTGGCCGATTTGAAAACTAAAGGTGTAGGGATGAATAATTTCTTGTATAAGCCCAACTATATACTAATGGAAAACAATTTCTATCTATACGAAAAAAAAGGAAAACGCTTCAGCATGGCTTTATACTCCGAAAAGGATAAGAAAATCATTTCCCGTATGAGTTGCGATTACAAAGACAATATCCCTGCCATGTCAATCTGTAGCCCGATTGCTTTCCAACATAAGGAGAATACATATTTGAAGGACTTTTGGTGTGATACCATTTATCGAATGACCGATGCGTTCCACTTACAAACATACGCCTACATAGATAAAGGTAAATTCAAGCATCGCACCGAAGATGACAAGACCTTGACCGGAGGAAAACCAACGGCAAGAGATTTTTTAGTCTTGTCCGTAGACAACATGGCAGAATCGGACAGATATATCTATATCGCTACCAATAAAGGAAGAGTGTTTTACGACAAAAAAGAAAAGAAGACATTTGCCGGTGGAACATTGAAGAAGCCTTTTGTTAGTGCCAAGGATGATTTGTACGGAAGTCCTGGTTTAATGGACATATCTATCAATGGCAATGAAATCTATTCATATCGATTTGCTCACGAACTTATAGAAAGTGAAAAAGGGAAACATTCTATAAACGATTCCCGATATGATACTTATTTGAAAATGATTGAAAAACTGGATGAAGAAGACAATCCGGTGATTATGATTGTGAAAATGAAGAAATGATGAAAACTCCCAAAACCTATACACTGACCAAAGCCGAAATCCAAATTATGAACATCCTCTGGGAGATGCCCGAAGGAGGATGTGTACATGACATTATCGAACATTACGAAGAACCGAAGCCAGCCTATACCACCATTGCCACCTTTATGAAAATTCTACTTAACAAAAAGTTCGTAGGGTATCGCAAAATGACAGGTAAGACACATATCTACTATCCGTTAATGACAAAAGAGGAATATACCCGACGAATTATGTCCGAAGTAAAGGATAACTTCTTCGGAGGTTCCGGTTCTTCTTTATTGAAATTCTTTGTCCGCGAAGAGAAACTGACGGAAGAGGAAATAGAAGAACTGATACGAATGGTAAAGGAAGGAAACAAATGAAAATTAGGCGGAAGATACTTAATCTCCGCCTAATTTATATATAGTCAATTCAAACAATTGAAATCAACTTTTCCATTTCCCTAATAAAAGTTTCTGTCTTTTCGATATAAGGCAAGACTTCCTCTTCGGTCGCATCATAAAGGTCATCATAATCACCCGACTGACGCAACTCATACAATCTGGAAAACAAACGTCCATAGGATTTATCCAAAAGCCCTTTTGTTACAAATTGAGAACCTATCAAATGAATCAATCCTCCATGACTTTTTGCAGACATTCCTTTATCTAACAATAAGGCAGAAGCCATGTGAAATGTAGCATAATAAAGACGATTTCCAGTTAAATTCCAGAAATGAAGCTTGGCAACTTCTTTTGCTTCATTTAGATTATCATAAGCCTTTTGCCTACGATAATCAATAATTGATTTCTTCTCTTCTGGTGTCAGCATAACAATATTCCGTCTTGTTCTACATTCTTATAAAAAGGGGAGAAATTACGTGCAGCCCAATCCTTGAAAGTATAAAGCATAGGATGAATCTGGACATCAATATGCCAACCAAGTTCAAACAACGGATAGGAATAATTATCATGGTCAGCCTCAACTAACTTTTCCTTATCCAACAGAACCAAAACATCCCAATCCGATTCTTCATGAGAATCTCCACGAGCTTGTGAACCAAACAAAATTACTTTCGAACCTTCTGGCATAATTTGCTTGGCTGTATTCCTAATGGATTGTATGATTTCTTCCTTGCGCATAAGCGTCAATATTATATATATCAACAAAGATAGAATTATCTTTCCATGTAGCAAAAGAAATTAATCATAATTTAACGAATTCTACTGTTGAAACAAATCTTTGCCTGGACTATCTTCGACGCTACCTTCCAAGTATATGAAGAACAGGGAGGATGACCGACGGGATGACTCCTTCGGCATTTATTGTCCGCACTCCTCGGGTGAAAGAAACCAAGCCGAACAAAATCCTGAGATTCGACAACGAAACAGACGACTGGATGTTCCTTTCCGGTATCGAAATGGCATACGACTTCAGCAAGAATGAAGGAATGCGTCAGACAAATTATGGTATAGAAAAGGCAAGCGGAAACATCTTCGAACTAACATTCATCCATCCGGATTACGAAGGAAAGGAATACAGCCCGACCGCCCTGAACGTCCGCTACTATCCTGCCGATGAGTTACTCACAGCCTTGGAAGAAGGAAAGTTGAAAGGCAAATTGCAAGAAATGGCACAACTTCTGGACGAGGAAGACAATGGGGTGGTAATGCTGTTGAAGCAGAAATAAACCTCTACACATCCCGCTACAAACCCATTTCTATCTGCCTCCATTCCTAAATCATCAGTGTGATTTCACAAAACCACAGTGTTGATTCGCGGAATCACACCGTTAATCGACGAAACCACACTGATGATTTGGGAATGGAGGCTTTATTTTTACATTTATGCCAAATACATGCGTTTAGTAAGATTAGAAGAACTTGATAAGATAAAGCCATTCAATTGCGGAGACGCTGATTTGAATGGCTTTCTTTGTGAAGATGAAGAACTTGTGGCGAAAACTCCGAAAGGAATTACCACATGAAAAGCATTTAGGTAGTTATCCGGCAGTTAAGATTTGTCGCTTGGCTGTATCGTTACAACATAAAGGAGAAGGATTAGGGACAGATATTGTTTCTGCAATCAAACAGATGTTGGTAAATAATACTGCTGTATCTGCTTGCCGTTTTCTAACAGTTGATACGTATAAAGACGCTTTACCGTTTTATTTGAAAAATGGTTTTCGTTTGCTGGTCAACAACATTGAGGACGAATCATATACCGTTCCAATGTATTTTGATTTAAAGGAATTGTGTGATTGAGGCTTATAAAGAAATAATTCCCGAATGAAGCTACTTAAAAGAACTTCATTCGGGAACTTCATTATACCCCCACTGAAAATCAGAACATCAGAACTTCCTGAAGAAGAAATTCCAAACTGATCTTTTGCTATATTATTTTACGCTACCATGCGGGTAACCCAAATCCAGAACGGAGCGGCAAGCACAAAGAGCAGGATACTGAACGCCAATGACGATGTACCCGTACGTTCATACAACTGTTTCTGATTACCGATGATGATACCCGAGAAAGCCGGAGGCAAGGCACCAGCCAACACCATCATCTGAAGCTTATCGGCTTCCATGTGGAAAATCATTCCCACAATGAGTAATACCAATGGCATCAAGATGAGTTTCTGAATGGTATTGTACACCACTTCCTTGTCCAACTGGAACTTCATGCCGCTCAAGGTCAGACCGGCTGCAAAGACGGCTACACCGGAATTGGCTTTGGCTATCAACTCGAAGTTCGGGTCGAGAATGGCCGGAAACTTGATGTCAAGCAATACAAGAATCACTGCCAAGATAGGTGCCCAACATACCGGCTCCTTCAAGGCGTCAATCACCGGATTTCCCTTCTTGGTGCCTTTCGCAGCATCGCCCCCTTGTCCACGATTCAGCAAAGCCATACCGATAGGGATATTCACAGCATTGACCACGATAGAGACGATAGCCACCACCAAGCCAGTTGTCGCTGTAGCCCCATAAATCGGTTCCAGAATAGCAAAACCTAGGAAGCCAATCGTCGGCGAACCCGAAATCAAGGCACAGACCGCTGCTTCGCTCTTGGTATGCTTGAAGAACTTATAACAAGAGAAATAAGCCCACAGAAACATACCGGTCATCACCACCAAACTGATAATGGTCAGTTTCAAGTCGTCAAAGAGCATGGCACTGTCCGCTTTCACAATCGACACAAACAAGGCTGCCGGAAGGGCATAAGTCAGCACCAATTTGTTCAATACCTTCGAGTCTTCGGATTTGAAGACTCCCCTCTTCCCAGCTATGTACCCTAGGAACATAATGACAAAAATGGGAAGAATGTCTTTTATCAATATATCAATCATAAGCGTTTTATTTTACCGATGAATGAGGATTCAAATTCCCAATATGACCACTCTCCACACCCACCGAAGGGTCAATGACACAATTGATCAAAGCCGGACTCTTCGATGCCAAGGCATTGCTGAGGGCATCATCCAACTCTTCGAGAGTCGTCACATGATAAGCCTTTCCGCCAAATGCCTCGATCAGTCGGTCGTAACGGGCTTCCGGCATGAGCATGGTAGGTGCAGGATCGCCATTCGTTCCATGTCCTTTCTCATCCCCACGATAGATGCCTCCGTTGTTGAGTATCAGCACGGTTACCGGCAAACGGTAACGACAAATGGTTTCTATTTCCATTCCGCTGAACCCGAAGGCGCTATCGCCCTCAATGGCGAGTACCTGCTTTCCTCCCGTTACGGCTGCTCCGATGCTATAGCCCATGCCGATACCCATGACTCCCCATGTACCTGTATCCAAGCGCAAACGAGGATGATACATGTTCACAATGTTACGGGTATTGTCCAAGGCATTGGCCCCTTCATTGACCAAGTAGATATCCTTGTAATCCTGAAGCACGTCACTCACGACCTTCAAGGCATTGAAGTAGTTCATCGGTTGGGTAGAGGCAGTCAACTTCTTCTGCATCTTTTCGGCATTGGCTTGCTTTACGGCATTGATACTGTTTATCCATGCATCCCCACACTTAATATTGAACGGCTCCATCTTGCAAAGCATCAAGTCGAGTGAAGAAACGATGTCGCCTACAATCGGTGCTACGATTTCCCGGTTGCTGTCCATCTCCTCGGCACTGATATCCAACTGAATGAACTTGACATTCGGATTCCATTTCTTTCCCTTGCCATGGTTCAGGAGCCAGTTGAGTCTGGCACCGACCAGCATCACCACATCGGCTTGTCCCAAGACAAGGCTACGGGCCGATGCTGCCGACAATGGATGATCATCCGGCAAGACACCTTTCGCCATAGACATCGGCAAGAACGGAATGCCCGTCTTTTCTACGAACTCCTTCAACTGCTCTTCCGCCTGCGCATAAGCGGCTCCCTTACCGATGATGATTAACGGCTTGGTCGCATTGCTCAGGAGTTTCAAGGCACGCTTGACAGCGGTAGAACAAGGCAATTGTACCGGTGCCGGATCAACTGGAGTAAAAAGGGACGCCTCCGCCTCCTGTACGTCCAGGGTCATGCTGAGCATGGCTGTGGTGATATCGAGGTATACCCCACCCGGTCGTCCCGACAAGGCAGCACGAATAGCTCTGGCCACTCCTGTCGCAATATCCTGCGGACGATTGATGCGGTAAGCCGCTTTCACAAAAGGTTTCGCTATATTCATCTGGTCGAGCCCTTCATAATCGCCTTGTTGCAGGTCGATAATGTTACGGTCACTCGAACCACTGATCTGTATCATCGGAAAACCATTGACTGTAGCCTCTGCCAAAGCAGTCAAGCCATTCAGGAAACCGGGAGCCGAAACGGTGAGGCAGATACCTGGCTTCTTGGTAAGATAGCCACTGATAGCAGCAGCATGACCTGCCGATTGTTCATGACGGAACCCGATGTATCGGATACCGGCCTGTTGGGCATACCTTGCCAAATCGGTCACCGGAATGCCCACCACGCCGAAAATGGCTTCCACACCATTCATCTTCAAGGCATCTACCAAGAGATGCATACCGTCGGTGAGGGAAGCGTTGGGATTATCTGTTATATAGTTCATATATACTAATTTAGTTATTATCTCCCCTCTAGAGAGGGGGAAGGGGGTGTGTTAGAATACATACAAGTAGATGTTTATCACACACCCCTACCCCTCTCAAGAGGGGAAGCATTATTTATTTACACACAATATGTTTCGCACGGAGAGCCTTGATTTCATCGGCATTATAACCGATCTCCTTCAACACCTCATCGGTATGTTCACCCAAGGCTGGAGCCGCTTTCACTTGCGGAGTATAACTGGAGAACTTCGGAGGACAACCGATAGTCAGGAACTTGCCGCGTCCCGGCTGGTCTACTTCCACAATGGTACCACACTTGCGGAGCGACTCATCTTCTGCAATTTCCTTCATACTGAGTACAGGTCCACAAGGTACTCCCAGTTTGCCGAGTTCTTCCACAATGTGCATCTTCTCTCGGGTAATGGTATAGGCTTCCACCGCTGCATAGATTTCTTCCTTCACCTTTTCACGGGCATCCGGTGTATTGAACTTCGGATCGTCTATCCATTCCGGTTTGCCAATCGCCTTGGCTGCTGCCGCAAACGGTTTCATTTCATTCTGCAGAACGATGTACACGAATGCACTCGGGTCCTTTTCCCAACCCTTGCATCGATAGCACCAACCCAATACCTGACCGCCTTCCACGTTACCGCCACGAGGTACGGTATCGGTAAAGGTACCATTCGGATACTGAGGCATGTGCTTCAATACACCGGTATGTTCCAGAATCAATTGGTCACGAAGTTTCACACGGCAGAGGTTGATGACCGCATCCTGCATGGACTGTTGTACGAAGCACCCTTCGCCTGTCTTTTCACGCTGCATCAAGGCTGCCAAGATACCGATCAACAAGTGCATACCTGTATTACTGTCGCCCAGGGCTGCTCCCGATTGGGTTGGGATGTCATATTCACCTTTGTACCACCCGGTTGTAGCCGCTGCTCCACCGGCACATTGTGCAACGGGCTCAAATGCCTTGACACTG
Source organism: Phocaeicola sp. (assembly GCA_045121515.1). Classification (GTDB taxonomy): domain Bacteria; phylum Bacteroidota; class Bacteroidia; order Bacteroidales; family Bacteroidaceae; genus Phocaeicola. The sequence goes on along the minus strand of JBGVGD010000003.1, from coordinate 13,619 downwards.
GCGAAAGGCGAATCATCATTGAATCCCTTGATGGTTCCATAAATCACACGCGGATTGATTTTGTGTACCTCTTCCCACGAGAAGCCTAGTTTGTCCACGGCTCCCGGATGCAAGTTTTCTACAAAGATATCGGCTGTTTCGAGCAATCGGGTCAGGATTTCCTTACCTTCCGATGTCTTCATATCCAATTCAATGGAACGCTTGTTACAGTTCAACTGCAAGTAATACAAGCTGTCCATATCAGGATAGTCCAACAACTCGGTACGGGTAGGATCTCCCAATCCCTTACGCTCTATCTTAATGACATCGGCTCCCAGCCATGCCAACATTTGTGTACACGATGGACCCGATTGTACTTGGGTCCAGTCAATCACTCTAATACCTTGTAACGGTGCTGTCATAATTATTTCCTCCTATTTTAATGAGTTGAGGAAATAACGAATCCCATCCGAAAAGGTTCACGATGAATTTACCAATTCACAATTTTATCGACCAATTGTTGTTGCTCCGTAGAAGTTCTCCGAAGATAGATACGGGTCGTCTCGATGCTTTCATGCCCCATGAGATCGGCCAACAAGGCAATGTCATTGTACCGTTCCAAGAAATTCTTGGCAAAGCGATGCCGGAACGAGTGTGGATAAACCACTTGCCGGTTCAATCCATACATTTGGGCAAATCGTTTCAGTTGGATAGCTACCCCTCGAGTAGAAATAGGTTCGCCATAACGGTTCAGGAATAAATAGCCCGATGAAATTTCTTTCTCTTTCAACCATTGGGAAGCCTCTGTGCGCAACTTCTTCGGGATATACAGTCGCCTGATTTTTCCCCCTTTGGCATAAATGTCCAGATAACCTACCCACACATGTTCTGCCTTGATTTGTAACAGTTCACTGATGCGGGCACCGGTAGCCGTCATGAACCATACCACAAAATACCAATCCAGATAACCGTCCTTCTTCAATTGGGATTTCAAGAACAGATAATCGGCATGGCTGATAACATTTTCTAGAAAATTCTTCTGTTGCATCTTGACCAATTTTAGTTTGTATTTATCCATTTTGATAAATTCCAGATACTTGTTTAGTCCCAGTAATCTCAGATTCACCGTCTGGGGTTTGTAGTTGTCCACCAAGTAGCCTTTGTAGGCCAAAAGGCTCTTCTTTTGAATTTCACCATAGTGCTTCAAATAATAGTTCACTGTCCACACATAAGCAGCCACCGTGTTCTTCGACAAGTTCTGCTTGTTCAAGAAAATTTCGAATTTAGTTACCATAGTCGTTAGTTTTAAAACACGTAACAAATTAATCGAAACTTCACAAAAAAAGGAGGTATCTCTACCTCCTTTCTATCTCTTTAACTCACCTGTTTCTCAGAATACACCCGCTGTCTTCAGCATGTTTTCCATTCTGCCATAGAGTGCATCGAGTTCCTTGACATTGACCTTACCGTCCTTATACCACTTCTGTTGCATAGGAAGGGCTTCCTGGTACAACTTTTCTTCGATAGGCATCATCTTCTGCATAATACCGGTACCTTGCAAGTTATACAAGTTTTCCCAATGCAGATAATGCTTGGTACCACCACCTTGCTTGAAATGGAAAACCTTTTCATCGGCCAACTTCAACGAAGCAGCACTAAGCGGAGCCGATCCCTTTTCCTTATCATAACTCATCATGGCAGGCAAGTTGTCCTTCACCCAAAGAGGAACGGCCACACCTGCAGGAGGATAACCCAAAATGGTCCAAAGAACAGTCAGTTCCGGATTTTCACCCTTCTTCACGCCTTGTACTACAATCGAACAGGAAGTATTGTTGCGAGGGATAAAGTCCTGGTCAGTAAACCAACCCGATGTCTTCGGATAGTTGAAATCACCACTACGCAAGTCAATATCCAAAATATTATTGCGGAACGAACGGGCGATATCAGTAAAAATCAACTGAGGAGTGATGCCACCCATCGCACATGCTTTCGACAAGACTCTATCCACTTCGAGGAAGCGTACATAACCATAACCCTTATTCAGTTCTCCCCCATTCGAGAAATTGGTACGGGCTACATAACCATGTGGTGCCACGTCCGGATCATTAGCATCAAACATCTTATATTTATTTCCATCCACTTCGAACATGGCTGCACCACCTTGTGCATCAATGACACCGAAGTTGGCTTCGATGCCACTCGGCTTCTGAATGGTATCGAGGAAATGACAAAAGTCTTCTACAGTTGCACAGATTTCCAAAGCACGATAGATCACTTCCCCATTCTTAGGTCCTCTATCATCGTCATCGATATCACCAAGTTCCAAGTTATAACTTTGGGTATTCATCAAAGCAAAGCCAGCTGTATTCGAGCCTACCCATGCTTCTTTCAAGGAAGGGAAATTATCACTGTTTACATCGGCTACAAAATCATACTTCTCGCCTTTCACATACGCCATGTGATTACGCAAGAAACCAGTTTCACGATTCTTCCACAAAAGCGGACGACCATCCGGAGTCACTTTACCCGAAATCACCGCCGAAGAACAAGCCCAAGCAGGGGCACATGTACATACAAGGGCAACCGCCATCATACATACGCTAATCATCCATTTGTTTTTCATATCCATTTTTTTAAGGTTATCACTATTAATCCGGCAATTTCACCTTTTCAGGTTCCTGTGCCTGAAAATCGCGGAAATCCGGAAGCACGTTACATTCCAAGTCTTCCACAAACGCATCGGTACATCCCATTTGTCTGGCTGCTTCCGCATAAGCACGGAGGGCTGCCATCGCACAACGGTCGGTTCCCGTCAGGACAAATACCGGTATCTCATTCATTACACATCTGTTCAATAACTTTCGTTGGTCTTTCGTTGCTGCCATTTTTACATCTTTTTAGTTTATACACTCTCTCAAAAAAATGAATGCGGAGACTTTCACAAGCCCCCGCACTCTGCTACAAAATACAAATACAACTAAACGAGATATTTTTTATTTCTATAGAAATTTCTATTCTTAAGTCAGTCTTTCTCTTTCTGACATTGCAAAGATAGGTATTTATTTCAAACTATCCAAATTTTTTTCATTAAAAATTTGCTTTCCTTCTGCAGAATATAAGAATTCTATGCGATCTGCGTAAAATTTCTCAATTTTTCCGCGTACCATCTTCATGGTACTGTTGATCATTTGGTTCTGTTCAGTGAAAGGTTCCGGCAAAATAGCGAAGGTACTTGGCAACCAACGTTCAGGGAACATACCTTCAAAATCGCCACCCTTCTTGTACTTATTAAGTTCCTTTTCCAACTTCTTGATCGCATACTTACGTCCTTCTTCACTTTCGAGTGTCAAGTCCTTGTGAGCCAACTTACGCTTCAAGTTATCCTTGTTAGGAACAATCAAAGCGATAGTGTATGGTGACTGGTTGTTGTAAAGCATCACTTGGTCGATATACTTAGACTGTCCTACCAACGCTTCTTCGATACCTTCCGGACTGTACTTTTCACCGTCAGAAGAAATCAACAAGCTCTTGAAACGTCCCTTTACATAAAGGAGACCTTCCTTGGTCATGTAACCCAAGTCACCGGTGTACAACCAACCGTCCTTTACAGTTTCGGCAGTAGATTCCGGATTCTTCCAGTAACCGGCCATCACGTTTTCGCCCTTCACAACGATTTCGCCTTGTTCGCCCAATGGCAATTCCTTACCGTCTGCATCGCAGATCTTCAATTCCAATGGTTGAACCAACTTACCGCTTGAACCAAAACGATACTTTTCAGGACCGTTTGAAGACAATACCGGAGTTGCTTCCGACAAACCGTAACCCTGGAACATTGGAATACCGATACCTACATAGAACTTCTGCAAGTTCTTGTCGAGCAACGCACCACCACCGATGAAGAACTTCAATTCGCCACCGAAGTTGTCGCGCACCTTCGAGAAGATCATCTTGTCGAACAATGCTACCAATGGCTTCAACAAATATCTCCATCCCTTGAAGTCGAGGTTGCTATCGCCGTAGTACAACTGGCGTACCTTCATACCGAAGTTGAACAACTTCACGGTAGTCTTACCCTTTGCACGGATACCCTGTTCGATGTTCTTCTTGAATGTCTTGGCCAATGCCGGTACAGACAAGATGAAGTGAGGCTTCACTTCGCGGATATTCAATGGAATGTTCTTCAATGTTTCCAATGGAGTACGACCTACCTGTACAGTAGCAGCAGTAGCACCCTGAGCCATCATGATGTAGAAACCTACCACGTGAGCGAAACAGTGGTCGAGCGGCAAGATGATGAGCGTACGCCATGTCTGGTCGATGTCTACCAAAGTACAAGCCTGTTCTACATTCGATGTATAGTTGCGGTGAGTCAATACTACACCCTTCGGGTCTGCAGTAGTACCGCTGGTATAAGTGATAGTAGCATAGTCATCGTTCTGGATGCTCTTAGCCACCTTCAAGAATTCTTCTTCAGTGTGAGTAGCGAGGAACTCATCCCCCATCTTCTGAACTTCAGCGAGAGAAATTTCCTTTTCTCCGTATTCAGCCTGTTCGTCGAATACAATCACCTTCTGCACTTCCGGCAATTGGTCGATGATAGAGCGTACCTTCTTCAACTGAGTACCCGATACCATCACGAACTTCACATCACCGTGGATGAGACGGAACAACAAGTCATTGCTTTCTTCCAACTTGATAGAGAGAGGCACATTGACAGCACCAGCATAGAACATAGACAATTCGCCGATGACCCACATGTTACGGCCTTCACTCAAGAGAGCCATATTATCGCCCTTCTTCACGCCCAACGCCTGAAGACCGGCACCCAATTGATAAACTTTTTCCTTTACTTGTGTGTAAGTAGTAGGTTCGAACTTCTTGCCGGTCTTTTCCAACAAAAATGTGTTGTTAGGATACTTTCTTACCGACTCTTCAAATAAATCTACTAAGGTCTTTTTCATCTTTTTACAATCATTTATGGGACCACGCATAGCCCCCATCAAAAAACGTTGCAAAGATAATGATTTTTTATGAAACGACCATAAAATCGGAGAAATATCGCACAAAAAAGGAGTAAATGTGCAAATGAGTTATGAGTTATAAGTTATGAGTTATGAGTTATGAGTTATGAGTTATAAGTTATGAGTTATAAGTTATGAGTTATAAGTTATGAGTGATGAGTTATAAGTTATGAGTGATGAGTTCTTTTGAATTTGCGAAGCAAAAAAAAAGTGGATGCGCCATAAAACACACCCACTCCTATTATAAACAGATAATTTTTAACTCTTAACTTTTAATTTTTAACTTTTAATTTTTAACTCAAAGAATTGAGTAAAGCATAAAGATCCAGTGAGCCACAATCGCAGCTACCAAACCACCGATCGTGTGTGCCAAGATAGCCTTCGATGTCAATTCACGGTAACCCAATGAGTCGAGCATTGCTGTATGAGTACTCAAATAACCGCTCCAGCACATACCGATAGCAGTAAACACCGCAATCGCATTACCGTCTGCCCAACCTTCGGCCACGAAACTAGGAACCAAGCCCAAGGCTGCACCTACAGCACCCAAAGCAGTGATTGGGAATGCCACCAAGTGAGGATCCTGGAAACCGAACAACCATTCGAATACGATGTTAATCTTACCTGCCAAGTAAGGTAACAGTTCAATACCTTCATAAGCCTGACCGTCGTAAGTACCGTCAGAAGGACCGAAAGTCAGGATCATCACCAATGTAGAGATAATCAATACACCCGGAATAATCGCCATACCTACATCTACACCGGTACGTCCACCGTCGAGCAAGGAATTGAGGATACGGATGAACATCGACTTGTCCTCTTCTACCTCATCTTCTTCAATTGCCGCAAACTTCGGGCTACCTTCGATCGCATTTTCTTCCAAGTACTTCGGATAAGCCTTTACCACAAAACGTTGCATCAAGCGAGTAGATACGATACAACCAACAAAAGCACCGAACAAACCGATGAACGGTTCTGCATAGAAACCTTGGCCTACCATGAACACGATTACCAACAAGCCCATACCGAAAGCGGTACCGAAGTTAGTCAACGAAATGTACTGGTACTTCTTGAAATAGCTGCTGAAACGCTTGTCCTGAGACAAAGAGATGATAGCCGGATTATCCGACAAGAATGTCATCACCGCACCCAACGAAGCCACACCCGGCAAGTTGAACAACGGACGCATCAACGGACGAAGCAAGCGTTCAAGCAACTTCACCACGCCGAATTCCACAAAAATCTTACCGATTGCACCGGTAATCACACAGATAGCCATCAAGTAGAAGCAAGTGTTCAGCAACAAGTCGTGTGCTGTCTTCATGATGGTGTTCAACATTTGAGGTACTCCCATCTGCATACCGATGAAGGTAAACAGACCGAACACAATGACCAAGCAAGGAATACCGTCGGGAATGTACTTCCAGATTCCCTTTTTCTTTTCACTCATAGTTATTAAAAGATTTTATTAGTTAACGAAAGAATGTCTACTTTGAATTTCACGCCCAAGTCCACGAATGTCTGTTCATCCTGCATGGTTCCTGCCGGATTGCCGTTCTTACCGAATGAATGACAAGCATAAAGATGGAAACGGAGATTGCGGTTACCTTCCGGCAACGGATAATATTCCAGACCGGCACCCAAACGAGTGATTTCTGTACCCGGAAGCACACACATATCGCCTACGCTATTAGTCTTGTTCACGTCATAAGACATACGACCGAACACATTGAGTTTCTTGTTCACCATACAAGAAAGTTCACCCATCACCGAACAATCCTTCAAGAAGAACGCATGATCATCCGTAGCACGGTTCATGAAATCGAGTTGCAACTTGGCATTGCCGAAACGGAACTCATTACCCAAAGCCAGGTAATAGATGAATTTTCCCGGAGCAAACTCCTGTGCGTTCACCGACCAAATGCTGTTGAACCAGCCATGCGAGCCATACCACATCAAGTTGTAGGCATAGAGGTCTTCGTTCTGGAAGTTGAAAGGGCTTTCGCAAATCTGAGCCAGAAAGCTGTCATTACCTTTATTAGTAGTATAAGTAGTGCTCACACCCAATTGATAACAAGGAATGTTGTTCCAGTATTCCGAGCAGAAATAAAGGTCGATTGGTGCACGGTCATATTCATAACCACCAATACCTACCACTTGCTTACCACCGTTGAACGACCAGTTGTCATTTACCTTATAAGTAAGGTGAATCCAGTCAGTCGCATCAAAAAAACTTTGGTCTGCATGCGCCTTGTTCAGACGTTGACGATAAGAATAAGACCAATGATCGTTGATTGTACCGTTAAGAATCACATTCAGGTACTTTCCTTTGAAGCCGGAATTAGGCTTGACAGCGTCTCCGTCCAAATATTCACGTTGATAGTCCATACGCGTTTCCAACTGCAAATTGACTACCTTACTGTCTTGTGCCATGACACAAAGAACGCTCATCACCAAACACAGTGTGCAAATGATTTTTTTCATTCGAGTAGATTACTTAAATTTTTGAGTTTCTGTTTCTTAAAACGCCGCAAATTTAATGTTTTTTGTGGATATTTTGTCTTTTTCATGGGACTTTTCTTAATGGATGCTTTTGTGGGGAAAGGAAGAGACAACATCGCTCCGCTCGTTGGAGTATATGCTTCCCCTCTTGAGAGGGGTGAAAGGGTGTGTAAGAATACATCCACTCCATACATCAAAAACAAACATAAATGAATATCACACACCCCTACCCCTCTCAAGAGGGGAAACCACCCACTGCAACGAGCGAAGCAAAGAAAACACCCACCTCAACGAGCGAAGCAATGTTGAGCCCTCGTTGGAGGACCGGCCTTTAGTGGAGGAGCGTGAAGAATTTTTTGCTCTTTCCCGTGAAGAAGAAAAAGCTGTTTGAGCGATAGCGAGTTCTTTTTCTTTAGGGAAAGAGTGAAAAATTTAGCTCCGGAACGGCAGCCGGCAGTCTTTCTTTTTTGTTATCTTTTTTCTTTCTGCTGCCAGAAAGAAAAAAGTAAAAGCACACACAAAACAATATTTTTTATATTTTTGCAAAAAAATAACCCATCATGATACATTACTTCAAAAACGACATTAGCGAAATCGAATTGCCGCAACAATTCACCTACCCCTTCCGCTATACCCCACATGCCTTGAGCAGAATGGCAGCCGAAGAGGTCCGGAACTACCTACAGACCCGCCAAGAATGGCAGGAAGAACTGCAACAAGGAAAGATGTTCGGTGTATTGGTGGTACGCACTACAGAAAAAGCCATCGGCTATCTCGCCGCATTCTCGGGCAATCTGGCCGGTAGCAACCACCATTCCTTCTTCGTCCCACCCGTATACGACCTACTGAATCCCGACGGCTATTTCAAGGAAGAAGAAGAGCAAATTTCCCTCATCAACCAGGAACTGAAAGAAATCGAAGCTTCAGCTTATTCCTCCAAGGCTTACCTTAAGAAAATGGAAGCACTGCATCAGGAAGAGCAAGAAGCGATCGAGAAGCAGAAACAACTCATGAAGGAAGCACAACAACGACGGAACGAGTTACGGGCAACAGGAACACTTACCGAAGAAGAATTAGCCGCTTTAATCAAGGAAAGCCAGTCCGAGAAGACCCGTCTGAAGCGTATCAAGAACGCCTGGAAAGACTATATCGACTACCAGAAGAAACAGTTCAACCCCTGGTTGGACCGCATCAAGGAACTCAGAGAAGAACGCAAGCAGCGCTCTGCCGCCCTCCAGCAATGGATCTTCGAACAATTCCGGATGCTCAATGCCCGTGGCGAAGAGAAGAACCTCTACACCATCTTCGACGAACTCCTCGAACAACTGCCACCGGCAGGAGCCGGTGAATGTGCCGCACCCAAACTCCTGCAGTATGCTTACCAACACCAACTGGAGCCGATTGCCATGGCCGAGTTCTGGTGGGGAAACTCCCCCAAGGGCGAAATCCGTCGTCACGGCCAGTACTATCCTGCCTGCAAGCACAAATGCGAACCTATCCTAGGCTTCATGCTGCAAGGACTCGATGTAGAGCCTAACCCGCTCCTCACCCCCAATACCGATGCCAGCCAACTGGAAACCATCTACGAAGACGAGTACCTGCTGGTAGTCAACAAGCCCGCCGGTATGCTCTCCGTCCCCGGCAAGAACGGCCAGGCATCCGTCCAGAGTCTGATTAGGAAACGCTATCCCGAAGCTAGAGGCCAACTGACGGTACACCGTCTGGACATGGACACCTCCGGTCTGCTCCTCATTGCCAAGAACGAAGAGACGCACGCCCTGCTGCAGGAACAATTCGAGAAACGACAAGTGAAGAAGCGCTACATCGCCTTGCTCGATGGCGATATAACCTCACATAACAAAGAAGGCTACATCCGTCTGCCCCTTCGTCCGGACTACGACAACAGCCCCTTGCAGATGGTCGATTTCCAACACGGAAAGAATGCCGTCACCCGTTACGAGATACTGGGTCCCCAGTCCCTCACGATAGAAGGCAAGGAACACCTCTGTACCCGCATGGCCTACTATCCCGAAAGCGGTCGTACCCACCAGCTCCGCATCCACTCCGCCCACCCGGACGGCATGGACTGCCCCATCCTGGGCGATCCCCTCTACGGACAAGCCGCCGACCGCATGTATCTCCATGCCGAAAGTCTGGAGTTCCGGCATCCACATACTGGAGAGAGCATTAGCATTGAGAAGAAAGCTCCATTCTAATCCCTCCCCTCTCGAGAGGGGGAAGGGGGTGTGTAAAAAAAAATGGCTCCCAACTAGGAGTCATTTTTTATCTATCATTTATCCAACACCTCATACGGAGAATGCTGGCTCTTGAATTCCGGTACAATCTGCTTCATCTTCTTTACCACCTCCATGGCATCATAGCCGAAGCTCAATTGGTACAACTCATCCTCTTCCCGTTTCGCATCCGCATACGCATATTCACGTACCGCTGCAATCTTGATTTTCGGATGATGCGTAGGCTTCGTGATTTCCGTATCATTCAGCAACTCTTCGAAGAGCTTTTCACCGTCACGAAGACCTGTATATTCTACCTTCACATGCTTCGCACCGCTCAACTTGATCATACGCTTCGCCAAGTCAGCGATACGTACCGGCTTACCCATATCGAAGATATAGATTTCACCTCCATTACCCATAGTACCCGCTTCCAAAACCAGCTTACAAGCCTCAGGGATCAACATGAAGTAACGGATAATGTCCGGATGTGTGACCGTGATAGGACCACCATTCTTGATTTGCTCACGGAAGAGAGGAATTACCGAGCCGTTGCTGCCCAATACATTTCCGAAACGGGTAGTCACAAACTGCGTTACCCCCTTCACTTCCCCTGTCTTGATAGCCTTATCCAAACTCTGCACATAGATTTCACAGATACGCTTGCTACATCCCATCACATTGGTCGGGTTCACCGCCTTGTCCGTACTCACCATCACAAACTTCTTGGTACCATACTTCACCGCCAAGTCCGCCATGACACGCGTACCATAAATATTGTTCTGCACTGCCTCGCTAGGATTATCCTCCATCATCGGCACATGCTTGTACGCCGCAGCATGGAACACATATTCCGGACGGAACTGCTTGTATACCTCCTCCATACGCGATGCATTACCGATGCTAGTCACAATAGTATGCGTCAAGATACCTGGATGATGCTTTTTCATATACAGACGCACATCATGCATCGGTGTTTCCGCTTGGTCTATCAAAATCAACTCTGCCGGTTCATAGACAGCCACTTGGCGCACCATCTCACTACCGATACTACCTGCAGCCCCAGTAATCAAGATTCGCTTGTTGGTAAGCATGCCGCCCACCTTATCCATATCGATTTCAATTTTGTCACGCGGAAGCAAGTCCTCAATTTCCACCTCCTTCAGCATCACGTGGTTCAAATCACTCTTGCCATCCCACTCATAGCTCTGTGGCATCATGTGGATGTGAATATTCTCTTCAATCAAGCGATCCAGCAACTCAGGGTCATTACGGAGCACTTCGTTATAAACCGGAGATACCAACAACACAGTAGCCCCACGAAGCTTCATCTCTTCCACCATGTTCACATCATTGCGGAATACCCGTACACCCATCATTCGACGGCCTATGTAACTCTCATCAGCCGTTACGAAACCAGCCAATACATACTTGCTGAACTCCTCACTACGAAGACTCTTGGCAATACTTACCCCACCTCTACGAACACCGAAGACAAACACCCGCTTCGCCCGCTTGGAGTTATATCCCATGTCATAAACAAACTTCACGCTCACACGCATCAGCCACATCATCGATGTAGCTACGATAGATATGATAAGCAGATCCACATAGTCCAACAACGGAACAAAACCCACCTGAATCAAACCCCATCGCACCACAAAGCTAAGCGCCAAACCAATGATATTCGCAAAAGCCACACGCTGCAAGTCCACGAAAGTAGAATATCGGATGATGCCCGAGTACGTATGCATCGTACGGAATCCTGTGAAATAACACCACAGATAAGCCCCAATCGATATCGCTAGCGTCTTCCAGTTCATCATGACATCCACCGGTCCTTCCACCAGTACAGCCACTAAGATAGCAGCCATCACCACCATTAAGCAATCCAGCAACAAGATTACCCAAAACGGAAGCGCCCGCTTCGAGAAATACCAGCGAGCCACATTTTGAAGCATGTTCATAATCTATCCTTCATTTAGTATGATTGAAAGTGCAAAGATAAGTATAAAAAATGATAACAAACCAACGAAACACAAAAAAAGTCCCCGAAGGGACTAATTTATATAGGAAGAAATATATACCTCTCATAAAAGAATAATCATAGCAAAGCAATATCAGTACCCACTTTATGAATTTCAGGATAATTGTAATGAATAATAGCCGATTTTAAAACAGAATCTTCAAAATCAAGATCATTTCCTTCGAATAATTTACTACCTATAGAATTCAGCATACTATATACATTGTGTCCGCGAACATACAAATAAGCATTGTCTTGGGTAACCCCCTTAATAATGAATTCAGCAGTCATTGCCTCATAATCAAAAGAATCATAATAAACAGAGTTACGCATAGCGACTTCCAAATGATTCTCTATCCTTTGAATTATAGCCTTACCACTATCTATTTCATCACCTTTTCTAAATTGCTGTGATATACATCCACGCAATATTTTTGGTGTAAAATCAGTCCCTTGCATATTCATAACATGCATTAGGAACATCAATCCTTTATGTACCACATTTGAAAAATTGTACAAAAAGTCTGTAAAATCAAAATTCAAATTAGAAAGACCTAATCTCTCAAAATAGGCGCAATGATTTTCCCATGAATAAGTATATGTTTGAATGAATCCATCAGTTACTGTTATGTTTTCTCCCCTTAAATAGCGTATATCACTATCCATACATACAAAAAAACGTTGATTCAGAAATCCTCTCTGTGAAGGTATGTAGATGCGGCATAATATTGTGCCAGTTCCTGATAGTATTCAGTTTTAGTCATAACTTATTCTCCCTTTTGTATCAAATCTTCCATATATACAATTCTATCTTGCCACCCCTTAGCAAAAATACTTGGAGAATGAGTCGTAAGAATCAACTGACAATTGGGGTTCAAGTTTCTGATAGTATCAATCAATTTACTTTGCCAACTAATGTGTAGAGAAATTTCAGGTTCATCCATTAAAAGAATGGTAGGCCTTTCATCTTGCAAAAACACCATTGTCAAAATTAGCAACAGTTGCTTCTCTCCAGAAGATAATTGTTCCAACTGAATTCTATCATCGCCTGTTGTAAGATAGGATCTATCATTAGCTGTTAGATAATAGCCGTCATTCGTCATCAAACGAGATGCAGTACCTTTTATTTTAAAAACTAATTTATTATTAAATTTATCTATATCAATATACTTGTCAGTTTCTTTAAAGAGAGAGTTTATCAATTCAAAGAATTTGTCTATTCGTTGCTGTATCCGTTCTTGTTTTTCAGGATAGTTCAACATCTGCATTCTATAATCAAAGAACGAGGTACCTTCACTATTTTGCATAATCACCTTGTTCAGATCACATAATAAATTGCTCTCCGATTTTTTCTTTGTTTTCGAAGGTATATCGAACGAGCGTATAATATCAATAGGAATATCCACTTCATTCCCATTAATTACTTCAGCAATACCTTTCTTCGGTTTTATACCATTATAAAAGTCATAAATCAAGTTTAGCAATGTTGTTTTTCCGCTACCATTAATGCCTACCAAGATGTTTACATCTTCATTTAGGCTATCCCACGAAACATTCAATCGCCCCCACAATCCTTTCACATAAAACTGCTGAATATATTTCATACGAATACTTTTTATCATGATTATGCCGACAAAGATATAGGTTTTCAATTAATAAACAATCAAATGAACCTTTTTCTTAGTCAGATTTCGTAATTCGATAGTCACTAATAGCTAGGGATAGTCATTTAATTCCTTCACTCTGAGTCAACCGGCAGACTTCGCCATATTTTTCCGATCAAACTCATCACATTTTATATCATCGGCTCTGGTTTCAGGGCCGATTTTTTCGTTTTCAGTTACGTCTGGAGCCACC
>JBGVGD010000002.1:0-66205 GCA_045121515.1 Phocaeicola sp. | reverse complement strand
CTTAATAAGGTAGGTACGAAAACGTTCCCATACCTCTGTGTACTTTTGCTCTGCTATGTTCATGCTTCATCTTTTTAAAGTTTGAACAAAGATAAGGAATCAGCAAATGCATCACTAGACGTAATCCCGGAGACGCTTACTTTACTCCTTCATCAAGAACTTCTTGAACGAAGCAAAATCTTTCGCCATCGGGATACTTTGCTTAGTTCCCTTCATGAATGCTTGGAGTTTAGCAGGGATTTCCACCTTCTTTCCGATGATACCTTCTACCGTATCAAGGAACTTGGCCGGATGAGCGGTTTCGAGGAATACCCCTACTTCATCTTCCCGCAAACCTTCTTCAAGAGCCCGATAGCCACATGCTCCATGAGGATCGAGCAGATAGCCTGTCTCTTCGTATGCCTTCTTTACGGTCTCACGGATTTGCTCATCATGGTATGTTGCACCCGAAATCTCACGGCAAATGGCCTCGTGATTGTTTTCATAAAGAGCGAGGATACGGGCAAAGTTGCTCGGATCACCCACGTCCATGGCATTGGCAATGGTCGCCACCGAAGGACGAGGATTATACTTGGCAGTTTGCAAGTATTGGTAGAAAATATCATTCGCATTATTAGACGCGATGAAACGCTTTACCGGCAATCCCATGTGCTTGCCAAAGAGACCAGCCGTAATGTTTCCAAAGTTTCCGCTCGGCACACATACCACAAGATTATCTGCCTTACCCGCCTTCTTCAATTGGGCATACGCATAGAAATAATAGAATGCCTGAGGCAAGAAACGAGCCACATTGATAGAATTGGCCGAAGTGAGCTTCATGTGTGCATTGAGTTCGGCATCCATAAACGCATTCTTCACCAATGCCTGGCAATCATCGAAGGTACCATCCACTTCAAGAGCCGTAATATTCTGACCAAGGGTAGTGAACTGCTTTTCCTGAATCTCGCTCACCTTGCCCTTCGGATAGAGTACATATACATGAATACCTTCCACACCGAGGAAGCCATTCGCAACGGCACTACCAGTATCGCCCGAAGTAGCCACGAGCACATTCACCTGCTTCTGCCCTTCCTTCTGGATGAAATACCCCAAGAGACGGGCCATGAATCGTCCACCCACATCCTTGAATGCCAAGGTAGGCCCATGGAAAAGTTCGAGCGAATAGATGTTTTCCTTCACCTTTACACAAGGTGCATCGAAACTCAAAGTGTCATAAACAATCTGCTTCAACGTTTCGGCAGGCACGTCTTCGCCAAAAAAAGCATCCGCCACTTGATAGGCGATTTCTTGGAAAGACATGTTCTCGATGTTATCATAGAACGATTGTGGAAGCGACTTGATGACTTCCGGCATATACAATCCTTTATCGGATGCCAAACCCTTCACTACGGCTTCTTGGAGAGAAGCGTCAGGGGCTTGGTGGTTGGTGCTATAGTATTTCATAATTTCATGTATTCATTCATAAATTCATTTTCCTTCATCACGCCATAAATGCCTTCCTTGCAAGCAATCTCATCAAAAGTCTGCACGTTATCCGGTTCGATGCCCGGATAATAAATCAAGAAAGGAACAGGTTCAGCGGTGTGTGTACGAAGTTCGCAAGGTGTAGGATGATCGGGCAATACTGCAATCGATACAGGTTCTTCCCAATCCTTCACGGCTTCGTAAATCGGTCCTACGACACGTTTATCCAAATTCTCGATGGTGAGTTGCTTCAAGTCGAAGTTTCCTTCATGACCAGCCTCATCGCTCGCCTCGATGTGGAGATAAACCAAGTCGTCGGTTTTCAATGCTTCGAGCGCTGCACTGACCTTGTTTTCGTAATTCGTATCGTACAATCCGGTAGCGCCTTCTACTGAGATTCTTCTTAATCCGGCATACACACCGATACCATTGATCAAATCCACAGCCGAAATAACCGAACCTCTTTGGATACTTGGATACATCACCGAAAGTGGATCCATTTGCGGACGATAACCCGGACTCCATGGCCAGATGCTATTGGCCGGATCTTTTCCTTCGGCCATTCGCTTCAAGTTCAACGGATGATTCTTCAAGAGTTCTTGCGACTTCAGTATCAAGTCGTTGAGCAAATCAGCAGTTTCTTGTGCTTCAGGCACTTCAGCCTTCACCAACAGCGGGCGGAAAGGATGCAAAGGCACATCGTGCGGAGGGATACAATCCAAATGCTTGTTTCCTCCCTTGATAACCAAGAGATGGCGATATTGCACACCAGTATGGAATTGGACTTGGTCATTGCCCAATTGTTCTTGTAAGTATTTCACCAAGACATCGGCTTCTTCAGTCGTGATATGACCCGCCGAATGGTTCTTCAGGATTTCACCTTCAATGCATACGATATTGCATCGCATCGCCATATCACCGGATTGGAGTTCCACACCGATGCTGGCTGCTTCCAACGGGCCACGTCCTTCGTACACCTTCGGGAGGTCATAACCCATCACGGACATATTGGCTACTTCGCTTCCCGGATGAAAACCATCGGCCACAGTAATCAGTTGACCGGTGCGTCCCATCCTTGCCAATTTATCCATATTAGGAGTATGCGAGTATTGCAAAAGGGTACGATGTCCCAAGGAGGCGGATGGCCAATCGGCCATGCCATCTCCTAATATGATAATATGTTTCATAGGCTTATTAAATATTCGCCACACTGATGATATCGGCAAAGACACCGGCTGCAGTTACACTTGCACCAGCACCATAACCTTGAATCATCATCGGGTATTCATTGTAACGTTCAGTAGTAAGCAAAACGATGTTGTTGCTTCCTTCCAAACCATAGAACGGATGACTTCTGCTTACTTCTTGCAAAGAAACACTTCCCTTTCCGTTTTCAAGTTTCGCCACAAACTTCCAATGCTTGTTTTCTGCTTCGAGTTTCTGACGACGTGCTTCGAAATCGGCATCAAGCGACGGGATATTCTTCCAGAAATCTTCCAATGAACCTTCGAAGAATTCATCCGGCACGAAAAGGTTCTTTTCTACATCTTCCTGTTCGAGCACATATCCGGCTTCACGAGCAAGGATTACCAACTTACGGATGACATCCTTACCACTCAAGTCGATACGTGGATCCGGTTCAGAGTAACCTTGTTCCTTCGCCATGCGAATAGTTTCGCTGAATGGCACATCAGCACTAATCTTATTGAAGATGAAGTTCAAGGTACCACTTACTACGGCTTCAATCTTCAAGATATTGTCACCACTAGCAATCAAGTCGTTGATAGTCTTGATAATCGGAAGACCTGCACCTACGTTGGTTTCAAACAGATACTTCACGCCACGATTACGGGCAATCTGCTTCAATTCGGTATAGTTAGCGTATGAGGATGAAGCAGCAATCTTGTTGGCAGCTACCACCGATACGTTGTTATTCAACAAATCCTTATAGAGCGATGCTACATCAGCATTAGCGGTACAATCCACAAATACCGAGTTGAAGATGTTCATGCCAATTACTTCATCACGGATAATCTGAGGACTGGATGCTGTACCCTTTTCATCAAGCAACTGACGATAGTTGGACAATTCCAAACCGTCTCTATCGAACAATGCTTGGTGACCATTGGCAATACCTACCACGTTCAACTTCAAACCACGTTCCTTCATCAACTTTTCCTGTTGACTAGCCAATTGTTGAATCAAACTATCACCCACAGTACCAGTACCACAAATGAAGAGATTAAGCACCTGATATTCTGACAAGAAGAACGAATCGTGAATTACGTTCAATGACTTACGCAAAGACTTTTCTTCTACTACGAACGAAATATTGGTTTCCGAAGCACCTTGTGCACAAGCAATTACACTGATACCATTGCGTCCCAACGTACCGAACAACTTACCTGCAATACCCGGAGTCTTCTTCATGTTCTCACCCACAATCGCGATAGTAGCCAAGTTCTTTTCTGCACAAACTGGGCTGATTTCACCCATCTCGATTTCCTTCGAGAACTCTTCGTTCAATACTTCGCAAGCCAACTCGGCATCTTGGTTTCTTACACCGATAGAAGTACTGTTTTCAGAAGATGCCTGTGACACCATGAACACACTGATACCATTCTTCGCCAATGCCTTAAAGATACGGTAGTTCACACCAATAACACCCACCATACCCAAACCAGTAATAGTAATCAAGGCTGTATCATTAATGGAAGATATACCCTTAATAGCCTTCGATTCATCCTTGATTTCATGTTCGATGATAGTACCTGGCGCATCTGGATTGAAGGTATTCTTAATCAAGATAGGAATATTGTTGTGGCAAGCTGGGTAGATAGTCGGCGGATAAACCACCTTCGCACCGAAGTTGCAAAGTTCCATGGCTTCCACATAACTCAATTCATTGATGACGTATGCACCACTAATGACACGCGGGTCGGCTGTCATGAAGCCGTCCACGTCTGTCCATATTTCGAGTACATCCGCTTGAAGGGCAGCAGCAATGATAGATGCAGTATAATCCGAGCCACCACGTCCGAGGTTAGTGATTTCCCCGCTATTCTTATCGCTCGAGATGAAACCCGGCACCAATGCCACCTTCGGAAGTTCACTGAAAGTAGCCTTAATCAACTGAGAAGTCAAATCCGAATCAAGAATATGACGGGAGTGCTTCTTTTCAGTCTTAATGAATGTACGCGAATCATACCATACAGCACCTTCAATCAAATTGGCAACGATGATAGATGAAAGACGTTCACCATAACTAACGATAGTCGCTGATGTTTTCGATGAAAGGTCTCGAATCAAATAAATACCCTGGAAGATGTTCTTCAACTCGCTCAAGAGTTCGTTTACTTGATCAAGCAAGATGATACGTGCCTCACCAGCCGGGATTACGGTATACACCATTTCAATGTGACGGTTCACAATATCACGATATTCCTTTTCGTAAGCGGCATCACCATCTGCAGCCATTTGCGAGGTCTTGATTAACTTATCTGTAATACCACCTAAAGCCGAAACCACCACAATCACCGGCTCTTCTACGGCCTCAACTATCTTTTTTACACTTAATATGCTATGTACGGAGCCCACCGAGCTACCGCCGAATTTCAATACTTTCATGCGTTCATTCATTTATGTAGAATAGCATTCCGCTATTTCTGAGTCTAAAAATAAAAAAAATTGATTGATTGGTGCTTACATCCATAAGCGTGTATCGCGTAGAAACACATATATACTATCCTAACCCCGAGGGGTCATCATCATGGATGTGGTCATCATCGTCCACATTCGCATGGTAGAGGTTATATTTTGATAGTACATTGTCATTTGTTTATATTTCTCTCTTTTTTCGGTTTCAATGGCGCAAATATAAGAAGATTTTCAAACAATCTATCACTTTTCTTTATTTTTTTACGATAAAAGCACAAATATCCAATTATATCAGAAACTTTCTTTACCTTTGTAACTTGAAAATTTAAATAAGAATGGCCAAAGAAAAAACGACATACGTATGCACGAATTGTGGACAAGACTCGCCCAAATGGGTGGGTAAATGCCCGTCGTGCGGACAATGGAACACTTATGTGGAGCAAGTGGTGAGAAAGGAATCGCCTGTGGCTCGACATGGAGTGGCATTGGCAGAACCGACCAAAAGCCAACCTCTGACGCTCAACGACATCCACGGAGGCGAAGAGCCACGCATTGATATGCACGACGAGGAATTGAACCGTGTGCTGGGAGGTGGTCTTGTACCGGGAAGCCTTGTACTCCTCGGTGGTGAGCCAGGCATCGGCAAATCCACGCTCATCCTTCAAACCGTATTACGACTGAAGGATAGAAAAGTGCTATACGTATCGGGAGAAGAAAGCGCCCGCCAACTCAAATTGAGAGCCGACCGCATCTCCAACCAAACATCGGATTGCTTAATTGTGTGCGAAACCTCGCTCGACCAAATCTATGTCCACATCAAGAATACGCGTCCGGACTTGGTTATCATCGACTCTATCCAAACTATCTTTACAGAGAACATCGACTCCTCTCCAGGAAGTTTGGTGCAAGTGCGTGAATGCTCGGCTTCTATCTTGAAATTTGCCAAAGAAAGCAATACACCGGTCATCCTGATTGGTCATATTAATAAGGAAGGAAGTATCGCAGGGCCGAAGGTCTTGGAACATATCGTAGATACCGTCCTACAATTCGAAGGCGACCAGCATTATATGTATCGCATCCTCCGAAGCATCAAGAACCGATTCGGAAGCACAGCAGAACTCGGCATCTACGAAATGCGTCAAAACGGCCTCCGACAAGTGAGCAATCCGTCCGAACTCCTCCTTACCGACGAGCACGAAGGCATGAGTGGAGTAGCCATTGCCTCGGCTATCGAAGGCGTCCGTCCGTTCTTGATTGAAACACAGGCACTGGTGAGTTCGGCCGTATATGGCAATCCGCAACGCTCGGCTACAGGTTTCGACCTACGACGTATGAACATGCTCCTGGCCGTACTCGAAAAGCGAGTGGGATTCAAGTTGGCTCAAAAAGATGTGTACCTCAACATCGCCGGTGGTTTGAAGGTGAATGATCCTGCTATCGACCTTTCTATCATCAGCGCTATTCTCTCGAGCAACATGGATGTAGCGATTGATAGAGACATCTGTATGGCGGGAGAAGTAGGATTGAGTGGAGAAATCCGTCCGGTAAATCGCATCGAACAACGCATCAGTGAAGCGGAGAAACTTGGCTTCAAGCGTATCTTAATACCGAAGCATAACCTCCAAGGACTGGATACCAAGAAAATGAAAATAGAAATCATCCCCGTACGAAAGGTGGAAGAAGCCTTCCGTGCGTTATTCGGATAACCCATATATGATACAAGAACACCAAATCAGAATTCTGCCCGAACAGGCAGCCAATGAACAAAACATCAAGTTGTTCATCAGCAAGGACAAAGGAATCGATGCACGCACCATCAAGGCAATCCGTGTATTGAAGCGAAGCATCGATGCACGTCAACGTACAATCTTTGTGAATTTGAAAGTACGTCTGTACATCAACGAACTTCCACAGGACGAAGAGTTCGTTCGCACCGAATATCAGAATGTAGAAGGCAAGCCACAAGTCATCGTGGTAGGTGCAGGTCCGGGAGGATTGTTTGCTGCCCTCCGATTGATTGAACATGGACTTCGCCCTATCGTGGTAGAACGAGGCAAGAATGTACGCGATAGAAAGGTGGACATTGCCAAGATTAGTCGCGAGCATAAGGTAGATCCGGAAAGCAATTATAGTTTTGGCGAAGGTGGTGCCGGCGCTTACTCGGACGGTAAACTCTATACCCGAAGCAAGAAGCGTGGTAATGTGGACAAGATTCTGAATGTTTTCTGTCAGCACGGAGCAAGCACATCTATCCTCGTCGATGCTCATCCACACATCGGTACAGACAAACTTCCGCGTATCATCGAAAACATGCGAAACACCATCATCGAATGTGGCGGTGAGGTGCATTTCGAAACTCGTATGGATGCCCTCATCATCGAGAAGGAAAAAGTGGTGGGCATCGAAACGAATACAGGCAAGATGTTCCGAGGTCCGGTTATCTTGGCGACTGGTCATTCGGCTCGTGATGTATACCGTTGGTTGCATGAGAATGGCGTAACACTCGAAGCGAAAGGCATTGCCGTAGGTGTGCGTTTGGAACATCCTTCACATTTGATAGACCAAATCCAATATCATAACAAGAATGGACGTGGAAAGTATCTCCCGGCTGCTGAATATAGTTTCGTGACTCAGGTAGACGGACGAGGAGTATATAGTTTCTGTATGTGTCCGGGTGGATTCGTGGTACCTGCCGCCAGTGGTCCTCATCAGATTGTGGTGAATGGCATGAGTCCAAGTAACCGTGGTGGTAAATGGAGCAACTCGGGTATGGTAGTGGAATTGCGTCCGGAAGATTTAGAAGAGAAGTCATTAAAGGATATAGTAAATGCTTTTCACACACCCCCTACCCCCTCTCAAGAGGGGAATCCATATGATGCGTTTCCCCTCTCGAGAGGGGATGAAGGGGTGTGTAAGACACATCCACTAAGCATGATGTACCTTCAGGAAGCACTCGAAGCCGCTTGTTGGCAACAGGGTAATATGCGACAAACCGCACCTTCCCAACGAATGGTGGACTTCACCCGCAAGAAGTTGAGTTACGACCTTCCGGCCTCATCGTATAGTCCGGGATTGGTTTCCTCTCCCCTACACTTCTGGATGCCGAATTTCATCAGCGATAGATTGAGTAAGGGTTTCCAACAATTCGGACGTAGTTCGCATGGATTCCTCACCAACGAGGCTTGTATGATTGGTATGGAAACACGTACATCGGCTCCTGTGCGTATTGTGAGAGATAACGAAACGCTTCAACACGTTACTATCAGCGGACTTTTCCCTTGTGGAGAAGGAGCCGGATATGCCGGCGGTATCGTATCGGCAGGGGTAGACGGAGAACGTTGTGCGGATGCTGTGGCTCAATATTTAGGAGTATGATACATCAGCCCGAAATTGCTATAATCGACCCCAATACGCTATCGTGTATGGGACTCGAATCGCTCTTGGAAGAAATCATTCCAATGGCCACCATTCGTGTGTTCCATTCCTTCGGAGAGTTAGTGGATGACACACCCGACATGTATGCTCACTACTTCGTTTCGGCACAAATTTACTTTGAGCATACAGCCTTCTTCCGCGAACGGAGACCAAGAGCCATTGTCCTGGCTGGCGGAGAAAATCTCCCCCAACTTTCGGGAGTGATGACCTTGAACATCTATCAAAGTGAGAAAGATTTAGTGAAATCCATTCTCCGTATGCATGAGCATGGCCATCATGGAGGTAAGCATCCACAATCCGAGACCACAGATACACACGATCTTTCCGCCCGAGAAATCGAAGTATTGAAACTGATAACCAAAGGATTCATCAACAAGGAAATTGCCGAAAGGCTGAATATCGGACTTACCACGGTTATCAGTCATCGAAAAAACATCACTGAGAAATTGGGTATCAAATCAGTGGCAGGATTGACTATTTATGCCGTAATGAACGGGTATATTGAAGCAGACAGCATTTAAAATCCTCATTTATTAGGATTGTATAGTAGGTTTTCTTTATTTTTCTTTGCAACCGAAAAAATAGGTTATAAAAAGTAAAATGAAGAAACATCTACTATTAGCAATGGCTCTCTTTGCATCCAATTATGCAATGGCCGACAAGACATACACAATTCCAGAAGATACCACCAAAGTCATCGATATCGAAGAGGTGGTAGTCATCGCATCGCCTAAGGAAACAAGTAAGTTGAGACAACTCCCGTCTTCCGTATCGCTCATTTCCCAGAAGGATATGCAAGCCAATCACATCACTTCGCTGAAGAGCGCAAGCAGCATCGTACCTAACTTCTTTATGCCCGACTATGGTTCACGCCTTACTTCGGCCATGTATATTCGTGGTATCGGTTCGCGTATCAATACTCCGGCCGTAGGTATGTATGTGGACAACATCCCTTACCTCGACAAGAGTGCTTTCGATTTCAATTTCTATGACATCGAACGTATCGACATCCTCCGTGGTCCGCAAGGTACACTCTACGGACGAAACACCATGGGTGGACTCGTGAAGGTACACACCCGTTCTCCATTCTCGTATCAAGGTACAGATGTAAAGTTGAGTTATGGCTCGGGCAACAACCATCGTAGTGCATCCCTTACCCACTATCATCGCGTGAGCCAGCAATTCGCTTTTTCGGCCGGTGGATATTACGAAGGTGCGGACGGTTTTTTTACCAATAAGCACCTTAACAAGAAGGTAGACGAAATGCAAGCCGGTGGCGGACGAATCCGTGCCATTTGGTTGCCTGCCGATAATTGGAAGCTCGACTTCAATGTGAACTACGATTATACCGATGAAGGCGGCTATCCTTATTTTGGTCCTAACCCTTACACAAATGGAGAAACAATCTATCCATCTTGGAACTACGGAATTGCCTACAATCGAGAAAGTTCCTATCGCCGTAGCCTCCTGAATACCGGTCTCAACATCGAGCATCAGGCAGACAACTTTATTTTTAATGCTGTAACCGGATTCCAGCATTTGAACGACCGTATGCACATGGACCAGGACTTCTCTCCATCGGACGTTTACACCATTGAACAAAAACAACGCATCAACTCCATTACCGAAGAAATTACGTTTAAGAGTAAGCCAGGCAAAGCATGGCAATGGACTACCGGTGTATTCGGTTTTTATCAAAACATGAACGTAAACAGCCCAGTAACTTTCCGCGAAGACGGTATCGGTATGCTGAACCAAATGCTCGAATCGGTTATTCCAAACAAGATTGAAGTAGCTATGGGTCAAGGCATGGCCATGAACATCCTTCCGTCGCTCGCCATCACCGATACCCAAATGCCTATTGACGGACACTTCAAGACACCACAATACAACATGGCTCTCTTCCATCAATCACAATTCCGCGACTTGTTTGGTATGGAAGGCCTCTCGTTCACAGCAGGTCTCCGTTTGGATTACGAACACATGCAGATGACTTACAACTCAGGCACATCTCTTAATTATACCGTGGGTATCAAAGGTGAAATGACTCGTAACGGACAAGTGATGCGTGAAATCGAGATGATGCCGGCCACACCGCTCACCGTAGAATCACGCTACACTGGAAAACTCTCGAAGAACTATCTCCAGTTACTCCCCAAATTTGCCTTGCAATATGATTTCAACCAAAGAAAGAGCAATGTATATGCTAGCGTGAGTAAGGGACATCGTTCAGGCGGATACAACTATCAGATGTTCTCCGAACTCCTTCAGAGCAGTTTGAGAAACGACATGATGCGTCAAAGTAAAGAGGCTATCATGGCAAAAGTACCGGAAAACTATGTAAGCTTAGTAGCCGACAAATTCCCGACACCGGGCGAAAATCCAGATGCACAAGCAGCCGTAGAATACAAGCCAGAGTATACTTGGAGTTACGAACTTGGTACACACCTGAGTCTCTTCGATGGAAAGTTGCAGGCGGACTTAGCAGCGTTTTACATGCAGACCTACGACCAGCAACTCTCGCAGATGGCAGAAAGCGGCCTTGGCCGTATCACCGTGAATGCCGGCGAAAGTGAAAGCTATGGTGTGGAAGCCAATCTCATGGCAAGTCTCAACCGTCACCTCCAGTTGAATGCAAGTTATGGTTATACTCACGCCACTTTCGTGAAATATAATGCTGGAGAGAACGAAGACTATAGCGGAAATTACGTACCTTTTGTACCGATGCATACCTTGAATGTAGGCGGCTCATACGCTTTCTTCTTCAAAGACAGTTGGGCACAAAGTCTTACGCTCGGAGCTAATGTCACAGGTGCGGGCAAGATTTATTGGACAGAAGCCAACAATGCTTCGCAAGACTTCTATGCTACACTGAACGGTTATGTTTCACTCAAGACCAAAGCCATACAAATCGACCTTTGGGGACGCAACCTCACAGATAAGCAATACACCACTTTCTACTTCGAAAGTATGGGTAGTGGATTCGCCCAAAAATGCAAGCCTTTGCAAGTGGGCGTGGACGTAAGATTCCATTTCTAATATAACAATAAAGGTGCCAATCGGCACCTTTATTTATTTTTTCACCAACACCTTCATTTGGCAATGCTTGCAATCAAATTCTAAACGAAATCGCTTGCCATCGCTGCTTACTAGATAGTAAGGTTCCTTGTATGGAGATTTCTCCTTGTGGCGAACCGGACACCACCCCATGCAATACCGCAAACAATGCTTACAGAACATCAGCACAGCATCCTGTGGCGGTCGCTTCTCAAAAGCAGGAGCTATGTTTGAAACCCCATGCTGACGATAGAAAGAAACCGAGCCCTCGTTCATTACATTCCCCAAATAAGTCAATTCGCTTTGCGGGAAAGCATGATCGGTCTTCGGCATGGAAACAATTTCCTGGCGATAGTTCATCCGACGAGCAGCCAACAATTTTTCAACCGCCTCTCTACGTACCTCTGCCAGTACCGAAGACGGAAGGAACCAATTGTCCTTCAAGTCGACATCGATACGTTCTACTTCGAAAGGGGTATTACCCAATTTTCCCAATTGATTCTTCACATTCTCTATCTGTGGAGTACGTGCCAATTCCTTTTCTCTTTCTAATGCAATGCTGATACTGATATCATCCTCATCAGTCATCGTCAAAGTAAATCCAAACTTATTTTCTTCTAAACGGACTACCACTCCCAACTTTCGTTCGGCCGACTTGCGTTGCATCAATTTTTCGAATTCTTGGTCGAAGTTGCGATAGAGAACAGTGCGCTGTTTGATTCTAGGCATGTCACCAGCCGGGAAGAGTTTGTTATTTTCCACACGGTTGATGCGAAGCCCTTTCAGTTTGCCACGTTCATCGAGGTAACAGATACCATCGCCATTGTTGAACGGTTTCACACCAGCTACGATGATGTAGTTGCCACGGATTTCCTTCACATAGCCCATCTCCTCACCCAATGATTTCGGGGTATCGAACGAGAAGATATCCTTGCTTCGTTCATAGAGGAAATAATTGGTGAATCCACGAGTAAAACTCTTATCCAATTGTGGTTTGAAAGCCAATTTTACAGTCCCCGATGAAGCACGGATGTACTCCTTGCGACGCTTGAAAATGGCATCCAACTTCTGACGATAGCAAGCCACCACGTTCTTGACATACGACACATCCTTCAGTCGTCCTTCTATCTTAAAAGAAGAAGCACCGGCATCGAGCAACTTTTCCAACTCCTCACTTTGGTTTAAGTCTTTCAAGGAAAGCAAGTGCTTGTTCTGTACAATGGTCTTGCCAGCAGCATCCACTAAATCAAACGCCAATCGGCAGAATTGTGCACATTCGCCTCGGTTGGCACTTCGTCCGAAGCAATGCTGGCTCACATAACACTGGCCGCTATAACTCACGCACAAGGCACCATGCACGAACACTTCGAGCGGAGTTTGTGGTACTGTTTCATGTATCTTACGGATTTGTTCCAACGAAAGTTCGCGGGCCAAGACCACTTGTCGGAAGCCGGCTTCAGCCAGGAATTTCACCTTTTCTGCCGTACGATTGTCCATCTGTGTGCTGGCATGGAGCGGTATAGGCGGAAGGTTCAGACTTAACAAACCCATATCCTGCACGATAAGGGCATCCACTCCTACCTGATACAAATCCCAAATCATCTTTTCCGTCTCAGGAAGTTCCTCATCCTTCAAGATGGTATTGAGTGTCACGTAGATACGGACATTATACAGATGAGCATACTTTACCAACTCGGCAACATCTTCCAGGGAGTTGCCTGCTGCGGCACGGGCACCGAAACGAGGCGCACCAATATATACGGCATCGGCACCGTGGTCAATCGCCGCGATGCCGCATTCCAAATTCTTGGCCGGAGCCAATAGTTCTATTTTTCGTTGTCGAATCATTTTATCTCATTAATATCAAACGGAGTTTCCTGATATACGTAGTAGTTCAACCAATTGGAGAACATCAAGTTGGCATGGCCTCGCCAACGTACCAATACACCCTCATCAGGATTATCATTGCGATAATAATTCTTCGGTACTTCAATAGGCAATCCCTTACCCAAGTCTCTTTTGTACTCACCGTCAAGAGTATTCGGTGCATATTCCGAGTGTCCAGTGATAAAGAATTCACGTCCGTTTCGTGCCATGACCATATACACCCCTGCATCTTCGGATTCGGCAAGGATAGTCAACTCTCCTACCTTCTCGATATCCTCACGACGTATTTCGGTATGTCGGCTATGCGGCACGAAGAACTCATCATCAAATCCACGGAAGATAGGCAATCCCTGTACCTTGATTTCGTGCTTGAAGACACCGAACATCTTCTTATCCAACGGATACTTAGGCACACCATAGAAATGATACAAGCCTGCCTGAGCCGCCCAACAAATATACAGGGTAGAAGTAACATGGGTATGTGCCCAATTGAACACCTCAGAAATCTCCTCCCAATAGTTCACATCCTCAAACGGCATCTGTTCTACTGGTGCTCCTGTAATGATCATACCGTCGAACTTCTGTTCTTTCAAAATATCGAAGTCGTGATAAAATGCCTGCATGTGCTCTATCGGTGTATTCTTCGAGGTATGGCTCTTCAACTTCATGAAGGAGATTTCCAACTGAAGCGGCGTGTTCGAAAGCAGACGCACGAGATCGGTCTCGGTCGTAATCTTAATCGGCATCAAGTTGAGGATAACAATCTTCAACGGACGGATATCTTGTGAACTTGCTCGCGAATTGTCGATGACGAAGATGTTTTCTTCTTTCAGCAACTCGATTGCGGGCAATTTATCGGGTAAATTTAATGGCATGGTTCTATTATCTGATTAATTGAGGTGCAAAGATAATTAAAAGATTTGATTTCCAGCCATTACTCTCCACGCCGGATGCAATTCATTGTTCTGATGTGCAGCCTTTTTCACCTTTTCATAGAAGAAGTTGAGGATAGCTTGCGAATCCTTGGCGAACTTCGGATCCTTCATGCGTTCTTCAAATTCTGCCTTCAAAGACGGGTCCTTTGCCAAAAGTTCGCGTCCCTTTTCTTCCATGTATGGCAAGCGAATCCAGAATTCACTCGGTGCCTGTACTACTTGATTAAAGAATCCCCAGTATACCAACGATCCTGGTGCCGATGGTTCAAGCATCCAAGCAGCCAAGCGTCCGTTCGGTTGGTTCATGTCGACAATCACACTTCCAGTCGGTGCGGTCAAAGTTTCCTTTTGGGTAGTATATTCGGTCTTCACCACCGGAATGCGTCCTTCGCTTTGACGAGGAGAGAAAACAGCCTTGGTATAACGATAGGTTTCCACTTCCACCTCCTTCGGTTCTGTAAGTCGAGTGTACTGGATGCCGTGCAAATCGAGCAATTCAATGACATCAGTCCATTGCGGCATGAGGATATAGGCTTCCGGTAATTGTACCGATGAAGTTGCTTCGTAGGAAGTAATCAATGGGCAACGCAAAGTAATCGGCTTGTCATAGTTATGACGCACCCAATCGGCTCCCGAAAGATCGCTCTTCACGGTGTCTCTTGCCCAACTCAAGTAATCTACCCACACGCTATCCTTATTGACAGGTTTGAAAGTCAATTCCATAGGCTTCTGGCGATACTCCGGAGAACTTACTGCCTTGTCTGCATGGGCAATGACTTCTTTCAACGTTTCCTTATTTTCAGCCAAGATTCTTGCACTAGCAATAAAGGCCTCGACTGTCGCCTTGACACGCTGTTCGTATGGCTTGTAGATGTGGTTCTCGATGAGCAAGCCCAAACGGTTGCGGGTTGCTGCATAGCCTTCTGAATAGCGAGGATCGAAGGTATCAATCAAGATACCGCTTTCCGGTGCATTGTACTTGCGGAAAGAAGCATAAAGGAAGAGCGGGAAGCCCACCTTCTCCATACGTTCGTTGAGTTGCTTTTCATACACATCAAGCGACCAACGGCGAATTCCTTCTTCCATCAGTGTTCCTCGATTATCGATAGCATAGGTCATCACGTATTGGAAATCGGCTCCATTGGTCACATGCACATCAATGAAGAGTTCCGGCATCCAACGGTTATAGAGTTTCAACCAAGCACGCATTTCTGGTGCATCGGCTTTCAAGAAGTCGCGATTAAGGTTGATGAGCTGGGCAGTATTACGGGTACCCAATTCTTCCGGTCCATTCTGATTGATACGGTTGGTTGCACTGAAATCTTCGTGTCCGTCCACATTGAATACCGGGATGAACAAGAAACTTACATCGTCCAGAATATCGATGTTCTTCTTTTCCACAATCATGTCGCGAAGGAAGATCATGCTGGCATCCTTACCGTCCGGTTCACCGGCATGGATACAAGATTCTATCAACACAATCACACGACCCTTCTGACGGATTTGTACCGGATCCTGAAGTCCGTCCTTATCCACCACGACCAATGCCAAGTCACGTCCCTGCGGACTAGTACCGAAAGAAGTCACATTCACCATGGATGAATAATCCGCCAACTTTTCAAACCAAGCCATAGTCTCGGCAAAACGAGGAGTCTTTACAAAGCCTGATTGTTCACAATCAGTAATAAAACTTTCCTTAGAAGGTTGCTCTGTACATGACATGCACATCAGCCAACAAAGTATTCCACTTATTAATATCTTTTTCATCGTTTTATTTTATTTAATTTGGATTGCAAAAATACATAATTTTAGTAACTTGCAATGCTTTTTGAAGCATCAACTTCCTTTGACAAATAATTTTAATGAACCATACTATGAAAACAATCAAGATTTTAATGCTTTGCATCTGGTGTGCATTCAGTGCCCAAGCACAGAAACAGTATTCATTGGCATCGCCCAATGGCGAGTTGAAAACCACTATTACCACCGGCAAGCAACTGACTTATGACATCACTTTCCAAGATGAACTAGTTTTGCAGACCTCTCCTCTCTCCATGACACTCGACAATGGCGAAGTATGGGGCGAAAACGACAAGCCTTCGAAAGCAATCCGAAAAAGTGTGAACGGTAAAGTGACTTCTCCTTTCTACCGTGCTGACGAACTCATAGAACAATACAATGAATTGACACTCCAATTCAAGGGTTTCCATGTAGTATTCCGTGCATACAACGACGGTATTGCCTATCGTTTTGTGAACAAGACCAAGAAGCCATTCTGCGTCATGGATGAATTGGTAGATTATCAGTTCCCGACCGACGCTACTGCCAGCGTACCTTATGTCAAGCCAAGACAAGGTGCGAACAAGTATGCAAACTCCTTCGAAAACTATTATGCCAATATTCCTTTATCGAAGGTAGACCAGGAAAAATTAGTATTCTTACCTGTTGTCGTTTCGTTGGAAAATAATGTAAAGTTATGTATTACCGAAGTGGATTTGGAGAACTATCCGGGACTCTACCTAACAGGTCAAGGCAAGACAGAATTGCTCGGTGATTTTGCACCTTACCCAAAGAAACAAGAACAAGGTGGACACAACATGCTTCAGATGAATGTTCTCGAAGTGGAAGACTATATAGCCAAGGTAGAAGCACCTCGTAACTTCCCATGGCGTGTGGCTATCGTAACCAAGGAAGACAAGGAATTGGCATCAAGCAACCTCAGTTATCTTTTGGCTGAGCCATCCAGATTGGAAGACATTTCCTGGATTAAACCAGGTAAGATTGCTTGGGACTGGTGGAATGCCTGGAACTTGGACGGTGTGGATTTCAAAACCGGTGTGAACAATGATACTTACAAAGCATACATCGACTTCGCATCGAAAAATGGCATCGAATATGTAATATTGGACGAAGGTTGGGCAGTCAATCTACAAGCCGACTTGATGCAAGTGGTGCCGGAAATCAACCTCGAAGAACTTATCGCATACGCAACCAAGAAAAATGTAGGCCTCGTGCTTTGGGCAGGTTATCATGCGTTCAACCGTGATATGGAAAATGTATGTCGTCACTATGCAGAAATGGGTATCAAGGGTTTCAAAGTGGACTTTATGGATCGTGACGACCAGGAAATGACCAATTTCAACTATCGTGCCGCCCAGATGACCGCCAAGTATAAACTTCTCCTCGATCTCCATGGTATGTACAAGCCGGCAGGTTTGAACCGTACTTACCCGAATGCCATCAACTTTGAAGGTGTCAATGGTTTGGAACAAATGAAATGGGAAAAGAATCCTACCGCACAAGTGGATTACGATGTAATGATTCCGTTCATCCGTCAGGTAGCCGGTCCAATGGACTATACCCAAGGTGCCATGCGCAATGCAGCCAAGGGCAACTATTATCCGTGCTATACAGAACCGATGAGCCAAGGAACCCGTTGCCGTCAGTTAGCACTCTACGTCATCCTCGAATCTCCGTTCAACATGCTTTGCGATACTCCGAGCAATTACGAACGTGAGCAGGAATGTACCGACTTCATCAGCGCTATCCCAACTGTATGGAATGAAACTATCGTGCTTGATGGCAAGATGGGCGAATACATCATCACAGCCCGTCGTAATGGCGATACATGGTACATCGGTGGCTTGACCAACTGGGATGCCCGCGACCTCGAAATCGACCTCTCCTTCTTGGGTGATAAAGTTTATAATGGCAAACTCTTCAAGGACGGTATCAATGCACACCGTATCGGTAGAGACTACCAATCAGAAATCATCCAAGCCAAAAAGAGTGATAAAGTGAAAATTCATCTCGCACCTGGTGGTGGTTTTGCTTTGGTTTTAAAGTAATTAATAAAAAGAGGATGCTCAAGTGAACATCCTCTTTTTATATCAAAACATTCTATGCAACAACTCAAACAGGGATTGCAGGAAATACCTAATCCATACCACAATCTACTAAGCAAACGCCATCACCTATCATCAATTCCAAATACTTTTCCCGATGGAGAATCCGATGCAATACATGCTTGCCCTGATATCTGAACAACACCATAAGCAACGGTATTTTACCGGATGCTTACACAGAACGATAATATGTACACAAAAGAGCCTTTTAGTATATGTGACTAAAAGGCCCTCTTGATTCAACGACAATGTTTTACTTCTTTATCTCATAAACATCTCCATTAACAATAACGTTATCCCCAGTATCGTATCCAGCTCCTACTACATTTTCAGCACCTGTAACATTAGTCACTACAATGTTCTTGATAGTGGATGTTGTTCCTAATGCACCTGAAACAGTACCTCTAGTAACACCTTCACAAGCAATAGTTACATTTTCTACTATTGCGCCATCAAGGGTTTGACCACTAATGATACCAGAAATACCACCTACATTCTTTTCTGCTGTAATTGTCAAGCCTGATGCTTTGAAGTTAGAATAATTAGCAGTAAGACCACCATTCATCTGAATATCAGAAATCACGCCACCAACAGTGTATCTTCCTTCAATTGAAGAACCTGTATTACCTTCAACGGTAAGATTATTAGCGTTTACACATCGTCTTGTATATGCCAAAACACCAGCAGTATAGTCACCACCCTTGATTTTTATATTACCTTCGACTGTGATGTTTTCAATAGTAGTGTAATATGGATAAGCAATAGCAGCAGCGACAATATGACCTTCGGTAGAAATAGTTACATTCTCAATAATGAGGTCCTTAATATAGTTTTCGTTATTAGCATCCGTACCTTCAGTTACACCGAATAAACCGGCATACGCATATCCGTCTTCATCAAGCGCAATATCAGAAATGTACAAGTTCTTAATAGTTTTATTATTACCATCGAAGTTCCCCATGAAACCATGATCCTTTGCAGCAGAGCCAATAGGAGTCCACTTTTCGTTATTAAGGTCAATATCATTTATTAATACCACTGTTTGATCTGCAAAATAATTATTACCTGTATTTACAGCATTACTGAACATTTTAAGACCTGCAAGGTTATAAATTTCGTATTCATTATCCGAAACTTTTACAAAAGCAGGAACAGGACTATAACTTCCATCAGAATTTTGTTCAAACACATAACCTTCAGCAATCAAAGCGCTATTTGTATTAGTTTTTGCGGTTTCGGTAAAGATACCACCTTTAATAGAACCCTTTATTCCAGTCTTTGTAGCATCAACACATCCAATTTTAGTATTAAACTTACCGCCTTCGATTGATACGATGACATTGTTTGTTCCATTAGTAATATAAATAGACGAAGCATCATAATCAGCCAAAGGAGAAAACTCACCACCTTTAATAGTCAAAGAAGACGAGCCATTACCCAATCCTTGCATCCAAACTTGACCTTCGAATACACCTCCATTGATAACAATTTCACCGCCAGCGGTAAAGTCACGTAGAGAGCGGAAATCCTTTGAAGAAATTACGCCACCATTGACAGTAACTTTTCCTGCATAATTTTGAATTGGTAAATTAGTATTATGCGCATCAGGATTTGCTGAACCAAGATGTTTCAAAGTACCATTTTCAATGACCAGCGTCCCCTTGTTAGTGATTACATATGACCCCCATTCACTTCCACCACCAGTAGAAAGATCCTGGAAACAGATTTTACCATCGTCTTCACTTGAAGTATCCTTAATGGTAAGAGTACCTGCATTATCAATCATAGAGTAACTTGCTGTACATTCCTTAGTCTGACTAACAGTAAAGCCATTCAAATCAATAGAAACAGTCTTTCCATTAGCAATAACCAAAGGAGTTGTCAAAACGACATCAGAAGTCAACACAACCTCACCACCATTAGCTACAGCAGTCAACAAGTCAAACTCTGCTGCAGAAACAAGCAAAATACCTTTACCTAATGTAATTGACGGAGCAGTTTCACTTTCATAAATTGCATAAACAGTTTCCTGATTGTTCTCAGAACGATAAATAGTTGATACTTGTCCACCATCTTCAATTCTTACATTACCCTTTTCTACGGTCAAAGTACCAATCTTGGCATTTGCACCAATAATAGTTGTATTGCTAGCAGAAGAAACCACAAGTGTAGTAACTGTACCTTGCTTGATATACACCTCACCATCAGGAATGGTAGCAACCACTTTGGGCAAAGTTTCTCCTTCCGGAATTTCAATGATGATTTGGCCATCATAAGCACCACCCGTAGCATTCACAATCGTAATCTTTGCACCATCGGCCACAGAACTGAAAGAGAAAGTGGTAGTATTTGTTTCCAATGTTGCAGGAATAGTAATAGTATTATCAGTACCAGTCACTTCACCGGAAACCTGTACGGTCAAATCGTCTTCCGTAGTAGATAATAAAGCAGCATCAACATTGCTTACAGAAGCCACCTGCTTGATTTCACCATTTCCACCAATGATAGACTGATTACCAAGAGTAGCTCTCTTGATATCCTTACGAAAAATAGTGATGTTATCCCAAGCACCCGTAGCTACTTCTTCTTGATCATTCAAAATCACCAAGCTCAAATTACCCAATGAACCCGTTGGTACAGGAACATAGAAATAGCCCGATGTCTGTCCTTCGACAGTAGAGAAATGAATGGTAACTTTCTTGTCTGCATCCGCAACGTTTGTTGAAGCCGAAGCAATCACCGGTTCACTTTCTGTCAATGTTGCAGTGAAGCTACCGCTGATTTGGTTGGTAGCAGTCAAGACGAATGTCATATCCGCTGTATTCGCAGGCAAGTTACCAACACTGAATGCAATGACACCACCCAAATGCTTGAAAGACACCGCACCATGAGCAATGCTACCCCACATCGGAGCATTGTGACTATTGCCATCGGCCTTAGCGTATTCAGTATCCAAAGTGCTATAAGTATATTCAGCCGGTAAGGTATAGGTCAATGCACCTTCGCTTGTTACCGAATGTCTGCCTGATACTCCGTACGGATAAACAGCATATCCAGAGGCATCACCATTGAATGTACCCGAAAAAGTACCTTTCGCTTCACCACCATTGCCTTCCAAAGTCATACCTTGGAAAGTGGTTGAGGAAGCAGTTGTTGTCACGCCAATCTTGTCTCCCTTTGTCCAATGGAAAGCTGCCGTTTGGTCAGCAAATCCCACACGCGAACCTTTATAACTAGCGTCTTCAAAACTTACGCTAAGCGTCTTCGTGCCGAAACCATTGTTCAGCACCTCTTCTTGTGTACATGATGCAAAAGCTATTGCCACCAAAGCACCCCACATTAAACTTTTCTGTTTCATATGTAAACCTTATTAAATTATAACTTTACAAAAAAGTTTCGTTTCCATCTTCACCAGATGTGCTTGTAGCAAACCCCTTCTCTACTTCCACTTCGATGATTTCCACTTGTGGAGCCTCATAAACTTCATTTTTCATAAACTTTAATTCATATTGTCGCCTATAAGTCTCCAAAGTCAGTCAATAATATAATAAGGTAACTATAAAAAGAAAGTGTGAGACTTGTCCTGCTCATCGATATCGGGCATCGCCAAACGCCTCACAGAAATGAACGAAGAAACAATATTCTCACACTGGAACATATACAACGTATAAGGGTACAACATAAGCAGCCCCTTTAACACATTATATACACATAACAGAATGAGCGTTGCTATTGTCTCTATCCTTCTGTTGGAAATTGGCGATTTCGATATCAGGATAAAGCAAAAAACGCTTTCTTTACGCCCGGCGATTTCTCCCACCGGACACCGCAAAGATACGCTTTCTTTTCGACAATGCAACGCTCTTATAAGAATATTATTTCTTCAAAGGTAAATATTTTATTTTTATCTTGCATAAAACTTCGGAATTTTGTAAAAAATTACTCTTCTCAACCGCAAGAAAACCTCCAAGCTTACTGACACAAACTCCTGAAAGAGATGATAAATTTCCAAATCATCAGTGTAGTTTCGCGAAATCACGATGAAGTTTCGCGAATTATCAGTGTAGTTTCGCCAATCAACAGTGTTAATTGTCTTTTCCTGATTTGAAAATAGATAAAGACATTCTGATAAATGAAAGCAAAGAAGAAGGACAATTATCTATGAAAGAATTCAAAAAAATCCCTCAATGAGTGACGAAATAGATAAAATCGTCCCTCATTGAGGGATTCCCACATCTTCAGTTAGGAACTTCAGCGCAAGCATTTGATTATCAAGCCATCTGAAGTTTCTGAAGAACTGAATCTACTTACAATTCATTCTTATAAATGGTTGCCATCACCTTCTGATACTGGTTTTCCAATTGCATCCGAGCTTGCAAATTCTTATAAACCGTTTCAGCTTCCACGAAATATTCAATTAAGGAAATCTGACCTTCCTGCAACGCTTGCTTCAAGAGATCGAGGGAACGATAAAGCAAAGGAACATCGTAGGTGTTCATCGCCTCCTTCAATTGTTGCATCTCATTGAAGAGTGCCATGAGGTTGTTTTCCACCTGAAGTTGGGCATCTTCCTGCATCAATTGAGCGCTGATAGCTTGCGCCTTGGCTATCTGTACTTTCTTGCGATTGGAGAACAAAGGAATGGAGCCTCCTACCACAAATCCATTCATAGACATTTCACTATCGGTATTGCGACGGAATCCTGCCTGAAGTTTCGGAAGCCAATCCTGCTTGTTCACAGATACTTGCTTTTCGGCCGCCTTGGTAGCAAACGACAACGCTTGCAAATCAAGGTCAGAAGCCACGACTTCATCACGCAAGGTATTGAAATCGGTTATCTCCTTTACTTGCGGATAGGTTGTTTCTGAAAATTCCAACGGCATGTTACCATTCATGGCCAACAAGGATTGAAGAGCCGTGCGATGTGAAGCATGATTCTGAGCCACTTCGGTTTGAACGTTCATACGCTCCATCTTGATTTTATTTACCTCCAAAATATTCGCATCACCTACCTCGAGACGTTTGGCATACAAGGCTTCCAACTCATCGGCATTCTTCTGACGAATTTCCATCAAGGCATATTCCTGATTCAACAAGATAAGGTCGAGACAAAGTGTCTTGGCTTTCAAAAGAATATCCCGACGAACGGCTTGTTGCTGCTTGTCGAGTGCTTCATTGGCCAAATCCGCCTGACGATTACGGGTAATGTATTGCGTCGGGAAATCGAATCCTTGCGATGCTACGAACTCGGTACCATGACCCGATCCTGCACCATTCTTATAGAAAGAGCTATAGCTCACCGTAGGGTCGGGCAAGTTATTAGCCGTACGGTTTTCCATTTTCTGTGCCTTGTTCAATTGCATAGCAGATTGCAATTCCTTGTTGTTCTGCTCGATGCTCTGAAGCACATGGTCGATGTTTTGCGCCTGCATCCACATCGGGATGCAAAGCGCTATGGTGATAATCTGTTTCTTCATTATTTCTTCTTATTCATCAATTCATAAACAATCGGCACGATGAAGGCATTAAGGAAAGTCGATGTCAACAGACCTCCCAAGATGACCTTCGCCATAGGACTCTGAATTTCATTACCCGGTAAGTCGCCACGGAAAGCCAATGGAATCAAGGCCAAGGCCGAACTCAAAGCGGTCATGAGAATCGGATTGAGTCTGTCGAGCGAACCATGGACGATGCTTTCCTGCAATGGCATACCCTCGGTACGGAGATTGTTGTATCGGCTGATAAGCAACATACCGTTACGGGTAGCAATACCAAACAACGAGATGAAACCGATAATAGCCGGAATGCTGACTTCACCGGTAGTAATCATCAAGGCGAATACCCCACCAATCAAAGCCAATGGTAAGTTGAGCAAGATAACCCCACTCTGTGCAGCATTCTTGAACTCGGTATAAATCAAGAGGAAGATAACCACAATACTCATCAACGAAGCCAAGAGCAACGTACGGCTAGCCGCCTCTTCACTTTCGAACTGACCACCGAATTCCACGTGATAGCCTTCCGGCAACTTCACTTCGGCATCAATGCGCTCGCGGATATCGTTCACTACCCCACGAAGGTCACGACCACTGGTATTGGCAGAGATGACAATCTTACGCTTCACATTCTCACGGCTCACGCTATTCGGCCCCATGGTAGAAACTACATCGGCCACATAACTCAATGGGATGCGTTCGCCACTCGGAGTATCAATCATCAAGTCGTTTACCTTATCGGTTTCATCGCGGACATTGTCCTTGGCACGGACGATGAGGTTGAAAACCTTACCCTTTTCATAGACTTGCGATACGGTAGCACCGGCCAAGTTCACTTCTACAAATTCGGCAAACTCCGGCATGGTCACTCCATACTTAGCCATCATGTCACGCTTCGGAACAATCTGCAACTGAGGACGTTCCACTTGTTGTTCTACATTCAGGTCGGCTACACCTTCCACACCACTGATAGCGGTCTTGATGCGGTTGGCATATAGATAAAGATAATTCAAGTCATCACCAAAGAGTTTGATAGCAATACTCGCCTTGGTACCTGAAAGCATGGCATCGATACGGTGACTGATCGGTTGACCGAGTTCGAGATTAGCTCCTGAAAGCGTATTGAGTTTATCACGAACCTCCTGCATCATTTCATCCTTCGAACGGTCTTTCAACTCGTATGGTGCTTCGATTTCGCTACCATTCACCCCACGAGAGTGTTCGTCCAATTCGGCACGACCCGTCTTGCGGGCAACTGTCTGAATTTCAGGAATGGAAAGCAAAAGTTCTTCCGCACGACGGCCAAGTTTATCGGATTCTTCGAGCGATACACCCGGCATGGAAGTAATATTGATAGTCAACGAGCCTTCATTGAACGAAGGCAAGAACGAGCGTCCCAATGTAAAGAAGCACACCAAAGCACCTACAAAAAGCGCACCGGTAGTTCCCATTACAATCGCCTTATGATTCAATGCCCACAGCAAAGCACGTTCGTAATGCTTCTTCATCCATACGGCTACAAATGCTTCCTTCGGCATACCGCCTTCCTTATTACCCAACAGATAACTACAAAGTACCGGTGTCAAGGTCAAGGCTACAAAAGTCGATGCAAACAATGCCACGATAAAGGCAATGCCCAGAGGCACCAACATACGGCCTTCCATACCACTCAAAAAGAAGAGAGGCACGAAACTCACCACGATAATCAAGGTAGAGTTGAGGATAGGCATACGCACTTCCTTCGATGCTTCGAACACTACTTCCTTAATGCTCCGGCGTTCCCCCTCAGGCAAGAGGCGGTTTTCACGCAAACGCTTCCACACGTTTTCCACGTCGACAATGGCATCGTCCACCAACGAACCAATCGCAATGGCCATACCGCCCAAACTCATGGTGTTGATACTCAATCCCAAATAATGAAGCACCAAAATAGACACCACCAAGGCCAATGGGATAGTAACCAATGAAATCAAGGTCGTACGAACATTCGCCAAGAAGAGGAAGAGGACGATAATCACGAAGATAGCTCCTTCGTAAAGCGATGACTTCACATTATCAATCGAATTATCGATGAATCGGCTCTGACGGAAGATATCAGTCGAGATCTTCACATCGGCAGGGAGATTCTTCTGTACATCATCGAGGGCTGCAATGAGCTTTTCTGTCAATTCGATAGTACCTGTCTGAGGTTGCTTGCTCACAGTAACGAGGACAGCTGGTTTTCCTCTTTCCGATGCCAAACCAAGTTTCGGCTCTTGCGAACCAATCTTCACATCGGCCACATCTTCGAGGGTAATCGGCATACCGTCTACGGTCTTGATGACAGCACGTCCTATCTGTTCGATATTAGTAGTCGAGAGCATACCACGCACGATGTATTCATTGCTATGTTCGTAGATGATACCCCCGTTCACATTCTGATTCATGTTTCGGGTAACAGCCATTACCTCATCGAGCGACACACCATAATGACGCATGCGGGCAGGGTCTATCAACACCTGATATTCCTTGATATCTCCACCAAGGACTGACACCTGTGCCACCCCACCGGTAGAGAGCAGACGCGGACGGATAGTCCAATCGGCAATCGTACGGAGGTCAATCATTGAGGTACTATCGGCAGTCAAGCCTACGATGAGCACTTCGCCCAAGATGGACGATTGAGGTCCCATAGTCGGTTTACCCACATTCTCAGGGAGTTCTTCGTTTACCAAAGTCAACTTCTCGCTCACGATCTGACGGGCGAGATAAATATCTGTATCCCAATCGAATTCCACCCAAACTACGGAGAAACCATTGGTAGAAGACGAACGTACACGACGCACATGAGTCGCCCCATTCACAGTTGTTTCAATCGGGAAAGTCACCAATTGCTCCACTTCTTCGGCCGCCATACCATTGGCCTCGGTCATTACCACTACGGTTGGTGCGGTCAAGTCAGGGAACACATCGACTTCGGTATGATAGGCGGTATAGAAACCTCCCACCAGCAGAAGCACCGATGCCACCAACACCAAAATGCGGTTGTGGAGAGAAAAATGTATGATTTTGTTCAGCATAATGTTCTTGAATTAAATGAGAAATGATAGTTGATAAATGATAGATACCCCTCTTTATCATTTATCATTTCTCCACTATCATTTTTAGTGTTCATGACTATGAGCCGGAAGCGCATTGCTAGCCGACGCCAACTTCACATGATAAGCGCCCTTCACCACGACCTTGTCGCCCGGTTGGACACCACTCAAAATCTGTACTTCCTTGCCATTGCTTGCACCGAGCTTCACCTCCTGCTTTCTGTAGCTTTCCTCGCACTTCTGAATGTAGATGAAATATAAGCCTTGTTCTTCGGTGAGTGCTTCTACAGGAAGGACGATGCTATTCTCCATATCCTTCGAAAGAAGATAGATTTCTACAAACGAGCCTGGAATGATTTCACCCTTATTGTCGAAACTGAAAGTAACTGGCACATAGAACGAACCAGCCGACTTGCCATACGAGAGCAACTTGCCATTCAAGGCTTCGAGTTCGTATACCTGATTGTCATATGGAGTCTTGAAGTTGGCCGAAGTGATGTTGTTGAGATACTTGTAATAGCGTTCAGATACATCGGCACGGAGGAAGAGGCGATTGTTCTGAGTCACGGTTGCCAATGGCTGACCTACTGATACATAGTCGCCTTCCTTCACGAGGAGGTTCTTGATGTATCCACCCATAGGAGCCGATACCGCTACTCCACCCTTGGTTTGATTCTTTGACAATGCTTCGTATGCGATTCTTGCGTTTTCATACTTTTCCTTGATAGCATTGAATTCCTTTTGCGATACGATTTGGCTTTCTACCAAACGACTGGCACGGTCGAAATCCGCCTTGGCTGCTTCGTAAGCGATGCGAGCACGTTCGGCAGGGTCACCGTCTTGCAACTTGCTGGCCGAAATTGTCATGATAGTAGCACCTTTGCCCACTTGCATACCTTCAGTTACCGAGCGTTGGAAGGATACCACACCAGCTACATTCGCTACGATAGTGCTTTCATTGCCTTGAGCGGCTTGTACTTCACCACTTGCCTTGATGACTTGACGGAAAGCCTTTGGTTGGATTTCCATTGATGCTACACCTGCTGCCTTGGCCTTGTGTGGTGCGAGGATGATTTCATCCGGATTGCTTCCGTGGTCGTGGCCATGGTCGTGACCTTCGTGAGCATCGTGATTATGACCTTCATGAGCATGGGCATCATGATTGTGGACTTCTTCTGCATGGTTATGACCTTCATGTGCGTGATTGTGTCCTTCGTGGTCATGGTTATGGCCTTCATGATTGTGGCCATCGTGCGAATGGTCATGATTGTGACCTTCATGATCATGATTATGGCCTTCGTGGTCATGTGATTCGTGACTATGCCCTTCGTGATTGTGGGCGTGTTCTTCTGTCGCATGGTTGTGTCCTTCGTGGTCGTGGTTATGACCCGAATGACTGCTACAAGAGCCTAGGAGAAACATCCCCATGACTCCCATAAAGAAAATTTTCTTCATGATGATTATGTGATTTTATTGTTATTGTTCGGTTTGTCTCCCCTCTTGAGAGGGGGAAGGGGGTGTGTTAGAATACATCCAAGTGTGCGTGTTTCACACACCCCTTAGTCCCCTCTCGAGAGGGGATAAATCTCTTAAACCAAAGCAGGAGGCGCACGAAGCCCCATGACATGCCAAAGACATGTCGAATGCAGTTTCTCTAAATAGAAATAAGATAGATTTGCCTTCTTTTCGGACAGAGGCAATGGAATGGACAAGATATCACTCACCGTATAGAGCAGCGAGCAGAAGGAGTAGTCGGGCGATACATCTACCGACACTTTATCGGAAGTAAGTATCTGAAAATGAGTCACACAATCAGAACCACAAGCATGTTTTCCATGCGAGCAATGTCCTTCATGCTGATGATGTTCGTGATGATTCCCTTCACAATGAGAAGAACACTCGCAGGCTTCCACATCGTGTTGCAAACAAAGAATCTCCTGATGATGATGATGAGGCAAAACAGAAGCAGTCAACATCACCATGCTGACTATCATTAACATCCATGCTATGAATCTTCGTTGCTTCATCGGATGCAAATGTACGGATTTTCAAGAAAATATCAAAATAAAATGTCATTCAAAACAATTGTCATTCAGAGCGAAGCGAAGACGAGTTGTTGAGCCAAAAGCGAAAAATCTCGAGGACATAAAGTGGATGTTATCGAGATTCTTCACTCCACTTCGTTACGTTCTGAATGACAATTAATATTGAATGACAATAGAGTTATTACCAAATAGAAGCACGCTTTTCAGGAGCGAGATACATCGGGTCGCTTTCTGTGATGCCAAATGCTTCATACCATGCATTGATGTGTGGCAAAGCACCGTTCACACGCCAACGACCGAGTGAGTGAGGGTCGCTCTTGGTGTATACACGGATTTGCTCGTCGCGGATGTTGCCTGCCCATACACCTGAGTATGCCAAGAAGAAACGTTGTTCAGGAGTGAAGCCACCTTCTTCGGCCAATGGAGCATCCTTGGTTGCGTTCTTGAAAGCTTGGTATGCCACTTGGAGACCACCGTGGTCGGCAATGTTTTCACCCAAAGTGAGTTCGCCATTTGCCTGCAAGCCCGGAAGTACTTCGATAGCGTTGAAGTAGTCTACCAATACCTTAGAGCGTTCTGTGAAGCGTTCAGCATCCTCAGCAGTCCACCAATCCTTGAGGTTACCATCCTTGTCGAACTGACGGCCTTGGTCATCGAAGCCGTGAGTCATTTCGTGGCCGATTACCACACCGATAGCACCGTAGTTGAATGCATCATCGGCATTC
Source organism: Phocaeicola sp. (assembly GCA_045121515.1). Taxonomy (GTDB): domain Bacteria; phylum Bacteroidota; class Bacteroidia; order Bacteroidales; family Bacteroidaceae; genus Phocaeicola. Next base: position 36,523 of record JBGVGD010000002.1, on the reverse strand, counting down.
ATGTCGAAGAACGGATACTGGAGGATACCTGCAGGGAAGCAGATTTCGTTGGTAGTCGGGTTATAGTATGCGTTTACGGTTTGCGGAGTCATGTGCCATTCCTCGATGTCTACCGGCTTACCAGCCTTGCCAAGCATTTCGTCCAAGACGAACTTTTCAGCACGCTTGATGTTGGCATAGTATGAATCCTTTTCGATGTTCAATGAAGAATAATCCTTCCACTTGTCAGGATAGCCCACCTTTACATAGAAAGTATTGAGCTTTTCCATTGCCTTAGCCTTGGTTTCTTCGCCCATCCATTCGAGTGCCTGGATGCGTTCGCCAAGCGCTACCTGAAGGTTCTTCACGAGTTGAGTCATGCGTTCCTTGGCAGCAGCAGGGAAGTACTTTTCTACGTACATCTGACCTACGGCTTCACCCAACACACCGTTCACAGTGCCTACAGCCTTCTTCCAGCGTGGTTGGTCTTCCTTCTTGCCCGACATCACCTTGCCGTAGAATTCGAAGTTCTGAGCCACGAAATCTTCGCTTAAGTAAGCAGCAGCATCGTCGATGAGTTTCCATTGCAAGTAAGCCTTCTGCTTGTCGAGAGGCATTTCGTTGATGATAGCCACGGCTTCCTTCACCGGTTCGATTTGCGATACGTTCAACGAAGTCACATCCTTCACACCTACGGCATTGAGGTAAGCATCCCAGTCGAAACCAGCGATTTCCTTCTTGAGTTCGTCGAGGGTAAGCATGTGATAGTTAGCAGCCGGATTGCGTTGTTCTACCGCGCTGAAAGCCTTCTTAGCCAAACGGGTTTCGATTTCCATCACGGCTTCCATGCTCTTGGTAGCAGTCTGTTCGTCCTGACCGATGAGTTGGAACATCTTCACGATATGCTTCTTGTAACCTTCGCGGATGTTGGTAGTCGCTTCGTCGGTGTCAAGGTAGTATTCCTTTTCGCCGAGGCCGATGCCACCCTGATAGAGTTGGAAAATGTTCATCTTGCTATCCATGATATCGGCACCCACGTAGAACTGGAAGTAAGCACTGCCAGTGAGGTCGGCCATAGCCTGAACGATGCCTGCCTTGTCCTTGATAGCAGCAATCTTGTCGAGTTCCGGCTGGATAGGAGCCACACCTTCCGCATTGAGTTTTTCGAGGTTCATGGCGAGGTTGTAGAGGTCGCCAATCTTCTGTGCTACCGAACCTTGTTCGTGCTCCTTCGATGCGATTTCGGCAATCAAGCCCTTCAATTGCTCGCGGTTGTTTTCGGCCAACTGGTCGAATGTGCCGAAGCGTGAATACTCGTCTGTGAGCGGATTGTTCTTCATCCAACCGCCACAGGCATACTGATAAAAGTCTGTACCGCGTTGAGCAGTAAGGTCCATGTTTTCAGGACGGATACCTGTATTCATTCCTGATTTGCTTCCGCAACCGGTAAGTGTAGCGAATGCCAACACTGCCACCGGTAAAATTTGTTTTACTTTCATATTCTCTCTCTATTATTTTTTAGTAAAGTGCGCAAAGGTAAGATTAATATTTGAAAATCAAGAAGGTGTAGTCAAAAATTTCTGACTACGTTGGAACAAGATTCAACATAAAAAGCTATATTTGCATATAAAGTTTAATTTATAATAACATGGACACCAGAAGAGAATTATATAAAAAGTTCCAAGAGGCTTTTCCACTTGAATCCTTACCAGAAATGACTATTGAGAAATATAGCAATTTAAACAGAAGTGATTCTTTCTGCTATTGGTTAGAAAGTAAAACTGAAGAGTTAGGTTCTATATGGGGTGGAAATTCCTTTAAATTTGGCATCTATGAATATATCAATAAACCTACGGTTGTTCATGTCCTTACCGATGAAAAATATGCATGGCACAAATGGTATGGTATTGACAATGCCAAAGATGCATATAATTTTATTTTATCCGCAATTATTCGTGTCGCAAATTTTGCACGTCAAGGAAACTTTAAAGCCATTGATAACGAAACCACATTAGGAATAGTCTATAAATGGAAAATAGCGTTTCTTTACTCAGAAGAAAAATTGATTCCTATTTACAAAAAGGAAATGCTCAATGAAATAGCCTCTAAATTAGGATATGAAGATCCTACAAAAGTTGACATCTCCACTCTTCAGCAATATATAATGGAGAAAAAGGGAGATAAAGACATTTATCAATATTACGACGAGTTATTGGACATTTGGCAACAAAATGACACCAATATCAAATATTGGATTTATGCACCTGGAGAGAAAGCTTCCAAATGGGAATTTTGCATAGAGAATAACCTAATGTGTCTCGGATGGGATAAAATTGGTTGTTTTAGAGATTATGGTTCCATGGAAAACATCAAAAAGAAACTACAAGAAGTCTATAATAACCCCGGTGGAACATTCACGAACGACAAACTTGCTATATGGGATTTTGCAACAACCATGAAACCAGGTGACATCATCTATGCCAAACTTGGTCTTAAGAAAATCATTGGACGAGGTATTGTTGAATCCGAATATGCTTTTGACGACAATCTACCTGAGTACAAGAATCTTAGACAAGTTAAATGGACTCATATTGGAGAATGGGATATAGAAGGACAACTCCCTTTAAAGACATTGACTGACATTACTAAATATCCGAATTTTGTTAATACTTTGGAAGCTCTTTTTGAAGGTAAAGAAACAGAAAAGGCAGTAGAGAAAACAAGCGATCATATTACACCTACATACACGAAAGAAGACTTCCTGAATGAAGTCTTTATAAATGAAACAGAGTACAATAAACTATTACACCCGTTGGCGGAATTAATTCAGTGCATATTTAATCTCACCAATGGGTCTGTTGTTTAATTTGTTTACATATTGTAAGATTGTAAAAGCACTGATTTTCCCGATAATTCGGGTAAATAGTCCTATTGTATCTTTGGCGTAATTCCTTATTATCATAAACTGGTCACATAATTGTGAGAAGTCCGTTTCTATTCTTTTACGTGCTTTAGCGAATGGAAGGAACTGTGGTTTCCAATTCTTTTGATTCAATCTATAAGGGCATTCCAGTTTAATGTTTGCACTTTCAAATAAGTCCAGTTGTATATCTTTGCCAATATATCCTCTATCACCGAAAATGCTGCAATCATGATATACCTGTTTAATGTCTTGAAGATAATTGATGTCATGAACGCTTGCTTTTGTCAGATCATAAGAGTGAATGACTCCACTTAAGCCGCAAAGGACATGCAACTTATACCCGTAATAATGAGTTTTTTGTGATGCACAATATCCAAAACTGGGAGCTTTGCTATAGTCGTTTTTACCCATTGTACAACGTTTCCCTCTTGCAACACGACATACTTCAATAGGTTTTGAATCAATGCAAAAATAATCTTCACCTCCGTCTATACTGTCTGCCATACGCTTTCTGATAGTTTCACAAAGATTACGGGTAAACTTCCTTCTGTCATTGTATTGACGACGAGAAATTAAATTGGGAAATTCTTTTTTATAGCCTTTCAAGATACTAAACAAATAGGCTTCACTGTCTATGCCTAAACTCTCTGAAGTCATACTTAAGGATAATACTTCCAAGTCCGAGAATTTGGGAACAACACCTCTTCGAGGAATATTACCGTCTTTATTGACTAAATCTTTGCCTATTTTCTTGCATATCTCAAGAATTTTGACGAACCTTGCATATAAGTTGTGCATAATATGATTGGATATTAATAGTTTGGTCACTACTAATATATTAAAAATCAACCATATGCACAACTTTTTTTTGTTTTCAAAAGGTTAAAACTTTAATTCCGCCAACGGGTTATTACAATTAATCAAACGAAAAAAGAATGTAATACTCCAAGGTGCTCCAGGTGTTGGTAAAACGTTTTCAGCTAAGCGTTTAGCATATTCCATCATGGGAGAAAAGGATGAGAACAGAATCGAACTAATCCAGTTCCATCAAAATTATTCCTATGAGGATTTCATCATGGGGTATAAACCTAATGAAGAGGGTGGATTCAATTTAGTAGAAGGTTCTTTTTATCGATTCTGCAAAAAAGCTGAACAAAAGCCTGAGAAAGATTTCTTCTTCATCATTGATGAAATAAACAGAGGAAATTTAAGCAAGATATTTGGAGAACTATTTATGCTGATTGAAAAGGATTACCGGAATGAGAAAATCAAACTAGCATATAGAGATGAATATTTCAGCGTACCGCATAATGTACACATTATTGGCATGATGAATACCGCTGACCGAAGTTTGGCTATGATAGACTATGCACTCCGTCGCAGATTCAGTTTCTATGACATGGTAACTGGATTCGATACTAAAAGTTTTAAGGATTACATTTACAACATTCAAAATGAATGTTTCGAACATGTTATCCATTCCATACAAGAATTGAATCATGTCATATCAAATGACAATTCATTAGGTCAAGGTTTTTGCATAGGCCATAGTTATTTCTGTAATCTATCCTCAGACACTTGTTCAAATGAAATTTTAAGCAACATCATTGAATACGACATCATCCCCATGCTGAAAGAATATTGGTTTGACAATGAAGATAAATTCAATAAACAAGCCGAAAAGTTAAGAAACGCCTTATCATGATACGTGACAAGAACATTATAATCAAAAATATCTTCTACATGTTAGCCTATGCCTTTCAGGAACTTAGGCAAAACAATTATGAAAATATCAATAGTGAAAAGTTTGAGCACATCCACGACCTTTTTGCAGAAATTCTAATCCGTGGCATTTCCAACCAACTTAAAAAGGGAATACACAAAGAATACATATACAAACATGAGACATTAAATACATTACGCGGCAAATTAGACATTTATGGTACAATACAACATAAAATTAAATGCACCTCAAAACTAGATTGTGAATATGATGAATTATCCGAGAATAACATCTACAATCAAATTTTAAAGACAACACTTCTCATACTCATCAAACAAGATGACGTGAAACTTAAAAAGAAGAAATCTTTAAAACAACTATTGTTATTCTTTCACGATGTAAACGAGATAGACATAAAGAAGATCAAGTGGAATTCATTACGTTACGACCGGAATACACGAACATATCAGTTATTGCATTACATCTGTTATTTCATTGTGGAAGACATTCTATTGACCACAGAAAAGGGCCAATACTCAATGATGACATTTACAGATGAACACATGAATCGCCTTTTTGAAAAATTCATCCTTGAATATTACAAGAAGGAATTCCCTCAATTGAAAGCAGAAGCCAAACAAATCAATTGGGCTATTGACAATACCATATCAACAAACGAACTTTTACCCATTATGCAAACAGACATTATGCTTCATTTCAAAAATGGGAAAACACTTATAATAGATGCCAAATATTATGGCCAGACTATGCAATACCATTTCAACAAAGCAACTATACATTCACATAATCTTTATCAAATACATACATATGTCATTAATCAAGACAAGAACCACGAAGGGAATGTAGACGGGATGCTATTATATGCAAAAACAGAAGAAGAAATCACACCGAATGGACAAATACACTTAAATGATGGTAATGTAATATCATTCAAAACGTTAGACTTGAATCAAGATTTTCACCAAATCAAGAAACGACTTAATAGTTTCATTTCCAACTATATGGTGAGGTAACACAAAATGGTATATGTACCAACCACTTATCAAATTTCATCCTCATCCTGCCATTGTTACGCAAGTTCTTTGTATATTTGTAAATTGGATATGAAGTAAACGACAATTTAAATATATAATAGCAGAATTATGAATTTAAAGAACGAAAAGATGTAATGTCTAACCGAAGTGTCTTTGTCGCATCTAGACAAGCATTTCATAACATTGCATCATAATGAGTAAATCCAAAAAGAAGTTCCCAGGAGGAACATGTTGTTGTTGCAAGTCTCAGAAACGAGGCAAGACTGTTGCATCCAAAAGATTCAGAAGACGGTCAAGAATGCTCATACAACAAGAACGTTACGAACATCTACCACTAAAGTCAATTGAACTTATTTCTCCTTGGGATTTGGGAGGAGACGGAAAAGCCTTTTATGGATTCCATCCAGAATGCGAGTGGTACGTAAAAGCATTACGAAAGTAGAACTATTGAGGTGTGTCTTTCGGCACACCTCATTGTTTTATTTACTACAGCATATTATTAGCCTTGAGCCATTTCTTTCCAGATGGTGTCAAACACCAAAACAAAAACAAGAGACACGGAATACCGATTGTTGCAAATACTATATATGCTCCCATTATTTGTCCTCCTTCTTTTTATTGTTTTTATTATCTTTCTTATTCGTCAATATCAAACCGACAATCAATATGATGATGGCGAAAGCCGTACCTATACCATATATAGTCCATTTACTTTCTCCAAAATCTTTAAAGAACGATGTGATTACGACTCCCGTTAGTACGTATTTGGAAACATCAATAAAATAGTTTCCTAATTTCTCTAGCCACATAACATTACAAATATATATAAAGTTTTCTCGTTAGACATATGTTTCGTATTATTTTCTGCAAAGAAACAAATTTCTCCGCAATATTCCTAAGGTGCAGTCAGAAATGTCAGATAAGTCAGTTGTTTTCTGACCACACTTACTTTATCCTTTCGCTTCCTCCAACTCCATCATAGCCATTTCCCATTCCTCTACCACGGCATCCAGTTCACCCTTCAACTGCTGATGCTTCTCATAAAGCTTCATGTCCGCAGCCCCTTCGGGAGTAGCCATTTGAGCCTCAACCTCAGCGATTTGCGATTCATACGTTTCAATACGAACCTCGCAATCGGCAACTTGTTTTTCGAGTTTCTTGAGTTTCTTGTTCAACTCCTTCTGAGCCTCGTAAGAGAGCTTGTTTTCGTTCACTACAGGCTCTTCCTTCTTGCCCTGCTGAGCCGTTGGCGAGGTGGAAAGTTGGAGTTCATTGAGGCTTTCAATCTTCTTTTTCTGCAAGAAATCGTAGATGCCGCCCATGTGTTCGCGCACCACTCCTCCACCGAATTCATAAACCTTTGTCACGAGTCCGTCAAGGAATTCACGGTCGTGGGATACCACTACCACCGTACCGTCGAAGTCTCGGATAGCCTCCTTCAACACGTCCTTAGAGCGCATGTCGAGGTGGTTGGTAGGTTCGTCGAGAATGAGGAAGTTAACGGGTTCGAGGAGGAGCTTAATCATTGCCAAACGGCTTCTTTCACCTCCCGAGAGTACCTTCACCTTCTTGTCGCTCGCTTCGCCTCCGAACATGAATGCACCGAGGATATCACGTATTTTCAAGCGGATATCGCCCTTCGCCACATAATCAATGGTATCGAATACGGTCTTCTCTTCATCGAGCAATTGCGCCTGATTCTGAGCGAAATAACCTATCTGTACGTTGTGTCCTACGGTGAGTTTTCCTTCGAATGGGATTTCGTCCATGATACACTTCACGAGGGTGGATTTACCTTCGCCGTTCTTACCCACAAAGGCTACTTTCTCGCCTCGCTTGATGGTGAGGTTCACATCGTGGAAGACCACTTGTTCGCCGTATGCCTTCTTCACGTCTTCGCAAATAATCGGATAGTCACCCGAACGCATGGCTGGCGGGAACTTCAAACGGAGATGAGCATTGTCTTCTTCATCCACTTCGATACGCTCTATCTTTTCCAACTGCTTGATACGGCTCTGCACCTGTACGGCCTTGGTAGCCTTGTATCGGAATCGTTCGATAAAGTCCTCTGTATCTTGGATTTGTTTCTGTTGGTTTTCGTAGGCACGGAGTTGTTGTTCACGACGTTCCTTGCGCAACACCACGAATTCATCGTATGCCACCTTATAGTCATAGATGCGTCCGCAAGTGATTTCGATAGTACGGTTGGTCACATTGTTGATGAAGGCACGGTCGTGCGAAACCAAGACCACAGCACCTGCATTTACCTTGAGGAAGTTTTCAAGCCATTGAATAGACTCAATGTCAAGGTGGTTGGTAGGTTCGTCGAGGAGCAATACATCGGGACGTCTCAGCAACAATTTCGCCAATTCGATACGCATACGCCATCCCCCACTGAACTCGGAAGTAGAGCGGTTGAAATCGTTTCGGCTGAATCCCAAGCCCATGAGCGTACGTTCTATCTCGGCCTGATAGTTCATGCCTCCCATCATCTGGAAGCGTTCGTTTTCGTGTGTGAACTTATCAATCAGTTCTTGATAACTTTCTGATTCATAATCGGTTCTATCGGCCAATTCCTGATTCAATCGGTTCAAGTTGTCCTGCATCTCGAAGATGTGGTCGAATGCCATTTCGGCTTCTTCCATTACGGTGCGTGTGTCGCTCAGAATCATCACCTGCGGCAGATACCCCACAGTGATTTCCTTCGGCATGGCCACAACACCCGATGTAGGTTGCTGTATTCCTGCCAAGATTTTGAGCATGGTGGACTTGCCCGCCCCGTTCTTGCCCACGAGAGCAATGCGGTCGCGCTTGTTGATTACGTATGATACATCCTCAAAAAGAGGGGTTACTCCAAATTCTACTTTTAGATTGTCTACTGAAACCATATACTTCTTCTTAAAAAGCGTTGCAAAGATAGTCATAAATTTCTATTGTCATTCAGAGCGAAGCGAAGAATCTCGATAACATCCACCTTTATGCTTCCGAGATTCTTCGCTACACTACGTTACGCTCTGAATGACAATTATGATTATTTCCTCAAAAAGTGTAAACGCACCAACAAAAACCTTAAAAACATGTTAAGAAACATACTTTTTCTCTTGTTTTATTTGCAGATAACCGAAAAATCCGTACCTTTGCACTGTGTTTTTCATAGTATTAGATTTAAGGTTAACAAAGGTTGGAGCAAGGCGTTGCTCCTTTTTTTATGCCCGTACCTTATAAATGCTTGCAGATGTCGGAAAAAATTGCGAATATTGCAATAAATTTACAAGAATAATCTAAAACACATCCTATGAAAAAATTTTCTCTCATGCTGGTGTTTGCCTTGATAGCAACATTGGCATATGCTCAAAAGAAGCCATTGGATCATTCTGTTTATGATTCATGGAAAAGTCTGAATGCCGTTTCCGTTCCTCGCAATGGCGACATTCTCATCTACAATATCAATCCGGGAGAAGGTGACACCGAACTCGTCATCGAAAATATCCGCACCGGAAAGAAGACTATCGTGCCGCGTGCTACTCGTGCCAAACTCAGCGAAGACGGAAGCAAGGTGGTAGCAGTCATCAAGCCTCTCTTCGAACAAACCCGTCAGGCTAAAATCAAGAAGGCCAAGAAGGAAGACATGCCGAAGGATACTCTTGCCCTCATCGATGTAAAGAGTGGTAAGGTAGAAAAGTATGCCAACTACAAGAGCCATGCTACTGCGGACAAGTGGTCGAACTACCTCGCTTTCGAATTGACTCCAGCCAAGGAAAAGGCGGAGAAGAAAGATGCCAAGGACGACAAGAAGAAACCGGCTCCTAAGAAGGATACCAACAAACTTCTCGTAATGAATGTGCTCACCAACAAGGTAGATACTATCAAGAACGTGACATCGTATAAGTTCAATGAAGACGGTTCATGGTTGGCTTACGTGGTAGAACCTGAAAAGAAGGATTCACTCGGCAAGGCAGGTCTCTTCCTTTACAATCCTGCCAATGGCGAAAGTAAGGCCGTACTGGAAGGTGCAAAGGGTTCGAAGTTCAAGACTCCTACCTTCAGCGAAGTAGGTACCATGGCTTTCTATGCCAACACCGATACTGCCAAGAATGCCAAGAAGAACATCGACATCTATTTCTACGACATCAAGAATGCCAACCTCCAAAAGGCTGCACACAACCAAATGGCTGGTCTTCAAGAAGGATGGATTGTCAGTGAAAACGGACAGATTTCTTTCAGCAAGGACGGTAAGCGTCTCTTCTTCGGTACTGCTCCGAAACCATTGGAAAAGGATACTACCCTCGCCGAATTCGAACAGCCTCAACTCGACATTTGGACATGGAACGAAGACTACTTGCAGACTGTTCAGTTGTTCAACAAGAACCGCGACATGAAGCGTACTTATACGGCTTATATCAACACTACCTTGCAGGACAACTTCGTACAATTGGGTACCCTTGATGTTCCAAACGTGAACGTACCGAACGAAAAGCAGGCAGATTGGGTATTGGTAGGCAATGACAAGAAGTACCGCATCCAGTCGCAATGGGATTATAGCCGTCCGGTAGACCTCTACTTGGTAAATGTGAAGAATGGTTCTCAGAAACTCATCAAGGAAAACATCTGCATCGGTGGTATCTCATTCTCTCCGAACGGACAATATGCCGTAGCATACGACAAGCGTGAACAAGACTGGTTCTTCTTCAACGTGGCCACTGGCGAGATGACCAACCTCACCGAAAATATGGGTGTAAGTTTCGTGGACGATGAACACGATACACCAAGTTTGGCTAGTGCCAACGGTAGCGCCATATGGTTCGAAAACAACCAATCATTCTTGATCAGAGACAAATTCGACTTCTGGCAATTCGACCTCAAGAACCTCTCTGCTCCTAAGATGTTCACAGAAAACTATGGTCGCAACAACAATACTCAGTTGACTATCACCCAAATCATCGAAGACCCGGACAAGGCTTCTGCTAACCCGATGGCAAGAATGTACGGTGGTGGCATGGAACTGAAGATGAACGAACCTATCTACTTCACTACCTACAACCGTACCAGCAAAGAAAACGGTTTGGCTATGAAGGAAATCAAGAAGAAGGGTATCAAGAAGATTGTAGAAGGTCCTTATACATTCGGCAATTTCATGTACTCTAAGGGTGGCAAGGGTAAGAAGCCGGTATTCGTTTATGCTCGTGGCAACTTCGAAGAAGGCAACAACCTCTTTGCATCGTACGACAACTTCAAGACTCAGAAGCAGTTGAGCGACATCAACCCGCAACAACGTGAATACAATTGGGGTACTGTAGAACTCGTAAACTGGCAAACTGCTGATGATATTTTCTGCGAAGGTCTCCTCTTCAAGCCGGAAGATTTCGACCCGAACAAGAAGTATCCGGTCATGATCTATTTCTACGAAAAGAATGCCAATACGTTGTATCGTCATCGTAACCCGACACCGAGCCGTTCTACTGTGAACATCCCATACTTTGTAAGTAATGGCTATGTAGTATTCGTACCAGACGTATACTTCACAGATGGTCATCCGGGACAGAGCGCGATGAAGTCTATCATGCCAGGTGTGGAAATGCTCGAAAAGACATACCCATGGATTGATGGCGAAAACATGGCTATCCAAGGTCAGAGTTGGGGTGGCTACCAAGTGGCTTACATGATTACCCAAACCAACAAGTTCAAGGCCGCTGGTGCAGGTGCTCCGGTATCGAACATGACCAGTGCATACGGTGGTATCCGTTGGGGAAGCGGTATCACTCGCCAAGTACAGTACGAACAAGGTCAGAGCCGTATCGGGAAGCCGTTGTGGGAAGCATTCGACCTCTACTACGAAAACTCTCCACTCTTCTTCTTGCCAAACGTAAGCACTCCGGTATTGATTATGCACAACGACAAGGACGGCGCAGTGCCATGGTACCAAGGTATCGAGTTCTTCGTAGGTCTCCGTCGTTTGGGCAAGCAGGCTTGGTTGCTCCAATACAACAATGAAGAGCACAACCTTGTGGAAAGAAGAAATTGCAAGGACTTGAGCATCCGTCTCTCTCAGTTCTTCGACCACTACTTGAAGGGCGCTCCAATGCCTGAATGGATGAAGAATGGTCGTCCAGCCGTGAAGAAGGGATACGACTTGTGTTATTAATTAGATTTAATATCCCCTTTTGAGAGGGGCAGGGGTGTGTTAGAACACACCAACTTAATGCATATCACACACCCCTACCCCCTCTCAAGAGGGGAATCAAGAAAAGAGAAAACAATCAAAATAATTTACTATATGAAAAAACAATTTTTACCGCTTATGCTATTGGCATCTGCTATCTGCTCGTGCTCAGAGAAACAACCTGAGACTACTGAGCCAATGATTACCAAGACCGAAATCCAAGTGGAAAACGGTTTGTTGACTCCTGAAATCATGCACCGTTTGGGTAAGGTGGGTGATGTACAAGTATCTCCTGACCACTCCAAGATTCTCTACGGAGTAACCTACACCAGCATCGAACAGAACAAGGGCAACCGCGAACTCTACCTCATGAACGTAGACGGTTCTGAAAACGTGAAGATTACCAACACTCCGAAGAGCGAATCGAATGCACGCTGGATCAATGATTCTCAAATCATCTACATGCGTAGTGGCAAGCTCTATACCGCTACTATCGAAGGTTCTACTTTGAAGAACGAAAAGGAAGTGGCTGGTGCAGAAGGCATGGAAGGCTTCGAACTCTCTCCTGCTGGCGACAAAATCATGTTCATCAAGAGCGTGAAGGCTGCTCAGAAGCCGACAGACGTATACGCTGACCTCGACAAATCATCAGGCCGTACTTACGAAGACTTGATGTATCGTCATTGGGACCATTTCGTAGAAGAAGTGCCTCACACATACGTAGCATCATTCAATGGTACTCAAATCAGTGGTGTAACAGACATCTTGGCTGGCGATACGGCTAATCCGGAAACAGATACCAAGAAGTTCGAACTCCCTACCCTCCCGTTCGGTGGCCTCGAACAACTCGCTTGGACTCCTGATGGCAAGTATATTGCTTACTCATGCCGTAAGTTGGCAGGTCGCGACTATGCTTTCTCAACTAACACTGATATATATTTGTACAATGTAGAAACAGGTGCCACTCAAAACCTCACCGCAGGCATGATGGGTTACGATACCGATCCTATGTTCTCTCCTGACGGCAAGCAACTCGCCTTCATCAGCATGGAAAGAGACGGTTATGAAGCCGACAAGAAGCGTCTTTTCGTAGCAGATATGGAAAAGGTTCTTGCTAACCTCGACGCGAAGGATTTCAGAGGTTTCATGAAGGAACTTACTACCGACTATAAGTACAATGTAGAAAGCATCGCATGGGCTCCTAAGAGCGACAAGATTTACTTCAACTCTTGCGTAAATGCCTTGACTGCTCTCTTCTCGGTAGACGTGAACAAGCAAGTAGGCTTGCCTATCGAAGACAACGAAGGTACTGGTTATCTTCCAGCATCGTATGGTGCAGGCATCACCCGTATCACTGCTCCTGACGCATGGTTCGACTTCGATGGTGTAAGTATCATTCCGAATGAAATCGGTGAAGTAGAAACATTGATTACTACCAACAAGTGCATGCTCCGTCCGGCAGAAATCGTAAAGGTGAACCCGACTACCGGCGAATTTGCTCAGTTGACTAATGAAAATAAGGAAACCCTCGACAAGTTGGATGAACCAATCATCGAACAACGTTGGATGACTACCGTAGACGGCAAGAAGATGCACACATGGATCCTCTACCCTCCTCACTTCGACAAGACCAAGAAGTATCCGGCTATCTTGATGTGTTTGGGTGGTCCTCAAGGTACTATCAGCCAAGGTTTCTCTACTCGTTGGAACTACCGTTTGATGGCTCAACAAGGCTACATCGTTATCCTTCCTAACCGTCGTGGTACAACTGCCTTCGGTCAGCCATGGTGCGAACAGATTTCAAAGGACTACATGGGCTTGAACATGCAAGATTATCTCTTGGCTGTAGACAACATGAAGAAGGAACCATACGTAGGCAAGGTTGCTGCTACCGGTGCTAGCTATGGTGGTTTCTCTGTTTACTACTTGGCAGGTATTCACCAGAACCGCTTCTCGGCTCTCATCGCTCATGCTGGTATCTTCAACCAAGAACACATGTACATGATGACCGAAGAAATGTGGTTCCCTACATTCGATAATGGTGGTGCTCCATGGGATGGCACTCCACAGACTAACCGTCACTATGGCAACTCTGCTCATAAGCTCATCAAGAACTGGAACACTCCTATCCTCGTGACTCACGGTGAAATGGACTACCGCGTACCAGTTGACCAAGGTATGGCTGCCTTCAATGCTGCCCGTATGATGGGTGTGGAAGCTAAGCTCCTCCTCTTCCCAGAAGAAAACCACTGGATCTTGAAGCCACAGAACTCCGTACATTGGAATCGTGAGTTCTTTGCTTGGTTGGATAAGTACTGTAAAGAATAAAACATAACAATTCCCCTCTCTAGAGGGGTAAGGGGTGTGTGAAATACATCAACATAAATATTTACTAACACACCCCCTACCCCCTCTCAAGAGGGGAAATATTTTAATAATCAGAATCATCATGAAAAAACTATTTACTCTTTTAGCAATAAGCATCATAGCCCTTCCATCACTTGCCTGCACCAACTTGCTGGTAAGCAAGGGAGCCAGTAAGGACGGTTCCGTCATGGTAAGTTATGCAGCCGATTCGCATACCCGTTACGGAACATTGGTCTTCATGCCTCGTGCCACCTATCCAAAAGGTGAAATGCTCGAAATCCGCGAATGGGGACCTGGACGTTTATTGGGACAAATCCCTCAAGCCGAACAGACTTACAATGTGATTGGTAACATGAACGAACATCAGGTGCTGATTGGTGAATCCACTTGGGGCGGACGTGAAGAATTCAGAGATCCGGACGCTATCCTCGACTACGGTTCACTCATCTACATCTGCCTCCAGCGTGCCAAAACTGCTCGCGAAGCCATTGAAATCTTCACCACTTTGGCAGACGAATATGGCTATGCTTCCTCTGGCGAATCTATTTCTTTTGCCGACCCGAACGAAGTATGGTTCATGGACATCATTGGCAAGAAGCCTAAATATAATAAGAAAGGGAAGAACGTGAACAAGGGAGCCGTATGGGTGGCTATCCGCATCCCTGACGGTTACATCTCGGCTCACGCCAATTGTGCCCGTATCGCTACTTTCCCGAAGAATGATCCGGAGAACTGCCTCTATGCCAAGGACGTGATTTCTCATGCCAAGGAATGTGGTCTCTACGAAGGCGATGGTCGTGATTTCAGCTTTGCTGATACCTATGGCCCTCTCGACTTCTCAGGAATGCGTTCATGCGAAGCTCGTGTATGGAGTTTCTTCAACCGTCATGGCGCTGAAGACATGAGCAAGTACATTGACTTTGCCCGTGGCGACAATCCAAAGAACCGTATGCCACTTTATGTGAAAGCAAAGGAAAAACTTTCTGTAAAGGATGTAGCCGACATGATGCGTGACCATTACGAAGGTACTGAATTCGATATGACCAAAGGTATCTCTGCCGGTGGTCACGAACTCCCATACCGTTGGCGTCCGTCCAGTTACGAAGTGGATGGTGTGAAGGTACACAACGAACGCGCCATTGCTACCCAACAGACTGGCTTCTGGTTTGTAGGCCAATGCCGTAGTTGGTTGCCGAACGAAGTAGGTGGTGTTTTCTGGTTTGCCGTAGACGATGCCGGTACTTCTCCGCTTTCTCCATTCTATACTTGTTCGAATGCCATTTCAGAGCACTATGCATTCGGTAATGGTAGCATGATAGAATACTCTCCTACTTCCATGTTCTGGTTGCAGAACCGCATTGCCCAGTTCGCTTACTTGCGCTACAACCACATCGGTAAGGAAGTACGTGAGAATATTGACCGTCACGAACTCAGCATGATAGAAAAGGTAGCACAAGCCGATGCAGAAGCCCTAAAGATGAGCAACACATCGGAAAGAGAAACCTACCTCACCAACTTCTCTGTCAACCAAGCCAACGAATTGTTCGCTAAATGGAAAACCTTGGATGAATACCTCCTCGTGAAGTACATCGATGGCAACATCAAGCGTCAGAACGAAGACGGTTCCTTCAAGAACAATGGTCATGTGAAGCATGTTCCACCTGCCCCGATTTTCGGTGGTTATAGCGATACTTACAAGAAAGCTGTTGCTAAGGAACAGAAGCAATAACACTTAGACATTTATGATAAAAGGTGCAGGCGTTTGGATGAAAACGTCTGCACCTTTTGCTTTATATTGAAAAGTGTAATTTTTGCTTGCTTTTTTATATTGAAAAGTGTAATTTTGCGATACGTTTTTATATTGAAAAGTGTAAGAAGCTATGCTATACAGAAAAATCAGTGCATATATAGAAGAGCATTTCAAGTCAGGTTCAGACAAAATATTACTAATCGAAGGAGCCAGACAGATAGGTAAGTCCTACATCATTCGGGATGTAGGAACACGCTTGTTCCCCAACTTCGTGGAAATCAACTTTGCGCTTGATGAAGAAGGTACACAGTTGTTCAAGAATGTCCGGACTACTGAAGAATTCTATCTTACACTAAGCATGGTGGCCGGTGACAAGTTAGGAAATGCAGAAAACACCTTGGTTTTTCTGGATGAGATACAACAATATCCGCAATTCCTGACTCTCCTTAAATTCCTACGCCAGGAAAAACGCTTTTGCTACATCGCCAGCGGCAGTTTGTTGGGAGTCACTTTACGGACAACCACTTCCATACCGATAGGAAGCATTATCCGAAAAGAAATGTACCAACTGGATTTCGAAGAATTCCTTATCGCCAATGCTTTCGGCAGGGATGCTATCACCTCGCTTCGTCAAAAATATCTTCATAAAGAAAGCTTGAATGAAGAGCAGCATCGCAAACTGATGGACTTGTTCCGTCGCTACTTGTTAGTAGGTGGCATGCCCGATGCTGTTAATGAATATTTGGCTTCACACAACATTGTGAAGGTACGCGAAGTACAAGAATCCATCCGAGACTTATATGGAGTGGATGCTTCGAAATACGAAGAAAACAACGGAAAAAACCTGTTGATACGCCGCATCTATGACATGATTCCTTCGCAAATGGAGAACAAGAAAAAGCGTGTGGTGGTCAAGGACATCCAAGGTTTGACAGGAGACCGTTTCAGTCGGTATCAAGACGAATTTGAATACCTCATTTCTTCGGGTATCACGCTTTCCGTCCATGCCATTTCCCATCCGCATTATCCTTTAAAGGAATCCGTTCAGAAGAATCTGTTGAAACTTTATATGAATGATGTAGGAATGCTCACTTCCCAATTGTATCGTCACAATCTCCGTCCGATATTGAACGACGAACGGAGCATCAATTTAGGAGCCGTTTATGAGAATGTGGTAGCACAAGAGTTGAAAGCTCATGGATATACCCTATTCTATTACGACAACCGACAAAAAGGCGAAGTGGATTTCTTGATTGACGACTATGACCAGTTAAGTGTCTTGCCCATTGAAGTGAAATCAGGCAAGGACTACACAATACATAGTGCGCTCAACAACTTATTGTCCGTACCAGAATACCATGTACTTTCGGGAATCGTTTTGTCGAACGAACGGGAAGTAAAGACAAATGGGAAAGTGGTATATATGCCCATTTACTATGTCATGTTTATGAACACTAACGAACAACAAGAAGAAAATGTGTACTTTTAATCACTGAACCATGAAACACCTCTTACTACATATCATCCTATCCCTCCTCGTGGCACTCTCCTTTACCGGATGCCGCGACCACTCCCCTGTGGCAGACAAGCTGAAACAGGCAGAAACGTGTATGAACGAATATCCCGATTCGGCATTGACTATCTTGAAAAGCATCGTGCAAACGGATTTGCAGAGCGAGGAGCATCATGCCCGCTATGCCCTGCTCTACAGCCAGGCGCTGGACAAGAACTACATTGACCTGACCAGCGACTCACTGATAAACATCGCTGTGGACTTCTACAAAGACCGTGACGATGTAAGAGCCAAGTTCTTCTCCTATTATTACTTAGGACGCATCTATACCAATGCCAATAATCTTACTCAGGCTACATTGGCGTATATGGAAGCGGAGCAACTGGTGGATGAATTGGATGATGATTATGCAGCCGGATTGCTATATGAGCAAATAGGACTCATTTACAGATCCTATTATGACTTTCCTAAAAGCTTGCAAGCCTACCAACAAGCGATTGAACATTACACAAAGGCTATTAGACCTTTCCATAAAATATACAATATGTTTAGTGCAAGCGACATATACAGAAACACACAAAAAGAGGATGCTGCTTACCAAACTTTAAAAACAGCTTTGGCTGAATCACGTAAACTGAATGATCAGAGCCTTGTTAAATCATGTATAAACAATCTGATTTTGGTTTGTATAGACTTGGAGCAATGGGAAGAAGCCACACAATGGTATCAGGAATATCAGAAGAACAACGGTCGCGACTATCCTACCGTAACGTTCTATGGCTACATTGCCCGACTTCATGCGAAGAATCGGAATTTTAAAGATGCTCTCATGCTTTTGGATGAAACTTGGAAGAAAACTAAAAGCCTACAAGATTCCATCAACCTATATCATGCCGAATCGCAAGTTCATCAGATGAATGGTTCGTGGGAAGAAGCCTATCGCAGCATGGATAAAAGCGTCAGCCATCAAAATACAATCATTCGGAAATCCTTGCAACAGCCCGTATTGACCACACAAATGGACTTCCTCCGTCAAGAATTGGCGTTCCAGCACTATAAGCAGCGTACGGAGAAAGTCATCTGGATGTTGGGAATCGGATTGGTGGTCATTCTTGCAGGAATCGCCATTTACGGAATACGGAAAAGAATGCGTCAGCGTGTGTTGCGTATTCAGGCAGAAAAGGCCCGTTTGGAGGAAGACCTGGAAGTCTTGCAGACTACCCAAGAAAAGACGGAAGCCTTGAAGAACGGTTTGTTTGAAAGCAAGATGAAAGAATTGGACAAGTTGGTACTTGTATCGCTGAAGGAATTCAAGAACGAAGAAAGCAGAAACCGTGCCATACTCAAGTTGGTGCAGGACACCAAGGACCAGATCCATGGCAATAAGAAGAACATGGCCAATCTGGAAAAATGGGTGAATGAATACAAGGACAATGTGATGCAGCATCTGCGCTCCGAAATAGTTTTGCCCGATGAATCGTATTACGAGTTGGCATGCTGTTTGTTGGCTAATTTCTCGGTAAACACCATTGCTCTCCTGATGGACGAAACGACCAATACCATCTACAAGCGAAGAAGCAGAATCCGTTTGCTCATTCAGGATTCTTCTGCATGGCATAAAGAGCAATTCCAGCAGATTTAAACCTTTGGGAGTGCTTCCAAAAGGCTCTTTTACCTGCCAGGCTAAAAAATAAAATTAGCCTGGCAGGTATTTTATTATATATCAGTACTTTGCAATAAGTGTAGGCTAATTCTAATTGAAGGGGTGGAGGTACTATGGATGGGAAAAATACTTATCTTTGTGATGTGGAAAATCAATTATTTTGTAAGCTGAAATAGTGAGTTATGAATGACGAATCACCCTCTAAAGGAAACTTGAAGGAACTATTGGACGAGTTTCTGCAAACCTACTACGACGGCTCCTTCGCCCGCATGGTCAGTGAATACATCCGTGCCACGGGACTGACGGAAGCAGAAGTGGATGCTTTATGGGAGGAAATGAAGCATTCGTCTGTTTAACCAAATAATTACTAATTAGGATTCGATTGCATTTGCAAGTTGAATTCGCCAGCTAATATCTAAGAATTGAATAGCCCTATTGTTATTAAAATCATATAGCTTATGAAAGTTTTATATTTATCATTGCTCACTTTAATGTTTATTGGATGCGGAACACAACCCCAAGCACCCGCAGACTCTACACTTCCTATTCTTGATACAAGCAAGGAATATCCCGAAATAAAGGTAGACATTCATGAATTAGGCGAAGTAGAATATATTCCGTTGGAAACAACGGACGAATCTGTTATGGCGGTTGGATTATATCATCATATATCTGATGAATACATCATTATTCAAGACCTTAGTGACATTCAAATTTTCGATAGAAAAGGGAAGCATATACAAAAAATCAGTTATATCGGTCAAGGTCCCAAAGAATATCATTACATTTTTAATTTTAAGGTCGACTTTAAAAAGAAAGAACTTTATGTTATGGATCCTCAAAAGATACAAGTTTATTCTTTTACAGGAAAATGGATACGAACTATTGGAAACATACCTCAAGGCATAACTCCAGAGTTTACATTTGATTATAATGAACAATATCTGATCACACACAATGTCTTTCATGATTACGTTAATATAGAAAAACAAGAGGTAGACTTACACCCCTATTATTTGATAGACAAGCAAACAGGCGAGTTCATTCCTTTACCTTTGACGGTAAAAAACAGAATTAGCCGAGTGGTACATAAAGAAATCAAAGACATATCCGAAAACATTGCGCAACGGGTTGTGGAAAAAATCTTAATCGATCCGATGCTGGCTAATGCTTCGGATATCTTGATAGCTGATTTCGGATTGGATACATTGTATAGTTACAAGAACGATCGATTGACTCCAATAGCCATACAATATCCTTCTGCACATAGCACAAATCCTCCAGTGGTTATAGCACCGAAAGTATATACGGATCAATTTCTAATCTACCAGCCTGTTGTCATGAGATATGATCCGAAATATACACTACAACCATTAAATGACGCTCCCACTTTAATGTGGGATAGGGAAAGTAACAATATACATAGCATTCAGTTGTATGACTCCAATAGACCTGAAAGAAATCTCACAAGACAGAATATGAAAGGAATGCAATTTGACAAACCGAATCGAATATGCGTAAAATATCCTGCAGAGCAACTTTGTGAGGAATACAAGACAGGTAAGCTAAAAGGGAAATTGAAGGAAGTTGCTTCTAAATTGACAGAAGAAGATTGTCATGTGGTGGCTATTTGTAAACTGAAAGATAAGTAACATATGGATAATTTTAATAACATATCAAAAGACTCAGTACTCCATAACCTCATAAACTGAGCCAATTGGTTTTTGAAGTAACGGATTCCTGCAATCTACATTGCAAATATTGTGCATACGCTGAAATGTACGATGGTTATGACCAACGTACTAATATGAATTTGCCTTTTTCCAAAGCCAAACTTATCATTGATTATCTGCAAGATATTTGGAAAAAGAATTATTATCTGGATATGGAAAAGAAAGTAAGTATCGGTTTCTATGGTGGTGAACCTTTACTTAATATGGATTTTGTCAAACAAACCATAGCCTATTCAGAAACACTACCGTACACCGGACGTGTATTTAGCTACAACATAACGACAAACGCCATGTTATTAGACCGATATATGGACTATCTAGTAGAGAAGGACTTCTCTCTTCTTATTAGTCTAGACGGAGATGAACAAGGTTTTATTTTGAATATTTTCTCTACATCTCTACATTTTCACCTATAAAACACATAAATCCAACCAGTTACGAAATGTAGAGAAACAGATAGAGAAAAAGTTCTCTACATATCTCTACATCCTCAATTCCAATAAATCAATATCGAACACATAAATTACTGAAGATCAGCGCATATTATCCATTCAAAGTACATCGTACGGACAGACGATGTATTACGAATCACCATTTATAATACTGCGATTGGTGATTCGATGCATTATAAATGAAAAAGAGGAGAAGCTTTTGAAAACTTCTCCTCTTCTTTCTTATTTATTCTTCAGTATAACGTTCAATAGTCTGAGCACGGTCAGGACCTACAGAAATAATCTTGATTGGAGTTTCGAGCTGTTCTTCCAAGAAAGAAACGTAAGCGTTGAATTCTTCTGGGAATTCGTCTTCGCTAGTCATCTTGGTCATGTCAGTCTTCCAACCCGGCAATTCTACGTAGATAGGTTCTACACCTTCAGTAATATCGTATGGGAAGTAGTCCACTTCTTCACCGTTTACATTGTAAGCCACACAAGCCTTGATAGTATCGAAGCCGTCGAGTACGTCGCTCTTCATCATGATGAGGTGAGTTACACCATTCACCATAATCGCATACTTCAAAGCAACCAAGTCAATCCAACCACAACGACGTTCACGACCAGTAACCGCACCGTATTCATGACCGAGGTCACGGATAGTCTTGCCAGTTTCGTCGAACAATTCTGTAGGGAACGGACCAGAACCAACGCGAGTACAATAAGCCTTCATGATACCATATACATTACCAATCTTGTTAGGGCCGATACCCAAACCAGTACAAGCACCTGCACAGATAGTATTAGAAGAAGTAACGAACGGATAAGAACCGAAGTCCACATCGAGCAAAGTACCCTGAGCGCCTTCACAAAGCACGCTCTTACCTTCGCGGAGCAAACCGTTGATTTCATGTTCGCTGTCTACCAAATGGAATTCACGGAGATAGTTGATAGCATCCAACCATTCTTTTTCCAATTCAGTGATATCGTATTCATAGTTCATGTTCTTCAAAATCTGTTCGTGACGAGCCTTTGCTGCTGCATACTTTTCTTCAAAGTTACAGAGGATGTCACCTACACGAAGACCGTTACGGCTCACCTTGTCGGTATAAGTAGGGCCAATACCCTTACCTGTAGTACCTACCTTCGCATCACCCTTGGCTGCTTCGTATGCAGCATCAAGTACACGATGAGTCGGCATAATCAAATGCGCCTTCTTGGAGATATGGAGACGTTCCTTCAATGGATGACCACTGGCTTCCAATGCAACGGCCTCACCCTTGAACAACGATGGGTCGAGTACCACACCATTACCAATGATATTCACCTTATCGCCCTGGAAAATACCCGAAGGGATAGAACGAAGCACATACTTCTGACCTTCGAATTCCAATGTATGACCAGCGTTCGGGCCACCCTGGAAACGAGCAACTACATCATAACGGGGAGTCAAAACATCGACAACCTTTCCTTTGCCTTCATCACCCCATTGCAATCCTAACAAGACATCTACTTTCATCTTACTTTGATTTTATGTTATTGTTTTTCCTTTTTTTCGCCAATGCGCACTTACTGCATATCCCATATATATATAAGGAATAATGAGATGCCGTAAATCGCTTCAGTTTCGTTGTCCCAATGGCCTGCTTCAAATTATCATCCTGAAACTCTGTCACCTTACCACATTCTGTACAGATCATGTGGTGATGCGTTTCGTTCTTGTAAGCGCGCTCATACTGGGAAGAACTACCAAATTGATGCCGGATAACCAAGTTGGCATCCATTAACAATATAATGGTATTATAGAGTGTTGCCCTACTCACACGGAAATGGCCTTCCGTTTCCATATAATTATAGAGCATGTCTATATCAAAATGTCCCTTAATGGAATAAATCGTATCCAGAATAGCATAACGTTCAGGCGTCTTCCGATGCCCGTTCTTCTGCAAATAGTCGGTCAACATTTGCTTGACTGTCTCTCTGATGTTTTCTTCCATAAAGGTTTTCTATTCAGCCTTCAAAGTTAAAGGTTTTTATGTTAACTTGAAAGTTTAATGCAAAGATTCTGCCTCTAATTTTATATCTTCTATCAAAGCAATGAGGGAAGCGTTATCAGAATCAGTCTGTGTACCCAATAATTTAAGCAACTTTTTGCTGTTTTCTTTGCGTTGGGAAGCATATCTGCGTAAAGCCGTTGATGCTCCACGACACACCAGGGTACCTTCACTTTGCAAGGCAGCCAAAGCCTGGTCTATCAACTCATTTTCAGCACGTTCGTTCATTTCATTGCCTTGCATCAACAAACGGGTAAGCATCATGTATCCGCAATATTGGAAATATTCCCCTTCGTCTGCAATCCATTGAAAGGCCTTCTCCGACGCATACGGCAAATGCTGGAACAGATTCATGCAAGTCAAATCTGCGATTTCGGGATAATGCATGTCCTCTACCCAAATATCGGCAATCTCCGGATAGAACGTCTCGACGGGTTGCAACAAACCTGCCAGGATTTTACATTCGCGGATATTTTCTTTCCACAAGGCCTGAGCCACATCGTGGTTCTTTTCGAACTTGGCAGCAATTTCCTTCAGACGGGGCAGTTCAATACCAAAATTGACTTTGTACTCCAGTCCTTTCTCACGCATGCTTTGAGAAACAACTCCGTTCATGAACAAACGGAATTGTTTCTTTATTTCTTTGATTTGTTCTTTGGTATCCATGTTGATTAGTTTCTATAAGGAAGGTTCGCATAATCCTTGCTATAACGCAACATCTGTTCAGCATAACCTTCTTCATAACTGATCTTCACATCGGTAATGTTACCTTCCGCATCAGTTTCTGCTGTATATACCGGATTCACAAAACCCTTATAAGGAGCCAAGTTCAACTTTTCATAGCGTGCCAACACTTCCTTGTGCAATTCAGGATCTACCTTTACAGCATAAGTTTCTACCATTTGACGAGCCGCTTCGAAGTCGCCTTCACTCTTGATGCGCTGGATTTCATTCAACAACTGACCGAAGAGTTCACGAAGTTTTTCGTAATCGTTTACCTTCACGTATGTCTTGCCGTCCTTCTTCACAAGTTCGGTTACCTTATCAGCAGCACCCTTTTCGAAGGCCCACTTAGCCACCAACTGACGGTTACGCATGTGCGCTTCTTCTACATTGTTGCCCAATTCGATACGTACCAACTGAGTCATCAAACCATTCATCATGTATGAATAGTATTCAGCCTTGTATGCATCATCGTGCGGAGTCAAGCCCAATTCACGCATCTTGGCATCCGGCAAGTAATACAAACCGAACAAGTCTGCACGGGCTTCTTCGATAGTCGAACCGTATGCCTTCAATGCATCTGGGTCTACACCCGGAAGCAACTGACCCGAACCATGTCCGAGACATTCGTGCAAGTCTGTATGAAGGTCACCAGTCAAGTCACCATAGTTGCTCAAATATCCCTTTTCCACTTCGCTGTATACAAACTCATCCGAGAAGCCATTGCCATGAGCCGCTTTGTTATATGCATCAGTGAAGTTACCGATAGTTACTGACTTCGAACCATGTACGCTACGAATCCAGTTAGAGTTCGGAAGATTGATACCAATAGCCGTTGCCGGATACAAGTCACCGGCAATGATAGCACCGGTAATAACTTTAGCCGATATGCCCTTCACTTCTTCCTTCTTGAAACGCTTGTCTACCGGTGAATGATCTTCAAACCATTGCGCATTGTCGCTGATGGTTTCTGTACGCTTGGTAGCCACCAAGTCCTTGAAGTTGACGATAGATTCCCAACTAGCCTTCATGCCGAGCGGGTCACCATAACTTTCGGTAAAGCCATTCACGAAGTCCACTCTCGAATCCAAGTCCTTTACCCAAAGGATAGCATATTCATCGAAGGTCTTCAAGTCACCGTCCTTATAGAACTGGATCATCTTTTCAATAACGGCCTTCTGCTTGTCGTTTTCAGCAACAGTCAAAGCCTTTTCCAACCAATAGATAATCTTGTCGATAGCCTGACCATAGAGACCACCCGACTTCCAAACCTTTTCCTGTACCTTTCCGTTTTCTTTCACCAAACGGCTGTTCATACCGAACATCACCGGCATCGTATCGTTCGGATTCTTCATCTTGCCATAGAAGGCTTCGGCTTCTGCCTGAGTTACATTATCGTAATAATTGGAAGCAGAAGTCAACACCAAGTCTTCTCCGTCGGCTTGGTTGACACGCTTAGCCATTACCTTTGCATCAAAGATGACTGGGAAAACTTCATTGCAAAGTGCTTCCAATGTTTCTCCTTCCGCCAATGGCAACTTGGCAGCGTCTACACTTTCCAATGCCTGCTTGAAGAACTCTGGAGTAAAGCCTGGTACAAACTTATCGGCTGCATAATGATGATGAATACCGTTCGAGAACCAAACGCGCTTCAAGTAAGTTTCCATAGCCTTGAAGTTGGTATCATTACGATCGCCTTGGTAATCGGTATAAACAGTTTCCAACATCTTACGGATAATCAAGTTATACTTTCCGTTCTGGTCGAACAAGATATCACGACCTTGGAGAGCCGCTTCCGACAAATAGTACACCAACTTCTTCTGTTCCAACGGAAGTTCTTCGAATCCATGTACCTTATAACGCAACAACTGCAAATCTGCAAACTGCTCTACAGTATAATCAAAAGCATCTTCCTTAGGCTCCTGATTATTAGAACCACATCCGGTCATCATCAACGTTCCCATGACTCCAATCATTATCTGTTTTTTCATCTTTAAACCATTAATATATGAAACAAAAAAAGGAAAACCAAGGTTTTCCTTTTATATCTTTAAGTTTTACAACCTTATTTCTTAGCCTTAGCCGACAACATTTTCTTACGGTAACCATTAGGAGTTTCTCCTACAATACGATAAAATGCAGCGTAGAAAGACTGACGGTTAGCAAATCCTACCATAGCACTGATTTCTTCTACATTCTTTTCTGCATTCTTCTTGTCTGCCAACAAACGCAAGGCATCCTTTACACGATATTCATTCAACAAGCATGAGTAATTCATTCCGAATCTTGAATTGACCACTGCCGACAAGTAACGAGTGTTAGTCTGCAACAACTTGGCCAAATCCTTAGAAGAGAAGTTCGGATCCTTATATTTCTTCTTTACAATAACAATATCAACAATCTTCTGATACAATTCGTCAGCCAATTCAGCACGTATCATGGTGCGATAAGCAGCATCCTTTTCACGCTTTTCACGCAGATTATAAGGCAATTTCTTCGGAGCCTCTGATTGTGCTTCCGGTTCTGTTAGTTTATAGTTCATCTCTTTTGATTTATGGGGTTACTTTAGAAAATCCTATTTTAGTACAAAAAAAGTGATTCTTTTCCTTTTGTGCAACTTTTTATGCAATTTTATTTTACCTTTGCCGGACTAATTCAGAAAATATCATGCTACAGACATTAAAAACTTATTTTGGATACGATTCGTTTCGCCCATTACAACGAGACATCATAGAGAATATCCTAGCCAAGAAAGACAGCGTCGTATTAATGCCTACCGGTGGAGGGAAATCCATTTGCTACCAGTTACCGGCACTCATGTTGGAAGGTACAGCCATAGTTGTATCTCCCCTTATTTCATTGATGAAGGACCAGGTGGAAAGTTTGCGTGCCAACGGTATAGCGGCACGTGCCCTGAACAGCAACAACAACGATACCGAGAATGTCATGCTCCGTCGGGAATGTATGCAAGGAAAAGTAAAGTTACTCTACATTTCACCCGAACGTCTGTTAATGGAAATGGACTACCTGCTAAGAGAAATCAAGGTCTCTCTTTTTGCCATTGACGAAGCACATTGTATCTCGCAATGGGGACATGACTTCCGACCGGAATATACCCAACTGAAAGCCATTCGTGAACAATTCCCTTCGGTTCCTATTGTAGCCTTGACCGCTACGGCCGACAAGATCACGCGTCAGGATATTATCAAGCAATTGGCATTAAAGAATCCTCAGACATTTATCTCGTCTTTTGACCGTCCCAACCTGAGTTTGGATGTACGTCGCGGATACCAACAGAAGGAAAAGACACGCACCATATTGGAGTTCATTTTCAAACGTCCCAACGAATGTGGAATCATCTATTGCATGAGTCGGGACAAGACGGAGAAGGTATGCGATATGCTTCTTCGCCATGGAATAAAAGCAACGATTTACCATGCCGGATTAAGTGCTTCGGCACGAGACAAGGCACAAGAAGACTTTATCAACGATAGAGTCCAAGTGGTATGTGCCACCATTGCTTTCGGTATGGGCATCGATAAGTCGAATGTGCGCTGGGTGATTCATTACAACATGCCGAAGAGTATCGAAAGTTTTTATCAGGAAATCGGACGTGCAGGACGAGACGGAGTAAAGAGTGATACACTCCTATTCTATTCGTTGGGCGACTTGGTCATGCTCTCCAAATTCGCTATCGACAGTGGCCAACAAGCCATTAATTTGGAAAAGTTGAACCGTATGCAGCAATATGCCGAATCGGATATCTGTCGAAGACGCATCCTGTTGAACTATTTCGGCGAAACCATGGATCATGATTGTGGCAATTGCGACGTATGCAAGAATCCACCCGAACGGTTCGACGGCACGATTATCGTACAGAAAGCATTGAGTGCTATCATGCGTACCGACCAGCAAATCGGTACCCGTATGCTCATCGCTATCCTTCGAGGAAACTACATGGAAGAAGTCACCGAAAAAGGCTATGATAAACTGAAAACTTTCGGTGTCGGTCGGGATGTTCCCCAACGGGATTGGCAAGATTATCTGCTCCAGATGCTGAACATGGGTTATTTTGAAATAGCCTACAACGAAAACAATCACCTAAAGATAACGACAGCCGGAGCCAAAGTATTGTTCGGGCAAGAAAAGGCCATGCTGGTAGTCATCAAGCGGGAAGAAAAGGAGACCAAAAGCAAAGGAAAGAAGAAAGAAGAAAAGCCATTGTTCAAGGTTCCGGTATCGGTACCTATGGGCGAGGAGGATCCTATGTTATTTGAAGAACTTCGTGCTCTCCGCAAGCGATTGGCCGACCAACAAGCCATACCGGCTTACATTGTCTTGTCGGACAAGACTTTGCATCAACTGGCTATCCAACGCCCTACGACATTGGAAGAATTCGGTATGGTCAGCGGTATCGGTGAATACAAAAAAGAAAAATACGGAAAGGATTTTGTAGAACTCATCCAACAAATCATAGGCAAGTAAGATTATTTTTTCTTACTTGCTTTCAATCTATCCTGCAATTCCGGACGGGGAACACCCAATTCCACCGCTTTCTCAAAAGCCACGTATGCTTCCCTGTTCCGTCCTTGCTCCATATAAATGTCTCCACACATCACATAGATTTCCGCATCATTAGGAGCCAGTTTCGCAGCACTCTCCAAATCGAGTAAAGCCAATTCCAGATTATTCGTTTCCACTTCCAGTTCGGCTCTAGCCTTCAACAAGGAAACATCCTTGGGATAATCCACAATCAGGCGATTGAACTCTTCCAACGATTCCCGATAGCGTTGCAATTTCTGATTGACCATAGCCATGCCGATACGTGCTGTCTTGTCTCCCGGAACCACCTCCAACAGACTTTGATAATCATTCTTTGCATCCTGATACTGGCGACGACGCATATAGATATAGGCACGGAACTGTAAAGCCTCCTGATTCTTGGCTTCCAGATCAATCACATTGCAATAATCCACATAAGCCTTGTCCAGATAGTCCATATCCAAATACAAGGAAGCCCGATTCAGCAACATGGTTACGGAATAGGGAGTCAGATTCAAAGCCAAAGAATAGGATTCTAATGCCTCCTTGTTCTTTCCCATTCGACGCTGAATAGTACCCAAATTGGAAAACAAGAGAGCATTTCGCATATTGGCTGGTTCCTTCTGCAAGGCTTTCTTGAACCATGCTTCTGCTTGATAGAGGCTATCCCGCTCTACTGCATTCATGGCACGGGTAATCAATTCATCGTAGGTCTGTGCGGAAAGTTGGCAACAAGCCAACATCGCAACGATATATAAGTAAACTCTTTTCATCATTTTTTGTTCTTCTGATGCAAAGGTAAGAAAAAATCAAAAGGTTCATTCCGCTTTACAAACAAATGGCGTATATTTGCGAAACATTAAGATATAATAAAGATATGAAACAGGAAAAAGCCATATTCGCTGCCGGATGTTTCTGGGGCGTACAACACCAGTTCCAACGTGTTCCTGGTGTCTTGAATACCGTTGTTGGTTATACGGGAGGTCCGGAAGAGAATCCGAAGTATCCCGAAGTGAAAGCGCATCAGACACACCATGTAGAAGCCATTGTGGTGGATTACGATGCCGACATCGTTAGTTATGAAGAACTCTGCAAAGTATTCTTCGAAATCCATGACCCCGCACAAACCGACGGTGTAGGTCCGGACATCGGTCCTCAATACCGAAGCGAAATCTTCTATTTAAATGAAGAGCAAAAGGAGATTGCCGAAAAAGTGATCGCATTACTCCGTTCCATGGGACATGAAGTGAATACGATCCTTCGCCCGGCTGAGAAATTCTGGGAAGGGGAAGAGTATCATCAGGATTATTACAACAAGACTGGTGGCGAGCCTTATTGCCACATCCGAGTAAAGAAATTCTAAAAGAAAAAAAGGGTGAATCATCACCCTTTTTTCTGTATATAATCCACAATCCAAGCACCCACTTCCTTGGTACCATATTTCGCACCACCTTCTACCTGAATTTCCGGTGTGCGGACATTCTCATCCAGCGAAGCATCTACCGCTTCACGAATCAAATTTCCTTCTTCCTTCAAGTTGAAATACTCGAAGAGCATCGCTACAGAAAGAACCTGTGCCAATGGATTGGCGATATTCAAGCCTTTTGCTTGTGGCCAGGAACCATGAATCGGTTCGAATACAGGGGTGCTTTCTCCTGTCGAAGCCGAAGGAAGCAAACCCATGGAACCGCTAATCACCGAACCTTCGTCTGTCAGAATATCCCCGAAAGTATTTTCAGTCACCATGACATCGAAGAACGTCGGTTCCTGAATCATGCGCATGGCCGCATTGTCCACATACATGTAATCGGTCTTCACTTCCGGATATTGAGTTTCCATTTCTTGCGCAATCTGTCTCCATAGACGAGAGGATGCCAACACATTGGCCTTATCCACTACCGTCAAGTGTTTCTTGCGCTTCATGGCATATTCAAAACCTACTTTCAAGATACGTTCGATTTCAGGACGGGTATAGTAATTGGTATCGTATGCCTTATCGTTATCTTGATATTTCTCACCGAAATACATACCTCCGGTCAGTTCACGGATACAGATGAAATCGGCATCTTGCACCAACTCTGCCCGAAGCGGTGATTTATGAATCAAGCATTGGAAAGTCTGTACGGGACGGATATTGGCAAACAAGCCCAACTTCTTTCGCATCGCCAACAACCCTTGTTCGGGACGTACCTTGGCCGTAGGGTCATTGTCAAACTTAGGATCGCCTACGGCCGAAAACAAGACTGCATCGGCATTCTTACAAATTTGATAGGTTTCTTCCGGAAACGGATCGCCTACCTTATCGATAGCATCTGCACCACAGATAGCATATTCATAGTTCACTTCATGACCGAACTTCTCACAAACGGCATTCATCACATCCACTCCTACTACAGAGATTTCAGGACCAATACCGTCACCCGGTAATACAGCTATATTAAATTTCATATTCTTTTTCGATTATATTCAACATTTTCATGGTAGCCTTAATGGCTGCTTCCGTCTGGTCAGCATCGAGGCCTCTTGTACGGAATTCATTCCCTTCGAAACTCCAATGAATGGTAGTCTGCACAAAAGCATCGGTTCGTCCACCCGGCGGAATGGTTACTGCATAGTTTGTCAACATCGGGAACTTCCTACCCAACGTATCCTTATAGATTTTGCGAAGAGCACGTACAAAAGCATCGTACTGACCGTCTCCACTCGAATTCTCTTCGTATTCCTTGCCATTGATTTCCACCTTTACGGTAGCCATTGGACGCAAGCCGTATGCCAAGTTGACAATGTAACTTTTCAGTTTCACCCGGTCGTCTTCCACATCGTGCTTCAACACATCGCTCACGATGTAAGGCAAGTCTTCCTGTGTCACCAATTCCTTCTTGTCGCCCAACTGAATGATCCGTTCCGTTACCTTGCGCATGGATTCCTCATCGAGTTTCAAGCCCAGGTCTTCCAAGTTCTTACGGATATTAGCCTTACCGCTATTCTTGCCTAAAGCATATTCGCGCTTTCTTCCGAAACGTTCCGGCAAGAGGTCATTGCAATAGAGATTGTTCTTGTTATCTCCGTCGGCATGAACACCGGCCACCTGGGTAAACACACTCTCTCCTACAATCGGTTTGTTGGCAGGAATGACAATGCCCGAATACGATTCCACCACTCTACTCACATCGTTCAAGCGGCTTTCATCAATATTGGTCATGGCCTCGAAATGGTCTTTCAAAATGGCCTGTACACTCGATAGCGGTGCATTACCTGCCCGTTCCCCCAAACCATTGATCGTTGTATGAAGTCCTTTCACACCACTCAAGACAGCAGCCAGCACATTACTTACCGCCAAATCATAGTCATTGTGTGCATGGAAATCGAAATGCTTCTTAGGATAACGCTTCTTCATCTTCCGCATGTACTCAATCACTTGGAGCGGATTCAGTATCCCCAACGTATCGGGCAACATAAATCGCTGCACCGGAGTGGTCTGCAAAGCATCGACCAACTGAAAAACGTATTCCGGAGAATGCTTCATACCGCTACTCCAATCCTCCAGATACACATTCACCAAGATGCCTTGGCTATGTGCATAATAAATGGTTTCCTTGATATCGTTAATATGCTCTTCCGGACTCTTCTTCAACTGCTGGGTACAATGCTTCAACGAACCTTTGCACAACAAGTTGAGTACCTGACAACCAGCCTGACGGATCCAGTCCACCGATGTCTTTCCGTCCACGAAGCCAAGTACCTCCACTTTATGCAGATGATTGCGAGTAGCCGCCCATTCACAAATCATGCGGACAGCCTCCATTTCGCCTTCCGAAACTCGGGCAGAAGCGACTTCCACACGGTCTACCTTCAAGTCCTCCAGCAACATACGGGCTATCATCAACTTTTCATGAGGAACGAACGAAACTCCACTGGTCTGTTCACCGTCACGGAGCGTGGTATCCATGATTTCTATCTTGACGCGTTCTCCCATGCTTCTATCTTGTCTTTGCTTTCTACCAAGAAATCGATATCGTCCAATCCATTCATCAGACAATGTTTCTTGTAAGCATTGATTTCAAAATGTTCACTCTTACCGGTTGCCTTGTTTGTTATGGTCTGCGCCGGCAAGTTCACTTCCACCAGCATCTTTGGATCCGCTTCGATAGAAGCAAACAATTCTCGTAAAAATGCTTCACTCACTACTACCGGAAGCACAAAGTTATTCAGTTCATTGTTCTTATGAATGTCTGCAAAGAAACTGCTTACCACAACTCGGAAACCATAACCGGCAATCGCCCAGGCCGCATGCTCACGGCTACTGCCCGAACCGAAATTCTTTCCGGCTACCAGGATTTCTCCACCGTATATAGGATTGTTCAGCACGAAATCTTCGTTCAACGAACCGTCCGGATGATAACGCCAGTCACGGAACAGGTTATCACCAAAGAACTTTTCTTCCCGAGTGGTCGCCTTCAAGAAACGGGCTGGAATAATCTGGTCTGTATCCACATTCTCCAAAGGCAAGGGGACACAAGTACTGGTTATGATGTCAAATTTCTGTTTCATACCTACTGATTTTTACATGAATTCTCTTGGATCTGTTATCACACCGGTAATAGCCGCCGCTGCTGCAGTCAACGGACTAGCCAACAACGTACGTGATCCCGGACCCTGACGCCCTTCAAAGTTGCGGTTACTGGTCGAAACAGCATACTTGCCTGCCGGAATCTTGTCATCGTTCATGGCCAAGCAAGCCGAACATCCCGGCTGACGGATAGCGAATCCCGCTTCTGCCAACACCTTGTCCAAACCTTCCTCACGGATTTGCGCATCCACCATCCAAGATCCAGGAACCAACCAAGCAATCACATCGTCCGCCTTCTTGCGTCCCTTCACGATCGAAGCAAAAGCACGGAAGTCTTCGATGCGACCGTTGGTACAAGCACCCAAAAATACATAATCTATCTTCTTACCTAACAAACCTTCCCCTGCTTGAAAACCCATATAGTTCAGTGACTTCTCGAAAGATGCCGTACCGTCACTCTCCGGAATCCGTTCAGTGATACCCATACCCATGCCCGGATTCGTTCCATAAGTAATCATCGGTTGGATATCTGCAGCATCAAACTGCACTTCCTTATCGAAAACAGCATCTTCGTCACTCTTCAATGTCTTCCAAGAAGCCAAAGCCTTGTCCCATGCTTCGCCTTTCGGAGCATATTCTCTACCTTTCAGATATTCAAAAGTAGTTTCATCAGGAGCTACCATACCACCACGAGCACCCATTTCAATGGACAGATTACAAAGCGTCAATCTACCTTCCATGCTCAAGTTGCGTACAGCCGAGCCTGCATATTCCACAAAATAACCCGTAGCACCACTGGTTGTCATCTTCGACATCATGTAGAGTGCCATATCTTTGGCAGTCACACCCTTGCCCAGTTCACCGTCAATGGTGATACGCATCGTCTTCGGGCGAGCCTGCAAAATACATTGCGATGCCAAGACCATTTCCACTTCACTGGTACCGATACCGAAGGCAACTGCTCCCATCGCACCATGCGTAGAAGTATGCGAGTCACCGCACACAATGGTCATTCCCGGAAGTGTCAATCCCCTTTCCGGTCCTACCACGTGGATGATACCATTCTTTGGATGCAACATACCGAAATAGTTCAATCCAAAATCCTTCGCGTTCTGCTCCAAGGTATCTACCTGTGTTTTGGACACCGGATCTTCTATCGGTTTATCTTGATCGTGTGTCGGCGTATTGTGGTCCGGCATACAATAGATCTGAGCGGGACGGTAACATTTCAATCCTCGGGCACGCATTCCGGCGAAAGCCTGCGGACTGGTCACTTCGTGGCAATAAAGGCGGTCGATGTAGAGTTGGGTTGGCCCTTCTTCTACCTGCTGCACCACGTGAGCGTCCCATATTTTATCAAACAATGTATTTGCCATAACAATCTATTTCGTTAAAAACTTATCTCTTGAATTTATTGATACAGTCGATGTATGCTTCTACCGAAGCAGCGATAATGTCGGTATTGGCACCGAAACCATAATACATCTGACCGTCGTATTCCACCTGCATGTGAACCTTACCCATATCGTCCGAACCCTTGCTGATAGCTTGAATGGTAAATTCCTTCAATTCCATGTGGCGGTCGATAATCTTCTTCAATGCCTTGATAGCCGCATCCACCGGACCATTACCTGTAGCAGCCGATTCAAATTGTTCACCGGCAATGTTCAAGCCCAAGCTAGCTACCGAACGGACACCCACACCACTAGTCACTTGCAAGTATTCCAACTTGATATGGTGGTTGTCATTTCTACCCGCTCCAGCCAATACCAAGATTTCATCGTCTGTGATGTCCTTTTTCTTATCAGCCAATTTCAAGAAATCTTCATAAACCTTGTCCAGACTGTCCATATCCAGTTCTACACCCAAGATATGCAAACGATGCTTCAAGGCTGCACGACCACTACGGGCTGTCAATACGATAGAACTATCATCAATACCTACATCTTTCGGATCGATAATTTCATAAGTCTGAACATTCTTCAATACACCGTCCTGGTGAATACCCGATGAATGAGCAAATGCATTTCTACCCACAATGGCCTTGTTAGGCTGTACCGGCATATTCATCAAACTGGATACCAGACGGCTAGTCGGATAAATCTTATTCGTATTGATGTTCATGTCCAAATCAATCGTATTGTGACTCTTGATGATCATCGCCACTTCTTCCAATGCTGTATTACCCGCACGTTCACCGATACCATTCATCGTAACTTCTACCTGACGGGCACCATTCAATACACCAGCAATGGTATTGGCAGTAGCCAATCCCAAGTCATTATGGCAATGAGTGGACAGAATCGCCTTATCGATATTATCCACATGTTCCATCAAATACTTGATTTTAGCACCATATTCTTCCGGGAGACAATAACCGGTAGTATCTGGAATATTCACCACTGTAGCACCGGCTGTAATCACCGCTTCTACTACACGAGCCAAATATTCATTGTCTGTACGTCCGGCATCTTCCGCATAAAATTCCACATCATCGGTATAGCGACGAGCATAACGGACAGCAGAGACCGCACGTTCGATGATTTCTTCACGACTGGAATTGAACTTATAGCGAATATGAGCATCCGAAGTTCCGATACCCGTATGAATACGTTTACGCTTAGCAAAGCGAAGTGCTTGAGCAGCCACATCAATGTCACGCTCTATAGCACGAGTCAAAGCACAGATAGTAGGCCATGTTACAGCCTTCGATATTTCTACAACAGAATTGAAGTCACCTGGACTGGAAATAGGGAAACCCGCTTCAATCACATCCACTCCTAAAGCTTCCAAGTGTTTAGCCACTTGAATTTTTTCAACTGTATTCAATTGACACCCAGGAACCTGTTCACCGTCTCTTAACGTGGTATCAAAAATAAACAATCTGTCACTCATAACTTTCAGTATTTATCTATTCATTATTATTATCTATAAAAAAACCTTTCACACCGGGAAGTGAGAAAGGCTTATATAATACTCTACGAATATCACTATCATATACGACACTCACTTCCCATTGACACCGCCAATAGAATAATAATACCAGATAGCAAAATATGTAGATAAAATTGATTCATTTTCTTTGTATTTAATTGCACATTGCAAATGTATACGTTTATTTGATAAAAACAAAATAAAAGGAAAGTTTTTTCGAGACTGAAAGAAGATATAAACGAAAAAAGCCTCCGATATATTTCTATATCGAAGGCTTCATTAAAAACGGCGGCTACCTACTCTCCCACAAACGCAGTACCATCGGCGTGACAAGGCTTAACTTCTCTGTTCGGAATGGGAAGAGGTGGAACCCTTGTGCTATAGCCACCTGAATATCTTTTAT
>JBGVGD010000001.1:0-3021 GCA_045121515.1 Phocaeicola sp. | reverse complement strand
TCTCGTCCGGTAGATGTATCTAAGTATATCTGTATCTATGGTGGTGCTCAGAAGAACTTGGCTCCAGCCGGTGCAACTTTCGTTATCGTGAAAGACGAAGCCTTGAACAAGGTATCTCGCTATATTCCGACTATGTTGAACTATCAGACTCATGTAGACGGTGGTTCTATGTTCAATACTCCTCCGGTATTGCCTATCTATTCGGCTCTCCAGACATTGCGTTGGATCAAGAAGGAAGGTGGCGTAGTAGAAATGCAACGCCGTGCGAAAGAACGTGCTGATTTGCTTTATGGTGAAATCGACCGCAACAAGTTGTTCCGTGCAACAATCGCTGACCCAGAAGACCGTTCTTACATGAACATCTGCTTCGTCATGAACGACGAATACAAAGAATTGGAAGCAGACTTCATGAAGTTCGCTACTGACAGAGGTATGGTGGGCATCAAGGGCCACCGTTCTGTAGGTGGTTTCCGCGCATCTTGCTACAACGCTATGCCATTAGAAAGCGTACAAGCACTTGTTGATTGCATGCAAGAATTTGAAAAACTCCATTAATTAATAACCGACGGATAAGGGCATGCCTTCGCATGTCCTTATTCTTTTTAAATAAGACTCATCATGAAGAAAGTATTATTATTGACAGATAAGCCGTTTGCGCAAGTAGCCATTGACGGCATCCAAAAAGCAGTTACTGAAGCTGGTTATGAACTCAAATTGTGTGAAAAGTATGGCACAGATATGGACCGTGTCAAGAGAGTAGCCGCTGATGTAGATGCAATGATTATCCGAAGCGACAAAGTTACTCCAGAAATCATGGACGCTGCTCCTAACTTGAAGATTATCGTTCGTGCCGGTGCCGGTTACGACAATGTTGATTTGGAAGCAGCCACACAACGTGGTATCTGTGTCATGAATACACCGGGACAGAACTCCAACGCCGTGGCAGAATTGGCATTCGGTATGATGGTTATGGCTGTCCGCAACATGTACAATGGTACTTCAGGTTTTGAATTAAAAGGCAAGAAGCTTGGTATTCATGCGTATGGTAATGTAGGCCGTAACGTGGCACGAATCGCCAAGGGATTCGGCATGGAAATCTATGCTTTTGATGCTTATTGTCCGAAAGAAGCAATCGAAGCTGATGGTGTTATTCCAGTAGATTCAGCAGAAGCA
This sequence comes from Phocaeicola sp., assembly GCA_045121515.1. GTDB lineage: Bacteria > Bacteroidota > Bacteroidia > Bacteroidales > Bacteroidaceae > Phocaeicola. Next base: position 1,848 of record JBGVGD010000001.1, on the reverse strand, counting down.
TTGTACGAAACTTGTAACGTGGTTTCTATCCATATTCCTGCAACACCGGGTACTCGCATGTCTATCAACTACAACTTGTTGAACCGCATGCCAAAGAATGGTTTGATCGTTAATACTGCCCGCAAGGAAGTTATCAACGAAATCGAATTGGTAAAGGTAATGGAAGACCGCCCGGATTTGAAGTATGTAACAGATATCATGCCGGACGACCATGCAGAATTGGTAGAAAAGTTCACAGGACGCTACTTCACTACTCCTAAGAAGATGGGTGCACAGACTGCAGAAGCAAACATCAATGCAGGTATTGCTGCTGCCAACCAAATTGTAGGCTTCTTCAAGGAAGGTTGCGAAAAGTTCCGTGTCAATAAATAAACCTTAACCATTAGAATCTAATACCATTATGGCTGTAATCAAACCATTTAAAGGCATCCGCCCACCGAAATCAATGGTGGAAGAGGTCGCTTCACGTCCTTACGACGTTTTGAACTCGGCAGAGGCACGTGCAGAAGCTGGTGACAACGAAAAGTCACTCTATCATATCATCAAGCCGGAAATCAACTTCCCGGAAGGTACAGACGAACACGATCCATGTGTATACGAAAGTGCAGCAGAACATTTTCAAATGTTCCAGGACAAAGGTTGGTTGGTACAGGATGAAAAGGAAAACTACTACGTTTATGCTCAAACCATGAACGGTAAGACTCAGTACGGTTTGGTAGTAGGTGCTTACGTTCCTGATTACATGAACGGTGTCATCAAGAAGCATGAATTGACCCGTCGTGATAAGGAAGAAGACCGCATGAAGCATGTCCGCGTGAACAATGCTAATATTGAGCCTGTATTCTTTGCTTATCCGGACAATGCCGAATTGGATGCAATCGTTGCTAAATATACAGCCGGTACTCCTGAATATGACTTCATCGCTCCAGGCGACGGATTCGGTCACACCGTATGGGTAATCGACCAACAAGAAGACATTGATGCTATTACTAAGGCATTTGCAGCAATGCCGGCCCTTTACATTGCCGACGGTCACCACCGTTCAGCAGCTGCTGCCCTCGTAGGTGCAGAAAAGGCCCAACAGAATCCGAACCATAAGGGTGACGAAGAATATAACTACTTCATGGCGGTTTGTTTCCCAGCTAATCAGTTGACTATCATCGACTACAACCGTGTGGTTAAGGACTTGAATGGTTTGACACCGGAAGAATTCTTGGCTGCTGTTGGCAAGAACTTCATCGTAGAAGAAAAGGGTGCTGAAATCTATAAGCCGAATGCATTGCATAACTTCTCGCTCTACTTGGAAGGCAAGTGGTATAGCTTGACTGCTAAGGAAGGTACTTACGATGACAATGACCCGATTGGTGTACTGGACGTAACCATTTCTTCGAACTTAATTTTGGATGAAATTCTTGGCATCAAGGATTTGCGTTCAGACAAGCGTATCGACTTCGTAGGCGGTATCCGTGGTTTGGGTGAATTGAAGAAGCGTGTGGACAGCGGTGAAATGAAGGTGGCTTTGGCTCTCTATCCAGTAAGCATGAAACAATTGATGGACATTGCCGATACAGGTAATATCATGCCTCCAAAGACTACTTGGTTTGAACCGAAACTCCGTTCAGGTTTGATTATCCATAAGTTGGTATAATGATAAAATAAAAAGAGGCTCATTTTAATTTGAGCCTCTTTTATTTTATGCTGTAAACAGTTCCCAACAAATTTTGATAAAGAATATCGCCAATACTATAATGATAACCGGTTTGACAAATCCCGTTCCCTTGCTCGTAAAATAATTGGCACCGATATAGTTTCCAGCAATCCCGAATACGGCTGCTACTAACGCCACCG